>CAWHZJ010000023.1:0-196738 GCA_963833765.1 uncultured Solirubrobacterales bacterium | reverse complement strand
GAGCACCAGCTCGGCGTCGGTCAGCAGCGAGGCGGCGAGAATCGCAAGCGCACCGTTCTTGTTGCCGGCGGGCACGACCGTGCCGCTCAGCGGCGCGCCCCCGTGAATGACGAACTTCTCCATCGCTGGTGCCAGGCGCGCAAGCCTACACCCAGACCCGCCGGCACCCCGATCCAGCACCCAGACGACCGCTCCGGCCCCCGCAACACGAACACACGTTCTGCAATCCGGCTTGCAACATTGTGCGTGCTTTTGCGCTCCATAGAGCCAACCGATGCCCGCGTGCAACCCGGCACCGGCGCGCTCCGGCCGTTCCATCCGATGGCCGACGCACCATACGAACACGTGTTCTGGCGCAGCCCACACCCGCAGGCCTCACTCCGCGCCGTCCACCGCGCGGTCGATCTCGCTCGTGCCGCTCTGCTCCTCGAGTGCACGCTCGAAGACGCCCACGAGCTCGTCGACGCGCGCGCGTCCCACCCGCACCGGACGCAGTCGTGGCGCTCACCCGCGCCGCGGCGTCCCGGAACGGTGCTGGCACGTCCGCAGCACTGCATCACACCGCTGGTCCGGTCGGCGCCCTGTAGCCGCGAGCTCGCAGGGCGTCGCTGACGCTGGGAGGCAGACCGGCAGATCACGCACCCCGCCGGGACTCTGCAGGCTCGGGAGTCCCGGCGAATGGGGTGCGGCTGCGCCGCCGCCGCCGCCGGCCGGGCGCGAACAGCAGCGAGCCCCGCCGTGGGGCGGGGCTCGCGCTCAAGTAAACCGGCGGCGACCTACTCTCCCAGGCCCTTGCGAGCCAAGTACCATCGGCGCTGAGGGGCTTAACCGCTCTGTTCGGAATGGGAAGAGGTGTTTCCCCCTCGCCATAGCCACCGGAAGTGGTGAGAGACCACCTCGGCGATCCTTCAAGACTGCACAGCGCCACGGGTCGGGCATCACGAAGTTATCCGTCAAGCCCTCGACCCATTAGTACCAGTCTCCTGCAGGCGTCACCGCCCTTCCAGAGCTGGCCTATCAACCTGGTGGTCTACCAGGGGTCTTACTCCCTCTAGGGGATGGGAGAGCTCATCTCGAGGTTGGCTTCCCGCTTAGATGCTTTCAGCGGTTATCCAATCCAGACGTAGCTAATCTGCGATGCCGTTGGCACGACAACAGAGACACCAGAGGTCTGTTCATCCCGGTCCTCTCGTACTAGGGACAACTCCTCTCAACTCTCCAACGCCCACGGCAGATAGGGACCGAACTGTCTTGCGACGTTCTGAACCCAGCTCGCGTACCGCTTTAATGGGCGAACAGCCCAACCCTTGGGACCTACTCCAGCCCCAGGATGCGACGAGCCGACATCGAGGTGCCAAACCGGGCCGTCGATGTGAACTCTTGGGCCCGATAAGCCTGTTATCCCCGGAGTACCTTTTATCCGTTGAGCGACGGCACTTCCACTTGCTACCGCCGGATCACTAAGACCTGCTTTCGCACCTGCTCGACCTGTCGGTCTCGCAGTCAAGCTCCCTTGCTGCCTTTACACTCTACGCACGATTTCCAACCGTGCTGAGGGAACCTTTGTGCGCCTCCGTTACATTTTGGGAGGCGACCGCCCCAGTCAAACTACCCGCCTGGCACTGTTCACCGCCCGGATTCACGGAACGGTGTTAGAAATCCAATACACCAAGGGTGGTATCTCAACGTTGGCTCCACACCGGCCGCAGCCGGTGCTTCAAAGCCTCCCACCTATCCTGAGCGAAGTGCACCGAATCCCAATACCAAGTTGTAGTAAAGGTTCACGGGGTCTTTCCGTCTAGCCGCGGGTACTCGGCATCTTCACCGAGACTGCAATTTCACCGAGCCCATCGTTGAGACAGCGCTGAAGTCGTTACGCCATTCGTGCAGGTCGGAACTTACCCGACAAGGAATTTCGCTACCTTAGGACCGTTATAGTTACGGCCGCCGTTTACCGGGGCTTAGCTTCAGTGCTTCGGGTCAAGCCCTAACACCTCCACGTAACCTTCCGGCACCGGGCAGGCGTCAGCCCCTATACGTCGTCTTTCGACTTAGCAGAGACCTGTGTTTTTGGTAAACAGTCGCTCCAGCCATTTCACTGCGGCCCCCTCGGGTTCCGTCAGCAAGTGACTTCGCCCTACTGGGGCGCCCCTTCTCCCGAAGTTACGGGGCAATTTTGCCGAGTTCCTTAACGATGGTTATCTCGATCACCTTAGTATTCTCTACTTGTCCACCTGTGTCGGTTTTGGTACGGGCGCGCGAGTCCTCCCTAGGAGCTTTTCTTGGAGGCATGGCGTCAGGGACTCGCCGGCTCTAAAGCCAGCTGGCATCGCGCCTCAGGTTATGCGGTCCCGGATTTGCCTAGGACCACCCCTACACGCTTACCCCAGGGCGACCATCGCCTGGGTTCCCTTAGCCGTCCTCGTCCCTCCATCGGTCAAACGGACTCGACGCGGTACAGGAATATCAACCTGTTGGCCATCGACTACGCCTTTCGGCCTCGCCTTAGGACCCGACTAACCCTGGGAAGACGAACTTTACCCAGGAATCCTTGGACAATCGGTGGAGGGGATTCTCACCCCTCTTTCGTTACTCATGCCGGCATTCTCACTTCCCACGCCTCCACGGCTGGCTTCCGCCGCCGCTTCGCTGGCGTGGGAACGCTCTCCTACCGCGCGATCGGACCGAAGTCCTCACGCACCCGCAGCTTCGGTGTCTAGCTTGAGCCCCGTTACATTATCCGCGCCCGAACACTTGACCAGTGAGCTGTTACGCACTCTTTCAAGGGTGGCTGCCTCTAAGCCAACCTCCTGGTTGTCTATGCATCCAGACATCGTTTACCACTTAGCTAGAACTTGGGGACCTTAGCTGGCGGTCTGGGCTGTTTCCCTTTTGACGCTGAAGTTTATCCCCCAGCAACTGACTCCCGGAGTAGACGTCGTGGTCTTCGGAGTTTGCATGAATTCGGTAACCTGGTAGGGCCCCTAGTCCAAACAGTGCTCTACGGCCACGACGCAATTTATCCGAGGCTATACCTAAATATATTTCGGAGAGAACCAGATATCACTGAGCTTGATTAGCCTTTCACTCCGACCCACAGGTCATCCGCCCAGTTTTCAACCTAGGTCGGTTCGGCCCTCCACGAGGTCTTACCCTCGCTTCAGCCTGCCCATGGGTAGCTCGCTCAGTTTCGGGTCTACCGCCTACGACTGTGTCGCCCTATTAGGACTCGCTTTCGCTACGGCTCCGCTCATCGCTTAACCTTGCCGCAGACGAGTAACTCGCCGGCTCGTTATGCAAAAAGCACGCGGTCACAGGACAAGCCTGCTCCCACCGCTTGTAGGCACGCGGTTTCAGGTACTATTTCACTCCCCTTCCGGGGTACTTTTCACCTTTCCCTCACGGTACTAGTCCGCTATCGGTCACTAAGGAGTACTTAGCCTTGGAGGGTGGTCCCCCCAGGTTCAGTCCGCGTTTCACGTGTGCGGACCTACTCAGGAACGCTTGACGGAAGCTCGTGCAGTTTCGTCTACGGGACGATTGCCCTCTATGGTGCGCGGTTCCACACGCTTCGACTACCACACGAATTTGTAACTTCCGCCGGGTCGGCCACGACCCGGAACAAGCGCCCTACAACCCCTGACGCGCAACGCGTGGCCGCTTGCACGCGCCAGGTTTGGGCTGATCCCTTTTCGCTCGCCACTACTCAGGGAGTCTCGGTTGATTTCCTTTCCTCAGGGTACTGAGATGTTTCACTTCCCCTGCTTGCCCTCCACCGGCCTATGTGTTCAGCCGGGGATAACGCCGCATTACCGGCGTTGGGTTTCCCCATTCGGGAATCCGCGGGTCATAGGCTGTTCAGCGCCTCACCGCGGCTTATCGCAGCCGTCCACGCCCTTCATCGACTCTTAGTGCCAAGGCATCCACCATGTGCCCTTACTATCTTGACGGTGATCGAACCAGAAATGGTTCGGTGATACCCGTTGTTGATGCGACCGCGATTGCTCGCGATCGCTGTGGCTACTGTGCAGTTTTCAAGGATCGCCGGAGGCGTACGCTCGCCGTTGACGGTGCCCGGATCGCGGCATGCGCGACGGGCACCCGGCTCGCGCCGGTCTCTCAAAGCTCAACAGCATGCCCGGGGTCGCCGACCCCGCACCTCAAGAGGAGCGCGGTCGCCGGCGGCTGGCCGGTCAGGTTCGGTCGACGTGCTAGGCCCGACGGTCGCTCGCGCAGCCCGGAATGGGCCGTCGGCTCCGCCGGGGCGCCTTACGGCGCTCCCTAGAAAGGAGGTGATCCAGCCGCAGCTTCCGCTACGGCTACCTTGTTACGACTTCACCCCAGTCACGAGCCCCACCGTCGACGGCTCCCTCCCTTGCGGGTTAGGCCACCGGCTTCGGGTGTTGCTCACTCCCGTGGTGTGACGGGCGGTGTGTACAAGGCCCGGGAACGTATTCACCGTGGCAGTGCTGATCCACGATTACTAGCAACTCCGCCTTCATGCAGGCGAGTTTCAGCCTGCAATCCGAACCGAGACGCGCTTTAAGGGATTCGCTCCACCTCGCGGTATCGCAACCCTTTGTACGCGCCAATGTAGCACGTGTGTAGCCCTGAACATAAGGGGCATGATGACTTGACCTCATCCCCGCCTTCCTCCGGTTTGTCACCGGCAGTCTCGCATGAGTCCCCAACTGAATGCTGGCAACATGCGACGGGGGTTGCGCTCGTTGCGGGACTTAACCCAACATCTCACGACACGAGCTGACGACAGCCATGCACCACCTGTGAGAGTGCCCCGAAGGGAAACCGTGTTTCCACGGCGGTCACTCACATGTCAAGCCCAGGTAAGGTTCTTCGCGTTGCGTCGAATTAAACCACATGCTCCGCTGCTTGTGCGGGCCCCCGTCAATTCCTTTGAGTTTTAGCCTTGCGGCCGTACTCCCCAGGCGGGGCACTTAATGCGTTAGCTTCGGCACGGGAGGAGTCGACACCTCCCGCACCTAGTGCCCATCGTTTACAGCGTGGACTACCAGGGTATCTAATCCTGTTTGCTCCCCACGCTTTCGCGTCTCAGCGTCAGTACCGTCCCAGCGAGCTGCCTTCGCCATTGGTGTTCCTCCTGATATCTGCGCATTTCACCGCTACACCAGGAATTCCACTCGCCTCTTCCGGACTCTAGCCCGACAGTATCCACCGGCCTCCCAGGGTTGAGCCCTGGACTTTTACAGCGGACTGATCGGGCCGCCTACACGCTCTTTACGCCCAATGATTCCGGACAACGCTTGCACCCTACGTATTACCGCGGCTGCTGGCACGTAGTTAGCCGGTGCTTCTTGTGAAGGTACCGTCACTCCAGGCGGCTATTCACCGACGGAGCTTCGTCCCAACTGAAAGGGGTTTACAACCCGAAAGCCTTCTTCCCCCACGCGGCGTTGCTGCGTCACGCTTTCGCGCATTGCGCAAGATTCCCTACTGCTGCCTCCCGTAGGAGTCTGGGCCGTGTCTCAGTCCCAGTGTGGCTGATCGTCCTCTCAGACCAGCTACCCATCGCAGCCTTGGTAGGCCATTACCCCACCAACTAGCTAATGGGCCGCGGGCCCATCCCGATGCGGAGGCCGAAGCTTCCTTTCCGCCTGGCCATCACGACCAGGAGCACATTTGGTATTAGCCCGAGTTTCCTCGGGTTGTCCCAATCATCGGGGCAGGTAACCCACGTGTTACTCACCCGTTCGCGGCTTTGCCCCAGGGTAAACCCTGGTTCGTCGCTCCACTTGCATGTATGAGGCACGCCGCCAGCGTTCGTCCTGAGCCAGGATCAAACTCTCCGTGAAGAGAGTTGTCATGGTGGTTCGAGGCCTATACACATGGGCACTCGACCATGACAGGGGTACTACTTATTCTTGACTCGTGCCGCGGCCCAAACACGCGAAAGCGCGTTCGACCGCGGGTCGAACCTGGACGCACACCAGATCGGCCGAAGCCGGTCTCGGTGCGCATGCTGTTGAGTTTTCAAAGACCGTCGCGCCGTCCGTGCCGGGGGGTTCCCGGCGCAGCACGCGAGGCAGGCGCACTCGGCGCCCGCCGGACGAACAGATCACTATAGCGCCCCATCGGGGGCGATGTCAGCCGCCGGCGCGCGCGAGACGCTTGAAACGGCGCTTGCCGACGCGCAGCACCCGCCCATCGAGCGTCTCCGGAGCGACGTCGACGTCGCTCACGGCAACGTCGTCGATCGAGACCGCGCCCTGCGTGATCAGGCGCCGAGCCTGCGAGCGCGAGAGGTCGAAGAGCTCGGCGATCAGTGCCGGCAGGTGCACGGTGCCGTTGGTCGGCGTGAACGTCGCCTCGTCGATCTCGCTCGGCGTGCCGCCGGCCCGCTGAACGCGGTCCCATTCGGCGGCCACGTGCTCGGCGGCGCCGTGGCCATGGTAGATCGCGGTCAGCTCGGCCGCGAGCGCTCGCTTGGCCTCGAGCGGGTCCGAGCCGTCGGGCAGCGGGCGACCGAGCAGCAGCTGATACCACTGCTCGAGCGCGCTGTCGGGGATCGACATCGTGCGGCCGTAGATCTCGGCGGGATCGTCGGCGACACCGATCTGGTTGCCCAGCGACTTGGACATCTTCTCGCGGCCGTCGATGCCGAGCAGCAGCGGCATCGTCAGCACCGCCTGCTCGGGCTGGCCGTAGGCGCGCTGGATGTCGCGGCCGAGCAGCAGGTTGAAGGTCTGGTCGGTGCCCCCGAGCTCGACATCGGCCGCCACGGCAACCGAGTCATAGCCCTGCATCAGCGGGTAGAGCAGCTCGAGCATCGAGACCGGCTCACCGCGCGCTCGCCGCTTGGCGAAGTCGTCTCGCTCGAGCACCTGGCCGACCGTGGTCGTGCGAACGAGCGCGAGCAGGTCGCTCATGGTCATGTCGAGCCACTCGCTGTTGCGGCGCAGCTCGAGGCGGGCCGGATCGTCGTCGAGGACCTTGAACGCCTGCTCCTGATAGGTCCGCGCGTTGGCCTCGATCTGCTCGACGGTCAGCATCGGACGCAGCTCCGAGCGGCCGCTCGGGTCACCGACGCGCGCGGTGAAATCGCCGATGATCAACACGACGAGGTGCCCGGCGTCCTGAAAGTCACGCAGCTTGCGCAGCACCACGGTGTGCCCGAGGTGGATGTCGGGCGCCGTCGGATCGATCCCCAGCTTGACGCGCAGCGGCCGGCCGAGCGCCAGCTTGCGCTCCAGTTCGCCGGCCGGTAGCACCTCGGCAGCGCCGCCCGCGAGCTCCTTGAGGCCGGGTCTCGTCATCGGCGCAATGCTAGACTGCGCCGCTGTCGTTGGGCGGTTCGCCGCCCCGCCCCACCTCGGGCGGCGCGCGACGCGCCGCACCACGAGGGCCAGAGGATTGGCGCCCTGCGGCGCCCGCAGATGACTGACGACGAGCGAACCGGATACTCCAGCACCGCGACGACCGACCGCGTCGCCTCGGTGCTCTCGCCGGTCCAACCGCGCGAGCGCCGGCGCCGGGGCCTGTTCCGCCGCCGCAAGCGCAGCCGCAAGATCCGCTGGCTGCGCCTGCTGGCGATCCTCGTCCCGCTGAGCTTCCTCGCGGTGATCTCGATGGTCTTCGGGATGGTGCTCGCCTTCGCTCCCCAGCTCGGCCCGCTGACCGACAAGCTGCAATCGCAGTTCAGGAACGGTCTCAACTCGGAGATCCTCAGCGCTCCGCCCAACAGTCGCGTAATCGGAATCCTGACCGCGAAGAACGACTTCTTCCTGCCGCCGCAGGACATCCCGCCGATCATGGCCCACGCGATCGTCGCGATCGAGGACAAGCGCTTCTACAGCGAGCCCGGCATCGACTACCGCGGAATCATCCGCGCGTTCGTCGCCGACGTCTTCCACACCGGCAGCGGGATCCAGGGCGCGTCGACGATCACCGAGCAGTTCGTCAAGAACGCGCTGAACGATCAGAAGGACCGCACGATCTTCAACAAGCTCCGCGAGGCGGCGCTCGCGTTCCAGCTCTCGCATCTGTGGTCGAAGCCGAAGATCCTCGCCGAGTATCTCAACACCGCCTACTTCGGTAGCGGCGCCTACGGCGTCGAGGCCGCGGCCAGGGCCTACTTCGGCAACGACCCGTCGTCGAACCTCTACCAGTGCGGCATCGCGCCGAAAGCCAACGATCCGGCCAGCCTGTGCGTCACCAACCTGACCGCCGACGAGGCGGCGCTGCTGGCGGCCGCGGTCGATTCACCGTCGAGCTTCAACGACCTCCAGGACGCCGGCGCGGCGACGGATCGGCGCAACCTCGTGCTGAACGACATGGCACAGCAGGGATACCTGCTCCCGGACCAGGCGGCGCAGGCGGAGGCGGTCTCGTTGCCGCCACCGGAGGACGTCGCGTCACCGTCGGAGGAGGCGACGGACCCGAGCGCCGGCTACTTCACCAGCTGGGTCGCGGATCAGCTGGTCAACCACCTCGGCTACGGGCCGAAGGGGAAGTCGGTCTACAGCGGCGGGTACCACATCGTCACAACGCTCGACTACGGGCTCCAGTCGCTGGCGCAGTCGACGGTCGACCACGTTCTGCCGGGCGGGACCGGCGGACCCGCCGCGGCGCTCGTCGCGATCGACAACAGGACCGGCGAGGTCAAGGCGATGGTCGGCGGCTACAACTACGACAGGAATCCGTTCAACCTGGCCACCGCGGCGGAGCGCCAGCCGGGCTCCGCGTGGAAGGTGTTCGATTTGGCCGCCGCGCTCGAGAGCGGCCACTACGGCTACAACACGCCGGTTAGGTCCAGTCCGTGGGTGTACCCCCAACAACCCGGCGCGCCCAACTACGGCCCGTTCGTGATCAAGAACGACGAGGGCGGCTACGCCTACTCGGACATCCCGCTGTGGGAGGCGCTTGCGGTCTCCGACAACAGCGTCTTCGCGCGCGTGTCGCTGCTCGGGGACATCGGCGGCACGCAGAAGATCGCCGCCGTGGCGCACCAGTTCGGCATCTCGACGACGATCTCGCTCAACCCGTCGATGGTCATCGGCGGCCTGAACGTCGGCGTCACGCCGCTCGACATGGCCCACGCCTACGAGACGATCGCCAACGGCGGGCAGCTGACGACCGGGAGCCTGATCTCGGACACGTGCGTGGGCGGCGACACGCCGGACTACACGCTGCCGGAGGCCCGCCCGGCCTACCAGAGCTGCCCGGGGCCGGTTGGCATCGAGTCCATATCGCAGCCGGGGCCCGGCAACACGTTGAAGGTTGTCGCGCAGAACCAGCGACGCGTCTACCCGGTTGCGGACTACAGCTACGCCGACGACCAGACCGAGATCAGCATGATGCGCAACGTGCTGAGCGGGATCGGCACGGCGGCCTCGGCGGCGATCCCCGGCGTCAACGCCTGGGGCAAGACCGGCACCACGTCGAACTACGCCGACGCGTGGTTCATCGGCTCGATCGGCGGGGCCCACGGGATGACGGTGGCGGTCTGGGTCGGCTACCCGAATTCGAGCCGGTCGATGGCGAAGGGCTACGGCGGCAAGCCGGTCTACGGAGGCACCTACCCGGCGCAGATCTGGCGCGACTACGTCGAGGCCGCGCTGAACTACTACGCGCATCCCAACGCCGCCAGCCCGGCCCAGACGACGGTCACGAGCAGCGGCGCGAGCGGCGCGAGCGGCCCGACCGGGGCGGGCGCGAGCACCGCCACCGGTGCCGCCGGCGCCACACCCGCTTCGCAGACCGGCACGGCGACCTCGCCCGCCGGCGCGACGACACCGGCGACCGGGCCGACCACCCCCTCGTCGACGGTGACCAGCGGCGGCGGCAGCACGATCCCCACGCCGCCCGCCACGACGACCCCGGGGATCACCTCCGGCGGCGGCGTGACGGCGCCGACCGGCGGCGCAGCAGCGCCGACCGGCTGACGGCGGTCTCAGCGACGCGAGACGAAGCGGCTGCCGGCGACGCTGAAGCGCCACGGCAGCTCCACGGCCCGGGTGATCCCGATGCGACGCGAGCTGACGATCTCCAGCCGCCGGACACCCGCCGAGATCGTGACCGCTCCGTCACGCAGGTCGCCGCCGTTGTGCGTCAGCTCGATGCCCAGCGCCTGGGTCAGCTTGCCCGGGCCTGAGCACAGCTCCTCGATCCGCTCACGGCCGCGGCGCGCGCGCATCAGCTCGACGCCCGCGATCGGCTCGAGCGCGCGGATCAGCGCCGCCGCGCCGATCCCCTCCGGCTCAGCGACCGCGTTCAGCATCGCGTGGACGCCGTAGGAGCGATAGACGTAGGCGAGTCCCGGCGGCCCGAACAGCGTCAGCGTCCGCGGCGTGCGCCCGACGTAGGCGTGGCACGCAGGCTCGGACTCGTGGTAGGCCTCGGTCTCGACGATCACCCCGGCCGTCTCGCCGTGGCGCACGACGCAGCCGATCAAGGCCCGCGCCACGGCGCACACATCGCCCGCGTAGAGGTCGCTCACCCCGTCGTCAGGGCCGCCCGGGCGGCGGCGAGCTGCTCGCGTACCCGAACCAGCGCCGTGCCGCCGGCCGAGACCTTCGACTCGAGCCACGACTGCTGGTCCAGCAGCTCGCGGAAGGCCTGCGGATCGATCGCCGGCGCGAGCTCCGCCAGGTCACCGTCGCTGAAGCTCGACAGCGAGCGTCCGTCGGCCACCGCTACCCGCACGAGGCCCGCGACGATGCCGTGCGCCTCGCGGAAGGGAACGCCGCTCGACACCAGCTGATCGGCGAGGTCGACGGCGGCGATCAGCTCGTCGGACGCCGCCGCAGCGAGGCGCTCGCGTGCGAACGTGACCGTCGCCAACATCCCGCGCGCCGCGGCGAGCGAGAGCGCGAGCGTGTCGGCGGTGTCGAAGACGTGCTCCTTGTCCTCCTGCAGGTCCTTGTTGTAGGTCAGCGGCAGGCCGTGCATGACGCCGTGCAGCGCCGCGTGGTGGGCGACGATCCGTGGCGCTTTCGCGCGCAGCAGCTCGGCGGCGTCGGGGTTCTTCTTCTGCGGCATGATCGACGAGCCCGAGCTCCAGGCGTCGCTGAGCGCGCAGAAACCGAACTCGTCGGTGCTCCACAGCACGAGCTCGGCGCCGAGGCGTGAGAGGTGCGTCGCGGCGGTCGCGGCGGCGGCGAGGTAGTCCAGCGCGAAGTCGCGGTTGGAGACCGCGTCGATCGAGTTGGCGGCAACGCTCTCGAAGCCGAGCTCTTCCGCGACAGCTCCCGGTCGGTCGCGAAGTTCACACCGGCCAGCGCGCCGGCGCCGAGCGGCGACACGCCACAGGCCCTCGTCACGGCCTCGAAACGACCGCGGTCACGCAGGAACATCCAGGCGTAGGCGAGCAGGTGGTGGCCGAGGTAGACCGGCTGCGCGCGCTGGAGGTGGGTGTAGCCCGGCATCGGCCAGTCGACGTGCTCCTCGGCGCGCGCGAGCAGCACCTCGAGCAGCGCCCCGAGCGCGGCGTGCGCGGCCTCCGACGCCTCGCGCACGAACAGCGCCATATCGGTCGCCACCTGGTCGTTGCGCGAGCGCGCGGTGTGCAGCTTGCCGCCGACCGGACCGGCGAGCTCGGTCAGGCGGCGCTCGATCGCCATGTGGATGTCCTCGTCGTCGGGCAGGAAGGCGAAGCTGCCGGCGGCCAGCTCGCCGGCGACGGCATCGAGCCCGCCCAGCAGCTCGTCGCGCTCGAGCTCATCGATCACCCCGATCGACGCGAGCATCGCGGCGTGCGCGCGCGACTGCGCGACGTCGTGGCGCCACAGCCGCCGGTCGAACGCGAGCGAGGCGTTGATCGCCTGGAAGTCCGGGTCCTGGGGCTCCGAGAAGCGCGACATCGTGGCGCCAGTCTATGCCCGCCCCAGCACCGCGGTCAGCGCGTCGGCGACCCGCGCGACCTCGCCCTCGCTGAGCTCGGGATGAAAGGGCAGCGCGAGCGAGCGCGCGGCGATGTCCTCGCAGACCGGGAACTCGCCGGGGCGGTGGCCGAAGGTCTCGCGGTAATAGCTCATCAGGTGGATCGCGGGCAGGTAGGGCTTGCTCTGCACGCCGCGCTCGCGCAGGCCGCGGATCGCCTCGTCGCGGTCGACGCCGCGCGGCAGCGCGACCGTGTAGACGAACCAGCCGCGCACGTTGCCGCCCTCGTCAGGGCAGAGCAGGTCGAGGCCCTCGATCGCGCTGAGCGCCTCGCGGTAGGCGCCGGCGACCCGCGCGCGCGCCGCGAGCATCCCGTCGAGGCGCTCGAGCTGCGCGAGGCCGATCGCGCAGGCGATCTCGCTGAGGCGGTAGTTGAAGCCCAGCCGATCGTGGTCGAGCCAGTCCATGTTCGGTGCGCGGCCCTGGTTTCGCTCGCTGTCGATGCGCTCTTTGTGGCTCGCCTCGCCGAGCGTGACCATGCCGCCCTCTCCGGTCGTCAACTGCTTGTTCGCGTAGAACGCGAACACCGCCGGGTGGCCGCGGGCGCCGACCGCCACGCCGTCGGCGTGCGCGGCGCCGAGCGCCTCGCAGGCGTCCTCGACGATCGGCAGACCGAGCCGCTCGAGCGCCGCGATGTCGGCCGGCCAGCCGAAGATGTGCACCGGCAGCAACGCGCTCGTGCGGGCGTTCACGGCCGCCGCGGCAGCCGCGGGGTCGATCGTCAGCGTGCGCGGATCGATGTCGACGAACACCGGCCGCGCGCGCTCGTAGACGATCACGTTGGCCGACGCGACGAACGAGAACGGGCTGGTGATGACCTCGGCCCCGTCCGCGACACCGACCGCGCGCAGCGCCAGATGCAGCCCGGCGGTACCGCTGGAGACGGCGCTCGCGTACGGCGAGCCGATGCGCTGCGCGAACCGCCGCTCGAACTCGCCCAGCAGCGGCCCGAGCGAGAGCCGCCCCGAGCGCAGGACCTCGAGCACGCCGCGCTCCTCGGCCTCACCGAGCACCGGCCGGGCGAGCGGGATCTCGGCGTCGCTCACGCCGGCGGCCCCGACAGCATGCCACGCTCCAGCGAGTCCACGAGCGCCTCCCAGGAGGCCGCGACGACGTTCTCGGAGACCCCGATCGAGCCCCACACCTCGGTGCCGTCGGAGGAGTCCAGCAGCACCCGCGTGACGGCGCCCGTGCCCTTGTCCTCGTCGAGGATCCGGACCTTGAAGTTGACGAGCTCGATGTCGGCGAGGTGCGGGTGGACCTCGCCGATCGCCGCGCGCAGGGCGCTGTCGAGCGCGTTGACCGGCCCGTTGCCCTCGGCGGTGCGGACCCGGCGCTCGCCGTCGATCCAGATCTTGATCGTCGCCTCGGTCTGCACCGCGCCGTCGGCGCGCTGCTCGACGATCACGCGCCAGGACTCGAGCGTGAACAGCGGCTCGTAGCCGCCGGTCTCGCGCCGCAACAGCAACTCGAGCGAGCCGTCGGCGGCCTCGAACTGGTAGCCGCGGTGCTCGAGCTCCTTGATCCGTTCGAGCACCTTCGTCGTGGTCGCGTCGTCGAGCTCGATCCCGATCGCCGCGGCCTTCTCGATCACGCTGACCCGTCCGGCGAGCTCCGAGACCAGCAGCTCGCGCTGGTTGCCGACCAGCGCCGGCGCGATGTGCTCGAAGGTGCTGGCGTCGGCGCTCACGCCGGCGACGTGCATCCCCCCCTTGTGCGCGAAGGCGTTGCGTCCGACGTAGGGCTGGTTGGGGTCGGGGGTGACGTTGAGCAGCTCGTCGACGAAGTGCGCCGTCTCGGTCAGCCGCGCGAGCTGCTCGTCGGTCAGACAGCGGACGCCGAGCTTGAGCTGCAGGTTCGCGATGATCGAGACGAGGTTGGCGTTGCCCGTGCGCTCGCCGCAGCCGTTCATCGTGCCCTGGACCTGGCGCGCGCCGACCTCGACCGCGGCCAGCGAGTTCGCGACGGCGCACTCGGCGTCGTTGTGGCAGTGGATTCCGACCCGGACGCCGTCGTCGAGCGCGCCAACCGCGGCGCTCGTCGCGGCCGACACCTGCGAGGGCAGCGATGACCCGTTGGTGTCGCACAGCGTCACGGTCTCGGCTCCGGCTTCGGCGGCGGCGCGGATGCACGCCAGCGCGTAGTCGGGCTCGGCGCGGTAGCCGTCGAAGTAGTGCTCGGCGTCGTAGATCACGCGCTTGCCGGCGGCACAGAGGAAGGCGATCGACTCGGCGATCATCCGCAGGTTCTCTTCGCGATCGACCTTGACGAGCTTCTCCAGGTGCAGCGTCCAGGTCTTGCCGACCAGCGTGCAGACCGGGGCGACGCTCTCGGCGAGCGCCACCAGCGCCGTGTCGTCGGCGGCGGCGACCCCGCGCCGGCGCGTCATGCCGAACGCGGCGATCTGGGCGTGCGCGAAGCGCTCGCCGGCGAGCAGCTCGAACAGCTCGCGCTCCTTCGGGTTCGACGCCGGGAAGCCGGCCTCGATCAGGTCGATGCCGAGGTCGTCGAGCTTGTGGGCGACGCGCAGCTTCTCGTCGGCCGAGAGCGACATCCCCTCGCCCTGCATGCCGTCGCGCAGGGTGGCGTCATATAGCTGGATCGTGTTCACGTGGTTCCTTTCGAAGCGATCGGGGCGAGCAGCGCGGGCAGCGGCCGTGCGCACGGAGCGCTAGACGGCCGCCCGCATAATTCGCGCCACGAACATCGAAAGGAGCGTCGCCACTACGCGCTCGCCCGCTCTGGCACCGTCACCACGTCCAGCCACTCGAGGTAGCGCTCGCTGCGACCGTAGAGCACATCCTGGAAGGCGTCCTGCAGCACACGCGTGACCTCGCCGGGTCCGCCGGCGCCGATCGCGTGGTCGTCGATCTCGCGAACCGGCACGAGCTCGGCCGCCGTCCCGGTCAGGAAGACCTCGTCGGCGAGGTACAGCTCGGCCCGCTCGATGTCGCGCTCGATCACCGTGTAGCCCAGATCGCGCGCGATCTGGACCACCGAGCGGCGGTTGATCCCGTCGAGGATCGAGGCCGTCTGCGGCGGGGTGACGATCACGCCGTCGCGGACCGTGTAGATGTTCTCGCCCGAGCCCTCGCAGACATGGCCGTGCTGGTCGAGCAGGATCGCCTCGTCGTAGCCGGCCTTGACCGACTCGATCTTGGCGAGCACGCTGTTGAGGTACTGGCCGGAGGCCTTGGCCTGCGGGATCAGCGAGCGCGAGCTGATCCGCTCCCACGAGGAGACCTTCGCGCGGATCCCGTTGCGGGTCCCCTCCTCGCCGAGGTAGGTGCCCCAGGGCCAGACGGCGATCGCCACGTCGATCGGCGCGTCCAGCGGGTTCAGGCCCATCTGGCCATAGCCGCGGAAGGCGATCGGGCGGATGTAGCAGGACGGCAGGCCGTTGCGCACGACCAGCTCGTGCGTCGCGGCGCGCAACTGCGCGACCGAGTACGGCAGGTCCATGTAGTAGAGCTTGGCCGAGCGCTCGAAGCGGTCGAGGTGGTCGAGGTTGCGAAAGATCGCGGGACCGCGGTCGGTCTCATAGCAACGGATCCCCTCGAAGACCCCCGTGCCGTAGTGCAGGCCGTGCGCCAGGACGTGAACCTTGGCGTCCTCCCAGGCAACGAAGTCCCCGTTGTGCCAGATGACCTCCGATTCGATCACAGCGCCCAGCTTCCCTTCGCTATAGATATCCGAGCACGGCCGACGTGGCCTGCGCCGTGGTCGCCGATCCTCCGAGATCCCGCGTTCGCAGCCCGTCGGCGAGCGCACGATCGACCGCGGATTCTATCGCTGCGGCCGGTGCTTCCAAGTCCAGTCCGCGACGCAGCATCAGCGCCACGGAGAGGAACATCGCGAGCGGGTTGGCGATGCCGGCTCCGGCGATGTCGGGCGCCGACCCGTGAACGGGCTCGAACAGCCCGGGCCCGTCGCCCCCGAGTGACGCGCTCGGCAGCATCCCGATCGAGCCGGTGATCATCGCCGCCTCGTCGCTGAGGATGTCCCCAAACATGTTTTCGGTGACGATCACGTCAAAGCGGCTGGGCGAGCTGACGAGCGCCATCGCGGCGCTGTCGACGAGCAGGTGCTCGAGCTCGACGTCCGGGTACTCCTCGGCGTGGACGCGGCTGACCACCTCGCGCCACAGCCGCGAGGTCTCGAGCACGTTCGCCTTGTCGACGCTCGTCACCCGCGTGCGTGACGCCTCGAACGCGACGCGGGCGATTCGCTCGATCTCGGTGACGCTGTACTCGCACAGATCGCTTGCCCCGAGGGCCGTGCGCGTCTTGGCGCCGAAGTAGATCCCGCCGGTCAGCTCGCGAACGACCAGCAGGTCGGTGCCGGCGATGCGCTCCTCGCGCAGCGGGCTCGCCGCGTAGAGCGCCTCGATGGCCCGCACCGGACGAAGGTTCGCGAACAGCCCGAGGCCCTTGCGCACGCCGAGCAGGCCCTGCTCGGGACGCGGCTTGGCGGGGTCCGTGGTGTCCCACTTCGGGCCGCCGACGGCGCCGAGCAGCACGGCGTCCGCGCTGCGGCAGCCGGCGAGCACCTCGTCGGTGAGCGCCACGCCGCTGGCGTCGATCGAGGCGCCGCCGAAGAGGTGCTCCTCGACCTCGACCTCGGCGACCGCGGCGAGGACCTCGAGCCCTGCGGCCAGCACCTCCGGGCCGATCCCGTCGCCGGGCAGCGTCGCGATCCGCGTCATCGATCGGGCACCGTAGCAGCCGTCGTGATATCCCTCGCGCGATGCCCGAACCGCCGCCGTTGCAGACCGGCTTGGTCTGCCGCCTGCACGTCCAGCTCGGCGCCGTCCAGGAGATCGGCACGCTGGCGGCCGGCCGCCGCCGCGTCGTCCCGATCCTTGGCGGCCGCGTCGACGGTCCGCGGCTGAGCGGCGAGGTCCTCGCCGGCGGCGCCGACTGGCAGATCGTCGCGCCTGACGGCTCTGCCGCGATCGAGGCCCGCTACACCGTGCGGGCGAGCGACGGCGGCCTGATCCTCGCCCACTCACGCGGCGTGCGCAACGGGCCGGCTGAGGTGCTGGCGCGGCTTGCCGCCGGCGAGCCGGTCGACCCGGGCGAGTACTACTTTCGCACGGTCGTCACGCTCGAGAGCGGCGCCCCGGCGCACGCCTGGGTCAACCGGCGGCTGTTCATCGCCGTCGCCGTGCGCGACCCCGACGCCGTGCTGATCGATCTCTACGAAATCCACTGACGCGCGGGCAGCGCGCGCCGGCGCGCGCGCTGCTGTATGCGTCTCGCGTTCGCCGCTTCGCGGCGCGTTAGGTCGTCGTCGCGCTGCTGCGCAGCGTGCCGATCGTCGACCAGAAGGTGGTGCGGTTGGCCTCGATCGCCGTGTGGAACGCCGTCACCGCGGCCTGCTCGGTGCTTCGTGCGGTGGTGTCGGTCGTGTGTGCCGTCGCGCGTGCCGCCGCGCAGGCGGCCTTCTCGCTGGCCGGGACCGGCCGCGGGCAGGCGCTGGCAACGAGCAGCTTCTGCGCGGAGAGCGTGTTCAGCAGCGTCGCCTCGGCGGCGTCCACGTTGGCCACGAGCCCCAGGAACGGGTTGTCCAGCGTCTGGCAGGCCGCGACCACGGCCGCCGCGTTCGGCTCGAGCTTCCGACCCAGCGTGGCGGGATGGGCCGCTGCCCTCACACACAGGTCGCTGGCCACCGGATAGGTATCAGCGAAGGTGCGGTCTCCGGCGCGCGCCAGGGCGCTTCCCGGGACCGTCAACGACACCGCGATCGCGGCTCCTACGATTCCCAACATTTGCCTGCGCATCACGGCACTCCTCTGATCGAATAAAGGTGAGACTTCGATCTAGGGAACACCTGGGGAGCCGGTGAAGTTGCGGCGTTCCTCGCTGCGGCTAGAGCGATGTGGTCAGTGGGCCGGCGCGCTCGCGGTCGGCCTCGTAGGCGGCGATCGAGTGCTCGTCGCTGAGGGTCAGCGCGATGTCGTCGAGCCCGCCGAGCAGCCGGCGGCGGAGCTCGGGGTCGATCGTGAACGGGACGCTGCGACCGGCGAAGCGAACCTCCTGGGCCTCGAGGTCGATCGCGCCCTCCCCCGCCGCGGCCAGCGCGCGGACGTCGGGCTCCGCGAGCACCACGGCAAGCAGCCCGATCTTCATGCAGTTGTTGTAGAAGATGTCGCCGAAGCTCGGCGCGACCACGGCACGGAAGCCGTAGTCCTCGATCGCCCAGGGCGCGTGCTCGCGCGAGGAGCCGCAGCCGAAGTTGCGCCCGGCGGTGAGGATCGGGTTGCGTGCCAGCTGCCAGCCCGGCTCCTTGGCCCAGTCGAAGAACAGGAACTCGCCGAACCCCGTCCGCTCGATTCGCTTGAGGAACTGCTTGGGGATGATCTGGTCGGTGTCGACGTCGGCACGGTCCAGGTCGCTGACGGCACCGGCGATTGTCGAGATCGGCTCCATCTCAGCTCCAGCTGCGAATGTCGACGAAGTGCCCTTCGATCGCCGCCGCCGCGGCCATTTCCGGTGACACCAGGTGGGTGCGCCCGCCGCGCCCCTGGCGACCCTCGAAATTGCGGTTCGACGTCGAGGCACAGCGCTCGCCGGGAGCGAGGATGTCCGGGTTCATCCCGAGGCACATCGAGCAGCCCGCGGTGCGCCAGTCGAAGCCCGCTGCGCGGAACAGCTCGTCCAGGCCCTCCGCCTCGGCCTGCGCGCTGACCTGCGCGGAGCCGGGGACGACCATCGCCGTCACTCCCTCGGCGACGGTGCGGCCCCTGATCACCGACGCGGCGGCGCGCAGGTCGCCGATCCGAGAGTTGGTGCACGAGCCGATGAACACCCGGTCCAGGGCGATCTCGGCGATCGGCGTGCCGGCCTCGAGGCCCATGTAGTGCAGCGCACGCTCCGCCGCGTCGCGATCGGCCGGCGCCGCGAACTCATCGGGTGAGGGCACCCGGTCGGCGACGCCGACGACCATCCCGGGATTGGTTCCCCAGGTGACCTGCGGGGAGATCGCGGACACCTCGACGAGGAACTCCGAGTCGAAGCTCGCGTCGGTGTCGCTGACGTAGCGGCGCCAGCCGGCGATCGCCTCGTCGAGTGCCGCGCCGGAGCCGGCGCCCGGGCGCGCGGTGCGCTCGAACCACTCGAAGGTGACGTCGTCGGGGGCGACCATTCCGGCCCGGCCGCCAGCCTCGATCGTCATGTTGCAGACCGTCATGCGACCCTCCATCGAGAGCGCGGCGATCGCCGGGCCGCTGTACTCGACGACGTGGCCGACGGCGCCGTCGACGCCGATCTGCCCGATCGTCGCGAGGATCAGATCCTTCGCGGTGACGCCGAAGCCGGCCTGCCCCTCGTAGCGAATCCGCATCGAGCGCGGCTTGGTCTGGACGAGGCACTGCGTCGCGAGGACGTGCTCGACCTCGCTCGTGCCGATGCCGAACGCGAGCGCACCGAAGGCACCGTGGGTCGCGGTGTGCGAGTCGCCGCAGACGATCGTCATGCCCGGCTGGGTCACCCCCAGCTCCGGCCCGATCACGTGCACGATCCCCTGCCGGTCGGAGCCGACCGAATAGATCGGGATGCCGAACTCCGCGCAGTTGACCTCCAGCGTCTGCACCTGGACGCGTGAGAGCTCGTCCTTGATCGCGGCCGCGCGCAGCGTCCCGTCCGTCGGCACGTTGTGGTCGGCGGTGGCGAGCGTGCGGTCGGGGCGCCGGACCGTGCGCCCGGCGAGCCGCAGGCCCTCGAAGGCCTGCGGGCTGGTCACTTCGTGGACCAGATGCAGGTCGATGTAGAGCAGGCCGGGAGCGACCTCGTGCGCCTCCCAGATCTTGTCGAGCAGCGTCTGTGCCATGTCGATCGGCTCTCCTCGGGTCGCTCTCTAGCTGCGGCGCAGGCCGGCGGACACCACGGCGAGCAGCCGCGCGGCGCCGGGGCCGGGGTTCTCGAAATGGTGCGGAAGGTCGGCGTCGAAGGTCACGCAGTCGCCTGCGGCGAGCGCGTGCGCCCGGCCGTCGCATTGCAGCACGACCTGGCCCGCCTCGACCAGCGCGGTCTCGCGACTTCCGGGCTCGTGCATCGGCGGGTCGTCGGAGGCGCCGGTGACGGCGCCCGCCGCCAGTGTGTGCACCGAGAGCTCGGCCCGCTGACCGGGGATCGGCGGGGTCAGGACCTCGTAGCGGTGGCCGCGACGCAGATTGCCTCCGGCGCGGCGCTCAGCGGCGCGCACGATCGTCACCGACCCGCTCTCGTCGAGGCGCAGCAGTTGCGAAAGGCGCAGCTCGAGGCCCGTCGCGATCCGCGCGGCCACCTGCAGCGTCGGGCTGGTCTCCCCCCGCTCGACCTGTGAGAGCATCGCCGAGCTGACGCCGCAGCGCAGCGCCAGTTCGCGCAGCGAGAGCCCCATCGCCTCGCGCAGCGCCCGCACCCGAGGGCCGACCGCGGCGGCGTCATAGATCTCGTGCTCGGCGGGAAGCGCCATACGAGCGTACGTTATCACGGACAGCGGCTAGGGCGCAGCTGCGAGATCCGCCGGCGCGGACTCCGGCTTCGTCACCGTCCGTGCGCCCCGCGCGAGGGTCGTCAACGCCCGCAGGTAGGCGCGTGCCGCGGCCTCGACGATGTCGGTTGCCACCCCCTGGCCCGATGCCGACTCCTCGCCGACGCGCACGACGACCGAGACCTCGCCGAGCGCGTCCTGGCCTTCGGTGACGGCGTCGATCCGAAACTCGCGCAGGCTCGCGTCGATGCCGGTCGCGGCGTTGATCGCCCCGAACACGGAGTCGACCGGCCCGTCGCCGCTGAACTCGCCGCGGGCGGTCTCGCCGGTCGGCGTGCGCACGGTGACGACGGCGCGGGGCTCGCGCTCGCTGCCGGCTTCGAGCTCGTAGCCCTCGAGCGTGAAACCGGAGATCTGCTCACGCAGCTCGTCGGTGAGCAGCGCCTCGAGATCCATTGCGGTGACGGTCTTCTTGCGGTCGGCGATCTCCTTGAAGCGCTTGAACGCCGTGTTCAGCGCCTGCCCCTGAACCTCGATGCCGAGGTTCTCGAGCGCCTGGCGCAGCGCGTGGCGCCCGGAATGCTTGCCCAGCACGAGCGAGTTTGCGGCCAGCCCGACGCTGGTCGCCTCCATGATCTCGTAGGTCGTGCGCTCCTTCAGCACGCCGTCCTGATGGATGCCCGACTCGTGCGCGAAGGCGTTGCGGCCGACGATCGCCTTGTTCGGCTGCACCACGTAGCCGGTCAGGCGCGAGACGAGACGGCTCGTCCGGGCGATCTCCCGCGTGTTGATGCCGGTGCGCAGACCGATGTCGGCGGCGCGGGTGTGCAGCAGCATCACGATCTCCTCGAGCGACGCGTTCCCGGCACGTTCGCCAATGCCGTTGATCGCACACTCGACCTGGCGTGCGCCGGCGCGTACGCCCGCGAAGGAGTTGGCGACGGCCAGCCCGAGGTCGTCGTGGCAGTGCACCGAGAGGACCACGTCGCCCAGTGTCGGGACCAGCTCGTAGAGGCGCTCGAGCCAGGCCGCGTACTCGTGCGGCATCGCGTAGCCGACTGTGTCGGGAATGTTGATCGTGGTCGCGCCCTCCTCGATCGCCGCACTCACCACCTCGGCGGTGAACTCAATCTCGGAGCGGGTTGCGTCCATCGGCGAGAACTCGACGTCCTCGACGAATCCGCGGGCGTGTGCCACGGCAGCGCGCGCCTGGCCCAGCACGTCCTCACGCGTCGTTTGCAGCTGGTGAACGATGTGAATATCGGAGGTCGAGATGAACGTGTGAATGCGTGGACGCGCAGCGTCCTTGACGGCGTTCGCAGCCGCCTCGATGTCGGCGAACTGGGTTCGGGCGAGACCGGCGATCACCGGCCCCGCCACCTCGCGGGCGATTCCCTGGACCGCCTCGAAGTCTCCCGGCGAGGCGATCGGAAAGCCGGCCTCGATCACATCCACGCCAAGACGCGCAAGTTGCTGCGCGATCTCGAGCTTCTCCGACGCGTTCAGCGAGATGCCGGGCGACTGCTCCCCGTCGCGCAGCGTCGTGTCGAAGATCAGTACACGATCAGATGCATTGTCCATGGTGTTCCTCGCTCCTTTCGGGGTTCTCCTGCGGCTGCTTCTCGACTCGGTTTGCGGCTACGCGGCCGCCACGCGCTATTCCCCCCGAAGGGGGAGGAGAAGAAGGGCAAGAGAGAGCGGGAACGTCATCGCCGCAGAGCTTAGTGGTTCGTCAGCCGGTTGTCACCCTGCTGCGTGGAGAGCGCGGCAGAACGCCGGCCGGCTCACTGAAGAATGTTGACCGCTCGCGCCAGGACCATGCCGATCGTCACCAGCGAGGTCAGCGACTGGACGAGCATCAGCATCTTCGCCGTCGGGCTGAGCGGCATCGTGTCGGTCGGGCTGAAGGCCGACGCGTTGGTGAACGACGTGTAGAAGTAGTCGACGTAGCCGGCTCGCCAGTCCATCCCGCCGAGGCGCTGCTCGGTCATCTGCGGGAACAGGAAGTCCGGCGCCTGCAGCTGCTCGAGCCTGCGGGCCAGCGGCCCGCCGCGATCAAGCTCCCAGTACCAGACGGTGAACAGCAGCACGTTGGTGATCCAGATCTCGACGCCGGCGAGGATCAGCTCGCGGCCGTTGCTCGTGTGGCCGTGGAGCAACCGGTGGATCAGCAGCGTCAGGTTGAGCAGGTTGCTCGCGCTGACGAGCCCGACCAGCCCGAGCGCGACCCGCCGGCGCTGGGGCCGGTGTCGGCCCGCGCGCGGGGTCGTCGCGACGAGCGCCAGCAGCAGCACCCCCTCGACGGAAGGGATCAACCAGACGTTCTTGATCGTCAGATAGCTCGGCAGATCGAGGCTGAGGACGATCGCGGCGAGCACCGTCAGCTGGGCCGGCCAGAACGGGTCGCGCCGAGCGAAGCCCGCGGCCGTGCGCTGCGCGATCCCTTCGAGGTCGCTCACCGCAGCGTCACGCTTCGTCCGCTGACGAACCCCTCGATGGCCAGAACCTCGGCGACGACGGCGTCAGGGACCGGCTCGTCGGTCATCACGACCATCGCCGCGAGACCGCTGCGGTCGGGGCTTTCGCCGTCGGGCTGGCGTCCGACCGCGGCCGAGGAGATGTTGATGCCGAGGCGACCGAAGGCGGCGCCGAGGTGGCCGATCATGCCAGGCACGTCGCGGTAGCGGAAGACCGACACGTGGCGCTCGAGCACGACCATGAAGCGGTGCTCCCAGACCTCGGCGAGGTGGGGCACGTGGCTCGGGCCGATGCCGATCCCGGCGACCGAGACGCGCTCGCCGCCGGCGACGACCGTCACGCGGATCAGCTCGTTGAAGTCCTGTGCTTCGCTGCTCGCTGCTCTCCTCGACGACGATTCCGCGCTCCTCGGCGAAGGCCGCGGCGTTGACGTAGTTGACCGCCTGCTCGGTGCGCCCGCGCATCGCGCCGGTGATCACCGCGAGCGTCAGCAGGCGGGTGTCGAGCTCGGCGATTCGGCCGATGAAGGCGGCCTCGATCCGCTCCACCGAACTGCCCTGCGCGAGCCCCATCGCGAGACGCCCGAGCTGCTCGGCGAGCGGCAAGAACGGCGCCAGCGCGGCCATCTCCTCCGCCCCGACCGAGGGAATGTTGACGGCGGTCGTGACGGCGCCGCCGGTCAGCGCGGCGACGATCTGCTCCGCGCTCTGAAAGCCCGCCCGGTCGGTCGCCTCGGCTGTCGACGCGCCGAGGTGCGGCGTGACGACGACGTTGGGGTAGCCGACGAACAGCGGGTAGTCGGTGATCGGCTCGCGCGGGAAGACGTCGAGCGCCGCGCCGGCGACCTTGCCGCTGTCCAGCGCGGCCTGCAGCGCCTGGTCGTCGATCAGCCCGCCGCGTGCGACGTTGAGGATCCGCACGCCGTCGCGCATCTTCGCGATCGCGGTCGCGTCGATGATCCCGCGCGTCTCGTCGGTCATCGGCAGATGGACGGTGATGAAGTCGGCGCAGGCGTAGACCGCGTCGAGGCTCGCGGCCTTCTCCACGCCGAGCTCGCGAAAGCGCTCGGCGGAGACCAGCGGATCGAACGCGATCACGTGCATGCCGAAGCCTCGCGCGCGCGCCGCAACCAGCTGCCCGATCCGCCCGAAACCGAGGATCCCGAGCTGCTTCTCATACAGCTCGACGCCCGAGAACTTCCCGCGCTCCCAGCGGCCCGCCGTCAGCGAGGCGTGCGCCTGCGGGATGTTGCGCGCGAGCGCGAGCAGCAGCGCCAGCGTGTGCTCGGCGGCGGTCACGACGTTCGACTGCGGCGCGTTGGCGACGACGATGCCCCGCCGCGTCGCCGCCGCGACATCGACGTTGTCGACGCCGACCCCGGCCCGGGCGATCACGCGCAGCCGTTCGCCGCGCTCGATCAGTTCGGCGGTCAGCTTGGTCGCCGAGCGGACGAGGATCGCGTCGAACTCGCCGATCCGCTCGGCGAGCGTCTCGGGCGACCAGTCGAACCCGGTCACCACGTCGAAGTGCTCGCGCAGCAGTGACAGCCCGGATTCGCCGACGTCCTCGCGGACCAGCACGCGGGCGCTCATCCGACCCGCTCCAGCAGATAGTCGATACACGCGGTCAGCGCGCGCACGTCGTCGGGCTCGATCGCCGGGAACATCCCGATCCGCAGCTGGTTGCGCCCGAGCTTGCGGTAGGGCTCGACGTCGACGATGCCGTTGGCGCGAAGCGCCCGTGCGAGCGCGGCCGCGTCGACGGACTCGTCGAAGTCGATCGTCCCCACGACCAGCGAGCGCAGTCGCGGATCGGCGACGAACGGCGTCGCCACGCTGCTGCGTGCCGCCCACTCATACAGATGCCCGGAGGACTCGCGGGTGCGCGCGATGCACCACTCCAGCCCGCCGTTGCCGAGCATCCAGTCCAGCTGCTCCGCCAGCAGGTAGAGCGTGGCGATCGCCGGCGTGTTCGCGGTCTGCTCCGCGGCCGAGCTCTCGAGCGCGATCGCGAGCGACAGGAACGCCGGGATGTAACGTCCCGAGGCGGCGATCTGCGCCGCCCGCTCGAGCGCCGCGGGGCTCAGCAGCGCGAGCCACAGACCGCCGTCGGAGCCGAAGCTCTTCTGCGGCGCGAAGTAGTAGACGTCGGCCTGCGAGGCGTCCAGCGGCAGGCCGCCCGCGCCCGAGGTTCCGTCGATCACGACCAGCGCGCCGGCTTCCCCGGCCGGCCGGACGACGTCGATCATCACGCCGGTCGAGGTCTCGTTGTGCGCCCAGGCCAGGACGTCGGCGTGCGGTGAGAAGCCCGGTGCCGGCGCGCTCCCGGGCTCGGCGGCGACGATGATCGGATCGGCGAGAAACGGTGCGAGCGTCGTGACCTCGGCGAACTTGCTCGAGAACTCGCCGTTGACGAGGTGCAGCGACCGCTCGCGGACCAGGCCGAACGCCGCGATCTCCCAGAACGCGCTGGCGCCGCCGTTTCCGAGTGCCACGGTGTATCCGTCGGGCAGCGAGAACAGCTCGCGCAGCCCCGCGCGCACACGTGCGACGAGCCCGCGGACCGGCGCCTGGCGGTGCGAGGTACCCAGCAGCGCAGCGCCGTCGCCGGCCAGCCGGGCGAGCGCCGCCGGGCGGATCTTCGACGGCCCGCTGCCGAAGCGGCCGTCGCTCGGCCTCAGCGCCGCGGGGATGGCGATCGGTGCGGTGCTCTCGGGGGCGTTGGTCATGCGTGGCCTCGGTGGGTTGAAACGGCGGACGGTTGGGCGGCGGGTGGTCGGCTCAGATCGGCGTGCGATCGGCGATCGTCGCGCTCCAGCCTCGCGGCAATCGCGCTGCGCCGACGCCGGTCGGCGCCTCGCCGGCGAGCACGCAGTACTCGGGTGCCGGGCCGAGGGCGAGCTGGCGCTGCCAGAGACCGGCGTGTTCGCCGTCCATCCCGTCTCCCAGCAGTGCCGCAAGCAGCGGCGACTCGACGCCGCGGGGCTTCTCGATCCAGACCGCGACGCGCGCCTGCTCCAGCGTCGCCGTGCCCTCGAGCAGCCGGTAGACGCTGCCGCTCCCCGGTCCGGCCTGGCGCGCTGCCGCGTCGTGGGCGCTCAGATGGCCACGTCCGACCGCCGCTTCGTTCAGCACGCCCAGCGCGGCGAAATCCTCGACCACGTACCAATCCTCGAACGCCGCAGTGTCGCCGAGCCAGTTCGGCGCCGGCGCATGAAACGACAGCGAGCGGACGAAGCCGCCCGGCGGGCGCGCGGCGATCGAGCGGTGAAAGCGCCTGATCGCGGCCGCGTAGCCCTCCGGCGCGACCCCGGGGGCGGGGCGGTGCCAGAAGACATAGGCGAGCATCAGAAGCTCGGCTTGATCCAGTCCATATGCGAACGCAGCTCCTTGCCGACGTCCTCGACCTGCGAGGCCGCCTGCTCCGCGCGCATGCGTTTGAAGTTCTCCTGGCCGGCGCGGTTCTCGGCGATCCATTCCCGCGCGAACGCGCCGGACTGGATCTCCCCGAGGATCTGCTTCATGCTCTCGCGTGTCTGCGCGTTGATCACACGCTTGCCGCGTGTGTAGTCGCCGTACTCGGCCGTGTTGGAGATCGAGAAGCGCATGCCGGCGAGGCCCTTCTCGTACATCAGATCGACGATCAGCTTCAACTCGTGCAGGCATTCGAAGTAGGCCATCTCCGGGTCATAGCCTGCCTCGACGAGCGTCTCGAAGCCGGCCTGGACGAGTTCCGACGCGCCACCGCAGAGGACCGCCTGCTCGCCGAAGAGGTCGGTCTCGGTCTCGTCCTTGAAGCTGGTCTCGATCACCCCGCCGCGGGTGCAGCCGATCCCCTTGGCGTAGGCCAGCGCCAGGGCGCGTGCGTTTCCGCTGGCGTCCTGATGGATCGCGACCAGACCGGGAACGCCGGAGCCCTCGGTGTACTGCCGGCGCACGAGATGCCCCGGGCCCTTCGGCGCGACGAGCGCCACGTCGACGCCCGGCGGCGGAACGATCTCGCCGTAGTGGATCGAGAAACCGTGCCCGAAGAGCAGCAGGTTGCCCTCGGCGACGCCGTCACGGACGTGCTCCCAGACATCGTGGTGGAGCTCATCCGGCGCGAGGATCATCACCAGATCGCCGCGACTCGCGGCTTCGACCACGCCCAGCACCTCGAGACCGGCCTCTCGTGCGGCCGCGATCGAGCTGGAGCCCTCGCGCAGCCCGACGACGACCTCGACGCCGGAATCCCTGAGGTTCAGCGAGTGAGCGTGGCCCTGGGATCCGTAGCCGATGATCGCGACGGTCTTGCCGCCGAGCAGGGCGAGGTCCGCGTCGTCGTCGTAGATCATGCGCGGCAGGCTACCGCGTCGCGGAAGCCGCGGCCCTCACGCCTGCGCCGCGGCCACCAGCGTGCGGCCTGGCACGGCGAGCTCGCCGCCGGCGCCTGTGTACGGCGCCAGGCGCGCGGCGAGCTCGGCTTCGACCGCCTCGGTCTGCTGTTCGTCGGCCTTCTCGAACGCCTCTCGGGTCGAGACGGAGAGGTCGAGGTGCATCGCCCACCAGCTGTCGAAGTTCGCGCCGGTGCGCGCGATCTCGACGGCATCGATCAGGATGTCGGTGAAGCCGGCCTCCTCGAGCATCGACCGCAGCAGTCCGTCGTCGGCGAGCGCGAAGGGCCCCGGCGTGCCCGCCACCGGCGCGACCGTGAGGCCGTGCTCGACCAGCACGGCGGTGGGAATCGTCGACCAGGGGTTGCGTTCGCGCTGGTCCCAGGCCGCCAGCACCACACGCCCGCCGCTGCGCAGCACGCGTCGTGTCTCGCGCAGCGCCGCGGCCGGGTCGACCATCAGCATGTAGCCCCAGCGGCAGAGCACCGCGTCGAGGCTCGCGAGCTCGAGGTCGATCCACTCACCGCCGAGCACGCGGAACTCGACGTTCGTGAGGCCCAGCGCGGCGGCGCGCGCGCGCGCAAGCTCAACCATCGCTTCCGATTGATCGCTGCAGATCAGCGTGCCGCCCGGCTCGATCAGCGGCGCCGCGAGAAAGCCCAGCTCACCGGGCCCGGCGGCCAGGTCGAGCACGCGCTCGCCGGGGCGCGGCGCTGCGGCGTCGATCATCCAGGTCGAGACCGCCGCTGTCTGGTTCGCCCACGCCGCCTGCTGGCGCCCCCAACCGGCCGCGGCGCCATCCCAGCACTCGAGGATCGCGCGCCGTTCCTCGTCGTGGTCGCGCCCGCCGGCGCTCGGATCCAGGCCTTCAGCGGACAGGACGGCACCGGTGCAGAGATGTCGGCGCCCGAGCTATCCAGGGAGCGGGCAGCTGAGCACCTCCTGGCCGCGGGCCGACCGCTGGCCGGGCGGCCGCTTCGCGGCGAAGCTGATCGTCGCATCGCGGTAGTCGTCGCGGCCGTCGGGGCACGGTCTGGCGTTCGAGAGGATCACTGCGATCGGGTAGGAGTGAAAGTGCCCCGCCACGCAGTCCGGGGTGCAGTCGTTGATGTAGTACTGCCCGCTGCCGTGGGCCGTCACGCCGCCGAACGAGCTCCAGTGCAGGCGGGTCAGCGATCGGTTGTCGTCGGCACACGCGAGGATGATCGCCGACGGGCGCACCTGCGACTTGCTGCAGTTGCCGACGACCCGCCGCGCGTCGGTGGAGGCGACCGCGGAGATCGCGATCGCGCCGACCAACAGACAGGCCGCGATGAGCACTCGTGAGCGCACGTGGCGACCCTACGGCTTCGCCTTGAGGCCGTCAACCGCGAGGCGGGCTCGCTGCAGCTTGCCCGATGCGGTGCGCGGCAGCGCGTCGGTGAAGGCGATCGCCCTCGGAACCTTGAACCCGCCTAGGCGTTCGGCGCAGTGTGCGCGCAGGGCGTCGGCGCTGACGTCGGCGCGGAGCACGACCAGCGCCTGCACGGCCTCCCCCCACTGCTGATCGGGGACGCCGTACACGGCGGCCTCGGCGACCGCCGGGTGGTCCTCGAGCACCGACTCGACCTCGCTCGGTGCGACGTTCTCGCCGCCCGAGATGATCGTGTCGGACCTGCGCCCGATCACGTGCAGCGTGCCGTCGGCTGTGAGCTCGCCGAGATCCCCGGTCGCCAGCGTGCCGCCGACCACGGCAGGACTCAGCGTCGGCCCGCCGACGAGGATCTCGCCGTCTGGCGACAGTGCGACACGGGTGCAGAAGAGCGCCGCGCCGGCGTCGAGGCCGCCCTCGCCCGGTGCCTGGGTCGCAACCTGCGAGCAGGCCTCGGTCAGCCCGTAGGTCTGGCTGACCACGACACCGGCCGAGCGCGCCCGCCGCAGCAGGGCCGCGGGTACCGGTCCGCCGCCGGCAAGCGCGCAGCGCAATGCCGGCGGATCGGCGAGACCCCCGTCGAGCAGCCGCGTCAGCGTCGTCGCGACCACGCTGACGATCGTGATCCCGCGCTCCATCAGCGCGTCGAGCGCGTCCTCGAGGACGAACCGCTCGTGGACCACGGCGGTGGTCCCGTAGATCGCGCTGCGGACGATGATCGACAGCCCGCCGACATGGACGAGCGGCAGCGTGCACAGCCAGCGCTCGCGCGGATCCAGCCCGAGCGCGACCGCCGAGCCGATCGCGCTCCAGAGGAGATTGCCAAAGGTCAGCGGGACCTCCGTGGGCTCGCCGCTGGTCCCCGAGGTGCGTAGCAGGACGGCGATCGCGTCGAGTTCGTGTGCGGACCCGGCGAGCGCGCGTGCCCGGCACTCCAGCGGCCGCTCGATCACCGCGTCGACGCGGAGCGGAAGCCGCGCGCGCGCCGGTGCGCGCAGGTCGACCGGCACCGCCACGGCGCCCGCCCGCAGGCACGCATGCAGCGCCACGACGAAGTCGATCCCGGGCGCAAGCGCGATCGCCACGCGCGACCCGGGCGCGACCGCGAGCTCCTGCGCGCCGGCGGCGGCGAGTCGATCGAGCTCGCGATAGGTGAGCCGGCGCTCGCCCGTCTCGACCGCCACGCGATCCGGCCAGCGCCGGGCGGCCCGTGTCAACCACGCTTCGACTCGCACGCTCGAAAGGCTAGCCTTGCGGTCGTGGACGCGAGCGGCAGCGGTGCGGTCGAGTGGGTCGCCGACGGCGAGTACGCCGACATCCGCTACGAGCGCTCGCGCGACCCGGGGATCGCGAAGATCACGATCAACCGCCCCGAGGTCCGTAACGCCTTCCGCCCACAGACGGTGCTCGAACTGGCCGAGGCCTTCACCCGGGCTCGCGACGACACCACGGTCGGCGTGATCGTGCTCACCGGCGAGGGTCCCGAGGCGTTCTGCTCCGGCGGCGACCAGCGCGTCCGCGGCGACAGCGGCTACGAGAGCGAGCCCGGGGGTGTCGGGCGCTTCCACGTCACCGACCTGCACGTCCAGATCCGTCGCACCCCCAAGCCGGTCGTCGCGATGGTCGCCGGCTACGCGATCGGCGGCGGCCACGTGCTGCACGTCATCTGCGACCTGACAATCGCCGCCGAGAACGCTCGCTTCGGGCAGACCGGCCCGCGCGTCGGCTCGTTCGACGGCGGCTACGGCGCAACCATCCTCGCCGCCCAGGTCGGCCAGAAGCGTGCGAAGGAGATCTGGTTCCTGTGCCGCCAGTACGACGCGGTCCAGGCGCTCGAGTGGGGGCTCGTCAACGCGGTCGTCCCGCTCGAGCGTCTCGAGCAGGAGACCGTCGCGTGGTGCCGCGAGATGCTCGCGCTCTCACCGTTCGCCCTGCGACTGCTGAAGGCGAGCTTCAACGCCGCCGAGGACGGGCTCGCCGGATTGCAGCAGCTCGCACACGATGCGAACCTCCTGTTCTACGGCTCCGAGGAGGCTCGCGAGGGCCGCACCGCCTACGCCGAGAAGCGCGCACCCGACTTTTCGCAGTTCCCGCGTCGCCCGTGAGAATCTGGTTGATGGCCGCGAGGCCGCGGACGCTCCCGGCCGCCGTCGCGCCGGTGCTCGTCGGCACCTCGCTGGCGATCCGCGACGGCACCTTCCACCCGATCGCCTTCATCGCCGCGCTGCTGGGCGCGATCCTGATCCAGATCGGCACCAACCTCTCCAACGATTACTCCGACGCGCGGCGAGGCGCCGACAGCGACGAGCGGATCGGCCCCGTGCGGGTGACCGCAGGCGGCCTGGTGCCCCCGCGCCAGGTCCTGATCGCGACCTACCTGACCTTCGGCGCCGCGGTGCTCTGCGGCGCCTATCTGATCGCGGTCGCGGGCTGGGCGCTGCTGGCGGTCGGCGCGGCGTCGATCCTGGCCGGCGTCCTCTACACCGGCGGGCCGCGACCCTACGGCTATGAGGGACTCGGCGAGGTGTTCGTCTTCCTGTTCTTCGGAGTCGTCGCGGTGACGGGCTCCTACTTCGTGCAGCGCCGCGGCCTTCCGTGGCAGGCGTTCGTGCTGGCGGTGCCCGTCGGGCTGCTGATCGCGGCGATCCTCGTCGTCAACAACGCGCGCGACATCGACACCGACCGCCGCGCCGGCAAGCGCACGCTCGCGGTGCGGCTCGGGCGCGAGCGCACGCGCGTGCTGTTCACGGTGATGATCGCGGTCGCCTTCGTGACCTCGTGGGTGCCATGGTTTGCCGGCGCACTGTCGCCGTGGCTGTTCGTGACGGCGGCGGCGGCGCCGCTCGCGGTCGGCGTGGTGCAGACGGTGCGCACCCATGCTGACGGGCCGTCGCTGAACGAAGCGCTCGCCCGGACCGCGAAGCTGGCGCTGGTCTTCTGCCTGCTGCTCTGCGCCGGCGTGCTGGCGAGCTAGTGGACCTCTAGGCGATGCAGCTGGAGTTCGACCGCCGTGAGCTGCGCTTCGCGCAGCCGCAGACGACCGCGTTCGGCGTGCTGCGTTCGCGCGAGCTGGTCGAGCTGACGCTGACCGGCTCCGACGGGATCGCCGGCCACGGAGAGGCGGCGGCGCTCGAGCCCTACGACGGCGTGTCAACCGAGCGGGTGATCACCGCGCTCGAGGCCTACCGGGCCCCGCTGGCGGCCTCGGCGCGCAGTGCCGGCGGCGCCCTGCTCGATGCCTGCCGGGCTGCCGACGCGCTGCCGCAGGCGCTCGCGGCGATCGATATCGCACTGTGGGACCTCGCCGGCAAGCGCGCCGGCCGTCCGATCTGCGAGCTGCTCAGCGAGTCGCCGGCGACCGCGATCGCAGTGAACGCGAGCGTCGCCGCCGCGACACCGCAGCGCGCCGCACGCGCCGCCGCCGACGCCGTCGCCGAGGGCTACTCGTGCATCAAGCTCAAGCTGGGCTTCGCCGACGATCTCGACCGCGTCGCGGCGGTCCGCGAAGCGATCGGCCCCGACGCGAGCCTGCGGCTCGACGCCAACGGCGCCTGGGACGTGGCGGCGGCCGAGCAGCTGCTCTCCCGGCTCGGCAGCTATGGCCTCGAGCTCGTCGAGGAGCCGGTGCGCGGCCTCTTGCAGACCCGTGCGCTGCGCGCGCGCGTGCCGGTTCGCATCGCGATCGACGAGACCGCCGCGCTGCCGGGCGCCCTGACCGCCCGGGTCGCCGACGCCGTCTGCCTGAAGGTGTCGCGCTGTGGCGGGATCGGCCCGCTGCTCGCGGCTGCCGCACTCGTGCGCTCGAGCGGCGCCGAGGTGTACCTGGCCTCGACCTACGACGGCCCGCGTGGCATCGCCGCGGCGCTGCACGCGGCCGCCGCGCTGGCGCCGCTGCCGGCATGCGGACTCGCGACGCTCGAGCTGTTCGAGCAGACCGCCCGCCGGCTGCCGGTCGTGCGCGGCGAGATCGCCGTACCCCGCGGACCCGGGCTCGGCCTGTAGCGCTCAGCCGCGCTCGCACACCGCGCGAGCGACCTCGCGCGGGGCCTGGAGGGCCACCCGGTGCCCGACACCGCCAACGCAGTGAAAGGTCGATCTGGCGGTCGCGGCGGCAATCCGGCGCCCGTGCGCCACGTAGGCGGGGTCGAGCTCGCCGGCCAGAATCGCGACCGCCATCGTCAACTCACCGAGCCGATCCCACATCGGCGCGATCGTGCCCGGGCCGAGGCCGCGCAGCATCGCGGCCAGCCCGGCGGGCGTGCAGCGGCGCTCATCCGCGGCGATCTCCTCGGCGACGTCGTCGGGGTCGTGGGCGAACAGCGGCTGCGTGCGCCAGCGCGCTACGAAGGCCTCGATCGAGTCGCGCTCGATCTCAGCCGCCAGCGCGTCGTCCGCGCGTCGGCGCGCCGCGCGCTCGCCGTCGTCCTCGATACCGGCGCTGGCCGAGACGAGCACCAGCCGCGCGACCCGATCGGGTATCGCCAGCGCGGCGTGCAGCGCGAGGCGTCCGCCCATCGAGTAGCCGACCAGGATCGCGGGGTCGGCGGCGGTCGCACCCGAGACCAGCCGAACGACGCCATCGGGCGTGAGCGGGTCGGCGCCGGCGAGGTCCAGCGCCACCGGCGCGAAGCGCCCCTCCGGCAGCGCCGCGATCACACGATCCCAGTGGCGGGCCGTGCCCGCAAAGCCGTGCAGCAGGACGACGGGCGTCGGCATCGCCGTCAGTGTGACGCGGCCGCAGCCGCGCCGCGCTCATCGGAGGTCGGCGGCGGGTACGGTTCGCGCTGAGCAGCCCCAACGCCGGATCATCTCCTGACACCCGCCCTGGACACCCACGACCTGATCGCCGCGTTCGTCGACGAGCTGGTGCGCTGCGGGATGACCGACGCCTGCACCTCGCCCGGGTCGCGCTCGACGCCCTTGGTCCTGGCCATCGCCCGCGCTCCCCGGTTGCGCGCGCACTCACAGATCGACGAGCGCTCGAGCGGGTTCTTCGCGCTGGGGATGGCGAAAGCCAGCGGTCGAGCGGTCGCGCTGACATGCACCTCCGGGACCGCCGCGGCCAACCTCGCGCCGGCGGTGATCGAGGCCAGCGAGGCGCGCGTCCCGCTGATCGTCCTGACCGCCGACCGGCCGCCGGAGCTCCGCGAGGTCGGCGCCGGCCAGACGATCGACCAGATCAAGCTCTACGGCGGCGCCGTTCGCTGGTTCTTCGAGGTCGGCAACCACGAAGCGACGCCCGAGCGGATCGCGTGGATCCGCGCGCTCGCCTGTCGCGCGTGGGCCGCCGCGAACGGCGAGCGGCCCGGGCCCGTGCATCTGAACTGGCCGCTGCGCGAGCCGCTCGTCAGCTCCGCGGCAGGGCCGGCCGCCGGCGGGCGCCCCGGCGGGCGCCCGTGGGTCGAGGTGGCCGCCCGCGCGCGCGAGGCGGCGCGGCTGGGCGACCACATCCGCGGGTCCGCGCACGGGGTGATCGTGGCCGGGCGCGACGACGCCGGACTCGCGCCGGCGATCCCCGCGCTGGCACAGGCGGCGGGCTACCCGCTGCTCGCGGACCCGCTATCGGGCGCGCGGCACGGCAGCGCGGCGATTGCGCACTACGACGCGCTGCTGCGCGACGCGGCGTTCGCCCGCGAGCACGCCCCGGAGGTTGTCGTCAGGGTCGGCGACCTGCCGACCTCCAAGTCGCTGCGGGCCTGGCTGGGCGGCCTGGGCGGGGCCCGCCAGATCCTCGTCGACCCCCAGCTGGGCTGGCAGGACCCGGCCTCGGTCGTCGAGCTCGTGGTACGGGCGGACCCGCGCTTGCTGGAGCCCCCTGCCGCGGCCGACCCGGGCTGGCTCAAACGCTGGCGGGCCGCCGACGCGCGCGCCGCCGGCGCGATCGAGGAAACCCTCGGCGAGGAGCTCAGCGAGCCGAACGTCGCACGAGCGCTAGCCGGCGCACTGCCGTCGGGCGCCACCGTGTTCGTCGCCGCCTCGATGCCGGTCCGCGATCTCGAGTCGTTCTGGCCGCTCCGCGACGACGCCCCGCGCGTGCTCTCCAACCGCGGCGCCAACGGCATCGACGGAACGCTGTCGAGCGCGCTCGGCGTCGCTGCCGTCGCGCCGGGGCAGGTCGTCGCGCTGATCGGGGATGTCGCCTTCGCCCACGATGTCGGCGGCCTGCTGGCGGCCTCGCGGCTCGGCCTGTCACTGACGATCGTGCTGATCAACAACGGCGGTGCTGCGGTCTTCGACTACCTGCCGATCGCTCGCGAGCACGACGTCTACGAGCAGCATGTCGCGACGCCGACCGGGCTTGACTTCGAGCGCGCGGCGGCGCTCTACGGCTTCCGCCACGAGCGGCCGCACAGCCTCGGCGCGCTGCGCGAGCTGCTGGCGGAGCCCGCCCCCGGCACGCTGATCGAGGTCCGCAGCGACCGGTCGGCCGGGGTCGCGCTGCACGAGCGCGTGTGGTCCGCCGTCGCGGGCCGCGCGACCGTCTGACCGCGAGCGCTCAGACCGCGAGCAGCGGCAGCAGCGCTCCGAGTTTGACCTCGGTCTCGGCGAGCTCGGCCGCCGGGTCGGAGTCGGCAACGATGCCGTTGCCGGCATAGCAGCGGGCCAGCGGGCCTTCGATCAGCGCGCAACGCAGGGCGACGCAGAACTCGCCGTCCTCGTTGGCGTCGGTCCAGCCGACCGGCCCCGCATACCAGCCGCGGTCGATGCCCTCGAGTGCACGGATCAGCGGCAGCGCGACGGCCGCCGGCTCGCCTCCCACGGCGGGCGTCGGGTGCAGCAGGCCCGCCAGCTCGACGGCCGCGACCGGCGCGGCGAGCTGCGCGCGGATCGGCGTCGCGAGGTGCTGGATGTTGGCGACGCGCACCAGCTCCGGCTCCTCGGGCATCGTCACCCAGACCGCGTGCGGGCGTAGCGCGCGCTCGATCCGGCGGGCGACGATCGCGTGCTCCTCGCGCTCCTTGTCCGAGCGCAGCAGCCGCTCGCCGAGGTGGTCATCGACCGCTGGGTCGGCGCTGCGCCCGATCGAGCCGGCCAGCGCGACGGTGCTGACCCGCAGGCCCTCGCGGCGCATCAACAGCTCCGGCGTGGCGCCGATGAAGGTGGCCTCACCGCGCCCGACGGCGTACACGAAGCAGCCGGCGAACGCTTCGCGCAACACGCCGAAGACCGCTGCCGGGTCGCGGTGCGCCGGGCCGTGGACGTCGACCTCGCGCGCCAGAACGATCTTCTCGAGCCGCCCCGCGGCCATCAGCTCCACCGCCCGCCCAACCGCTGCCTCGTAGTGCTCGGGGGCCATCGCCCCAGCGATCGTGTGGCGCTCGGTCGGATGGGGGTCGAGCAACGCAAGCGGACGCTCGCGCAGCGACGCGAGCCGGTGCTCGACGCGCTCCCGCAGCTGCCCGGCGAGGTCGTCCGGGTGCACCAGCGCGGCGACGGTGCACCAGACCTCCTCCCCGCGGCGAACGAGCGCGACCTCGGGCACGAGCAGCGACGCCGGCGCGAAACCGGACCAATGCGGGGTGTTGCCCCCGTCATGGGCAAAGGCGAAGCCGCCGCAGGCGATCAGCCCGCCGCCGGTCGGCCCTCCCGACGGCTCGACGCAGGCCCGCGCGACGAGGTCGCGCCAGCGCGCAGCGGTGCGCTCGAAGCGAAGATGCCCGCGATCCTCGAGCGCCACGACGGCTCCGAGTGTCGCCACGACGGTTCGCTCACGATCCGGCTGCTCGAAGCACATCCAGGGCTCCCCCGCGCGGCGCGAGCCGAGCACCACGGCGCTCGGGTCCACCCCGTCGGCCAGCCGCCAGCTGACCGCCGCGACGCAGTCGCCGTGTCGTCGTGCGCGGCGCAGCGCCCGCTGCAGCTGCGCGTCGAGGGCCGTGCGCTGCTGCTCGCCGAGCGCGAGGCGCCCCGCCTGCCCGGCGCCGTCGGTGGTTGGGCGGACAGGCGGGGAGTCCGTCGCGTGCGTCCGCGCTTGCGAGCCGCCCGTCGGGAGCACTAGGTCTCCGCGCGACCTCGCGACATTGCGATCTCGCCGGTGCGCATCATCTCGATCAGCCCGTGGACGCGCACCAGGCGTTCGAAGGCCTCGATCTTCTCGGCGCTGCCGGTGACCTCGATCGTCAGCGAGCGCTTCGTGGTATCGACGACGCGACCGCGGAAGATCTCCGTGTACTCGAGGATCTCGCTGCGCGCCTGCGCCTCCGCGCTGACCTTGAACAGCGCCAGCTCGCGGGTGACCGTGCCGGCGGGCTCCAGGTCGCGGATCTTCAGCACGTTGACCAGCTTGTGCAGCTGCTTGGTCACCTGATCGATCGGGTGCACCGCGCCGTCGACGGTCAGCGTGATCCGCGAGAACTGCTCGTTGTCGGTCGGCCCGACGGTGAGCGTCTCGATGTTGAAGCCGCGTCGCGCGAACAGGCCGGCGATGCGCGTCAGGACACCGGGCCGGTTCTCGACCAGGATCGAGAGGACATGCTTGCGTCCCGTCCGCAGGCCAACGGCGGCATTGAGCTCCTCGAGGCTGAGCGGGGTCTTGGTTCCGGGTTCACCCATCTCGATCACCCCACCATGTCGCGCGCGGCGGCGCCGGGCGCGATCATCGGGTAGGTGTTCTCCTCGCGGGTCACGCGGACATCGGCGACGACCGCCCCGGGCGTCGCGATCGCTCCGCGGATGTCCTCGACCAGTGAGCCCTTGTCGGTGAAACGCAGCCCGGTCGCGCCGTAGGCCTGGGCGAGCTTGACGAAATCGGGGTACTCGCCCATGTCGACCTGACTGTAACGGTGGTCCCAGAACAGCTCCTGCCACTGGCGGACCATGCCGAGGTAACCGTTGTTCATGATGAACACCTTGACGGGGATCTGCTCCTGGACGCAGGTCGCGAGCTCCTGGATGTTCATCTGAATCGAACCGTCCCCGGCGATCACGCAGACCGTCTGGTCGGGCGCCCCGACCTTGGCCCCCATCGCGGCCGGCAGGCCGAAGCCCATCGTGCCCAGGCCGCCCGAGTTGATCCACTGGCGCGGCCGCGTGAAGTGGTAGTACTGAGCGGTCCACATCTGGTGTTGGCCGACGTCGGAGACCACGATCGCCTGCCCGTCGGTCGCCTCGTAGAGCGCCTGGATCAGGTATTGCGGCTTGATCTCCGAATCGGCGCTGTCCTCGTAGCGCAGCGGATGCTCGGCCTTCCAGGCCTCGATCGTGGTCCACCAGTCGCCCAGACGCGCCGGATCGGCGTCGAGCGCGCGGTATTCGACCAGCAGCTTGCGCAGCACGTTGCGCGCGTCGCCGACGATCGGGATGTGCGCCGGAACGTTCTTGGAGATCTCCGCGGGATCGATGTCGATGTGGATGAACTTCGCCTGCGGAGCGAACTCCGCGAGCTTGCCGGTGATGCGATCGTCAAAGCGCGCGCCGATCGCGCAGATCAGGTCGGCCCCATCCATCGCATAGTTCGCGGCGCGCGTCCCGTGCATTCCGAGCATCCCGAGCCACTGCGGATGCGTGCCGGGGAAGCCGCCGAGTCCCATCAGCGTGCAGGTGACCGGGAAGCGGTCGGCCGTCGCGAACTCGACGAGCTCCGCGGCGGCTCCGGAGTTGATCACGCCGCCGCCGGCGTAGATCACCGGACGCCGTGCGCTGGCCAGTGCGTTTGCCGCCTGGCGGATCTGCTTCTGGTTGCCCTCGGTCGTCGGCTGATAGCCGGGGAGCGAGACGTCGAGCACCGGCTCGTAGGGGATCTCGGCGCGCGAAAGGTCCTGCGGAACGTCGATCACGACCGGTCCGGGCCGCCCGGTTCGCGCGATGTGAAAGGCCTCGTGGATCGCCCGCGGGATCTCCAGCGGGTGCTGGATCATGAATGAGTGCTTGACGATCGGCAGCGTGATGCCCATCGTGTCGGCCTCCTGGAAGCCGTCCGTGCCGAGCAGCTCGGTGCGGACCTGGCCGGTGATGAAGACGACCGGGACCGAGTCCATCATCGCGTCGGCGATCGGGGTCACGAGGTTGGTCGCGCCCGGCCCGGAGGTGGCGAGCGCGACGCCGACCTTGCCGGTCGCCTTCGCGTAGCCCTCCGCCGCGTGCCCACCGCCCGCCTCGTGGCGCACGAGCACGTGGCGAATCCCCGCGTCGTAGAACGCATCGTAGGTCGGCAGGTTCGCGCCACCCGGGAGGCCGAATACGACGTCGACGCCCTCGGCTTTTAGGCACTCCATCACGGCATCGACTGCACGCATCGCACTAACCTCCTCTCAGCAGGGTCGGGTACGCAGAACGGCCTGCGAAGCAGGCCTCCCGGTCAGAATAGCGTGCCGGCGCTCACTTTCCTGCCGGTGCAATCAGAGCCGCGCACGCACGCGCATCGCGGGATTCGGCTCGATCAGCTCCGAGTCCTCGGGGTATTCGAGGTCGGTGCCGCAGCGCATGCACATCGCGTCGTAGTGGCGGACCGCCCGGCCGCAGCCCGGGCAGATTCGCAGCGCCTCCTCGGTCTCGCGGCGGTAGAGGGCAGCCATCAGCGGCCCCAGAATCGGGACCACCCCCGAGATCACGAACCAGACGAACAGCGAGCTGCCCTTGCGCATGCCGATGTATCCGCCGGCGCACGCCGAGAGCAGGCAGACCGCGAGGCCTGCGGCATAGACCCAGTTCAGAATAGGACGCGGACCGCCCAGACGGCGCCGATGATCGCGACGACCACCGCGATGATGGTCGCGACCACGATCACGATGTGAAACAGCAGGTGGAGCAGGATCCACGCGCAGACGAGCAGGACCATCGCGGCAAGCGCATGGCGCCCGAAAGACTGCATGCGGCCCCCGGTGGGCGTGGCACTCTCGGTGTGTTGTTCGTTCATACGGGAGAGCTTACGCTCCCCTGCGACGCTACCGCTGCGGATGAACCGGGTAGGGACGGTGCTCGGGTCGCGCCGGTGACGCGGAGGCTGCCAGGCGAGCAAGGCTGTAGCGCCGCCGGACGGCCGGCGCCTTCACCATCGTGGACGCCTCGTCCACCTGCGGGAAGAGCAGGAATCTGGATCGGGCGTTGGTTGTGTTCATGGCGGAAATGATCCGCTCGAAGGCGCGCCGCGTCGTTGGCCGCGTGGCCAAGATCACCGACCACGACTTCGCCGCGCTGTCGGCGCCCGCTCAGGGCTGATCGTCGGGCGTCTCGACGCCGAGCGCCTGGTGGATCAGCCGGGCCACCTCGGCGCCGTCGGCGCGGCCGCGGGTTTCGCGCATGACCGGCCCGATCAGCGCCCCGATCGCCTTGGCGTTGCCCGTGCGCACCTGCTCCGCAGCCTGCGGATCGCCGGCGATCACCCGAGCCACGACCGCCGCCAGCCCGGCTTCGTCGTCGAGCGCCTCGAGCCCGCGCGCCGCGACGATCTGCGCGGGATCACCGCCGTCTGCCACGAGCACGCTCAACACCTCACGGGCCGCGGTGACGGTGAGCGTCCGCTCGGCGACCATCGTGACGAGCGCGGCGAGCGCCGCGGGCTCCACGCTGCTCGCGGCCGGGTCCTCGTCACCGAGCGCGCCGACGAGCTCGCCCCCGACCCAGTCGGCGAGTCGCCGCGCGTGTGCGGCGTCGGCGGCGAGGGCGCGTTCGTAGAAGTCGCCGAGCTCCGCGCGGAATGCGAGCTGGCGGGCCCGCTCGGCGCTCAGGCCGAGCTCGCGCTCGAAGCGCTCGGCGCGCGCCGCCGGCAGCTCGGGCATCGCCGCGCGGGCATCGGCGAGCATCGCCTCGGTGGTCGCGATCGGCACCAGATCGGGCTCCGGGAAGTAGCGGTAGTCGTGGGCCTCCTCCTTCGAGCGCAGCGAGCTGATCGCGCCCGATGCCGGATCGAAGTGGAGTGTCTCCTGCACGACGTCCCCGCCCGCCTCGAGGATCGCCCGCTGGCGCTCGATCTCGGCGGCGACCCCGCGTTCGAGGAAGCGAAACGAGTTCATGTTCTTCAGCTCCGTCTTGGTCCCGAGCTGCGTGCTGCCGACCGGCCGCAGCGACACGTTGGCGTCGGCACGCAGCGAGCCCTCCTCCATGTTCACGTCGCTGACCCCCAGCACGCGCAGCGTCGCGCGCAGCAGCTCGAGCCACTCGCGGGCCTGCGCCGGCGAGTGCACGTCCGGCTCGGTGACGATCTCGACGAGCGGGGTGCCGCCGCGGTTGAAGTCGACGACCGATTGCTCCGAGCCATGAATCCGTCCGCTGGCGCCGATGTGGACGAGCTTCGCGGCGTCCTCCTCGAGATGCACGCGGTGGATCCGCACGCCGGCCAGTTGTCCCCCCCGGCACAGCGGCTCGTCGTACTGGGAGATCTGGTAGCCCTTGGGCAGGTCGGGGTAGAAGTAGTTCTTGCGGTGGAAGATCGAGCGCGGCGCGATCTCGCAGCCCAGTGCCAGGCCGATCATCAGGCCGAAGTGGATCGCCCGGGCATTGACCGCCGGCAGCGAGCCGGGCAGCCCGAGACACACCGGACAGGTGCGGGTGTTCGGCGGCGCGCCGAAGCTCAGCTCGCAGCCGCAGAACAGCTTCGTCGCGGTTGCCAGCTGGACGTGGATCTCCAGCCCGATCACCGGCTCGAGCGCCGCGCTCATCCGCGCACCGCGCTGCCGTCGAAGCCGAGTGCCCCCTCCAGCGCGAACGAGGCGGCGAGCAGCCCGTTCTCGCTGAACGGAGGCCCCGCCAGTTGGAATCCGACGGGCAGCGACGGGCCGCCTCCGGGCGGCGGCGTGAGACCGCAGGGGATCGAGATCGCCGGGATCCCGGCGAGCGACATCGGCACCGCGCAGAAGTCGTTGAGGTACATCGCGTACGGGTCGGCGGTCTTGGATCCGAGCTCGAAGGCGACGCCGGGAGCGGTCGGGGTGGCGATGAAGTCAAACCGCTCGAAGGCCGCGGCGAAGTCCTCGGCGACCTTCGTCCGCACCCGCTGCGCCCGCCCGTAGTAGGCGTCGTAGTAGCCGCTCGAGAGCGCGTAGGTGCCGAGCATGATGCGGCGTTTGACCTCCGCCCCGAAGCCGTCGTGGCGGGTCCGCGTGTACATCGCAAGCAGCTCGTCGGCCCCGCTCGCGCGGTAGCCGTAGCGCACGCCGTCGTAGCGGGCGAGGTTCGAGGAGGCCTCGGCAGGCGCGAGCACGTAGTAGGCCGCGAGCGCATGCGGCGCGTGCGGCAGCGCGCACGGCTCGACGGTCGCGCCCAGCGAGCGCGCCAGCTCGAGCGCCGCCGCGAAGACCTCGAGCACGCCCGGCTCGATGCCCTCGCCGCTGAGCTCCGCCGGCACGCCGAGCCGCAGACCGCGCAGGTCGCCGCGCTGCGGTAGCTCGATCCGGCCCGGGAACGACAGCGAGGTTGAGTCGCAGGGATCGCGCTCGCCCACCATCTGGCTGTAGAGCAGCGCCGCGTCGGTGACATCGCGCGTCAGCGGGCCCGCCTGGTCGAGCGAGGACGCGAAGGCGATCATCCCGTAGCGCGAGACCGCGCCGTAGGTCGGCTTGAGGCCGACGATGCCGCAGAGTGCCGCGGGCTGGCGGATCGAGCCGCCGGTGTCGGTGCCCAGCGCCCACGGCGCGAGCCCAGCCGCGACCGCCGCGGCGCTGCCGCCCGATGACCCGCCCGGGACGCGGCCGTGGTCCCAGGGGTTGCGCACCGGGCCGAACGCCGAGTTCTCGGTCGATGAGCCCATCGCGAACTCGTCCTGGTTGGTCTTGCCGAGCAGCGGAGCGCCGGCCTGCGCGAGCCGCTTGACGACCGTCGCCGTGTAGGGCGGTCGATAGCCCTCGAGAATCCGCGAGCCCGACTGGCTTGGCACGCCCTCGGTGCAGAACAGGTCCTTGACCGCGAGCGGCACCCCGCCGAGCGGCCCGGCGACCGCCGGCGGCGCGCTCTCGGCGACCCAGGTGAACGCGTTCAGCTCGTCGGCCGCGGCGCGTGCGCGGTAGGCCTCGAACAGTGCGGCGGGGTCGAGCTCGCCGGCGCCGACCGCCGCCGCCGCCGCCGCGGCCGAGAGTCCGACGAGGTCGCTCATGCCTGCGGGCTCGGCACGGCAAAGCCGTCGTCGGCAACGGCCGGGGCACTCGCCAGCGCGCGCTCGCGGGTCAGCGATGGCCGCGGCTCGTCCGCGCGCAGCGCGTTCTCGACGGCAACGACGTGCGAGGTCGGGGCGACGCCGTCGAGATCGAGCTCGCTGATCGTCGAAATGTGCTCGAGCACGCCGGCCAGCTCGACGGCCATCCGGTCGACCTCCTCGTCACTGAGCTCCAGCCGGGCGAGGCGCGCGACGTGACGGACCTCGTCGCGATCGATCATCGCGCGGCCGGCACGCCCCAGAAGGGACGCTCGTCGCGGAGCGAGAGCCACCCCGCGGCGAGCACCGCGAGCGATCCGGCCAGCCCCAGCCAGAGCCCGTAGCAGCGCGCGGTGGCCGCCATCGGCAACGACGTCGCGCGCACAGCGACGACGACGCTCGAGAGCAGCCCGACGAGCGTCGTCGCGACCGCGACCATCAGCGGCAGCGCGGCCGAGCGCTGCGTGAGCGTGGTGGCGACCAGCGCGAGCGCGAACAGCGCCGCCAGCGCTGCTGGAACCGCGCTGATCGGGAGCGCGCGCCAGGCGTCCTGCTGACCGGAGGGAAACTCATACCAGGGTAGGAACAGGTCGACCGCCAGCAGCGCGCCGGCGGTCAGCGCGAGCAGCTCGGCCGGTCGGATCCGGTGGGGATCGATCTTCACGGCGCGAAGCCTACCCACCGCGGGCGCCCGACCCTCGACGCTCGGGCGCCCTGGAACAGCGATCGGCCCGCCGGCCGGGGGCGCGGCGCGCGCTGGCCGCCTCAGGCCGGCGGCGGTGCCGTGCGCCGTTAGGCCGGCGTGCGGGCGACCGACTCGGCGCCGGGCTCGACGCGTCCACGGGCGGCTCGGCGCGAGGGGCGCAGCAGCGCCGCGGCCACCAGCATGCCGGCCCCGACGGATGCGGCGGCAACCACGAAGGCCACGTGGTACCCGGCGGTGAGGGAGCTGGCGAGCGAGCCGCCCGCCGCGATCAGCGCTCGCGTGTGGTCCGCCGAGATCGTGCCGAGGACGGCAACCCCGAGTGCCCCGGACACCTGCATCGAGACGTTGACGACACCCGAGGCCAGGCCGGCATCCGCGGACGGCACCTCGGCCATCGCGATCGTCAGCAGCGGCACCGACGCGGTGCCCATCCCGGCGCCCATCAGCAGGAACGCGATGAGCACGAGCGGGAAGTAGCTCGCATGCGGACCCGCCTGCGAGAGCAGCACGAGCCCGGTGACCGACAGCGCCATCGCCGGCATCATCGTGCGCCACGGACCAAAGCGGGCGACCAGGCGGGCCGTGATGCCCGAGGACAGCGTGGCGACGACGAGCGTCATCGGCAGGAAGGCCAGCCCGGTCTTCAGCGCGCCGTAGCCCAGCACGTGCTCGAGGTAGAGGGTGCCGAGGAAGAAGCAGGCGTACATCCCGGTGAACAGGAATCCGCGCACGATGCTCGAGCTGATCAGCCCCCGCACGCGGAGGATGCGCAGCGGCATGATCGGCTTGCGCACGCGCGACTCGAGCACGAAGAAGGCGGCGATCAGGGCGAGCGCGACCGCGCCCACGCCAAGCGTGCGCGCGGATCCCAGGCCGTAGTCGCTCGACTTGACGATCGCGTAGACGCCGAGCATCAACCCGGCCGTGACCAGCAGCGAGCCGAGCACGTCGACGCCGTCGCGGACACCGAGGCCCTTGTTCTCCTGCACCAGCAGGACACCGAGGACCAGGGCCAGCGCCCCGATCGGCAGGTTGATGAAGAAGATCCAGTGCCAGCTGAGCGCCTGCGTGATCACGCCGCCGGCGAGCAGCCCGATCGAGCCGCCGGCGACCGCGACGAAGATGTAGGCGCTCATCGCCCGGGCGCGCTCGCGCGGGTCGGGGAACTCGGTGGCGATGATCGCGAGGATCACCGACGCCGACAGCGCTCCCGACATCCCCTGCACGAAGCGCGCGGCGATCAGCAGGCCCTGGCTGTCGGCGAGCCCGCAAACGGCCGACGCCGCCGTGAAGATCGCCAGGCCCGCCAGGAACACCTTCTTTCGGCCGATCAGGTCTCCGAGCCGGCCCGAGAGCAGCAGGAAGCCGGCGAACGCGACGAGATAGGCGTCGATCACCCAGGCGAGCCCCGCCTGCGTGAAGTGCAGATCGTGCTGAATCTTGGGCAGCGCGACGTTGACGACCGTCGTGTCGAGCACGTTCATCAGCATCGCCAGGCAGACGACGATCAGCGCGAGCCAGCGGCGGCGGTTGTCGTGCTCTGCCTGTGTCGTGGCGGGCATCGATTCTCACTGTAGCAGTGATAACCATTGTGCTGTTGAGCACTTGCTGCTAGCCTCGCAGGACGCATGGATGACAACACCCAGACCGCGGGCTCGATCGTGTTGCTGACCCGCCTCGCGAAGATCGTGTACCGCCGCAGCACCGAGGAGCTGCTCGGAATGCGCCTGCGGCAGTTCATCACGCTGAGCTACCTGCGCGACCACGCGGGCGTCCCCCAGCAGCAGATCTGCGAGATGCTGAGCATCGACGCGAACAACCTCGTCCTGCTGCTCAACTCGCTGGAGCAGGCTGGACAGGTGTGGCGGCGTCGCGACCCCGACGACCGCCGGCGGCACATCGTCGGGCTCACCCCGGCCGGCCGCCGCGCGCTCGAGCGCGCCGAGCGCGCCCAGGAGACGATCGAGGACGAGGTCCTGGCGCCGCTCAGCCGCGAGGAGCGCGCGACGTTGCACGCGTTGCTCGGCCGCGCACTGGCCGCCTCGGACCATCCGGCCGGCACCGGCTACCTGGCCGAGGACGTTCGCGTTCCGGCGTAATCGCCGGGAGCGCGACGGTGCGCTCTACGCCTCGTCGGCCGCCGCGTGCGCCGCCAGCACGGTGTTGCGCAGCAGGCAGGCGATGGTCATCGGCCCGACCCCGCCGGGCACCGGCGTGATCGCCCCGGCACGCTCGCGCACCGCGTCGAAGTCGACGTCGCCGACGAGGCCGCTCTCGAGGCGGTTGACCCCGACGTCGATCACGATCGCTCCCGGCTTGACCCAGTCGGCGCCCACCATCTTCGCCCGCCCGACGGCGGCGATCAGGACGTCGGCCCGCGCGCACACCCCGGCGAGGTCGCGCGTCCGGGAATGGCATGTCGTAACCGTCGCGTTCGCGCCGAGCAGCAGCTGCGCCATCGGCTTGCCGAACAGGTTCGAGCGACCGATGACCACGGTCTCGGCCCCCTCGAGTTGCGCGTCCACGCTCTCCAGCAAGAGCATCACGCCGCTCGGGGTGCACGGCCGCAGGCCGGGTCGCCCGAGCGCCAGCAGCCCTGCCGAGAGCGGCGTCAGCCCGTCGACGTCCTTGGCGACGTCGACGAGGCCCGTCAGCTTCACGCCGTCGAGGTGGTCGGGCAGCGGCAGCTGCACGAGCACGCCGCTGACCTCGGGGTCGGCGTTCAGCTGCTCGATCAGCTCGATCACCGCCGACTCGCTCGCGTCCTCGGCCAGCCGGTGGTCGAACGAGCGGACCCCCACCGCCTCGCATTCGCGGTGCTTCATGCCGACGTACACCGTGCTCGCCGAGTCAGCGCCGACGAGCACCGTCGCGAGCCCCGGCGGCCGCCCATGCCGCGCTGCGAATGCCGCGACATCGCTCGCGAGCTCGGCCCGCAGCGTCGCCGCAACGGCCTTTCCGTCAATGATCCGCGCGCTCAACGGCGCGTCACCGGCGCCACGTCGGCGAGCAGCCGGCGCTCGGATCCGTCACCCGCGAAGCGGATCACGACGATCCCGCCCGGCTCGATTCCGGTCACCACGCCCTCGCCGAACGCTGCATGCACGACATCATCGCCGATCCGGTATGCCGGGGCCGGTCCTCGTTGCGACGCGCTCGTGCTCGCTGCCGAGGACGACGCCCACAGGCCGGGCCCGCCGGCGCCGGCCGGCCCGCGTGACGCGCTGATGCGGCCCCCTCCGGATCCCAGTACGTCGTCGCTGGAATCCGTCAGCTCGCCCGGAATCTCGTCGAGGAAGCGGCTGCGAAGCCCGAAGCTCTCGGCGCCGAACAGGGTTCGGCGGCGCGCGTAGGTCAGCGTGAGGTCGCGCATCGCCCGCGTGATGCCGACGTAGCAGAGCCGGCGCTCCTCCTCGAGCGACCCTTCGTCGAGCGAGCGCGAGTGCGGGAAGACGCCCTCTTCGCAGCCGATGATGAAGACGATCGGATACTCGAGGCCCTTCGCGTTGTGCAGCGTCATCAGCGTGATCAGCCCGCGGTCGTCGCGGCGCGTGTCGGCGTCGCTGATCAGGGCGATCTGGGCGAGAAAGGCGTCCAGACCGCTCGCCGCGTCATCGCCCGCAGCAAGCTCGGCAGCGGAATCGAACTCGCGCGCCACGCCCACCAGCTCCTCGAGGTTCTCGATCCGTCCCTGTGCCTCGAAGGTCCGCTCGGCCTCGAGCGTGTCGAGGTAGCCGCTGCGGGTGAGCACCGCCTCAAGCAATTCGCCGACCGACGCACCACCCCGCACCAGCTCGCGCAGCTCCGCCATCGTGTCCATGAAGCGGGTCAGTGCGCTGATCGCGGCACGTCCCAGACCGGGTATCCGATCGGCCGCCGCCGCGACGTCCCACACCGGCTCCCCGAGCGTCGCCGCATAGACGATGACGCGGGACAGCGAGGTCTGCCCGATCCCTCGCCGCGGGCTGTTGGCGACGCGGACGAAGCTGACCTGGTCGGCCGGGTTGGCCAGCAGCGAGAGGTAGGCGACCGCGTCCTTGATCTCGGCGCGCTCGTAGAACTTCGTGCCGCCGATCACCTGATACGGGACCTCGGCTCGCACGAGCGCGTCCTCGAGCACCCGCGACTGCGCGTTGGTGCGGTAGAAGACGGCGATCTCCGAGCGCGACACGCCCTCGTCGAGCAGCCCTTCGACGGCACCCAGCACGTATCGGGCCTCGGCGTGCTCGTCGGCCAGCATCCGGACCTTGATCGGGTCGCCCTCGCCCAGCTCGGTCCAGAGCGCCTTCGCGACCTGGTTGCGGTTGTGCCTGATCACGGCGTTGGCCGCGGAGAGGATCGTCTGCGTCGAGCGGTAGTTCTGCTCGAGCTTGACGACGTGCGCGTCGGGGTAGTCCTGCTCGAAGTCGAGGATGTTGCGAATATCCGCGCCGCGGAAGCCGTAGACCGACTGTGCGTCATCGCCGACCACGGCGAGGTTGCGCCGTTCGCCGCTGAGCAGCGTGAGCCAGCGGTACTGGGCATGGTTGGTGTCCTGGTACTCGTCGACCAGCACGTGGCGGAAGGCCTGCTCGTAGCGCTCGCGGACCTCCGGGAACAGCTCGAGCACGTTGACGGCGCGCACGAGCAGATCGTCGAAGTCCATCGCGTTGAAGCGCAGCAACTCGCGCTCGTAGAGCTCGTAGGCATCGGCGACGGTCTGCTCGAAGTAGGAGCCGACCATCGAGCGGTACTCCGCGGCGTCGCGCAGGCGGTTCTTGGCGTCGGAGATCTGGCTGTGGACCGCTGCCGGAGTGAAGCGCTTGGGGTCTGCGCCGACCCCGTCCAGACACTGCTTGACCAGGCGCCGCGCGTCGGCCTGGTCATAGATCGTGAACTGGCGCGTGTAGCCCAGCCGCGCCGCCTCGACGCGGAGGATCCGCGTACACGCGGAGTGGAACGTCAGCACCCACATGCCGCGCGTGCTGCGACCGAGCAGCAGTTCGACGCGCTCGCGCATCTCCTGCGCGGCCTTGTTGGTGAAGGTGATCGCCAGGAGCTCGTCGGCGCGTGCCTGGCCGCTGTGGACCAGGTAGGCGATCCGGTGGGTCAGCACCCGCGTCTTGCCGCTCCCGGCGCCCGCGAGGATCAACAGCGGGCCGTCGCCGTGGGTCACGGCGTCGCGCTGCGGGTCGTTGAGGCCTTCGAGGAGCGCGTCGACGCGCTGTTCGGCGACGGTGTGATCGGGCACTCGTCCAGCATAGATGCGTAGGCGGCTAGCCTCTGTGGGGTGCCTGTCTCGCCGACACTCGCGACGATGGCCGAGATCTACCGATTGGACCGCACCGGCGGGGTTCGCTCGCCGCGCTTCGTCGCCTACCTGGCCCGCGTCGAGAGCGAGCGCGCGCTGGCGGCGTACAACCCGATGGCCGGACCGGCGGCGCTGGCGAGCGTGCAGCGTCTGATCGAACTCGAGGCCGAGGCGATCGCCGGCCGCCACGCCGGGGAAGTCGAGCTGGCCGTGGTCGTCTCGTCGCCGGGTCTGTGGACCGATCGTGTCGCAACGGAGGTGGAGCTGCGAACCGACCCGGAGCCGCCGCCGCTCGTTCGCTTCTGGGCCGGCGAGCCGGTCGAGGCGGCGGACGTCGAACGCGAGTGTGCCGCGGCGGAGCAGCGGGTGCGCTGGCGCCTGCGGCACGGACCGGCGCGTACCGTCGACGCGGTGCTCGCCCGCGAGGGCGCCGCCTACGCCGTCGCCGGCAGCCCGTTCGGGCCGCTCGAGGCCGGTGAGGCCACGCTCGTCAGCGACGCCGTCGAGCTGCTCGGTATGAGCGAGGAACGCGGCGACATCGCCGCCGTGCTGTTCGGGGACCCGGCGGCGGTCGCGCTCGGATGGACGCCGCTCGGGCTACCGTGGCATGCCGGGTACCGCTGGGCCGTCGCGCGGGCACATGGCGCTCTGTGACGATGTCCGCAGGGATTGCGCGCGGATCGCCGGGTCGGCCCGCTCGGTGGCGATCGACGTCGCCGCAGTGACCACGCTCGCCGCGGCGCCGGCCGCGACGCTGGACCCGGCCATCCACTACCTCGACGGACCGCGCGAAGCGGTCGCCTGCTACCTGCTGACGCTGGATTCGATCAACTTCGGCTCGGGCTGGTTCCCGATCCTCCGCAAGCGTCCCGGTTGCTCGGGCTACACCACGGTCGCGGCGATGCTCAGCGACCGCTTTCGCGCCCACGGCCCGTGGAGCAACGACGAGCTGCGCGCGCTCGACACCCGCACCATCGCCACGACGCTCGGGCAGAGCCCGGATCTCGAGTTGATGGCGCTCTACGCCGAGGCGCTTCGCGCGCTCGGCCGCTGGCTCGGCGAGCGTTCCGCGCTCGACGTGGTCGCCGAGCACGCCTCGGCCGAGCGGCTCGCGACCGCGCTCGCCTCGGCGATGCCATGGTTCGATGACCGCGGGTTCTACAAACGCGCGCAGATCGTCCCCGCGAACCTCGCGCTCGCGGGCGTCGCGACCTTCGACGATCTCGACCGCCTGACGATCTTCGCCGACAACCTCGTCCCCCACGTGCTCCGCTGCGACGGCGTCCTGGTCTACGACCCGCGCCTCGCGGCGCACATCGACGCCGGGCGCCCGTTGCGCCCCGGCCCGCAGGAACGCGAGATCCGCGCCTGTGCCGTGCACGCCTGCGAGTTGCTCAGCGCGCGGCTCGGCGTCGCGCCCCGCGTGCTCGACAACTGGCTGTGGAACCGGGGACAGTCAGCGCGCTACAAGGCGCTGCCCCGGCATCGCTGCCGCTGCGTGTACTACTGATCACAGGGGCGGTCGCGGGTCCGCGGCGTGCGCTAACCGCCTGCCGGATTGCGGCCGCGCACGGGGCGCAGCAGGTGCACGTTGGGCGGCTCGGCCGCGGGCGGCGTGCCGCCGAGTTCGCTGACCATTCGCTCGAGCTCCGCAACCCGCAGCGAGAGCGCGCGGATCGCGTCGGCGACCGGGTCGGGCAGGTGGATCCAGTCGGTGTCGGGCCCCTCGACGCGACGCCCGTCGACCCGCACGGGATGTCCGGGAACGCCGACCACGGTCGCGTTCGGCGGCACGTCGCGCACGACGACGCTGTTGGCGCCGATCTTCGCGCCGTGCCCGATCTCGATCGGGCCCAGCAGCTTGGCGCCTGAGCCGATCGTCACGTTGTCCTGCACCGTCGGGTGGCGCTTGCCGGTCTCGAACCCGGTGCCGCCCAGCGTGACCCCCTGGTAGAGCGTCACACCGTCGCCGATGATCGCGGTCTCGCCGATCACGACACCGGCGCCGTGGTCGATGAAGAGCCCCTCGCCGATCGTCGCTGCGTGGTGGATCTCGATCCCGGTCAGCGCACGGGCAACGTAGGCGATCGCCCGCGGGAGCACCGGCACGCCGGCGCAGTGGATGGCATGAGCGACACGGTGAGCCAGCAGCGCCTGGATTCCCGGCCAGGTCGCGACCATCTCGACGGGCCGGACGCCGAGCGCCGAGGGGTCGCGCTCGCGCGCTGCCTCGACGTCACCGCGTACTCCGCGCGCCAGGCGCGCCAGCCAGGAGAACCCACCCATTGCTCACAGAGTAGCGAGCGCTAGACCGCGAAGAACGGCGTCGACATGTAGCGCTCGCCGGAGTCGGGCAGGATCACGACGATCCGCTTACCGGCGAACTCCGCACGACCGGCGAGCTCGAGCGCGGCGGCCAGCGCCGCGCCACAGGAGATGCCGGCGAGGACTCCCTCCTCGCGCGCGGCGCGGCGCGCCGTGGTGATCGCCAGCTCGTCGCTCACCGCGATCACCTCGTCGAGCAACTCGCGGTTGAGCACCGCCGGCACGAACCCGGCACCGATGCCCTGGATCCGATGCGGCCCGGGAGCCCCGCCGCTCAACACGGCCGACCCGGCGGGCTCAACGGCGACGATCCGGCAGCTGGGGTTGCTGGCGCGCAACGCCTCGCCGACCCCGGTGATCGTCCCGCCCGTGCCGACCCCGGCGACGAGCGCGTCGACGCGTCCGTCGAGCGCCTCGAGGATCTCCGGCCCGGTCGTTCGCCGGTGCACGTCCGGGTTTGCCGGGTTGGAAAACTGATCGGGCAGGAACACGTCATCCTCGCTGGCCATCCCACGGGCTACCGCGACCGCCTCGCTCATCCCGCCCATCGACTCGACGAGCTCGACACGTGCGCCGTACTGCCGCAGCAGTGCGGCGCGTTCGCGGCTCATGCCCTGTGGCAGCGTCAACACCAGCTCGTAGCCCTTCGCCGCGCAGACGAGCGCGAGCGCGATGCCGGTGTTCCCGCTCGTGGCCTCGACGATCGTCGTGCGTCCCGGCTCGATCAGCCCGTCTTGCTCGGCCGCTTCGATCATCGCCGCGCCGATCCGGTCCTTGACGCTGCCCCCGGGGTTCGCGGCCTCGAGCTTGCCGTACAGCTCAACCGCCGGCGCCAGCTTCGCCAGGCGGACCAATCGGGTTCCCCCGATGCATTCCGTAATGTCGGCCGGGATTCTCCCCATTGGGCCAATCTATCGCCGCAGGCGGCACCGGGTCAGGCGACCGGTGCCGCGGACTCGGCGAGCCCGAACATCTGCGCGTTGGTCAGGTCGTCGAAGATCGTGTTGCTGACCCAGTAGAGCGCCTTGCCGACGATCCAGCCGACATCCTGGACGCGACTCCCGTCATCCACGTAGAGGTAGCGTCGGCCGTAGCGCTCGACCACGTTGGCGTGGGCGAACAGCGGCGGGTCGGTCCAGTCCAGCCCCTCGATGCCGTAGTAGGAGCCAACGGAGCCGGTGGACCAGTCGACCCGATAGCCCTGGTGGATGACGCCCCCGGGGTCCCTGACCGTGTAGTTCGAGAACGGCCTGAACCCGTCGGGCGAGGCGGAGGCGAGCGACAGCGCCGGGACATAGACCGGGAAGGGGACGTTGACGCCCAGTGCGACGGCATCGGAGAGGACGTAGGAGGGCGTCGCGGAGAGTCCGGGCACGCTCGGGATCTCGACCGCGCCACCTCCCGCGTGGCCGTGGTGCCGAGTGGCGCGCCGCGGGGCGATCGCGTGAACGACGGGCGTCGCCACGGTCGTGCCGAGGAACTGCCGCACGACACTGCGAATCTCGCTCGGAGTGGCGCTCTGGTCATCCTGACCGTTGACGTTGAGCGGGTTGTTCGGGAACCTCACCTGGCGCACCGGCCCGTCAACGGAGCTGGCCACCGTCTCCAGCAAGCCGGCGATCTCGTGATCGCCGCGAATGTTGGAGCTGATCGACTTCGAGAGCGCGGTGATGATGCCACCGGCGTGGCCGAGCAGGCCGCTCACGCCGAGCTGCTCCTTCGCGTCGCGCAGGAACGCCTGTTCGCGCGCGTCGCGCGCAAAGGTGTTGTCGTCGTGGCGGTAGCGCACGTAGTCGAGGGCATGCTGTCCGCAGAGCTGCTGGTAGCCGGGGCGCACATTGATCGCTGCGAAGCCCGTACCCGGCGGGTTGTAGTAGAGGTGGTCGACGTCGACATAGACACAGCCGATCTTGTCGACGACCTCGTCGAAGGCTTCGAAGTTGAGGTCGACGACGTAGTTGATGGGGATGTGCAGCAGGTCCTTGACGACATGCAGCGAGAACTTGGCTCCGCCCAGCGTGTAGGCGTAGTTGATCTTGCTGGCGTACGAGCCACCGCGATACACGTACTGCACGTAGAGGTCGCGCGGAACCGACAGCTCGGACATCAGGCCCTTGCCGGGGTCGAGGTGGATCAGCAGGATCGTGTCGCTGTGCGCCGGGACGTTTGCGTCGATCGCCGTCTTCACCCGCCGGTCGGACCCGAGGATGAGCACCGTCGTCGGCGCACCCCCGCTCGCCGGCGTGAGATCGGACGACTTGATCAGGCCGCCCTTGGCGAACAGGTCGGCGACCGAGCCCACCGCCTCGAAGGCGGCCGTCGAGATCGCCACCATCGTCAGCAGCACGATCAGCGCACCTCCGGCGAGGAACCGACGCAGCGACCGGCCGATGGAGCGCGCGGACGCGTCCTCGCTCGAGGGGATCACCAGTGGTACTTCATCACGCCGCGCCGCGCTCCTCCCGCGCCGGGCGCGCGCTCGAGCAGTGGTCAGCGTCGGTTGCCGCCCCGGGGCAGCAACGCGGACGACAGACACACGACCACTGCGGCAAGATCTGCGCGATGGCCGTGATCCCCGCCGGCGCCACCGCCAAGCCGCACAGCTGGGCGAGAATGCTCGGCCGCAGCCTGACGGCGTACGACCGGGCCGGCGGGCGACAGCGGGCCGGGCGCATCCGGATCCACCGTTCGAGCGCGACCCGCCGGCTTGCGGTCGTCACACCGCTCCCGCCCTCCCAGACCGGGATCGCCCCCTACAGCGCTCGATTGCTCGAGGCGATGGCCACCGACCGCGTCGTCCACGCCTACGCGGACGGCCGCGACGGCGGTCCGGTGCGGCGGGGGTCGCGGCGCGTGCACACCCACGCGATCGGCGAGTTCGCGGACATCGAGGGCCGCCGGCGGGACCACGCCCCGGCACTGATGTGCTTCGGCAACAGCCGGTTCCACGTGGCCGCATGGCGACTGCTGATGGAGTTTGGCGGCGACGTCCTGCTCCACGAGGTGTCGCTGTGCGGGCTCTATCTGACGCTCGACTCCGTCGGCCTGCTCGGCGCTCGCGGGGTCGAAACCCGGGCGCGGGAGATGGAGGGCTGTTCGCTCGAGGCTGCGCTCGCCGGCCCGTGCGCAATGGTCACCGAGGTCGTCGACGCGGCACGCCGCGTGTTCGTCCACACCGAGCACGCACGCGAGCTGCTGCTCGAACGCCGACCGGAGCGCGGCCACGACATCTCGGTCGTCAGCTTCGCCCTGCCGCCGCCACGCCCGCGCGAGCAGCGCGAGCGCGAGCTCGTCGTGGCGAGTTTCGGCTACCTGCGCGCCGCGGAACTGGTGATCGACGCCTTCGCGCAGATCGTCGCCAGCTGCCCATCGGCGCGACTGTGGCTCGTCGGCGCCGAGAACTCCCCCGGGCAGTTGGATCCGCTGCTCGAGCACGTTCGCCGGCGCGGGCTTGCGGAGCGCGTCACCTTCACCGGCTGGGTCGACGACGCGGAGTACCGCCGGCGAATCGAGGCGACCGCGGTCGCCATCCAGCCGCGCAACCGTGCCTTCGGCGAGCAGTCCGCGGCGCTCGGCGACCTGCTCGCCGCCGGTGTGCCGACGATCGTCAACGGCACCGACTCGGCGGTGGCGATACCCAGCGACGCGCTCGTGCGTGCCCACGGCGCGGCAGGCCCCGCCGAGCTCGCCGGCGCGGCGATCGAACTCCTGCGCGACCCAGCGCGCCAAGCGCGGATCAGCGCAGCCGCGACGCGCTACGCGGCCGAGCACGATGCCGCCCGAGCAGCGGCGGAGCTGCTCGCCGCGATCGACGCGTGAGCCGTCGGCCGGCCGAGACGCCGGCCGGCTCGAGTGGTGCTGCGATAGTTCGCACCCACGAACGGATTCGAGTCGGTCCGGCGCCCGCCGGGCCTTCAGCTACCGATGAGGAGACCGCTGGATGACCACCTACCGCAGCACGTCGTTCCTGATCACGCGCCGAAGCTTCGCGGCGTCCCTGCTGGCCAGCGCCGCTCTCGGCTTCGGGATCGCCGAAGTCGCGGGACCGCCTGCCCAATCGCAGGCACAGCCGCCGGCCGTCGCGGCGAAGGCGCCGGCTGCATGCTCCAGCTTCGCGACCAGCGTGGGTAACGCGTTCGTCGTCCTCGGCATGATCCTGACCGACGCGTCGAAGTATCCGCCGTTCGTCGCCCAGGCCTATCAGGCCGGGCTCGCTCACAACACCTCCAAGATGACGTCGATCACCGCCCAGATGAGCTCGACGAACACCACGATCCTGAAGCAGAACAGCAAGTTTCAGGCGATCAAAGGGCCGCTGCTGAGCGAAGAGCGGCAGTGCCTCGGCGGCTGAACGCCCTCGGGTACCCGGACTCCTCGGAGTCGGGTGACGGACCGCGATCCGTGCGGGGGGCCTCAGGCCTGCCTGGGGCCCCGCGCGGACATCAAACGGCGGCCTCGATGTAGCGCATGATCTCCGCGCTCAGCCCCAGGTCGAGCGAGACGGACCCGCCGCTGAGCCGCATGCGGCAATGATCGTCGGTGATCTCCGGCTTCCAGCCGTGCAGTTCGACGTTGCGCACGGCCACGGCGAGAACGCGGTCCGCGCGTTCCTCGACGGTGCCCAGGCGCTCCGGCCGATCGAGCTCGAGTGCAAGCTGGAAGTCGATCTCGGTCGGCGAGCAGTCACGCAGGCGCGCGAGATTCAGATCGAGCTGCGCCGCGACGGGCGCGAGCGAGAGGTCGGTGGGCGTCTTCGGGCGCAGCGCCATCGCGCGCTCCTTTCGGTCGTTGCGGGAGTTCACAGCCATCGTCGCCGCGAGACCTTTCCGGCGCATCCGTAGCTTTCCGAAGGCGTCGGGGAGCAAACCGCAGAGCTCAACGCGGGCCGAGTCACGCCGCTGCGCCCGGCGAACGGCTCAGCTGCCAACCGTCGGTGCTGCCGGCACGGGCGCGCGGCCACCGTCCGGGTCGATGCCCTCTTCGAGGAAGCGCTCGACCGCCTCGGGGGCAAGCGGCCGCGCGAACAGGAACCCCTGGGCGAGGTCGCACCCCTCTCGTTGCAGCTGGCGAGCCTGGCTGTCGTGCTCGACGCCCTCGGCGAGCGTTTCCAGGCCCAGCGCCTTGCCGAGCTGGATCAGCGTGTGCGTCAGCGCGTACGTCTCGCTCGACACCTCCAGGCCGGTGATGAAGCTGCGGTCGATCTTCAGTGAATCGACCGGGAATTGCCGCAGATAGGCCAGCGAGCTGTAGCCCGTCCCGAAGTCGTCGATTGCGATCCGGACGCCGAGCGCCTTCAGCTCGGTGAGCAGGCGCGCGGTGGTCTCCGGCTTGCGCATCAATACCGTCTCGGTGATCTCCAGGGTCAGCGTCGTCGCGTCCAGCCCACTGTTCCGCAGTGCCGTGCGCACCTCCTCGACGAACTGCGGGCGCTCGAGCTGGCGGGCGGAGACGTTGACCGAGATGTCCAGGTCGTGGCCCTTGTGGTGCCAGGCGGCGGCTTGCGCGCAGGCCTGTTCGAGCACCCAGCGTCCGATCGGGACGATCAGCCCGTTGTCCTCGGCAATCGGGATGAACACGTCGGGTGGGATCACCCCGCGCGTCGGATGGAGCCAGCGGAGCAGCGCCTCGACGCCCACCACCCGCTCGCTCTCGAGGTCCAGCACCGGCTGGTAGAGGAGGAAGAACTGCTCGGAGGCGAGCGCCTTCGCGAGGTCCGTGTCCAACTCGATGCGGCCTTGTGCGATGGTGTGCATTGCGGACTCGAACAACGCGTAGCCGTCCTTACCCATGGCCTTCGCCTTGTACAGCGCGAGGTCCGCGTCCTGCACCAGGTGCTCGGCCGAGGCCGGGATCCCGGTCGCGATGCCGATGCTCGCCGTCACCGATATCGGCGGCTGGGCTGGCAACTCGATCGGCTGGCGCATTGCATCGAGCACCCGCTCGGCAACGAGCTGGGGGCCGACGGCGTCGAGGCCGACGGAGTCGACGAGCATCACGAACTCGTCCCCGCCGAGGCGTCCGACTGTGTCGCCCTCGCGCAGCACCGCCCTGAGTCGCACGCCGACCTCGCGCAGGACCTCGTCACCGACCTGATGGCCGAAGCGGTCGTTGATCTGCTTGAAGCCGTCGACGTCCATGAACAGCGCGGTTGTCGGAACGTCGAGCCGACGAGCTCGCGCGAGCATCTGCTCAGCGCGGTCGAGGACCAGTGTCCTGTTCGGCAGGCCGGTCAGCGGATCGTGCAGCGCCCGGTATTCGAGCTCGTGCGTCTTCTCGCCGACCAGGCCCCAGGCGCGCTCGCGCGAGCGCGAGGGCACGCGGTACAGCAGGAATATCAGAGCGGTGACCAGCAGGCCGAGACCCAGCACGACGAGGCTCTGTGCGTTGGCGGAGACCGAGCCGACGGCGTTCCCGGCCACGTAGAGCAGCCAGCCCCCTCCGAGGTCAACGCGCTGGTGGTAGCCCGCCGAGCGCGCTCCCGTGCCCGTCCCCGCGTGGCTGATCAGCTCGGGCGAGCCGCCGACGTTGGTGTGGTAGAGGTTCAGTGTCAGCGATCCATGCCCGACGAGCAGGGACTGGATCAGCGTCGCCCCGTCGAAGGAGGTGGCGATGAAGCCGGTGACCGCCGCGCGACGTTCGGCGATCGTCGCCAACGGCGCGCCGCGCCGGTAGACCGCCGCCCCGATCGCAACGAGCGAGCCGCCCACGCCGGGCGGCGCCGTGACGATGAACGAGTCGGTGTCCGTCACGGTGTGGGCCAGAGACGCGAACGGGTTGCGGCCGATGACCGGAAGCACCGGCGCGCAGTAGTCGAGCAGCGGAGGAAACAGGCTCGTGGCTGTCGACGTGCCGACGGTGGCCCGCGTCAGGCAGTACACCGACCGGCTGCCCCCGGGCACGATCTGGAAGCTGCCGCCGAGCCGCGCGCGAAATGTCGGGTCGGCCTCGGCCTGGCGGCGAAACGCGGCCAGGCCGGACGCCGGCACCGGCTCGATCAGGGCCGCGACGACGTCGGGGGCAGCGGGCGCTCCGCGCTGCAGTTGCTGATACCAGCTGACGAAGCGGGTGTCGCCGGCGTTGGGCTCCATCGTCGCGATCGCGCGCATCGCACGGGTCAGGCCGATCGTCGTATCCAGCTTCGAGCGCAGCGTGCCGCTCAGGTCGCTGGCGGCGGCCTGAAACGACTTCTCGTTGTCGCTCACCAGGCTCGAGCGCCACTCGGCGGCCAGGACGTTCGAGGCAACGACGCCCGCCACGATGATCAGTACCCCGATCAGCGTTCCCCGAGCGCGACCTGACAGTCGCGCGTGCGATCGCCGCGACGGTTGGGTCGGCGTGGCGGCGACGTCCTGCGCGCCGGTGCGAACGTCGGGCGGGAGGCCCGCCTCGGGGGCAACGCCTAAGGCATGGTCCGGATGCATGTCTAGGTCCCGGCGGCCGGCTGGTCTGCCGCGCCGGCGGCAGACACGATCACGGCCGCCGAGAATCCGAACCGATTCGCCACGCCCGCGGACGGGCGAGCACAGGATCGGTCGCTGGGAAGATCCGGCCAGCGCCGTGCGACGTTCATCAGTCAGTCAACGTCCACCCTCCTACTATCGCCTGATCGCCCGCGTGGCTTGAACGGCGTGCGGCCGTCTGACGCCGGCCGGGCGACTTCCGGCGGTCTGAGGCGTCGGCGCGCTCGCGCGGCTCGGCGGCGAGACCGGCCAACGCACACTGGGCGCCGGGGGACACCGATTCGCGCGGCGCTGTCGCCGCCACGTCCTCGCCCGTTGGCCCGGCGCCACGGGCGCCGTCCGCCGGGCGAACCGCCCCGGGCCCGCCACGTCGCTCCGCGAGCGCCGTCGCAAGCAATCTTGCCCGTCGGGGAGATTGTGGCATTCGGTGCTATTTTGGGGCGGTCAATCGGATGGACGCGGGGCTCGTTGAGACTCGTCGCCCAGCCACCTGGAGGCCCTCGTGGCCGGCCCACCGTCAGGCGATCGTCCGGTTCCCTCCGCGAACGGAGCGAGCGGCCGACAGCCCGAGAACACCGCCCCGACTTCGGGGGCGCTCGAGCACGCCCAAACACTCGAGGATCGCGATCAGACCTTCGCGGACCTCGACCAAACGGCCTCCGACAGCGACCAGACCGCCGCGGACAGCGATCAGGCGGCGGCCGACAGCGACCAGGCGGCCAGCGATCGCGACCTCGCGAGCGGCGGGGACGCCGGCGAACACGAGCTCACGCGCGAGCTTCGCGACCGCAGCGCCGAGCACCGTCAGCAGGTCGCCCAGGGGCGCGTCGACACGGCTGCGGATCGTGACGCCGTTGCGCAGACCCGCGATCGGACAGCGGACGCACGCGATCAGGCCGCGGCGCTGCGAGATCGCGCCCTCGCGGAGCGCGAGGCCAGGCGGACGCGCGAAGGACACACGATGGCAAGCCTCCTGCATCGGGCAGTCGAGAGCCGCCACGATGCCGCGGCCGACCGGGCCGCGGCAATCGAGAGTCGAGCTCGCGCCGCGGCAGATCGCGAACAGGCCGCCCGCGACCGCGAGCAGGCCGCCCGTGACCGCCTGCAGGCGCAGACCGACCGTGACGCTCTGCTCGAGCAGCTCGCGATCGCCGAGACCGACCAGCTGACCGGCACGCGCATGCGCGCCGCGGGGCTGGCGGACCTCGATCGCGAGATCGAGCGAGCCCGCCGGACGGCGACGCTGCTCGCCGTCGCCTACGTCGATGTGGTCGGCCTGAAGGCGGTCAACGACGAGCGCGGGCATTCCGCCGGTGACGCGTTGCTGCAGCGAGCGGTCCGTGCGATCCGCTCCCACCTGCGCACCTACGACCTGATCGTGCGCCACGGCGGCGACGAGTTCCTCTGCGTGATGTCGGGGGCGACGATTGAGCTCGCACGTCAGCGCTTCGACGCGATCCAGGCGGCGCTCGCCGCCGAACCGGACCCTACCGGGATCAAGGTCGGGTTTGCCGCCCTCGCGCCGCAGGACAGCTCCACCGAGCTGATCGAGCGCGCCGACGCCGATCTGCCCACCACGCGCCGGCCGTAGCGCCCGGGGAGTTCGCGTCAGCGAACGCGGCACGCGCACATGATCGCGGGCCTGGCGGTGGCGGTCGTGATCGCGGCGCGCCGCGTGCGATGCTTGCGTGGTGTTCGAGCGATTCACCGAGCAGGCCCGCCACGCGGTCCAGCTCGCGCAGGAAGAGGCGCGGGCACTCAAGCACGACTACATCGGCACCGAGCACATCCTGCTCGGCCTGCTGCGCGAGGAGCAGGGACCGGCCGCCCGCGTGCTCGGGGGATTCGGGATCACCGTCGAGCGCGTCCGCACGCAGGTACTGACGGCGGTCGGCTCGGGCGAGGCGGTCACCAGTGGCCAGATCCCCTTCACGCCGAGGGCGAAGAAGGTCCTCGAACTGGCGCTGCGCGAGGCGTTGAGCCTCAGCCACGACCACATCGGCACCGAGCACATCCTGCTCGGGCTGGTCGGCGAGAACGACGGGCTTGGGGCGCGGCTGCTGATCGAGTTGGGCGCGCCGCCCGAGCGGATCCGCGAGCTGCTCCGTGCGCGTCCGAGCCCAAGCACCCGCGCCGTCACCCACGGCGTTGACGCCACCGGGCTCGACTGGCGGCGCGCACGGTTGCTCTGGCGGCCCGAGGGACTCGAGCTACGCATACCGCTGCACCTCAGCGAGGGCGCGCTGGCCGCATTCGCGGGTGATCGGGTGTGGGCGACGGAGCCGCTGGCGGGGCTGCGGCGCGAGATCTGGGACGGATGGCTCAGCCTCGCGTCACCGACGCTGCTGGATCAGGTCGATCCGTCGCAGTTGCGGCCGGCGCTCGACGCTGCGGCAGCGCGCGCGATCGATCAGCGCGGCGGCGATCGCGGTCGGGCCGAGGAGTTCCTGCGGTGTCTGCGCGCTGAGCCGTGAGGCGCGCGGCGGCGCCGTCGCCGGCGTCCTTGACGGTGCCGATATCGTTCGCGCCGTGAGCGCCGAATACCGAGCTGACACCACGGCGGCCTGCGTCGGCGTCGGCCTGGCGCTCGCGATCGGACTGCTTTCCGGAATCTGGGTCGTGGGTGTCGTGATCGGCATCGCCGTCGCCGCAGCGCTCGCGGACAAGCTGCGCCTCCGCGCCGGTCTGCCCCAACGCCAGTTGCTGGCCCCGCGCGGTCGCGGCGACCGCGAGCGCTGACGCGCACGCCGCGAACGCGTCACGCCGGCGATCACCTCAGGGCGGCGCATCGCCAGCCGCCAGACCAAGGGCGGTGATCAGCTGCCGATCCTCCGGGTTCTCCGGGTCGAGCGTCCGCCACTGCGTGGGCCTGTCGGTTTCGTCCCACTCGTTGGCGATCTCCCAGCCCGAGACGATCTTGCCCCGTACGTTGGCCCAATAGCGACGAGCGTCGACTCGGCTGAGATCGTGGTCGCTCATCGCTCGCTACGGGGTATGTCAACCGCAGGCGCCGGCATGTGACGGTGCCGCAGAAAGATCCCCAGTGAGGGGCACGCCGCTGCCAACCGCAGCGTCGCGAGACGGTCGTGGGGTGCCCGGCGCGCCGCCGGCGGGTGTCGCAAAATGCGCATGAATCCTACGCGCAGCGGAAGACGACCCGGCAGCCGGGTCTAACATCGAACCGACCGCGGGGGGACCCGACCAGCGGCGATCGAGCGCACGAACGGGAGCTCATGGCTTCGTTCTCAATCATCAGCAGGCGATCCGCCGGTGTGCATTTCCTGACACCGGTCGGGAGGCTCGACCGCAGCACCGGCCCGATGCTGAAAAGCGAGTTCGACGCCATCGCGCGCGGCAACGCAGCCCTGATCGTCGTCAATCTCAGCCGGCTCAGCATGCTCACCCCCGCCGGTATCGAGGTGCTGCTGCAGATCAACGAGAGCGGTGCCGAGAGCAGCGGCCGGCTGCGTGTCATCAACGGCTCGCGGCCCGTAGCCCGAGCGCTCGAGATCACCGGAGCACGCGATCGCCTGCCGGTGATGTCCCCGCGAAGCGCCGACCCCACGCCGATCTGAAGCCATGTTCGGCGGCGCTGTCGTCGCGCACAACGACCGTGGACGGGTGGTAGGACCGTCACCATGCTTACGCTCCGCGGCGATACGCCGATAACAGGGCCAGGCGAGGCCAGCCACGGACGGCTGCGCCTCGCCGGCCTTCGCTAGTTCGCGACGGGGGCCCCGTCGGCTGCTGCGATCGGCTGGCCGGCGCGTTGCGTCCGTGGCGTGGATGCGAGCACGCGGCGGTCGCCGACGCCGACCCGCACCAGCACGGTGTGACTCGCTCCAAATAAGTCGGGCCGTTAGGAGTATCGTGCGCGGGACTGGCCCTGCGGCCAGAACGCCGGCCGATGCCCGTTAGCCCGCCGAAAGCGCCTCTGGCGCGTACGAGGAGTGGAGCAGAGGCAAACAGCGTTCTCTGCGGGGCCAGCGCGCTGAACGAGCGCGACGGCGCGTGCGAAGGTCGTCAAGTCCTCCGTTGGGAGGCCGCGGCGGCGGTGGTTGCGTGCCGCGGACACGACGGTCGGGCTCGCTGCTGTAGTACACGTCAGGGCTTCGTCCAGCGAGAGGCTTCGCGTCAGATGTAGTACATCGCCCCGCGCTCGCGCGCTTCGCGTTCGATCACCTCGGCGATCGTCGTCGCGCGCAGCACGGCGCGCGCAGCGTCGGCGGCATCCGCGAAGACGCCGGTCGCTCCGGCGCCGACCGGCCCGTCGAGCAACTCGACGACCTCGAGCACCGAGATCGTCTCGGGGGCCCGGGCGAAGCTGTAGCCGCCCTTCACGCCGCGAAACGACCGCACCATGCCGGCACGTCGCAGGGCCGCGAACAGCTGCTCCAGGAACTGCACCGGGATCTCGCGCCGTCGCGCCAGTTCACCGATCGGCACCGGCCCGTCCTCGCCGGCGCGGCCGAGTTCGGCGAGCGCGGCGATTGCGTACGGCGACTTCGTCGTGATCGAGAGCACGTGGCCCCGATCCTAACGGCGCTACAGCCAGCCGCGCTCGGTCGCGATCAGTACGGCCTGGGCGCGGTCGACCGCGCCGAGCTTTCCGTACACGTTGTGAAGATGCGTGCGCACCGTGCTGGTCGAGAGCGTCAGGTCCGATGCGATCTGCTTGTAGACCTTGCCCTCGGCGAGCAGCCGCAGGACATCGCGCTCGCGGGCCGACAGCGGGCAGGCCTCGACGACTCGGCGCTTGCCGACCCCGGACGCCTGTGGCAGGGCGAAGAGCACGGCGCGGAGCTCACCGGAGCCGACGCCGGCGGTGCGCGCGACGCGCAGCATGTCCGCCGGCGAGACGGCGGCACCGTGAACGTAGTGCGCCAGGATGTCGGCGAGACGGACGAGCGCCGCGTCGCCGTCGATCTCGTCTGAATGGTGGCGCTCGATCGACGTGGCGATCGATTTCGGCAGGCCCCAGCGGCGGGCCAGCACGCCGCCGACGACGGCGTGGTCGACGCCGAGTTCGCGACGCTCGCGGGTGATTCGCTCCTCCGGCGTGCGTGCATCGCGATGCACCGACTCGGGGTAGCCGGGGTAGGCGTGCATCAGAACAAGCTTTCCGACATCGTGGAGCAGCGAGGCGACGATCAGCCGGTCGCGGTCGGGATAGCCGATCTCGCTGGCCAGCAGGTCGGCGGCGGCGCGCGTGGCGAGCGCGTGCAGGCGGAAGCGATCGGGCATCGAGTCCCAGACGGCGCTGCGCTCGAAGAAGTCGAAGGTGCGAACGCGTTCGGCGAGCTGCTGTACGGCCTCGGGGCTGAGAATCCGGACGGCGTCGACGATGTTCTCGACCTTGGCGACGCCGCGAGTCGGCACGTCGTTGGCGACCCGCATCACGGCGACGACAAGCGCGATGTCGGACTCGACCGCTTCGACCACCTCGGCGATCGGCACGCGGTGTCCGCCGACGAGGGCGAGCAGTCGGTTGCGGGACTCCGCGAGCGCCGGAAATCCTTCAAGGGCCTCAAACGCGGCCGTCAGTCGGCGACCGTGGCCTTCGCCCGGTCGAACCTGCTCAAGCGCTCCTGATGCGGCGGCAGCTACCGGAGTGGCCGCAGGCGCGGCCGGTTTCGCTGACATTCGGGGCTTCTCTGATTTCGTCCGTGGGTATGAGTCGCGACATCCATGCCGCGCGACAGTCCCCTTGGGTTACCTCGGGGTCCCTGTCCCCGAAACGTATCGGCAGAACGGGGCTAGAGATTAAGCGCGAGATCGATCCGCGCCAGCGTCGTCCCACGGCCGAGCACGGCGACCGTTTCGAAGATCCCGGGTGAGATCGGACGACCCGCGAGCGCCACCCGCAGCGGCTGGTAGACGTCCCTCGGCTTGCAGCCGCGACGCTCCACGACGGCGGTCAGCGCAGCCTCGATCGAGGGCACGTCGAACGACTCCGTGGCGGCCAGCGCATCGCGCGCTGCCGCGAGTGCCGCCAGCCCGTCAGGTCCGAGCCAGCGTTCGCGGGACGGCGGATCATCGACCGGCCCGTCGAAGATGAAGCCGCACAGCGGCCAGAAGTCGGCGAGCGTCTGCAGCTTCTCGGCGCTGATCTCGACCGCCGGCCCAAGGCCGGTTCGATCGTAGAAGGCCTCGAGCGCGGCGGTCAGCTCGGCGATGCTCAGCTCGCGCATGTAGCGGCCATTGAGCCAGCGAAGCTTGCGCTCGTCGAACTGGGCCGGGTTGCGCTGCACGGCGCCGATGTCAAACCGGCGCACCAGCTCCTCGGTCGAGAGAATCGTCTCGTCGTCGGCGGCGCCCCATCCGAGCAGCGCGAGGTAGTTGCGCACCGCCGCGGGCAGATAGCCCGCTGCGCGCAGCTCCTGTACCGAGGCTGCACCGTGGCGCTTCGAGAGCTTCTTTCCGTCGGGGCCGTGCAGTAGCGGCAGGTGCCCGTATCGCGGCGGCGTCGCCCCGAGCGCGCGGATGATCAGCAGCTGCTTCGCGGTGTTGGTCAGGTGGTCGTTGCCGCGGATCACGTCGGTGATCTCGAGATCGAGGTCGTCGACGGCGACGGCCAGGTTGTAGAGCGGCGTTCCGTCGGCGCGTGCGATCACCAGGTCGTCCATAGAGCGGTTGGGCGAGCGCACCTCCCCCAGGACCAGGTCCTCGAAGCTCGTGTCCCCGTCCTCGGGCACCCGCAGCCGCACCGCACCGTCCTGCTCCGGCTCTCCGCGGAAGCCGCGCTCGTCGCCATGCGTGGCCTTCCAGGCCGCGACGTCGGCGGCGGTGGCCCGCGACCGATACGCCCGGCCGCTGGCGAGCAGCGAGTCGACGGCCTCGCGATGGCGGGATTCGCTGGCGCTCTGAAACAGCGGCCCCTCGTCCCAGTCCAGCTCGAGCCAGCCAAGCGCGTCGAGGATCTGCTCGACGTTCTCGGGTGTCGAGCGCTCCTTGTCGGTATCTTCGATCCGCAGCACGAAGCGCCCGCCGGCGCCGCGCGCGAGCAACCAGTTGAACAACGCCGTGCGGGCGCCGCCGATGTGCAGCGCGCCGGTCGGGGAAGGAGCAAAGCGAACTTTCATGGCCGGGCTCGCATGCTAGTCGGCGCTCACGTCTCACCGGCAGGCGGGCTCTACCGAGCAGTCGAGCGCGGCAGCGAACTGGGGGCGCGGGCGATCCAGATCTTCAACCAGTCACCGCGCGCCTGGCGGCCCACCGACTACCAGGCCGAGGACTTCGCGCGTTTCTGCGAAGCCCAGGCGGCGAGCGAGATCGGCGCCGTGTTGATCCACGCCGTCTACCTCGTCAACTGTGCCTCCGACGACCCCGAGATCCGCACCAAATCGCTGGCATCGCTGACGCACTCGCTGCGCGTCGGCGACGCGATCGGCGCCCACGCCGTGGTCGTGCACCCGGGCTCGGCCAAGGCGGGGCCGGTCGGCCCGGCAATCGACCGCGCCGGTCAGCTGTTCGCGGCGGCGCTCGCCGACTCCGAGCGCTGCCCGCTGCATCTCGAGAACACCGCCGGCGCCGGCGGGACGCTGGGGCGCTCGTTCGATGAGCTGGCGGCCCTGATCGAGGCCGGCGGCGGCGACCGCCGCCTCGGGCTGTGCCTGGATTCCTGCCACCTGCTCGCCTCCGGCTACGAGATCCGCACGCCGGCGGCGCTCGCCGCGGTTCTCGACGACTGCGAGCGGGCGCTCGGCCCGCGTCTCGGCTCATTGCACCTCAACGACTCCCAGATGCCGCTCGGCGCCAACCGCGACCGCCACGCGAACATCGGCGACGGCGAGCTCGGGCTCGACGGCGCTCGAGCGTTCGTCAACGAGCCGCGCTTCGCCGACCTCCCCTGCGTGCTCGAGACGCCTGGCCCCGACCGCAGCGGCCCGACCGCCGAGGAGGTTGCGTTGGTGGTCAGCCTGATCGCGTGAGCGCCGAGGTCCTGCTCACGGAACGCCCGGAATGCCCGGTCCACGACCCGGTCCTCGGCCGCTACATCGATGTTTGGCAGACGACACCCGGCGCCGGCCACGCTGCGGATCAGCCGGATCGCCGCCAGCAGGGCCGTGCCGCCATCCGGCCGTTCGCGAACATGGGCCGAGCGGCATTGCATGAATTTGCAGACGAGCGGGTATCGTGACTCGGGGAGGTAGCCAGGGCGCGCCCGAAGCCACCCGGCAGCTGGCGCGCTCACCGCGACACGAACGGGAGAGAACATGCGTCGACTGGGCCACCACGGCGATCGAACGGGATCGCGCAGACGGACGTCGTACGCCAATGTCGTCTCGACACTGGCGCTGGTGCTGGCGATCGGAGGTGGGACCGCGTGGGCCGCACACCACTACCTGATCGTCTCGACCAACCAGATCAAGCCGAGCGTGCTCAGGAGGCTGCATGGCGCGAACGGCCACAACGGCCACAACGGCACCAACGGTTCCAACGGCGCGACCGGGGCGACCGGCGTCACCGGCGCCACCGGCGCGAACCTGACAAGCCAGACGCCGCTACCCTCCGGACAGTCGGAGTCGGGGTTCTACTCCGCCGCCGGCGGCAGTTCGACGACCGGCTTCATCGGCCAGGGCATCACCTACTCGCAGCCGCTGACGGCCGCGATCGCCGACTCGAACGTCATCTGGAACAAGGCCGGGACCACCTCGATCCACTGTCCCGGATACGGCAAGGCCGACCGCGGATTCCTCTGCCTCTATGACAACGAGGAGAACGGCGTCGGGATCGGCATCTTCTACTCCAACGACTCGTTCAGCACGCCGTCGGCGGGAGCGATCCTCTACTGGACGGTGACCGCGACCAGCAGCTACGTCAGTGGCGAGTACACCGTCACAGCCCCGTAGCGCACGGCCTTCTCGCGAACACGCAGCCGAACGGCCCGCCAGCGCGGCGGGCCGTTCTGTGCGGCTCGCAGTCGAGCGCGCTAGGCGACCAGGCGGACGGGGCCGCCGAGCAAGTGCTCGAGCTCGGCGCGCAGGCCCGGACTCGCCTCGACGCGAAACTCGCTGCCGAGCCGCACACGACGACCGTCGGAGAGCTCGAGCACGACCTCCGAACGCCCGGGAAACGTTCCCAGCAGGTGCTTGAGGTCCTCGAGCACCGCCGCAAAGCGGCAGCCCTCACCCAGGCGCACGTGCAACGGCTTGGGGTGCGCCGCCTCCAGCACCGCGGCGCGGGCTCGGGCTAGCTCCTCGGGGTCGGGGCGAAAGGGCTCGACAGACTGCGCGACGACGGTCGTTCGGCCCTCCTCCTTCTGATCGACGCGGCCGCGGACGATGACGATCGCGTCGACGGCAAGGCTGCCTTCGAACTTCTCGAGCGCCGACCCGAAGACGATGATCTCAACCTGGCCCTCGAGATCGTCGAGCGTCGCGAACATCATGTCAGCACCGGCGCGGGTGCGGATCTTGCGCGCCTGGGTGATGATGCCGCCAACCGTCACGCTGTCCTTGTCCGGCCGCCCGAGCACCGCGGCGAGCGGGCAGTCGACCGCCAGTGAGAGCGCCTCACGGACCGCCTTGAGCGGATGCTCCGAGATGAACAGCCCAATCGCCTCCTTCTCGACGGCGAGCAGCTCGCGCTGGTCGAACTCGATCGTCGAGATCGGCGGGCGGACCGCCGCGTGGCCGTTGACCGGGGCGCTGAGGTCGCCGAGATCGAAGATCGAGCCCTGGCCGATCAAAGCGTCCTGCTGCGCCTTCTGGCCGGCCCCCTGCGCCTGCTCGAGCACCTCGAGCATTCCCCGGCGGGTCGCGCCGGTCGAGCCGAGGGCACCGCACTTGATCAGCGCCTCGATCGCCTTCTTGTTGACCGCGCGCCCGTCGACCCGCTCGCAGAAGTCCCACAGCGAGCCGAACGGCCCGCCCTCCTCGCGCGCCCGGATGATCGCCTCGACGGCCTGGTAGCCGACGCCCTTCACGGCGTCCAGCCCGAAGCGGATCTTGCGATCGACGACCGTGAACTCGTGGTCTGACAGGTTCACGTCCGGGGGCAGGATCTCGATTCCCATCTCCTCGCAGCGCGCGACGAAGAACGGCACGCGGTCCTTGGTCGACATCACCGAGGAGATCAGGGCCGCCATGTACTCGGCCGGGTGGTTGGCCTTCAACCACGCCGTGCGATAGGCGATCAGCGCGTAGCAGGCCGCGTGGCTGCGGTTGAACGAGTAGTCCGCCGACTTCTCGTTGGTCGACCAGAGGAACTCGATCACCGCGTCGGAGGTGCCGCTGGCGCGGGCGCCGGCGACGAACTCGGGCTCGAGCTTGGCCATCGCCACCCGGTTCTTCTTGCCGATCGCCTTGCGCAGGTCGTCGGCCTTCGCGCCCGAGAAGCCGGCCAGCTCCTTGGCGATTCGCATCGCCTGCTCCTGGTAGACGATGACCCCCATCGAGGACTGCAGGATCGGGCGCAGGCGCTCGTCGGCGTAGGTGATCAGCTCCGGGTGGTGCTTGCCGCGCGCGTAGGTCGGGATCTGGTCCATCGCGCCGGGCCGGTACAGCGCGTTGAGCGCGACGAGGTCGTCGAAGCAGTCGGGCCGGACCCGCTTCAGCGCCTCGCGCATCCCCTCGGACTCGAACTGGAAGACCCCGACGCTGTCCCCGCGCGCCAGCATCGCGTAGGTCGCGGCGTCGTCGAGCGGCAGTGTGGCCATGTCCTGGCGGATCCCGCTCGAGCGTTCGATGATGTCCAGCGCATCCTCGATCACGTCGAGGTTGCGCAGCCCGAGGAAGTCCATCTTCAGCAGGCCGATCTCCTCGATTGGCTTCATCGAGAACTGGGTGACGGTACGGAACTGACGCTCGCCGTCCTCCCCCAGTCCCGCGTCGGCGAGCTGCAGCGGGACGATGTCGGTGAGCGGACGGTCGGCGATCACCACCGCCGCCGCGTGGATCGAAGAGTTCCGCACGACGCCCTCCAGGCCGCGCGCGATGTCGATGATCTGGCGTGCGGTCGGGTCCTCGTCGTAGGCCGCGCGCAACTGCTCGCCGTCCGCGAGGCATTCCTCGAAGGAGGGCGCGCGACCCTGCTGGGGATCCGGAATCAGCTTCGCCAGCCGGTCGCCGACGCCGTAGTCATGCCCGAGCACGCGCGCGGCGTCGCGCGTCGCCTGGCGCGGCGCCATCTTGCCGAAGGTGACGATCTGCGCGACCGACTCGCGGCCGTATTTCTCGACGACGTAGCGCAGCACGCGCTCGCGGCCGCGGACCGAGAAGTCGATGTCGATGTCGGGCATCGACACGCGCTCGGGGTTCAGGAACCGCTCGAACAGCAGGTCGTAGGCCAGCGGGTCGACGTCGGTGATCCGCAGGCTGTAGGCGACGATCGAGCCGGCTGCCGAGCCGCGGCCGGGGCCGACCGCGATCCCGTTGCGTTTCGCGAAGTCGACGAAGTCCCAGACGATCAGGAAGTAGGCGTTGAAGCCCATCCGGTCGATCACCTCGAGCTCCGTCTCCGCGCGTTCCAGCGTCGCCGCCGGCAGCGGGTCGCCGTAGCGCTCGCGCAGCCCCTTCTCGACCAGACGCCGGAGGTAGCTGCTGGCGGTTTCGCCGTCGGGGACCGGATAGGCGGGGATCAGCTGGCGGTCGAGCTCGAGCTCCACGTTGCAGCGCTCGGCGATCTCGAGCGTCGAGGCGATCGCCTCCGGCCACTCGCTGAAGGCCTGCGCCATCTCGGCGGAGTCCTTGAGGTAGAACTCGTTGGTCTCAAAGCGGATCTTCGGCTCCGCGAGCGTGCTCTTGGTCTGCACGCAGAGCAGCGCAGCGTGGTGGGAGTAGTCCTCTCGGCGCAGGTAGTGCACGTCGCCGGTGCCGACCAGCGACCCGCCCATCTCGCGCGCGAGGCGCACGATCTCCTCGTTGCAGCGCTCCTGCAGCGCGAGCCCGTTCTTCTGCACTTCGAAGTAGACGTTGTCGCGTCCGAGCGCGCCGATCAGCTGGTCGACGTGCTCACGGCCCTCGTCGAGGCGGCCGTCGGCGATCCGCGAGCAGAGCCTCGATGCCAGGCAGCCGGTGAGCGCGATCACGCCCTCGCCGTAGCGTGCGATCTGCGCCATGTCGACCGTCGGCTTGCCCCGTTGCAGGCCCTCGAGAAAGCCCGCCGAGGAAAGCTGCACGAGGTTGCGGTAGCCGGCATCGCTGCGGGCCAGCAGCGTCAGGTGGTTGTGCTCGAGCCGCTGCCCGGGCGCCGCCACGGCCGCGTGGTCGTCGACGAAGTACACCTCGCAGCCGACGATCGGCTTGATCCCGGCCTTGCGAGCGGCCTGATAGAGCTCGACCGCGCCGTTCATCACGCCGTGATCGGTCAGCCCGAGCGCCGGCTGCCCGAACGCCACCGCACGGTCCACGAGCCCCTGGATCTTCGACGCGCCGTCGAGCAGCGAGTACTCGGAGTGCACGTGGAGATGGGCGCAGCTGGACTCGGTCATGCGATGCGCTGATCCTAGAGGTGAGAGAAGACGGCTCTGGTGCCCCCGGCGGCACCCGCCGTCGGTTTAGCAGGTGTGCACGGGACGGCTGTGGCGCGCACGCGCTCGTTGCGGCAACGGCGATACGGTTGTCCGATGTCGGAGCCGGGCGACGAGCTGGGAGCGCTGTTCGCGCCAGCGCTCGCCGGGAGCCAGATTCGGTCTGACCGAGCGTCGCTCGTCGTGGTCGAGTGGCGTGACCCGGGCGGCGGCAACGACCCGCCGCTCTACATCGCGCCGCTCCACATGCACCACGAGGACGACGAGGCGTGGTACGTCCTCGACGGCGCGCTGATCGTGCGGGTGGGCGAGCGCGACGTCGAGGTGGCGGCCGGCGGCGCCGTGCTCGTCCCGCGCGGTACCCCGCACACATACTGGAACCCCCGCCCCACCCCGACCCGCTACCTGCTCGTGATGACGGCGCGCATCAAGGCCCTGATCGATGCCCTCCACGCCCTGACGGCGCGCGACCAGGCGACGCTCGAAGCCACCTTCCGCGAGCACATGAGCGAATATCTGGGCTGGCCGTAGCCGGCGTCGGCGCACAGGGCAGCGGCTCTGGCGCGAGCCTCAGCGGTTGCGCAGGCGCCAGGCCATCCGCGACTGCAGCGTCCACAGCTCGATGAACCCGGGCGACGCGGCCTGCGAGAACAGGCCGCCGGACTCCGCGAACGACGCCAGCGAGCGGTCGTAGAGCGCATTGGGCGAGGCGCGCGTGATCACCCGCGCCGTGCCCTTGTAGAGCTCGACGCCGACCGTGCCCGTGACCTGCGCGTTGACCGACTCCATGTAGGCGTCGAGATCGCCGCGCAGCGGCTCCCACCACAGCCCCGCGTAGACGAGGTAGGCCCACTGGCGATCGAGCCCGGCCTTGAACTGGTTCTGGTGGATCGTGCAGACGAGTTTCTCGAGCTCGGCGTGCGCCGGCAGGATGATCGACGCCGCCGGAGCCTCGTAGATGTCGCGGACCTTGAGGCCGACGATGCGGTCCTCGACGTGGTCGATGATTCCGACGCCGTGGCGTGCGCCGAGCGCGCCGACGCGCTCGATCAGCTCCGCGAGCGCGAGGCGCTCGCCGTCCAGCGCGACGGGCAGGCCGCGCTCGAATTCGAGCTCGATCCGCTGCGCTTCGTCGGGCGCGAGGCGTGGCGGCGTGACGAGCTGGAAGACGTCCTCGTCGGGTGCGTGGTCGAGATCCTCGATCCAGCGCCCCTCCGACGAGCGCCCCCACAGGTTGTCGTCGATCGAGTAGGGCGCGGTCTCGGTTCCGCCCTTGACCGCGATCCCGTGCTCGCGGGCGTAGGCGACCTCCTCCTCGCGGCCCATCGACCACTCGCGGACGGGTGCGATCACCTTCAGGTCGGGCGCGAGCGTCGCGATCGTCCCGTCGATGCGAACCTGGTCGTTGCCCTTGCCGGTGCAGCCGTGGGCGACGGTGTCGGCACCGACGCGACGCGCGTATTCGACCGCGAGCTTGGCGATCAGCGGCCGGCCGAGCGCCGTGAACAGCGGGTAGCCGCCACCGTAGAGCGCGTTCGCCTTGATCGCCGGCGCGAGGTACTCGGCGGCGAACTCCTCGCGCGCGTCGACGATCTGGCAGTCGATGGCGCCGAGCAGCCGCGCCTTGCCCTCGATCACCGCGTAGTCCTCGCCCGGCTGGCCCAGGTTGACGGTCAGGGTCGCGACCTCGGCGCCGTAGCGCTCCTGGATCCATTTCAGCATCACGCTGGTGTCCAGGCCGCCGCTGTAGAGCAGCAGCACGCGCTGCACATCCGCCGGATTGGCCTGGTAGCTCGCTGTCTGCGGCGCGAAGTCGGGGTCGCTCATGGCTCGGCAAGCCTACCGGCGCGCGAACGGCCCGCAGCTTCGCGCGGCGCCGCGGCGCGTGACGGGGGCATCAGGAACTGCCACGGCGAACGCTCGTCCGCGGGGTTGACCGGAACCTCGATCAACGCCGGCTCCGAGCGCTCCAGCGCCCGTTCGAGCGCCGCCCGCAGGCCGTTTGGCGTGTCGGTCCGTTCGGCGCGGATGCCGTAGCTGCCGGCCAGCGCCACGAAATCGGGGTTCGCCAGCGACGCCCCGAGCACGCGGCCGCCGTAGAGCCGCGTCTGATCGCGCATCACGTTCCCGTAGGCGCCGTTGTTGAACAGCACCGTGACCAGGTCGAGCCCGTACTGCGCGGCCGTGGCCAGCTCCTGCAGGCCGAACTGAAAGCCGCCGTCGCCGGTGATCGAGACGACCGCGCGATCCGGGTTGCCGGCCTTGACGCCGAGCGCGGTCGGGAAGCCGAAGCCGAGCGTGCCCTGGGCGCCGCAGGTCACGAAGGTCCGCGGTTGATAGACGGGAAACGCGAAGTACGAGGCAAACCCGGCCTGGCAGAGCTCCTCGACGAAGAAGCCGTCGCGCGGCAGCACCGCGCGAATGGCGGCCAGGTATTCCACGTGCGGCTGGACCTCGCGGATCTGCTCGCGCTTGGCCGCCTTGAGCTCCGCGAACTCGGCGCTGCGCGAGGGCCGCTCGATCCCTGCCCCGCGCAGCAGCAGCGTCAGCGCGGCGGCGGTCGCGGCGGCGTCGCCGAGCAGCCCGACCGTCGCCGCGGAGCGCGCCAGCTGCTCGGATTCGACGTCGATGTCGATGATCGCGAGATCGCTCGGCTGGTCGGGCCAGCGAAACCACTGCAGCTCGAGCCGGCTGCCGATGCCGACGAGCACGTCGGTCTCGCGCCAGCGTTCGAAGCCCTCGGCGCAACTGAAACCGAGGTGGTGGTCGCTCGAGACGACGCCGCGCCCGCTGCGAAACGAGACGACGGCGGCCTGCAGCAGCTCGGCGAGCTCGAGCACCTCGCGGCCCGCGTCGAGCGCGCCGCCGCCGACCATGATCATCGGGTTTCGCGCGCGCTCGAGCAGTTGCGCGGCCCGCTCGAGCGCGTCGGGCTCGGCCGGCGGCGGAACCTCGCGGCGCCCGGGGCCGACGAGCGCGACCGGCTCGGTCTGATCGAACACCTCCCACGGCATTTCGAGCGCCACCGGACGCGGGCGTCCGCCGGTCGCCTGGCGGAACGCCTCGGCGACCAGGGCCGGCGCCGCCGCCGGGTGCTCGATGCGCTGCGCCCATTTGGTCAGCGTGCGCAGCGTTGCCAGTTGGTCCGGCAGCTCGTGCAGGTGCCCTCTGCCGGCGCCGAGGAACTTCGATGGCACCTGGCCGGTGAGGCACACGACCGCGGTGCTCGTGGCGTAGGCGGAGCACAGCGCCGCGCTCGAGTTCAACACGCCCGGCCCCGGAACGACGGCGTAGACGCCGACCCTGCCGGTCGACTTCGCGTAGCCGAACGCCATGTAGGCAGCCGCCTGCTCGTGGCGCGGGCAGATGACGCGCAGTGCGCGCCCGGCCCGCTCGAACGCATCGAAGAGGCCGTAGATCTGAGCGCCCGGCAGGGCGAACACGGTGTCGACACCGTGGTGGAGCAGGGACTGCACGATCGCGTCACCGCCGGTCATCGGCTCCTCGCCGGCACCGTCGGACGGCGCCGGGCGCGACGGCTGCTCGGCCGCGACGGCGACCGCCGGGCGCCGCGCGCCGCGCTCCATCATGCTCGGCGGCGCGACCCGCTCGCGGAAGCCGAACTTGGCGTACAGCGCCTGCGCGTCGCTGGTGTCAAGGCGCCAGCTCAGCTCGCCGTGGGGACCGCCGTCGACCGTCTCGCACACCAGGGCGACGCCGAGACCGTGACCGCGGTGGGCTTCGTCGACGAAGACGTCGGCGAGGTAGGCGAGCACCCAACCGTCGGAGATCACGCGAGCGAAGCCGACCTGCGCGCCGCCGTGGTAGAGCCCGACCACGCGCAGCGAGCCGCGGATCGAGCGCTCCACCACCTCGCGCTCGCGGCCGAGTGCCCAGTAGGACTCGAGTGAGAGGTAGCGGAAGACGTAGTCGACGTCGATCCGAGCCGGATCGTCGTCGAGCTCGTATCCGCCCGGGAGCTCTCGGCGCATCTCAGGCGAGCACGGCGCTCAGACGCCCGACGGCGTCGTCGACCTCGCGCTCGCCGATGATCAGCGGCGGCAGCAGCCGCAGCGTCACCGGACCGGTCGCGTTGACCACGAGGCGCTGCTCGAGCAACGCGCGGCGCACCACCTCCGGGGCGTCGATGTCGAGGTCGAAGGCGACCATCAGGCCGCGCCCGCGGACCTCGACGACGTGCGGCAGCATCGCGACCCGCTCGCGCAGCAGCTCCCCCAGTTCGCGCACCCGAGCGAGCAGCTCCTCGTCGAGCAGGACGTCCAGCGCGGCCAGCGCAGCGGCGCAGACGACCGGACCCCCGGCGAACGTCGAGCCGTGGTCACCGGGAGCGAAGGTGTCGGCGTGGCGGGACCCGGTGATCAGCGCGCCGATCGGCAGGCCGCCGCCGAGCGCCTTTGCGCTGGTCAGCAGATCCGGTGTCACGCCGGAGTGCTCGTAGGCCCAGGCCGTCCCGGTCCGGCCGAGACCGGTCTGGATCTCGTCGAAGATCAGCGTCGCCCCGACCACGTCGCAGCGCTCGCGCGCGAAGTGCAGCAGCCGGTCGGGGAGCACGTGCACGCCGGTCTCACCCTGGATCGGCTCGAGGATCAGCGCCGCGGTGTGCTCATCGACCGCCGCGGCGAGCGCCTCGATCGTCGGATCGACGCTGATGAAACCGCCGACCAGCGGCGCGAACGGCGCCTGCTTGGACTCCTGCGGGGTCGCCGAGAGCGCGCCGTAGGTGCGCCCGTGGAAGGCCCCGTGCAGCGACACGATGGTGCCGCCCTGCCGCGCCTTGCGGGCGCACTTGAGCGCCGCTTCGACCGCCTCGGCTCCGGAGTTGGTGAAGAAGACCTTGCCGCCCAGCGAGCTCTCGGCGAGCCGCCCGGCGAGCCGCGACATCGGCGCGGTGTAGTACAGGTTGCCGACGTGCAGCAGACGGCCGGCCTGCTCGCGGATCGCGGCCACGACCGCGGGGTGGCAGTGGCCGACGCTCGACACCGAGATGCCGGTGAGGAAATCGAGATACTCGACCCCGTCGGCGTCCCACAGCCGCGCGCCTTCACCGCGCGCGAACTCGACGGGGTAGCGGGCGTAGTTGGGTGTCAGGTGGGCGTCGGCCCCCGCCAGCGTGCTCACGCGGTGACCTTGGTGCCGATGCCGGCGTCGGTGAACAGCTCGAGCAGCAACGAGTGGGCGACGCGGCCGTCGATGATCTGCGCGGCGCCGACGCCGCCGCGCACGGCGTCCACGCACGCCTGGAGCTTGGGTCGCATGCCGCCGTCGACGCTCCCGAGTGCGCTGGTGACCTGCTCGACGCTGGCCTGCTCGATCAGACTGTCGGGGTCGTCCGGGTCGCGCAGCCAGCCGCGCACGTCGGTCAGGAAGATCGCGGTCCGTGCGTGCAACGCGACGGCGATCGCCGCCGCCGCCTCGTCGGCGTTGACGTTGTAGGAGTGGCCCTCGCCGTCCGCGCCGACCGAGGCGACGACCGGGATGTAGTCGCGCACGATGTGGTTGATGACGCCGGGGTCGACGTGGTCGATCTGGCCGACGAAGCCGATGTCCTCGCCGCCCGGGGCCGCGCGCCGCGAACAGCGCAGCAGCCAGCCGTCGTCACCCGAGAGGCCGACCGCGGGCTGCCCGTGGCGGCCGATGCGCAGCACGATGTCGGTGTTCAGCTTGCCGACCAGCACCATCTTGGCGATCTCGACCGTCGCCTCGTCGGACACGCGCAGGCCGCCGACGAACTCGACGGGCATGTCGAGCCGGTTCATGTAGGCGGTGATGTCGGGCCCGCCGCCGTGCACGACGACCGGGCTCATGCCGACGTACTTGAGCAGCACGACATCGCGCGCGAACTCCTCGCGCAGCAACGGGTCGTCCATCGCCGCGCCGCCGTACTTGATCACGACCGTCGAGCCGTGGAAGTCGCGGATATAGGGGAGCGCCTCGAGCAGGGTGGCGACGTCGCGCATCAGTGGTGCCTTCGTCCGCTGGGAGCCATCAGGTCGTGTACTCCGCGTTGATCTTCACGTAGTCGTAGCTGAGATCGGAGAAGAACAGCTCGGTCTCCGCGCCGTCGCCCGCGAGCTCGATCTCGTAGAGGACCTCATCGCCGCTGACCGCGCGTGCCAGCGCGTCGGCGTCGAAGGCGACACCGGCGCCGGCGCGGCAGACCGTGATGCCCTCGATGGCGATGTCGAACGCCAGCGGAGCGCTGCCCGGCAGCGCCGCTCCGATCGCCTGGGCGATCCGCCCCCAGTTGGCGTCGCCGCCGAACAGCGCGGCCTTGACGAGCGGCGAGTTCGCGACGGCGCGCGCGACGCGCGAGACCGTCGCCTCGCCGCCGCCGCGGACGTGAACGCGCCCGATGCGTCGCGCGCCCTCGCCGTCGGCGACGATCCGCAGCGCCAGCTGGCGCAGCAGTGCGTCGAGGGCTTCGCCGAAACGCAGCTCGTCGTCGGTCTCGGGCTCGACGCGCACACCGCTCGCGCCGCTGGCCATCAGGATCACCGTGTCGTTGGTCGAGAGCTGGCCGTCGACGCTGATGCGGTCGAAGGAGCGCTTCACGGTCACGCCGAGCAGCAGCTCGGCGGTCTGCGCCCCGAGGTCCGCGTCGGTCTGCACGAAGCACAGCATCGTCGCGAACCGCGGCGAGATCATCCCGGCGCCCTTGCACTGTGCCGCGAGCCGGACGCGGCCCGATGGCAGCGCGACCTCGAGCGAGATGTGCTTGTCGAGCACGTCCGTCGTGCGGATCGCGTGGGCGAAGCCGTCGGCGCCCTGCGCGCTCAGCGCGGCAGCCAGGCGCGGAACCGCCGCGGCGATCCGCTCGCCCGGAAGCGCCACGCCGATCACGCCGGTCGAGGCGACGGCGACCTCGCGCGGATGCAGGTCGAGCGCCGCGGCGGCGGCCTGCTGCATGCGCACGGCCTGCTCGATGCCGTCCTCCCCCGTCGCGGCGTTCGCGTTGCCGGAGTTCGCGACGACCGCGCGCAACCCATGCAGGTCGCAGTGCTCGCGTGTCACGACCACCGGAGCGGCGAGGACGCCGGAATCGCAGAAGCGCGCAGCGCTGACCGTCCCGGGCACGTCGGAGACGACCAGGCCAAGGTCCAGATCCTGTGAGTCCACGCGCTTGACCCCGCGGGGATGCCGCCGAGGCGAAAGCCGGCCGGCATCGCGGCGCAGTCGTGGACGAACGCGGGGCGCTCGACCCAGCGCGAGGAAAAGAAGTCGCTCATCGCAGCCCCGTCCCCTCGTCGAGGCCGAACATCAGGTTGAGGTTCGCGATCGCCTGCGACGCGGTGCCCTTCCAGAGGTTGTCGATGGCGGCGAAGACGAACAGCTTGCCGGTGCGCTCGTCGGCGTGGACGTTGATCGCGCAGAAGTTCGTTTCGCGGACGTCACGCACACCCGGCGGCCGGGCGACGAGCTCGATGAACGGCTCCTCGCCGTAGCGGCCGGCGTAGAGCTCCTCGAGCGAGCCCTGCGACAGCGTTCGCGTCGGCGTCACGTAGCACGACAGCAGCTCGCCCTGGTCGAGCGGCACCAGGTGGGGCGTGAAGGCGATCGGCACCGGCGCGCCGAGCGCCGCGAGCTCCTGGTCGATCTCCGGCATGTGGCGGTGGCCGCCAACCCCGTAGGGCCGCACGTTCTCGGCGACCGAGACGAAGTGGGTCGTCTCGGTCGGGCGCTTGCCGGCACCGGAGACGCCGGTCTTGGCGTCGATCACGACGTCGGCGATCAGCCCGGCCGCGGCGAGCGGCGCGAGCGCGAGGATCGCCGCGGTCGGGAAGCACCCGGGGCAGGCGACCAGCGTGGCGCCGGCGATCTGAGCGCGGTAGAGCTCGGTCAGCCCGTACACGGCGCGCTCGATCAGCTCCGGGTGAGGATGCGGGACGTACCAGCGCTCGTAGGCCTCCAGGTCGCGCAGGCGAAAGTCGGCCGAGAGATCGAGGACGCGCACCTCGCGCTCGAGCAGCGCCGCGACCGCCGGCGCCGCCGTCCCGTGCGGGTAGGCGACGATCGCCGCGTCGGCCTCGGCCAGCCGCTCGATGTCGAACGGCTCGAGCACCAGCGGTACCCGGTGGTGCGGATAGATCTCGTGCAGCGCCCGGCCCGCATCCTCGCGCGCGGTGATCGCGATGAGCTCGAACTCGGGGTGGCGCCAGAGCAACCGCGCCGCGATCGCACCGGCGTAGCCGGACGCGCCGACGACCACGACCCCGCGCTTGCCAGGCCCGGAGCTAGCCACGCAGCTCACCCCCCAGCCGCGCCGCCAGGGCCGCGGCGATCGACTGGCGGGCCTGCGCGACGTCGTCGTCGCTGAGCGTGCGATCGGCGGCGCGAAACTCGAGGTGCAGCGCCAGCGAGACGCGCCCCTCCCCGACCTGGGCGCCGCGGTAGACATCGAAGACCTCGACGCGCGCGAGTTGCGCGCCGCCGGCTTCGCGCACGACGCCGATCACCTCGGCCGCGCTGACGCCGTCGGCGACGACCACCGCGAGATCCTCGCGCAGCGGCGGATACTCCGCGAACGGGACGTAGCTGATGACCTCGGGTGCGAGACTCGCCACGAGCCCGAGGTTGAGCGCCCACGTCGCGACGCGCTCGAGATCCCAGCTGGCCGCCACCAGCGGGTGCAGCTCGCCGACGAAACCGATCCGCGTGTCACCGGAGAGCACCGCCGCGGAGCGCCCCGGGTGCAGGAACGCCATCGGCGCGGCGGCGACGCTCCACTCGACGCCGAGCACGTCGAGCACGGCGCCGAGCAGGCCCTTGGCGGCGAAGAAGTCCGCGCTGACCGCGGGCTCGCCGCGCCAGCTGCGCGGCATGAGCTCGCCGGCGAGCAGCACGGCCAGGCCGTGGTGCTCGACGGCGAGCGGCCCGGGGTCGCCGGCCCGGTAGACGGTCCCCGACTCGAACAGCGCCAGATCGCCGGCGCCGCGCGCCGCGTTGTGCGCCGCGGCGTCGAGCAGCGAGCCGAGCAACGTCGGGCGCATGATCGACCAGGACTCAGACAGCGGGTTCTCGAGCCTGACGACCTGGCGCATCGGATCGTCGGCCGGCAGGCGCAGGCGATCGAGCAGCCGCCGGATCGGCGAAGCTCCAGCCGGCGATCTCCGACACGCCGCGCCCGGCCAGCGCGTCCTCGGCGCGCCGGCGCACGCGCTGCGCGTGGCTCAGCCGCCCGGACACGCCGCGGCGCGGCGGGAGCGTCGCCGGCAGCCGGTCGAGCCCGTCGATCCGCGCGACCTCCTCGATCAGGTCGACCTCGCGCGTGACGTCGCCGCGACGGAAGTGCGGCACGGCGACGCGCAGAGCCTCGGCCGCCGCCGGCGGCAGCGGATCGACGCCGAAGCCCAGCGACAGCAGGATCTCGCGGCAGCGCGGCGGCGCGATCTCGGCGCCCAGCAGCTCGGCGACGCGCGCGGGCCGCAGCGCCAGCGCCGGCGGCGTCTCGCCGGGGCCGCCGACATCGACGGTTCCCGGCAGCACGCGCGCGCCGCAGAGCTCGATGATCAGCGCGCGTCGCGATCGCCTGCGCCTCGAGCGTCGAGCCGGCGGAGAGGCCCTTCTCGAAGCGCGCGGAGGCTTCGCTGCGCAGTCCCAGACGCACGGCGCTGCGCTGGACGTTGGCGCCGTTCCAGCTCGCCGCCTCGAGCGCTATCCGCGTCGTGCCCGCGTGAACCTCGGAGCGCGCGCCACCCATGATCCCGGCGATCGAGGTCGGCCCGTCCGCGTCGCAGATCACGACCATCTCGCCGTCGAGCGTGTGGACGGCGCCGTCGAGCGTCGCCGCGGTCTCGCCGTCGAGCGCGCGGCGCACCGTCAGGCGCGCGCCCGCGACCCGGTCGAGGTCGAAGGCGTGCAGCGGTTGACCACTCAAAAGCATCGTGTAGTTGGTGATGTCGACGACGTTCGAGATCGGGCGCATCCCGGCGGCGAGCAGGCGCGCGGCGAGCCACAGCGGCGAGGGACCGACCGTCACGCCCTCGAACACGCGCGCGGTGAAGCGCGGACAGAGCTCCGGGCACTCGACGACGATCTCGATCCCGGCCGGCGCGCCCTCGAGCGAGCCGGGGTCGGCCGTCCACGGCGCAGGTGCGAGCGCGGCGCCGGTCGCGGCGTGCAGCTCGCGCGCGACGCCGTAGATCCCGAGGCAGTCCGGGCGGTTGGGGGTGATCTCGAGCTCGAGGACATCGGTGCCGAGCGGCAGCACCTGCGCGAGCGGCGTGCCCGGCGGCGGGCCGTCGTCGAGCACGAGGATGCCGGCGTGATCCCCGCCGAGCGCGATCTCGTCGGTCGCGAGGATCATCCCCTCGCTGACCACGCCGCGCAGCTTCGCGGCACCGAGCGTCCGCCCGTCGGCCAGCCGGGCGCCGGGACGCGCGACGGCGACGGTCTGCCCGGCCGCGACGTTCGGCGCGCCGCAGACGATCGTCGCCGGCTCGGGCTCGCCGAGCTCGACGCGGCACACGCGCAGGCGGTCGGCGTTGGGGTGCGCCACGGCCTCGAGCACGCGCCCGACGACGTAATGGTCGGGCGCCGGCGGCCCGTGGCGGAACCAACGCGCCGTCTTGGTGCCGGTCAGCGTGAGCCGCGTCGCGAGCTGTTCGGTCGACAGTTCGGGATCGCAGTACTCGCGCAGCCACTCGAGCGGGACGAGCATCAGTGGTTCCCGCCGGAGGTTCTGTCGTGGATCCGGCGAGCGAAAACCGAGTACGGCAAGGACGCAGTGAGGGACGGCACCGACGGCGAAGCCGTTGGTGGGCACAGCCATTGCCCCGACCGAGGACGCCGCCGGGCGACGGTTTGCAGCCGTCGGGACGCGCCCGAATGTCCGGCGGGGACCACTAGTGCGCTCCGAACTGCTCGAGCAGGCGGACGTCGTTGTCGAAGTACAGGCGCAGGTCGGGGATGCCGTGGCGCAGCATCGCGATCCGCTCGATGCCCATCCCGAAGGCGAAGCCGGTGTTCTGTTCCGGGTCGTAGCCGTACTCGCGGACGTATTCGAAGACGTTCGGGTCGACCATCCCGGCGCCGAGGATCTCGAGCCAGCCCGAGCCCTTGCACAGCGCGCAGCGGGAGCCGTCGGACAGGTAGCCCTGCACGCAGTTGAAGCACGACACGTCGACCTCGACGCTCGGCTCGGTGAACGGGAAGAAGTCGGGTCGCAGCTGCACCTCGCGCTGCTCGCCGAAGATCGCGCGGGCGAACGCGAGCAGCGTGCCCTTGAGGTCGGCGAGCGTGATCCCCTGATCGACGGCGAGGCCCTCGATCTGGTGGAACTGCGGCGTGTGCGTCGCGTCGTTGTCCAGGCGGAACACGCGCCCCGGGGCGATCACGTACAGCGGCGGCGGGCCGGCCATCATCGAGCGCACCTGGACCGGCGAGGTGTGGGTGCGCAGGACGACCTCGTCGCTGATGTAGAAGCTGTCGCTGCGCGACCGCGACGGGTGCGTCAGATCGGTGTTGAGCGCGTCGAAGTTGTAGGCCGTCAGCTCGATCTCGGGTCCCTCGGCGATCCGGAAGCCGAGTCCGACGAAGATGTCCTCGATGTCGCGTCGCGTCTGCGTGATCAGGTGCAGGTGGCCGCGGGGGAATGCCGGCGCGCCCGGCAGGGTGATGTCGAGGTGATCGTCGGCGAGCCGCGCGTCGAGCTCCGCCGCCGCCAGCTCCGCCTCGCGCGCCTCGATCAGCGCCGTCAGCGCCTGGCGGGCCGCGTTGGCCGCCCCGCCGACGGCGGCGCGCTCGGAGGCCGGCAGCTCCGCCACGCCGCGCAGCAGCTGCGGCAGCTCCGCGCGGCGCCCGAGGTAGGCGATCCTAAGCTGCTCGAGCGCCGCGGTGTCCGAGGCGGCGGCGATCGCCGCCTCCCCCTCCGCGCGCAGCGCCGCAATCCGCTCAGGAGCGCTCATTCGCGGCCATCCTAGTCGCCTCATACAACGCAACCGTCGCGGCCATCGCCGCGTTCAGCGAGTCGCCGGCACGCTGTCGAATCGAGCGCACCTCGTCGCACTGCGCACGCACCCCGGCGGGCAGTCCCTCGCGCTCCCCGCCGACCAGCAGCGTCAGCTCGCCCTCGAGCGGGCCGCGCAGCTGGAGCGGCGCGTCGGCGGCGAGGGCGACGACCCGTCCGGGCAGCTCTGCAGGGCTCGCGACGCGGGCCAGCGCAACGGCGAAGATGGCCCCCATCGACGCCCGGACCGCCTTGCGCCCGTAGGGGTCCGCACAGCCGGGACCAAGCGCCACGCAGGAGGCGCCGAAGGCCTGCGCCGCGCGGATCACCGTGCCCACGTTGCCGGGATCGCCGACGCCCCACAGCGCGACGGTGAGCGGCCCGACGGGCGCGCTCCAGCGCTGCTCGTAGACGCCGATCACCCGCGAGGAGGACCCGAGCGCGGAGACGCCCGCCAGCAGCGCCGGCGCGACCTCCAGCCAGCCCGCCTCGTGCGCGGACTCGTGGCCTGGCGCGCAGAGCACATAGAGCGGGCTGATCCGGGCGGCGTCAGCCGCCGCATAGAAATCCTCGCCCTCGGCCACGAAACGGCCGGTCCGCGCGCGCGCGCCAACGCGGGCGAGCTTGCGGATCTCGGTGAGGTGTCGGTTGCTGGCGGAGGTGATGGTCATGGCACAAAAAAAGGCGCCGTCCTTGAGGAGCGGCGCCCGGGAGGTCAGTGCGTTCGGCGGTCAGGCAGCCGAGGCCTCGCGGGCGGCGTCGGCGAATCGGCGGAAGGTCTCGGGGTCGCGCACGGCGATGTCGGCCAGCACCTTGCGGTCCAGCGTGATGCCGGCGAGGCCGAGGCCGTGGATGAACTGGGAGTAGCTCATGCCGCTCTCGCGCGCGGCGGCGTTGATCCGGGTGATCCACAGCCGCCGGAAGTCGCGCTTGCGGTTGCGCCGATCGCGGTACGCGTAGGCGTCCGCCTTCATCAGCGCTTCCTTCGCGCGCTTGTAGTTCGAGTTCGCCTCGCCGCGGAAGCCCTTGGTCAGCTCGAGCGTCGCACGCCGCTTCTTCTTGGCGTGCAGCGAGCGCTTGACGCGGGTCATGAGCCCAGCCCCAGCAGCTTCTTGACGCGCGGCGCGTCGTGGTCGGAGATGCTCGCGTCGCGGCCGAGCCGGCGCTTGCGCTTGGCCGACTTCTTCTCGAGGATGTGGCTCGTGAAGGCGTGCCGGCCCTTGACCTTGCCGCCGGCGGTCGTCCTGAAGCGCTTCTTGGCGCCTGAGTGCGTCTTCATCTTCGGCATCGCGAGCGACGCAGTATGGCAGACCGCTGAGGCGCTCCGGCTACTCGGCGACGTCGGCCGGCGACGGCGTCTGCGGCTTCTCGCCGTTGCTCGCCGGCTCGGCGGGCGCCGGCTCGACCGCGGCCAGCGGCGCCGGTTCGGCGCCGTTGGCGCCCGCCGCCACGACCTCGGGTGCGACCGCGCCGTTGGCGTGCTTGTCGAACTGCCCGGCGAGCACCGCCTTGGACGGACCCAGCATCATCGTCATGTTGCGCCCGTCCTGCAGCGGGCGCTGCTCGACGATCCCGAACTCCGCCAGCTCCTCGGCCAGGCGGTCGAGGATCGCGACGCCGCGCTCGGGGTGGGTCACCTCGCGGCCGCGGAACATGATCGTCACCTTGACCTTGTCCTTGTGGCGCAGGAAGCGCTCGACGTGGCCCTTCTTGGTGTCGTAGTCGTGCTGGGCGATCTTCGGGCGGAACTTGATCTCGCGGATCGTGATCTGCTGCTGATGCTTGCGCGCCTGCTTCTGCTTCTGCGCCTGTTCGTACTTGTACTTCGAGTAGTCGAGCACGCGGCAGACCGGCGGCTTGGCCTCCGGGGCGACCTCGACGAGATCGAGGTCGCGTTCGGACGCATAGCGCAGCGCGTCGTCGATCTTCATCAGCCCGATCTGTTCCCCGTCCTCGCCGATCAGGCGAACCTCTGGAACCCGGATGCGTTCGTTGATCCTGGTGGGATCGCGCTCTGGCGGGCGCCGGTCGAATCTACGCGGGACCGGCACTAATGATCACGTGCGCGCGTCAAGCGGGGTGCGTGCGCGGCATGGTGGGTGGTGCGCTGGCCAAGAGTGGCGAGTATAGCGGGGCGTGGAGCCCGTGGCGAACCTTTGTTGACGAGCCGATATCAGCCTGAGCGCTCGTCGGTCTCGGCGCGCAGGCGCGCGACGAACTCGGCCAGACCGGTGACCCCGGCGTCGCCGCCGGCGCGCTCGCGCACCGACACGGTGCCGGCGGCAGCCTCGCGCTCGCCGACAACCAGCATGTAGGGGATCTTGCGTAGCTGGGCGTCGCGGATCTTTCGCGCCACCGACTCCGAGCGCGCGTCGAGCTCGGCGCGCAGCCCGGCGCCGCCGAGCGCCGCCAGCACGGCCTGCGCGGCCTCGTTCTGGCGGTCGGTGATCGGCAGCACGATCGCCTGCACCGGCGCGAGCCAGACCGGCAGGGCGCCGTCGAGATGCTCGAGCAGGATCCCGATGAAGCGCTCGAAGGACCCGAACAGGGCGCGGTGGATCATCACCGGACGGTGCTCGGCGTTGTCGGCCCCGGTGTAGCTGAGCTCGAAGCGCTCGGGGAAGTTGTAGTCGAGCTGGACGGTCCCGAGCTGCCAGGACCGGCCGAGCGAGTCGGTCATGTGCATGTCGATCTTCGGGCCGTAGAACGCCCCCTCCCCGGGCGTCAGGTCGTGCTCGAGGCCGAGGCTCGCGAGCGCGTCCTGGAGCGCCGCCTCGGCGCGATCCCACAGCGCGTCGTCGCCGATCCGAACCTCGGGCCGGGTCGCCAGCTCGATCCGGGTCTCGAAGCCGAACAGGCGATAGATCGCCAGGCCGAAGTCGAGGCAGCCGGCGACCTCGTCGCTGACCTGCTCCTCGGTGCAGAAGATGTGCGCATCGTCCTGGGCGAAGTGGCGCGCGCGCAGCAGGCCGTGCAGCGTCCCGGAGGGCTCGTTGCGATGCAGCAGGCCCGGCTCGGCGTAGCGCACCGGCAGGTCGCGGTAGGAGTGGCGCGTCATCGCGTAGAGCACGCAGTGCCCGGGGCAGTTCATCGGCTTGAGCCCGAGCGGGCGCTCGTCGTCCGCGGTGACGAACATGTTGTCGCGGTACTTCTCCCAGTGGCCGGAGATCCGCCACAGCTGGGCGTCGTAGAGCTGCGGCGTCTTGACCTCGGTGTAGCCGCGGGCGCGGGTCAGCTCGCCCGCGAGGTCGCGCAGCGTGTTCCACAGCGTCGTGCCGTGGGGCATCCAGAACGCGCTTCCCGGCGCCAGCTCGGAGAACTGGAACAGGCCGAGCTCGCGGCCGAGCCGGCGGTGGTCGCGCGCGCGCGCCAGCTCGAGGCGCTCGAGATGCTCCTCGAGCGCCGCCTTCGAGAAGAACGCCGTGCCGTAGATCCGCGTGAGCATCGGCCGCTTCGAGTCTCCGCGCCAGTAGGCGCCCGCGACCGACTGCAGCGCGAAGGCCTTGACCGCGGCGGTGCTCGGCGCGTGCGGGCCGCGACAGAGGTCGGTGAACGGACCGTTGGTGTAGAGCGACACCGTCTGCACGTGCTCGTCGCGCACGAGATCGTCGATCAGCTCGACCTTGTAGGGCTGCTCCGCAGCGGCGAAGCGCTCGCGCGCCGCAGCGACCGCGAGCTCCTCGCGCACGAACGGCTCCGCCGCCCGCACGTGTTCGAGCATCGTGGCCTCGATCGCGGGCAGGTCGTCCTCGGAGATCGAGACGCCGGCCGGGAAGTCGAAGTCGTAGTAGAAGCCGCTGTCGATCGCCGGGCCGATGCTGACCTTGACCCCGGGGTAGAGCTCGGTCACCGCCGACGCCAGCACGTGTGCGGCGTCGTGGCGGATCAGCGCGAGCGCCGCGTCGCCGTCAGCCGTCAGGATCGAGACCGCGGCACCGTCGTCGACCGGGCGCGCGAGGTCGCGCAGCTCGCCGTCCACCTCGATGGCGAGCGCCGCGCGCGCCAGCCCCGGCCCGATCGCCGCCGCCACCTCGGCGCCGGTGGCCCCGTCGGGCAGCTCGAGCCGGGTTCCGTCGGGGAGCGTCACGTGCATGCTCATCGCGCGAGCGATCCTAGGGCACCGACCAGCCAACCGCCGGCGGCCGCGCGCACCCGGGTAGGCTGAAGCGCGATGGAATCGCTGCGCGGCAAACTGCTGATCGCGCCCCCGACGCTCGTTGACCCCAACTTCGCTCGCGCCGTCGTCCTGGTCGCCGCCCACGACGACGAGGGCGCGCTCGGTCTCGTCCTCAACCGCCCGCTCGAGGTACCGCTGGCCGACATCTCGCCGGTGCTTGAGTCGCTGGCCGAGCCGGGCTCGACGCTGCACCGCGGCGGCCCGGTGGCGCCCGACTCCGCCGTCGTGCTGGCCGAGTTTCGCGACCCGTCGCTCGCGGCGCTGATGATCTTCGGCACGGTCGGCTTCCCAAGCGCCGAGTGCGACCTGCGCGAGCTCGCCACGGGCGCTCGCCGCGCGCGCGTCTTCGCCGGGCACTCGGGCTGGGGTCCGGGCCAGCTTGACGGGGAGCTTCAGGACGAGGGCTGGATCATCGGCCAGCTGGCCCCCGACGAGCTCTGGCAACCCGACAGCACGCAGCTGTGGTCGACCGCCCTGCGGCGCAAGGGCGGCAGCTACGCGCTGCTCGCCCGGATGCCGGAGGACGTGTCGGTCAACTGAGCGGCGGCCGCCGGGTCGCGGGCCGGCGGGCTCGGCTCAGGCGGCGCGCCAGATCGCGTCGTCGCCCAGCGGGGTGCGTGTCGCGCGGCCCTCCGCGAGCAGCGCGAGCAGCGCGTCCTCGGCGGCGGCGCGGTCGACGTCGATGAGGTTGCCGGCGAGCAGCACCGCGACCTCCTGCGTGCACAGGCCCTCGCCGAAATAGGCGAGCAGCTCGTGTGGGTCCTCCGGCGGGCCGACGCGCCGCAGCGACGTGTCGAGGTTGGCAAGCAGCACGTCGTAGGCCTCGAGCGGCTGGAAGCCGCCGGCCTCGAGCCGCCGCCCGTCGGCTTCGAAGACGACCGACGGCGCCGTGTAGCGCACCAGGCCGTCGCTGACCGCCGCCTTGCCCTGGAACTCGGTCGCCCCGCCGGCGGCGCTGCGCGCCTGCGCCTTGTCGGCCTCGTAGGCCTCGCTCACCTCGGCGGAGTCGAGCGCCGCGACGATCGTTGCGGCGTCGATCCCGTCGAGCTCCTCGAGCGCGGCCGCGATCGCGGCGTCTTCGTCGAGCAGCAGCGAGCTGTTGAACCACGCGAACGCGAGCGCGCGCAGAACCGCGAACTCCCGCCCCGGGTGCGCCAGCCGTGCGGCCACGACGGCTCGGCACGCGCGGCCGGTCGCGACCAGCCGGGTACGCGGCGCCGCGGCGAACGGCATCCCGTAGCGGTCGCGAAAGCGGCGCGATCCGGTGGCCTGGCGCGCGGTGGAGTAGCCGCTCGCCGCCAGCGTGTCGGTCGTGTCGCGCAGGCCGATCGTCACCAGGCTCCATTCGAGCTGGTCGCGGTAGCGCCAGCGCAGCACGCTCAGCGCCGGTGTCGCCGAGTACGCCCACGGGCACGCCGGGTCGCTGTAGAGGGTGCTGCGAATCGCCATGGCTGAACTCTATTGGGTCGCCCGATCGGCCCGGCCGATGCTGGGCGCACGGCGCGCTCCCCTCCAGATGTACAAACGGCGACCCCGGGATTTGCTCCGCCGGGAGGTATTGACAGCGCCGCGCGCTGCATAGAAATCACGGGCGACGCCGCAGCGGCGGCTACTCGTGCCCATGGTCATTTCGCCCCCAGGAGGAGCGCATGCTCGCAACCGCAATCACGCCGTACGCCCAGTGGCTCAATCCGGGCGACAACGCGTGGCAGATGACTGCCGCGACGTTCGTCGGCCTGATGAGCATCCCCGGCCTCGCCGTTCTCTACGGCGGCGTCATGCAGAAGCGCTGGTCGGTCAACAGCATGATGCTGACCTTCATCGGTTTCGCGGTCGTGATGGTCGCGTGGGCGCTGTGGGCGTTCAAGATGGGGTTCGGCAGTCCGATCCACCTGTTCGGCGCCGGGGCCGGGTCGTTCTTCTCGAACATGGTCGGGAACCCGCAGAGCATCCTCGGCCACGTCGGCCTCCAGCACCAGGCTGCGATTCCGCTGCTCGTCGGGTTCATACCGAAGCTCCACTTCCCCGAGGCGTCGCTCTTCTACTTCCAGTTCGTGTTCGCGGCGATCACGCCGCTGCTGATGCTCGGCAGCGTGCTCGGACGGATCAACTTCAAGGCGTGGATCCCGTTCGTGCTGCTGTGGATCACCTTCGTCTACGCGATCAACGCCTTCCTGATCTGGGGCGGCGGCTACTTCGGCGCCCACGGAGCACTGGACTACTCGGGCGGCTACGTCATCCACCTCTCGGCCGGCGTCTCCGGCTTCGTTGCCGCCTGGGTCATCGGCCCGCGTCTCAAGCGCGACCGTGAGATCGACGCACCGAACAACCTGTTGATGGTGGCGACCGGCGCGGGCCTGCTGTGGCTCGGCTGGAACGGCTTCAACGGCGGCGACCCGTACTTCGCGGGCGCCAGCGCCTCGGCTGCCGTGGTCAACACCAACCTCTGCACGGCGGTGGCGATGCTGGCGTGGATCGGCTGGGACCTGATCTACAAGGACAAGCCGAGCCTGATCGGGACCGTCAACGGCATGATCACCGGCCTCGTCGGCATCACGCCGGCGGCGGGCTATGTCAACGGCTACGGCGCGATCATCATCGGCGTTGTCGCGACGACCGTGGTCTGGATGTCGATCCGCTACCTCAGCCGCGTGTGGCCGTTCCGGATCGTCGACGACACGCTCGGCGTGATCTACACGCACGGCATCGCCGGGCTCGTCGGCGGCCTGCTGGTCGGGTTGCTCTCGGACCCGAACATGAACATCTACCACGGCCTGACCAACTTCACGGGCCTCTTCCAGCCGCACGGCACCGGGACACTGCTGCGCTGGCAGGCTGAGACCGCGCTGTGGGTGATCGTGTTCTCGGGGGTCGTCACGTTCGTCCTGCTCAAGCTGGTGGGACTGGTGTTCTCGCTGCGAGCCACCGACGAGGAGCTCGAGATCGGCGATCACGCGATCCACGGCCACGAGGTCTATCCGGCCGACGTCGCCTCGCTCGGCACGTTCGGCACACACCCCGCACTTCAGCCGGCGGAGCCGGAGCCGGCCTGAGGACGCCAGTGGCCGCGGACCGCAGCAGCGAGCGCTGCGCGTCCGCGGCCACCAGCGCGCCCGCCCGGTCGAAGCGACCGGCGGCGATGTGAGCGCCGCGGCCGCAGATCCCGCCGGCGGGTAGCCCCCTGCAGCGTGCGCACCGGGGACGCACGCGCGGGAGCGCAGCGGCGGTCGCAGCCACGGCGCGCCGTGGCGCGGCGGCGGACCTACTCGACGATCACGAGATCGCCGAGCGCCAGCATCCCGTAGACCTTCTGGGCGGTCGCGATCGGCAGCTCGACGCAGCCGTTTGACTGCGGGACGCCGTAGGTCGGGCGGATGTAGCCGTGGACGGCGTCGCCGCCGTTGAAGTAGTTGACCCACGGCACGCCGGGATCGTTGTAGTGGCTGCCGTCGACGTTCGTGCCGATCATCGTCGTCGCGACGTAGCGGACGTAGATCGGGAAGATGCCCTGCTGTGTCGTCGCGCCCGGAACGCCGGTGTTGGTCGGGCTCGTCAGGGCGATCCGGCTGTTCTCGTGGACCTGCAGCGTTTCCGGGATCGTCTCGGTGACCGTGACCCACGTGTAGGGCTTCGGGTTGCGCGCGGCGAGCGTCTCGTCGGCGAGCAGAACGGTCCACAGCCGCTGCGTCGGGACGGTGCCGACGGCCAACCCGTGGTCGTTCTCGAAGACCTCCATCGCACCGGTCGTGGTGGGATCGACCGTGCCCATCGTCAGCGGCGGCGCACCGTGGACGTTCGCCCGCAGCACCCCGTGCGGCAGGTGGTAGGCCCGCTGGGCCGCCTGCTTGCGAGTCAGCGCCGCGACGCTCGAGGCGCCGACGAAGCCGTGCAGGCTGTAGGGCAGGTAGTTCAGGCGTGCGAGAGCCTCCTGCACGGCGGTGATCCCGGGACAGCTGACGGCGAAGGAGATCGTCCGGCTCCTGCCGAGCCTGCGGTGGCGGGCCGCCACCGTCCCGGCGGGGATGGTCATCGTGTAGGTCGCGCACGGCTCGAGCGTCGAGACCGGGTGGAAGATCTCGTAGTGACCGAGGTCGCTCCACGTCCCGGCGGTGCGCGGCGTGAGCACCGGGCGTGGCGTACCGGTGGCCGGCCTGCCGTTGAGGCGGATCGCCACCCCGCGGGTGCCGTCGCTCACGCCCGTGAGCGGCAGGTGCGTGAGCGTGGTCCTCGGTCCGGTCGGCGAGGCCGCCAGAGCGACGGCGGGCGCCCTGACCCGGACATGTTTCGCAACCAGCGGCGGCGTGGGAGCGCGCGCGATCGCGGCATCGGCGTCACGCGGCTGCAGCGCCCCCGTGGCACTGGCCGCGAGCACCGCTGCCGCAGCGGCGAACACCGCCGTGCTGACGGCGGCACCGACGGTCGCCGGACGGCTCGTTCCATGCCACCTCGAACCCATCAGTCGCTCACTTTCAAGCCTTGGCCCCCACGCTGAGAGCCAGATGTTAGTGGTCGAACGGCGGAATCCTAGGCCGAACCGTTGCAGCGGCAACAACCGGCCAGACCGGTGGCGGACCCGCGTTCGTCGGCGGTTCAGTGGTGCGCGGCGATCTCGGCGGCCCGGCCCGCGCAGTCGTAGAGCACGAGGTTCCAGCCGCCCCGCAGGTAGACGTAGTGCGGGTGCCCCGGCGTGCCGATGTTCTGCGGGCGTCGCCAGCGCGACGGTGCGACCTCGCGGCAGCCGTGCGCCACGGCGGTCGACGCGGCGTTGCCGCCGCGCGTGGCGTAGCCGCCGCCCAGCGCGACGAATTTGACCTCGTGGCGGCGCACGAGTGCGGCCAGCCCGGGCGGCTCGAGCACCGGGTCGGTGGTGCCGTAGCCGCCGATCGCGGCCACGCGACCGCCCAGCAGGGTCAGCGGCGCCGCGGTCGTGGATCCCTGGGTGAGCAGATCCCAGCGGCTCGGCGGCTGGTGCGACCGCACGTAGCGAAGCAGCCCCTTGTACATCGGGATCACATCCGGCGGTATGCCGAGCGACTCGGTGTCGTCCTGGATGTAGGGCCCGGCCACCGGGAAGGTGCCGTTGACCGGAACCAGCCAGACGGTCGCCGAATAGATCGCCGGCGCCAGCAGCACCGTGCAGAGCGCGACGGCGATCGCCGCGTTCGCCACGCGTGGCTGCCAGAACATCATCACGATCGCCGCGCCGACGATGCCAATCAGAACGGGCCAGAACCAGTGCAGGTAGTCGTGCTCGCGGTGCAGCAGCACGATCGAGATCACGACGGTCAGGATCAGCGCGGCCGCCGGCAGGATCAGATAGGCGCGACCGCGGGAGCGCAGGCCGGCGAAGGCCGCCGCGCCGGCGCCCACCAGCGCCGCGGTGCCCGGCCCCAGGGCTGAGACGTAGTAGGGGTGCACGATGCCGGTCGAGACGCTCAGCACAACCGCCTCGACGACGAACCAGCCGCCGAGCACGAACAGCAGACCGAGCCGCGGGTTGCGGCGCCCGTGCCCGATCGCCTGGAGCACCAGCGCGAGCAGGCCGACGATGGCGAACCCCAGCATCCACGCGCCCTGGTCGCCGTCGGAGAGGCCAAACAGCCGCAGCGGCCCCGGAGGCCCGACCGAGGAGATCGCGCCTGCTGCCCGCAGGCTGCCCGGTGACGGGACCACGGTGACGGCCTGCGGCGGTGCGCCGCGCTCGCCGACCACGCGCCCGAGGCCGTTGTGGCCGAAGCTCAGCGAGAGCTCCGAGTTGTCGAGTGATGCGCCGACGTAGGGCCGCTGCGAGGCGGGCGTCGCGTCGACGGCGACCAGCCAGACCAGCGAGACCGCGGCGAGCACCACGGTCGCGCCGGCCAGCAGTCCGGCTCGCCGACGCAGCGTCCCCGGAGCGCAGACGAGCCAGCCCAGCGCCAGCCCGGGCACGACGAGGTACGCGGCCAGGGTCTTGGTGTTGAACGCGAGCCCGACGAGGACCGCGGTCGCGACCAGCCAGCGCCAGGCGCCCGTGTCGATCGCGCGCAGTCCCGCGAAACACGCCAGCGTCATGAACAGGATCAGCAGCGCATCGATGTTGTTGTCGCGCGCCGAGGCGACCAACGACGGGAACACCGCGAGCGTCGCCGCCGCGGCGACGCCCGCCCAGACGCCGAAGCGCGGCGCGACGATCCAATAGATCACCACGACCGTCGCGACGGCACAGAGCGCCTCGGGGACCAGCAGGCTCAGCGGGTGGAAGCCGAAGATCGCCGCGCTCGCCGTCTGCAGCCAGAGTCCGAGCGGCGGCTTGTCGAGGCTGACCAGGCCGCCGGGGTCCGAGGAGACGAAGAAGAAGTTGTGCAGCGAGCCGAGCATCGACTTGACCGCCGCCGAGTAGTAGTCGTTGGCCCAGCTGTTCCGACCGAGGCGAAAGCACTCGAGCGCCGCCGAGCAGGCGAGCACGAGTGCGAGCGCGACACGGTGCGGGCGAGGGCGGGTCATCGAACTGCTTCGCAGCGCCCGACCCTACAGGGAGCGGTCGCCGGATCGCGTCGACAGCGCCCAACTACACTTCGCGCGTGATCACCGTCCGCTTCACGTTCTCGCAGGCGGAGAACCGGCGCGCGATGCTGTTCATCGCCCTGCGCGCCCGCTCGACGATGGTGATGCTCGCGTTCGGACTCGGACTGCTTGCGCTCGGCATCGGCAGCGGCAAGACGGTGGTGCTCGTGATCGGCGCGGCGGAGCTCGTCTACTGGCTGGGGCTGGTCGGGGTCATGCCCCGTGTCGGCGCACGCCGGATGACCGCGACGGCGTCGGAACAGACGATGAGCTTCTCCGACGACGGCGTCACGGCCGCCAACGCGAGCGGCGAGGGACGCTTCGACTGGCGCCACTGGACCGGCTGGATGCAGACCGGCGACCTGTACGTGCTGGCGGGCGCACGACGGGCGTTCACCTTCGTCCCGCGCCGCGCGTTCGCCTCGCCGGACGTCGAGTCGGAGTTCCGTGAACTACTGACCCGTCACATCGGCTCGCGTCACCGGCGTTCAGCCGGCGGGCGCGCCTAGCGCGCCGGGTACTCCCACGCGCCGCTCGCGAGCACGAACGCCGACGAGACGATCACCTCGCGCGGCAGCGCGCCGAACTCGAGCAGCACGCACTGCAGCGTGGCCGGCACCATCATCGCCGCGGCGTAGTCCTGGTCTCCGCGCCAGCCGCTCGCCGCGGCGATCAACGGAACCGTCGTGCCGTCCGGCGTGATCTGCCTGAACAGATGGCTGCCGTAGCTGCGCGTCGCCCCGTTGAACTTCTGCTTCGTCAGGATCGCCGTGTAGGGGTCGACGCCGGTGTGGACGCATTCGAAGGCCTTCAGCCGGGTGATGTCCTTCTTCGAGTAGCCGATCCCCTCGACGAGCGCGGACGTGCCGGCCGCTCCGTGGTCCGCGACCAGGTGGCGGTCGATGAACTCGACCACGGCCGGGGCGTCCTCGGCCCCGGGCGGGGCGCCGCTTGACTCGGTGGGCACTCTGAACAGCGCCATGTGAAGATCGCCCGACGGCGTGTCCTCGAGCAACTCGAGCATCTTGCGTGCTGCAGCTTCGGCCAGCACCAGCGCCTGCGTGGCGGCTTCGAGGTCGACGAAGAAGGGCTCGGCGGAATCGGGCATCGTGCGCTCGCGGGCATGTTAGGCGACAGCCTCCCCCGGGCCGCGCGACAGCACGCGCTTCGCCGGACGCGAAACGGGTCCTGAACGAGAAACAGGCCCCTGCCGGGAAGGTGTCGGCAGGGGCCAGTCTCTCCTGTACGGCTGCTCGCAATGCGTCGGTGGCGTGTGGCCACCACCTCAACTCAGGCCCCGTGGCGCAGGGCCCCGCGAGCGGTCAGTGTTCTTGCCTCAGCTGGGCAGACGGAAACCGCCGTCGTCGTCGTCGGGGTCGCTCCACAGCGGGCCGCTCATGACGAACGGGTCGTCGCGGCCGAGGCCGTCGCCATCGTCGTCGAGCAGGCTGAATGCGAAGACCGCGAGGCCGCGCTCGGCGCAGATGCTCAGGTTGCCCGGCATCAGCGTGCGGCCGGTGGCCTCGGTGACGGCCTCGGCGATCAGGTCCGGCATCGCCATGAAGGAGATGTCGACCAGCGGCTCGAACTGCTCGCCGCTCGCGTCCGCGAGCAGCGCGGGATCGAAGCGCAGCAGCAACAGCAGCGCGTCATCGTCGAGGTAGGCGTTCAGCCGACGCGGCGCTTCGCCCGTCACGGCCGTGTAGAGATTGCCGAGCACCTCACCGGCGAGCGAGTCGATCTCGTCGGTTCGGAAGCGGCGGCTCGTCAACGGAAGCATCTGGTCACCCTCCATGGTGTCGTTGTCCCGGGCCGTCCCGTTGTCGACGTCGTGCGCCACACGCGCCGGCCTGCTGGCCCGTATCCATAAAGCCCGTAGCGCGAGCGGCCCGCGTTGTGACCGGGATCGAACGAATGTCGAGTCCGTCGGGCACGAAGTTGCCCCGACACCCACGCCGCGACTGCGCAATAGTGTGACCGTGCCTCAAGCTGGGGGACAGCCCAAGGACGCGGCGTTTCGCCCACGGAGAGGGGGAAAACGGCGACGTCCGAGTGCGGCCTCGAGGGCCGTCCTGATTGCGGTCGTGGCCGCGATCGCACTGGTGGCCGTGGTCATGGCCGGGTCGAGCGGCGGGCCAGGGGTGTCGAGGAGCGCGAGCGTGGTGGCGACGAGCCACGCGCACGAGACGGGCGCCGGCCAGCATTCCAGCCGCGGTGCCGCGCCATTCGGGTTGGCGGAGCAGACCGTCAGCCAGGTCGCCGAAACTCCTGCCCGCCTGGCCGGGAGCGGCGACGTCACACGGGAGGCCCCGACACCGCGTGCACTCGGCCACCATGCAGCGCGGAAGCGAGGGGCACATCCCAGCGGAGGCGGTCAAGAGAGTGTCCGTGCCCCGACGACGAAACTGTCGGCGGTCGTTCCCGCAACTGGTGCGACGCCAACGAAACGTGGCTCGGCCCACAAGAACGTCGCTCATACCGCCGCGGTGTGTACGGTCGGGTGCGTCACGATTGCCGCTGGGAGCAACGGAAACGGCACCGCAACGGTCACCGACGCGACGGTCGGCTGCACCGCTCAACCAAGCTGTAGCGCGAACGTCACCGACCCCATCACAATCGACGCTACGCCGAGTTCCGGCTTCCACCTCGCCAGCTGGAGCGGCGGCACCTGCAGTGGTGCGGCGAACCCCTGCTCGTTCAACGCGCTTCTCCCCGAAACCGACACAGCCACGTTCGCCGCGACGACGGTCGTAATCAGCGCCTCGGCCGGTGCCGGCGGCACTGTTACCGCGGCCGATCTGACGAACCCTGGGGCCTGCGTAGCCAATAGCTGCACCGCCAACGTCAACGACAGCATGCAGATCACGGCAACCCCGAACTCCGGCTTCCACCTGGTCAGTTGGGCCGGAGTCACCTGCACCGGCGGCGCTACCACCAGCCCGTGCTCGTTCACCGCGACCGCTGCCGCGAGCGTCAGCGCCACCTTCGCTGCGACGACCGTCGTCATCACCGCCTCCGCGGGAGCCGGCGGCACCGTCACGGCGGCCGACATCACAACCCCGGCAGCCTGCGTCGCCAACAACTGCACTGCGAACGTCAACGATCAGATGCAGATCACAGCGACGCCGAACGCCGGATTCCACCTGGCGAGTTGGACCGGAGCCTCCTGCGCGGCGTTACTGACGAGCCCGTGCACGTTCACCGCGACCGCCGCCGAGGCGATCAGCGCCACCTTCGCCGTCACCGTCGTGACGATCACCGCTGCGGCCACGGGCAGCGGCACCGTGACGATCAGTGACGCCACGCACACCACGCTGTGCACCGGCAATATCTGCCACGCCGACGTCGGCGATGCGATCACGATCAGCGGGACCCCGACGCCGCCCTACACGCTCACCGGTTGGAGCGGCGGCACCTGCACGGGCATCGCCAACCCCTGTACCTTCGCCGCGGCCGTAACCGAGACCGACACGGCGGCCTTCGGCGCGCCGGGCGCCGTCGTGTTCGTCTCACCGGGCGGTAGCGACGGGAACCCGGGCACCCAGGCGGCGCCGGTCAGGAGCCCCTCGCGCGCCGTCGCGATCCTCGAGAACTCAGCCGGCGCGAATCGCCAGATCTGGCTCGCGCAGGGCGCCTACGCGGGCCCGGTGAACCTCACCTCGGCCGACGACGGCATCGTCATCTACGGCGGCTTCAGCCCAACAACCTGGCAGGAGACACGCGCGCCGACCACGACGACGATCTCCGGGGCCCCGGAGGCGCTGCTCGCGAACGGCGCGACCGGTGTCACCGTCGCCGACGTCGACCTGATCGGTCTAGGGTCGAGCGTCCCCTCGACATCGGTGTACGGAGTCGTCGCCCTCGGCGGCTCCACGCTGACGCTGTCGGGAGTCGTCGTGCACTCCTCCGATGCCTCGGCCGGCGCATCCGGCGCATCCGGCGCAGCGGGCAAGCCGGGCGGCGCAGGGACCCCTGGCGGCGCCGGGCAGACGCCGGCGCAGGTCGCCGCCGCGTGCCTGGCGTCGGCAGGCCTGCACTGCTCTCCCGTTGACGCGGTCGGCGGCAACGCCGGACTCGCTGCGAACGGGAACGACTTCTATGTGCGCTACAACGCGGCCTACAAGTTCAACCCGATCATCAAGGCCCGCGTCGACAAGGCGCCGCTCCCCGACTCGTCTCCGTCGCCCGGCGACGGTGGCTGGGGCGGCTGGGGCAGCACCGGGTCCCCGGTGACGCTGCAGGGTTGTGTCGGTACCGGAGCCACCGAGGCATGCGGCCCCGAGGAGCTCGTTCACGGCAAGAAGGCACCCGAGGTGATTGGGCCCTACTACGGGGGTTGGGGATCGACGCCCGCCAACGCTCCGAACGCCGTCGAGGGCGCCGGTGGCGCGCCGGGTCTGCCGAACGCCCAGGGCGACGGCTTCCCAGGAAAGAACGGCGTCGCGGGCGCGGACGGGACCAATGGCGTTGCGGGCTCGAACGGAACGAGCAGCTCGCTCGCCGGTCCCGCGTTCACGCCGGGAGACGGCAGCGGCGGCACGCCGGGCAACCCCGGCGCCGGTGGTGGCGGCGGAGGCGGGGGCGGCGGCAACGTTGAGCTCGAAAACGGCGGCCTCGTGTTCGGCTCCGGAAACGGCGGCGGCGGTGGCGGCGCGGGCGGTGGCGGCGGCGCAGCCGGCGCCGCGGGCGGCGGCGGTGGCGGCTCGTTCGGCATCTATCTGGACGCTGCGAGCGTGTCCCTTTCGGGCGCCAGCTCGGTCTCGGCGGGTAACGGCGGTAACGGCGGCAACGGCGGTGCGGGCGGCAACGGCGGCCTCGGCGGCGGCGGCGGCGCCGGCGGCACCAACGGCGAGCCGCGCGAGGGCACCGGCGGCAACGGCGGGGTCGGCGGCTCGGGTGGCGGTGGCGGCGGCGGCGGCGGCGGTGCCGGTGGACCGAGCCAGGCGACCTACCTCGCCGACGCGGGCTCGACGATTCACACCAACGACACGACGCTGACGAACGGCACGCCGGGGACCAACGGGGTCGCGGGCGCGTCCGGCTCCACGCCAAAGCGACCGAGCGGCGGCGGCGGGGGCCCGAACGTGCCGTGCCACGGGCCGTGCGGGTTCATCGCGAGCCTGCCGATCGTGCTGCCCGGAGTGGGTCTTTTGAGCGGCAGCCAGGTCATCACCGAGCTGCAGTGTCACGCGGCCTGCCGGGGCAGCGGCTCGATTCGCTTCATCAAGAAGCCGACGAAGAAGACCAAGCCGGCCCGCAACCCGCTCGCCCAGGTCGGCTTCCGGCTCACTGGGACGAGCCCCACGACCGTTCGGATGACGATCAGCAAGGGCGGCCAAGCCGCTCTGGCCCGCTATAAGAGCGTTCTGGTTCGGCTGATGGTCGTGGTGAGCGTCGGCGGCGCCAAACCGAGAACCCTCTACACCATGTTCGAGCTGACGCGCACGAATCCAGCGCCGCGGCACAAGTGAAGCTCGCGCCCGCGTCGGCGCCGCGCCTGGCGTGAGTCCCTACCAGGGCTGGCCGTTTCTGTCGGACCCGAGTCATCCGCTGCTGTCCGCCGTGTGGGCGGTGCTGGTCCACGGATGCGTGTGCCTGCTGGCCGTCGGACCGATCGTCTGGCGCAGCGAACACCGCGTTGGCTACGCGCTGCTCGCGTTCATCGGCGGCTCGGCGATCGACCTCGACCACTTCGTCGCCGCCGGGAGCCTCAACCTGCACACGATCGAGACCCTCGGAGGGCGTCCGGACACCCACTCGCTCGTCTTCGTGCTCGCGCTCGCCGCGTTGACGCTGCTGCTCACACGACGCTGGCTGGCCGCGTGGGCGGTGTTCGCCGTGGACCTCGCTCATCTGCTGTTCGACGCGGCCGGCGGCGGCGTGCACATCCTGTACCCGTTGCGGCACCCCGACGGGCTGCCGTGGCTCGTCTGCCCGATCGGCACCCTGGCGCTGTTCGGCATCAGCGCGGCGATCGCCGGACGCTCGTCGCGGCCCGGCCGCAGCGCCACGCCCGAGCCCCACCGACATGGCGTCCTCCCGGTGGGCTGAGCCGATGCGGGCGATCCAGTTCACTCGCCCCGGCGTGATCGAGCAGGTCGAGATCGACGTGCCGGTCCCCGCCGCGGACGAGGTTCTGGTGCGGGTGCATGCCTGCGCCGTCTGTCGCACCGACCTGCACCTGCTCGACGGCGAGGTCGCGATCCCGCGGCCGCCGGTCGTGCCCGGCCACCAGATCGTCGCCACCGTCGTCGAGGCCGGCGTCGGCGACGGCGCGAGCGAGCTGCTGACACAGGGTCTGCGCGTCGGGATTCCCTGGCTCGGCTGGACCTGCGGCGAGTGCCGCTTCTGCCGCAGCGGCCGGGAGAACCTCTGCGATCGCGCCCGCTTCACCGGCCGCGACATCGACGGCGGCTTTGCCGAGTTCGCCGTCGTCGACCGCCGTTACTGCTTCCCGCTGCCCGACGGATACGGCGATCTCGAGGTCGCGCCGTTGCTGTGTGCGGGGCTGATCGGCTATCGCGCGCTGCGCCTCGCCGGCGACGGTGTGCGAATCGGCCTGTACGGATTCGGTTCCTCGGCGCACATCGTCGCGCAGCTCGCGCGCTCCGAAGGTCGCAGCGTGTTCGCGTTCACGCGCGCCGGTGACGCGCGCACCCAGGCCTTCGCCCGCGAACTCGGCGCGGAGTGGGCCGGCGGGTCGCTCGAGCGTCCGCCGCAGGAGCTTGACTGCGCGATCATCTTCGCGGCCGCCGGGGAGCTGATTCCCGCTGCGCTGGCGGCCGTCGGCAAGGGCGGGGTCGTCGTCTGCGCAGGGATTCACATGTCGCAGATCCCGGCCTTCTCCTACGACCTGCTGTGGGGTGAACGCGTCGTGCGTTCGGTCGCCAACCTGACGCGTCAGGATGCCCGCGAGTTCCTCGCGCTCGCGGCGCGCACACCGATCCGCACCGAGGTCCACCGCTATCGACTCGCCGACACCGCGCAGGCGCTCGAGGATCTGCGCTGCGGGCGTTTTGAGGGAGCCGCGGTGGTCGATCTCGCCCTGTGATCGCCTCGCTGGAGAATCGCCCCCAAACTCGGGAAACGGCAACTATTAACGACGCGCCGACGATTTGACTTTTGCGATTCGACAGAGGATCGTCGCTCTCCTAGCTATGGGAGTGCTCCGGTCGGAACGGCCGCGGGTGCGACCAGGAAGGGGTCTCGATTTGACCTCTGCTCCTCGCAGTTGTCGTGTCGCACCTGCCGGGCTCCGGTAGCTGCGCGCTCTCTATGTGAGGAGCCACAGCATGCCCGCCGGTATGGCTTACGGCGAGGCCGGCCGCGGCTCGGACCTCCAATGGCGGCTCGCGTGCTCCCCCCGCGTTTAGACCGCCGAATGGAAACGGAGGCCTGACGCCTTCCGGCGCTTCGAGCGCCGGTCCGTCACGAGACCCCGCCCCTAAGCTCCTGGCGGGGTCTCGCCGCGGCCCCACCCAGCGCCGCTCCGAACCCAGCCACGCACAGCAGTTCAGGCCGCGGCGCCTCGCGCGACGGTCGCGGCAGCCAGCGCGGTGGAATAGCTGACCGCGCGCCCGCTCCGCCGTTGCCGACGGCCGCCCGTCCGGCGGCACTCCGCCACTCGAGGCGGGCGCTCGCGCACCGCGGCGGAGTCGAGCAGGCCAATCCGCGCACGCACGAGCAGCGACTTCACGCCCGGCACGGTCGTGTCCATCGCGGCCGCGATGTGCGCATATGCGAAGCCGTCGATCTCGCGCAGCAGCAGCGCCGTGCGCTGAGTGTCGGGCAGCGCCTGGACGTCGCCGAGCAGCTCGCGAAACTCCTGGCGGCTGACCACCGTCTCGACGAGCGTCCGCCCGTTCTCGGCCGAGTGCTCGTCCATCGACTCGACCGCGACTGTTGCCGTGCGGCGGAGCTGGTTGAGGCAGCGATTCCTCGCAATCCGATACAGCCACGGCCGCACCTGAATCTCACGCTGGTCGGCGAGAATCGCGCTGTAGGCGGCCGCGAAGACGTCCTGCAACGCATCCTCGGCATCCTCCTTGGATCGCAGCATCTGCACCGCAGAACGCCAGCAGCCGGCGCTGATAGCGCGCCGCCAGCGTGTCAAATGCAGCGTGGTGGCCGCAACGGACCAGCGCGACCAGTTGTGATCCGACTGCAGGCTGCGGCCCGGCGTCGGCGCGCGCGCGCGATCGCCCACCAGTGTCACGCGCCTCGCGCAGATCGACTGGCGCACGACGGTCGAATTCCGGCGATCCTTCGCTCACCGCCACGGTCCGGAGTTGCAGCCGGGACCCGCGGGGCGCTGGGTCTGTGGGGATCATCCGATCCCTCCTCATGGCCGCGCGCCCGGCCGATCCGACCGCCGCGCTTCCAGTTGCGTGTCTCGAGCCTACTCCCGGAGGGCGCTGTCGCCTAATCGTGAACGCCGCCGTGCGCGGCGCGGGCGTATGAGCTCGCTCGCCGTGCCCGGCGTGGCGGGAAATACTTTCCCAATCGCTCACAACCGCGAACGCAGACGCGCTACGCTTGGGCGAGCTGTCGTCCGTTCGGTTCTCTGCCGACTCTCCCCTTGCGCGCGGCGCCCATGTCTGTTGAGAGTAGGCAGAGAGGGCTGGGCATGCCCGACACTATCGATGCGCACCCCGGACACGGCGTGCTCGCCGCTTCGATCTCGAACGGGATCGTCGGCCTGATGCACAGCTACACCGGCCGCGGGCCGGTGCGCGCGCGGACGACCATCGACGAGAACCTGATTGTCTGCGTTCTGGGTGCAACCCTGACCAAGGCCGAGCAGCAGCTCGTCGAGAACGGCAAGGACAAGGTCGTGCTGCGCGGGCGCAGGGCCATCCAGGACACGCTGGCCGACGACGCGATCAGCCTGGTCGAGGAGCTCACCGACCGCGACGTGGTGGCGTTCATGAGCAACAACCACATCGATCCAGACCTGGCCGTCGAGATATTCGTGCTCGCGCCGGTCGCGACCGACTGAGCGGAGCTCGGCTCAGCCGGTCGGCAGCGAGCGGACCCCGGCCGGCACCCGGTACGGCGAGTCGCTCAGCCAGGAGTCGAGCTCGACGGCTGCGCATGGCCGGCTGAACAGGTAGCCCTGGGCGCTGTCGCAGCCGTAGGCAACGAGCATCTCGAGGACATGTTCGTCCTCGACGCCCTCGCCGACGACCGTCAGGCCGAGGTTGTGCGCGAGGTCGATCGTCGAGCGCACGATGACCTCGGCGTCGCTGTCCGGTGCGAGGTCGGTGACAAACGAGCGGTCGACCTTGATCTCATCCACCGGCAGACGCTGCAGGTAGGCCAGCGACGAATAGCCGGTGCCGAAGTCGTCGACCGACACGCGCTGGCCCATGTCGTGCAGGCGCTCGAGGATGTCGGCGGCGCCGGTCTCGATCAACGCCCCCTCGGTCAGCTCGAGCGTCAGCCGGTCGGGCGCCGTGCCCCAGGTCCGGGTCAGCTCGGCCACGGTGGCGGGGAAGCTGCTCGCCTGGGCGAGGCTGTGGGCCGAGATGTTGACCGCCATGTTGAGGTCGATGCCGTCGTCGAGCCAGATCCGTTGCTGACGCAGCGCCTCGTTGAGCACCCAGCGCGTGATCGGCTCGATCAACTGGATGCGCTCGGCCTCCGGCAGGAAGCTGATCGGCGAGAGCAGACCCTGGGCGGGATGGCGCCAGCGGACGAGCGCCTCGACGCCGGAGATCTTGCGGGTCGCCAGGTCGATCTTCGGCTGGTAGTGGAGCACCAGCTCGTCGCGGGCGACGCAATGACGCAGGTCGACGAGCAGGGCGAGGCGATGGGCGAGCTCGCGTTCCTGCGCCGCGTCGAACACGGCGTGCCCGCTTCCGGATCGCTTGGCCTCATACATCGCCAGGTCGGCACGGTGCAGCAGCTCGACCGTGGTGGTTCCGTGCTCGGGGAACAGGGCGATACCGACGCTTGGCGTCACGTGGACGACCTCGCGGTTGATCACGAACCCCGGCTCACATATCTGTTCGATCGTCCAGGCGACCGCTGCTGCCGCCACCAGATCGGTGGCGTCCCCGGGCAGGATCGCGAATTCATCGCCGCCGAGCCGGGCGACCGTGTCGGTGTCGCGCAGCGCGCCGACGAGCCGCTCGCCGACCTGCCTGAGCAGGTTGTCGCCGTGATCGTGTCCGAGCGTGTCGTTGACCTGCTTGAAGCCGTCGAGATCCATGACGAGCACCGCGCGCGGCTGGTTGGTCCGCTTGGCCAGCGCGAGCGCCTGGAACACGTGATCGCCGAACAGGGTGCGATTGGCGAGGCCGGTGAGACCGTCGTGCAGGGCCTGGTGTTGCAGCGCCTCGGTGTAGCTCTTGCGCTCGGAGATGTCGCGGACGACGGCGAGTGTGAAGTTGCGATCGCCGTGTCGCATGGCGCCGTACTCGACCTCCATCGGAAACAACGTGCCGTCCCCGCGAAGGCCGAGCGTCTCGAGCGCGCGCCGGCGCTGGCCTGCTTGGCCGGGCGCTTCCCGCCCCGCCGCGTCTGTCCCGTCGAGCGCGACTCGGCAGCCGGGCGCGAGCACGAACGCGAACGGCTGTCCGATCGGCTCCTCGGCGTCGAAGCCGAACAGCCGGCCCGCCGAGCGGTTGGCTGATGCGATCAAGCCTTCCTCGTCGAGCATGAAGATCCCGTCCGCGACGTTGTCGAGCACCGCTTGCGTACGCACCTCGCTGTCGCGCAGCGCGGCGTTGAGGGCCGTGATCGACTCGAGCGAGCGCTGGAGCGTCTGCGACTGTACGAAGAGGTCGACGAAGGCCGTCACCTTTGCCCGCAAGACCTCGGCGCGGATCGGCGTGAAGATGAAGTCGACGGCGCCGCTTGCGTAGGCGGTCGCCGTCTCGGTCTCGTTGCGCCCGAAGGCCGTGACGAAGATGATCGGCGTGAGGCCCGACTGACACCGCTGGCGGATCAGCTGGGCCGTCTCATAGCCGTCGAGGGTCGGCATCCGGACGTCCATCAGGATCAGCGCGAACGTGTCGCGCAGGACGGCGCGCAGCGCCGCCCGTCCCGAGTCGGCCTCGGTGATGATGTGGCCGAGTGGCGCGAGCATCGCGCGCAGCGCGAGGCGCTTGGCGGCGTTGTCGTCAACGACGAGAATCGCCGGTGCGAGGGCCGCGGCGGGCGCGGCGGTGGCCCCATTTTCGCTCATCAGCACGCTGCCGCGGGTGGTTTGCGCGCTGGCATCGGGGCCGGGAGCCACTGGCCGAGCAAAAGCAGCAGCGCCTCCGTGTCGACCGGCTTGGGGATGTACGCCGAAGCGCCGGCGTCGATGCAGCGCTGGCGCTCCCCCTCCTCCACCTTGGCGGTGAAGGCGACGAGCGGCAGCTCGGCGCCGCGCACGAGCTTGCGCATCGCCCGCATCGTCGCGTAGCCGTCGATGCCGGGCATCATGATGTCGACGAGGACGATGTCGATGTCCGGCGTCTGTTTGAGCACCTCAATCGCATCCTCCCCGCTCTCGGCCGAAACGACGTCGAGATCGACTCGCTCGAGCAGCGCGGTGAGCGCGAAGATGTTGCGGAAGTCGTCGTCCACCACCAGCGCCTTCATGCCGCCCAGATGGGCGCCGGCGGGGTGCTCGGGCGGCGTCAGGGGCTGGAGGACGACGGCCTCGGCTGTCGCTGGTGCGCCCTCACCGCCGGCCGCCGACGCCACGAAGTCGAGCGGATGCGACGGGGCGAGGCCAGCGACCGCGAGCGCCGCAGCCGTGCCGGCGGCGCCACCGTTGAGCGCCGGCGCGAGGACCTCGGGCGCGGGCGCCAGGGTGGGCGCCTCCGGCGCGGGCGCCGACGCGACGGCCGCCCGATCGCCGTCGAACGCCGCCGGCAGATACACCGTGAAGGTGCTTCCGTGGTCGGGGGTGCTGCTCAGGGCGATCTCGCCGCCGAGCAGCCGGACGAGCTCGAGGCTGATCGACAGGCCCAGCCCGGTGCCGCCGTATTGACGGGCCGCGGTGCCGTCGGCCTGCGCGAAGGCCTCGAAGATCCGCCGTCGCATATCCGGGGCGATGCCGATGCCGGTGTCGGCGATCCTGAACGCGATCACGGCGCCGGCTCGGGCGAGCGCCTCGCTCCCCGGGCTCCAGCCAGCCTCGGCACCGCTCACGCGGACCCGCACCTCGCCGCTCTCGGTGAACTTGAAGGCGTTCGCGAGGAGGTTCTTGAGCACCTGGCGCAGACGGCCCGGGTCGGTGGCGATGACCGGCGGCAGGTCGGGCGCGAGCTCGACCGAGAAGGACAGCCCCTGCTGCTCGGCGATGTGGACGAAGTCGCGTTCGAGAGCATCCTGAAGCTCGATCAGCGGCAGGTCGCTGATCTGCAGCGTGACCGTGCCCGACTCGACCTTCGCGAGGTCGAGGATGTCGTTGAGCAGCCGCAGCAGGTCGTTGCCCGAGGAGCGGATCACGCTCGCGTACTCAACCTGTGCCGGGGTCAGGTTGTGCTCGGGGTTGTCCTCGAGCTCACCGGCCAGGATCAGCAGGCTGTTCAGCGGCGTGCGCAGCTCGTGCGACATGTTCGAGAAGAACTCCGACTTGTACTGCGACGACACGGCCAGCTGTTCGGCCTTCTCCTCGACCAGGCGCTTGGCGAGCTCGACCTCCTGGTTCTTGCGCTCGACCTCGATGTTCTGCTCGGCGAGTCGCTTGGCCTGGGTGCCGAGATCCTCGTTCGAGCTGCGCAGCTCCTCCTGGCGGGCCTGCAGCTCCTGCGCCTGCGACTGGGCCTGCGTCAGCAGGTTCTCGGTCAGGGTGTTGGCCTCGATCGTGTTCAGGACCAGCCCGATGCTCTCCGTGAGCTGGTCGAGGAACGCCTGGTGGGTCGGGCTGAAATGGCTGAACGACGCCAGTTCGACGACCGCCCGGACCGAGCCCTCGAAGAGGATCGGAAGCACGATGATGTTGAGCGGCGCGGATTCGCCGAGGCCCGAGTTGATCCTGACGTAGTCAGCGGGGACGTCGGTCAGCAGGATCCGCTCCTTCTCCTGGGCACACTGGCCGACGAGTCCTTCGCCGAGACGGAAGTGACTCGCGAGGTGCTTGCGCTCCTTGTAGCCGTAGCCGGCCTGGTAGCGCAGCACCGGCTCGCCGCCGTCGTCGAGGCTTGCGAGCGTGTAGAAGACGCCGTGCTGCGCCGACACCAAGGGCGCGAGCTCCGAGAGGATCATGCTCGAGACGGTGGCCAGGTCGCGCTGTCCCTGGAGCATGCGGGTGAAACGCTCGAGGTTGGTCTTCAGCCAGTCCTGCTCGGTGTTCTGGCGCGTCGTCTCCCTGAGGTTGCGGATCATCTCGTTGAGCTTGTCCTTGAGCACCGCCACCTCGCCGCTCGCCTCCACGCCGACCTGGCGGGTCAGGTCCCCCTCGGTCACCGCCGTCGCCACGTCGGCGATTGCGCGCACCTGGTTGGTGAGGTTGGCCGCGAGCTGATTGACGTTGTCGGTCAGGTCCTTCCAGACGCCGGCGACCTCGGCGGATTGGGCCTGGCCGCCGAGCTTGCCCTCGACCCCGACCTCGCGCGCCACCCGCGTCACCTCCGAGGCGAACCGGTTGAGCTGATCGACCATCGCGTTGACGGTGTTCTTGAGCTCGAGGAACTCGCCCTTGACGTCGGCGGAGATCTTCTTGCTCAGGTCGCCGTTGGCCACCGCCGTGGTCACCTCGGCGATGTCGCGGACCTGGCCGGTGAGGTTGCCCGCCATCACGTTGACGTTGTCGGTGAGGTCCTTCCAGACGCCGCCCACCTCGATCGTGACCGCCGCCGCCTGCCCGAGCTTGCCCTCGGTGCCGACCTCGCGGACCACGCGCGTCACCTCCGAGACGAACTGGTTGAGCTGGTCGACCATCGCGTTGATGGTGTTCTTGAGCTCGAGCACCTCGCCGTGGACGTCGGCGGTGATCTTCTTGCTCAGATCGCCGCCGGCGACCGCGCCGATCACCCGCTGCATCTCGCTCGTCGGGCGCACGAGATCCTCGATCAGGCTGTTGACCGCTTCGATGCTCTCCGACCAGACGCGGTCGGCGCCCCGCAACGCGACCCGCTGGGAGAGCTTCCCCTCCTTGCCGACGACGCGGCTGGCGCGCGCCAGTTCGATCCCGAGCGTTTCGTTCGCCGCGATCACGTCGTTGAGCGTGTCGGCGATCTTGCCCGCGAGGCCCGTCCAGCCGAGCGGCATGCGAACGCTGAAGTCCCCGTTCTTGACGTCCGAGAGCACGCTCAGCAGCATCGCCTCGTCGAGCCCCGCGGCGGGGACGAGCGCGTGCTCTACCACCGCCGCGCTCCCGCCCTCGCGGCCTGAGGGGCGCCACGGGGGGCGAGCAAGCGCGACTGGGGCCCCGCGTGCGCCGCGCGGGGGTGCGCGATGCCTACTCGCCTGGCAGTGCTGCTGGTTTTCCGGTTCCTCACGACGTGGGCCTGTGTATGACAAACCCGGCCCGGGCATGAAGTTGCTGCTGGCTTTTACGCGCACGGTGCGGGCGCGCCCTGCCAGGCGCGGCCAGGAGCTCAGGGTTTGTGGCCGCCGTCTCGCCCGCGAACCACGAGGAATTGCGTTGCCGGCGCCGAATACCCGAATCGCAGCCTCCGGTTTGGCCATGGGACTGGTACCGAAGGGCTGGCGCCCCCGCAACGCCCGAGTAACGCGCGTCGCGGGGGCGTTCGGTTCTCAGGCCGCGGGCTGTGCTCCCGACAGGAGCGGTCGGGCGGCCGCGGGCGCCGGGGCGACCGACGGTGCGCTAGCGTGCCGCCGATGAGCATCCCCAACCACCCCCTCGGCAGCACCGGCGTTGACGTCACGGCGCTCGGCTACGGCGCGATGGAGCTGCGCGGGGGCCCCCGCGGACCGTCAATCGAGGACGCCGACGCGGACCGCCTGCTGAACGCGTTGCTCGACGGCGGCATCAACCTGATCGACACCTCGATTGACTACGGCCGCAGCGAGGAGCTGATCGGCCGCTACCTCGCCCCGCGGCGCGAGGAGTTCTTCCTCGCGTCGAAATGCGGCTGTCTGCTCGAGCTTCCGCCCGACGCGCTCCCGCCCTACCCGCACGACTTCAGCGCCGCCAACGTGCGTGCCGGCGTCGAGCAGAGTCTGGTGCGCCTGCGCACGGATCGCCTCGACCTCCTCCAGGTGCACATGTCACCCAGCCGTGGACAGATGGAGACCGAGGGCACGATCGAAGCGATGCTGGCGCTTCGCGACGAGGGCAAGGTCCGCTTCCTCGGCATGTCGGGGACCCTGCCGAACCTCCCGGAGCACATCGCGATGGGCGTGTTCGACGTCTTCCAGATCCCCTACTCGGCGCTGCAGCGCGAGCACGAGGACGTGATCGCCCGGGCGTCCGCGGCGGGCGCCGGGGTACTCGTACGCGGCGGCGCGGCGCGCGGCGCTCCGTCGGAGGAAAAGGGTTGGGCGGTGCCGCCGATCGGCCTCGGCGAGGGCGAGGCGCAGCGACGCTGGGAGAGCTCGGGCGTCGAGGAGTTGTTGGACGGCATGAGCCGCCAGGAGTTCGTCCTGCGCTTCACGCTGACCCATCCCGGGCTGTCCAGCACGATCGTCGGCACGAGCCGGCTCGATCACCTCCGCTCGAACCTCGAGATCGCGGCGAAGGGCCCGCTGCCGCCCGACCTCTACGAGGAGGCCAAGCGCCGGCTGCCGGCCGGCTAGCAGCCGCCCGGCGTCGACGCTCACGTGGCGGCTGCCCGGCCGGCGCCGCGGCGACCGTCAATCGCGCGCGAGGTGCGGCGGCTTGCCGAGCGCGAATTGATTGGCCGCGGCCTGCGCGATCGCCCGTGCCATGGCGTAGGTCGCCGCCTCGAGCGACTCCGAGTGCTGTTGCCCGTCGCGGGTCCATGAGGCCTCGACGACGCTGCGCCCCTCGCGACGCCCGCCGATCGCCGTGATCGTGACCACGCCGTCGAGCGGCCCACCGGCGCGGATCGTGACCAACGGCCCCCGCGAGTTCGTCTCCGATGACTGCACCGAGGTCACGCCGGAAAAGGTACATGCTCGGACGCCCTCGGTGTGGAACAACCGGCGGCTGAGCCGCCAGGCCGGGTCTGTCGGGCCTCGCGCGACTCCGCGTCGATCCTGACGAACCCACCGGCTCTCGAATCGTGGACCTCAGCGGTCAGCGCGTCCGTGCCGCGACGACAGATCGTTCAGGGGACGCCCACCGCGCCGGCGGGTGAACACACCGCGGCTGCTGGCTGCCCGCGCAGGCCCCACGAGCGTGCCCTGGAGTCGGCGCGCGGCGTCGAGATGATCGCCGGTCCAGATCATCCGTGCCGCGGTCGCGCTGGCACGGCCATCCTCACGACGCAGGTCACGGTCGACCGCCTCGACCAATCGGCCGGTGGCCTCGTCGTCGTGGCGGAGCGGCTCGGGTATCTCGCGCTGACCGACGATGGCGGCTGCGAAGGCGTCGTACCACTCGACGACCGCGGCGGTGCTCGCGACCAGCTCAGCGCGGGCTCCCGCCCGCTGACCGGCTGCCCCGTCGTCGCGCTGCCACAGATCGAGCACCGCGTCGCCGGCCAGGCGCAGACCCGCCACGCCCGTCACCAGCCCCGTCATCTCGGCGAGCGGAATCGGCTTCTCGCCGCGTTCCGCGAGGTAGCCGCGGAAGGTGTCGTCGAGACGCCGGGACGCCGCGGCTGCGCGGCTCGCCTCGTCAGCGGGCGCCGGTCGCGTCGGCGTGCCCAGGTCGCAGCGGCCCATGCCGAACTCGACGGCGCCGGCGAGGTAGCGAACGCTGTCGGCATAGGCCTCGGCAAGCGCCGTGCCAAGCGCAGCAGCCGCACCGCGCGGCCAGAACAGGAGCCCGACGGCAAGGCTGACGCCGCTGCCGATCGCGACGTCCTCGACCCGCACAAGCCCCAGTTGCCAGCCCGCCGGCTGGAGGATGTTGAACACGATCAACAGCGTCAGCGTGAACGCGGCCTGACCCGCGGCGAACGAAATCGCCGCCGGCGCGAGACCGGCGAACAGGACAGCCGCTGGAAGGATTAGCCACAGCAGCGTCGTGTTTGTCCCGATGAGCGCCACGATCGCGGCGCCGACGATGAATCCGGCGGTGGTCCCGGCCAGCCCGCGCAGCGCGTTCTCGCCGGTGTTCAGGGCGTTCGAGCGGAGCACCGACAGTGCGCCGAGGACGACCCAGAACGAGTGCTGGACCCCGGTCAGTTTGGCGACCAGCACGGCCAGGCCAAGGCCGGCCGCGCCGCGCACGCTGTTGTGAAGCCAGACCGAGTGGCGCTCGACGTGGGCGGCAGCACGCTCCCCTGCCGCCGACAGCGTCCCCGTCAGCCCTGGAGGCCGGCGACCGACCAGTCGCTCGAGCCAGCTACGGCGTTCGGCCGCCGCGGCGAGGTCCACGTTGCGCGCGATCTGGGAGACGACGAAGCTCAGCTCCTGCGCGCGGAAGCTCGGGTCCAGCGAGCTGATGAACTCGCCGATCCGCGAGTCGACGGCGGCGCCCCCGGGCGCCGCGGGCGCGGCGATCGGCAACGCCAGGGCGTCGCCGCGCTCCAGCTCGACGAGCGCTTCACGGAGGTCGTCAAGCGCGCCGCGCAGTGCGTCGGGGCTCCCGTGCGGCGCATCGAGCAGGTCCGCGCCCCGCTCCAGCACCGCAGCAGCCGCGACCTTGACCGCACAGGCAGGACGGTTGGGCCCCGACCCGTTCGATGACGGCACGGGCGCGCGGAGGATCGCATTCAGCCAGTTGAGCTCGTCGACGAGGCGCACGACCATCCGCGCCGCGGTACTCAAGCCGGTCGGCCGGTATGGCGTCGCCAGGAACACCTGGTGCAGCTCGGCCACCGCGTCGCTGACCGCTGTCGCGGCTACGCCGTCAACTCCCGCCGGCAAGCCCTCGGCGCCGAGCACGCCGGCCACATCCGCGCGGAGCCGTGCGGCCATCGCGCGGCAGGCGGCGATCGCCGGTCGCCGCAGCGGATCGCGCGCGGGGGCCGGCCACAGCAGCGCGATTGCCAGCAGTGCCGCTCCCGAGGCCAGGCCCCAGCCGGCCAGCCGGTCCGGTATCGACGAGCTCGCCCCGGCGACTGAGACCGGCAGGATGAACGCGAGCAGCAGCGACGTCGTGGCACCGGCCAGCACGGAGCTGGCAATGCCGGCGAACAGCACGGCGAACGCGACGAGCGCCATCGCCACGGCTGCCAGCGGGGTCGATTGCGACGCCAGCGTTCCCACGCACACGAAGACCCCGCCGACGAGGGCCAGCGAGGCCTGCGCCCGCAGGCGGTCGCGCATCGGACCGCCGAAATCGACGAGCAGCAGCATCGCGAACGAGCCGAACACGGCAAATGTCGCCAGCGTCGGATTGCCGATCACCCGGTCGCCCAGGGCGAACATCGCCGGCATCACGATCGCCGCTCGACCCGCCCGGCGCAGCGCCGCCAGGCCGCGATCGCGCGTTCGCAGCCAGTCGAGCGAGCGACCGCCCAGTCGACGCGCGCGGCCGCCGCGTGTGCTCATCGCCTACCCCCGCCGGTGCGCGACCCGGCCGCCGAGCACTCCTCCGGTCTGCGACCGCGCCCCCGTGCGTGACTAGCTGCGCTCATCGCAAGCAGGATTACAGGCGCGAACCCGGGGCGCCGGCGCCGGCGCCGACGTCGGTCGCTCGGCGCATGCACTCGAGCTGGACAGCCACTCGACCGACGCCGGCGAACGCGCCGGACCCCGTCAGCGATGATGGCTCGCGTCAGGCTGCAGGGTCGGGCGTCAACATGGTCGTCGACGAACGCGTGATCAAGGGCTGACGGAGCTCGCAGTACGTCGACGGCGAGCGGCGGGTCCGCCTACGCGGCGGCCGCCACGTCGTCCATGGTCGTGCCACGGCGACCCTGTGCCTCGAACAGCAGCTTGAAGTCATGCGGGCTCGTCGCGGCCGTCAGGGCGTCATCGAACGACACGCGGCCGGCGGCGACGTGGGCATACAGCGCCTGGTCGAAGGTCTGCATTCCGTCGTAGGCCCCGTCGGTGATCACGGAGGTCAGGTCCGCCGTCTCGCTCGGGTTGATGATCTTGTCGCGGACACGGCCGGTCATCCGCAGGATCTCGCAGACCGGGACGCGCCCGCCGCCGGCGGCCGGCACCAGCCGCTGGGAGATGATGCCGCGCAGCGTTCCGGCGAGCATCGAGCGCACCTGTTGGTGGTGCCCCGGGGTGAAGAACTCCAGCATGCGGTTGATCGACTCTGCAGCGTCCAGGGTGTGGATCGTCGAGAGCACCAGATGGCCCGTTTCCGCCGCCGACATGGCCGTCTGGACGGTCTCCTCGTCGCGCATCTCCCCGATCAGGATCACGTCCGGGTCCTGTCGCAGCACACGCCGCAGGGCATCCTTGAACGAGGCGGTGTCGACGCCGACCTCGCGCTGGCCGATCATCGAACGCAGATCCCGATGCACGAACTCGATCGGATCCTCGATCGTGACGATGTTGGCGGCGCGGGTCACGTTGATGTGGTGGATCATCGCGGCCAGCGTCGTCGACTTCCCCGACCCGGTCGTGCCGGTGACCAGGAGGATGCCGCGCTGCTCGTCCGCCATGCGGGCGACCACGGGCGGCAGCGCGAGCTCCTCGATCGTGCGGATGTGGTGCGGGATGGCGCGGACGACCAGCGCGATCCCGCCGCGCTGCTGGCGCGCGTTGATCCGAAAGCGCGCGACGCCCTCAATCTCGCACGAGAGGTCGATCTCGTGGTTGGCCGCGAACTCCGCGAGCCGCGGGCCGTCGCCGAGCATCTGGCGCAGCGCGGCCTCGGTGTCGGTCGCATCGAGCACAGGCCAGGCGTCGTTGCCCAGCGGCACGAGCTCGCCGCGTATCCGAGCCGTCGGGGCGGAGCCCGGCTTGAGGTGCAGGTCGGATCCATCGCGCGCCACGAGCGCGCGCAACGCTTGATCGAGATCGATCACCCAATGCTCATCGGCGCCAGCGGCCGGATTGCTGAATTCCCTGAAACCGGGCGCCCGAGCCGCAGCGGCTCCGAGACCGCTCGGACCCACTGATTCGCAGCCGCTGACAGGCCGCTGAGCACGGTCGGCGCCCGCGTGCGCCATGCACGTCCGCGCGCGCCGACGCCGGTCGCGCAGGGGAGTCAGTCACCTCGTCGAACGGTCACCTCATGAACGCCGCCCGCTTCTCGACTTGGCCGAAACCCGAGATCCCGCATGGCCAGCAGGCCCGACCGTGCGTGAGGGCCGACCGGTGAGCCGGGCCGCGGCAGGCAATCCTCGGACACCGCGGCGGCTACTCACCGCGCGCGGGCCAGACCACGCCGCCTGAGGCCCGGAAAGTCTGAGCAGTCGAGTGCGGATCCCGATCGTGTCGCTGAGGAGCGGAGGGCTGGCGGTCACCGTGGCGATCGCGGCGCTCGTCGCTGCGATCGCAGTGCTTGCCTCGGCCGTGGCGGCCGGGCAGGGCTCGAGCGCTCCGACGGTCGTCGTCTCGCCACTCCCCGGGACGCAGGATGCCTCACCGCAGACGCAGATCAGCTTTCTCGGAGTAGCGGCCTCCGAATTGCGCGACGTCGTCGTCGTGGGGTCCCGTAGCGGGCGCCACACCGGCCGGCTCGTCCCCTACTCCACGCATGACGGTGGCAGCTTCCTGCCGTCAGTGCCGTTCGACTCGGGCGAGTCGGTCACGGTCTCGGCCACCGTCGTCGGATATGGGCCCCCGGCAGGCGTCGCCACGCAGTTCCGGGTGTCCTGGCCCTACACGCTGCCGGCGACCGCCCCGAACGCGGCGATACCGGCGACACCCGCCAACGTCATGCGGTTCCACTCGCGCCACGACCTGGAGCCCCCCGCGGTGACCGTCACGACCGCGGCCGCGGATCCCGCGCTCGGCGACATCTTCCTCGCGCCCGACACCGGGCCCGGGCAGGCGGGACCCGAGATCGTCGCGCCCAACGGCCAACTCGTGTGGTTCCACCCGCTCTCGCCCGGGAGGCGAGCGTTCGACCTCAAGGTTCAGCGCTACCGTGGTGCACCGGTCCTGACGTGGTGGCAGGGGCAGGTCGTCGAGGGCCACGGCCAGGGCGTCGACGTGATCGAGAGCGCTCGCTACACCCCGATCGCCACCGTCCACGCCGGCAACGGGCTGTACGCCGACCTGCACGACTTCGAGCTCACGAACCAGGGCACCGCGTGGCTCGTCGCGTTCGAGCCTCAGCACTGGAACCTCACTCCCTACGGCGGTCCTCGAGATGGACTGATCGACGACAGCGTCGTCCAGGAGATCGACATCAAGACCGGCCTGGTGATGTATGAGTGGCACGCCATCGGACACGTGGCGATATCCGACACCTACAAGCGCATACCCAAGCTCCGCACGACCGTGCTCGACTTCTTCCATCTCAACTCGGTCGACCCGCTGGCGAACGGCGAGCTGCTGATCTCCTCGCGCAACACCTGGGCCACGTACCTGATCAGCGAGGCGACGGGGCGCGTGATGTGGCGGCTCGGCGGCAAGAAGAGCAGCTTCCGGCTCGGCCCGGGGGTCCGGTTCGCCTGGCAGCACGACGCGCTGATGCGCGCGAACGGGACGATCAGCCTGTTCGACAACGAAGCCGCGCCGGCGGAGGCCGCGCAGTCCCGTGCGCTCGACATCGCGCTCGACGCCGGAGCGCACAGTGCGACGCTCATTCACCAGCTCACCTACCCCAGTCCCGGCATCCTCGCCGAGAGCGAGGGCAGCGTGCAGCAGCTCGCAAACGGCGACGACTTCATCGGCTGGGGACAGACCGGCGAGGTGTCCGAGCTTTCGCCGAGCGGGCAGCTCACCTTCGACATGCACCTCGCGCCGCCCGGCGGCACCTACCAGGCCTATCGCATCGTGTGGAACAGCCAGCCGGTGACGCAGCCGGCGCTCGCCGCGGCAGGACCGGTCCACGGCATTACTCAGCTGTATGCGAGCTGGAACGGCGCAACCGGTGTCGCGAGCTGGCGCGTGTTCGCCGGTCCCTCGCCGAGCAAGCTCGCCGCGATCGGGATCTACCCGACGCAGGGCTTCGAGACCGCGATCGGCGCGCCGACGCAAGGCCCGTACGTGAGCGTCCAAGCGCTCTCGGCGGACGGCGCGCTCTTGCGGAGCTCACGCGTCGTCAAGAGCTGACCGCGCACGGCGGTCCCGAAACACGAGGCGCCGCCCCGGTACGCGAGCATCGCTGCCCCGCGTGGGCAGCCTCGAAATGTTGTCGAGCGTGCTGCGCAAAATCTGGTGGCGCGCCGACGTTATTCGGTATGCACGCAACCGCAGGATTTCGCCGCCTCTGCCGCGATCTGTTCCGGATGGGACTGCGCGGGTGTCGCAGGCTGGCCGTGCGGACGCTTGAACGCAGCGGCCGTCGCTTGGCGCTCGCGCTCGTGCGGCCCCACGGGCGCCGGTGATCGCTGCGCTGACGCTCGAAATATCGCTGCTCGGCTTCGCCGCTGGCGGCGGGGGTCGCACGTCCCCCGCGGCGCAATGGACCTCCCCTTGACAGACGAGCGGACGGTGCTAAAACGAGAGTCAACGCCAAAGGAGGTTCTCCATTGGACCGCATCACTGATTGCAACTCTTAGGTAGCCCCGGCTCCGCGGCGCCCGGTCAAAACCGCGAGATGCTTGCAGCCTCGCCCGCGCGCTGAACGCGCAAAACTCGGGCGCCGCAACCGAGGCGATCAATCGTGATGCGCCCCTCAACGCCGCGCTAGCCTTGGGGGGTGGGTTGCCGGTGACCTCCGTGACGCAGTCGCTGGCCGCTGCGCACTCGCCAGGCGGCGCGCTCGTTCTCGGCCTGGGCGGGCTGGGCGGGCGCGGAATCGGCGGCACCGCCGGCGTGATCGTCGTCGTCGTACTGATGGGGCTGCGCATGTACATGCGCTCGCGCGGCGGCGGTGGCGGTCGTGGTCCTTGGGGCCGGGGACCATGGCGCTGACCGTTGTGGCCTTACGCGAGCCGATCGAACGCCGGGCGCCGCGACCGAGCCCCAACTACCCGATCGGGGTTGATGAGCTCCACGACACGAGGCCGGTCGTGCATTGCCCGTTGGCACTCGTGACCTTCAGCGTGCCGGTCGCAGTCCCAACCGTCGGGAACTGCCCGTTGATCGCGTAGTGCCAGCCGGCCTTATCGTCGAAGGCGGTCGAGAAGCCCAAGGCGCCGCCCACCACCGACAGCGTGAGCGGGGCGTTCGAGCTCCACGTATCGGTGACGACAAACGGTCCGCGGCGACCGCTCGGGCAGTGCAGGTCAAACTCCGCGCGGATGCGGACGAGACCGCCGGTCGCGTCGGTCAGGCCGACGTGGCCGCTGTACTGATTCGAGGTGCCGCGATAGTTGCCGATGTGCGGTGGTATCGGGAGGCGTGGCGCGGCCGGCGCCACCGGCGAGCGGCTCGCCGCCCTGGGTGTGGGCGCGGGCGGCGGGAGGGCCGCGATCCAGCTCTGGACCCACGGCTGGACGTAATCGGCGCGCGTAAACGTGTCGGGCAACGTCGGGTCGCAGCCGTTGTCGGATGCGCTGGTGATCCCGACCTGCACCCACGTCGAGGCTGAGGTTTGGGCGATCAGCGGGCCACCGCTGTCCCCGTTGCAGATGCTCTCAGAGTCGAGCGGCGCATCAACGGCGCACAGCTGGGCGAAAGACTCGAAATCGAGGTTGCGCAACACGCAATAGCCCGCGCTCTGAATGACGGTCGTCGCGGCCTGCAGTGCCCTCGGTGCGGTTGAGGCGCCCGCGGCCGTGAGCCCCCAACCGGCCTCCTCGGCTGTGTCGCCTGGCTGCAGCAAGGAGAGGTCGGAGCTGTCGGCGAGAGTGATCGCGGGTGTTGTGGTCGGCGTCGCGAGGACGACGAGGGCGGCGTCGCCCACGACATTTATCGACGTCGCGCCCGACGCAAAGGCCTTCGTCTGCCAGGAAACCGGGTGGGTGATCAGCTGTGAGACCGCCGAGACCTGACCCGATGTGGTGTCGGTCAGGTCGAGCCGACCCGTGATCACGCCGAAGCCGCCTGTCGGATCGAGAACGCCGGTCGTCACATCCTCGACGCAGTGGGCCGTGGTCAGCACGAGGTTCGGAGCGACCACGGTGCCCATGCAGGCGCCGTACGACCCGTCACCCAGGTTGTCGAATATGTACGCGAGCCACGGCCACGATCCGGCCGGAGCCGTCACCCCGCCGACGATCGCGGCATGCGCACGCGAACCATGGCGGGCCGCAGCCCGGTCCGGCAATGACAGCCCCGCAGCGACACCAAACGCGAGGCTTAGCGACCAGATGATGCACCGTTGCCGTGCCATCCTGGAGAGAAAAATGCTACCCCATCAACCGCGAATTGATGAATTTACTCACCACCCCACCACAAACACCCATTGCGCCGCCGCGCAGATCGCAATCCGTGTTCATGCTGAGAAGTTCGCCGCGGGAGCGGCGCCTCCTGTGTCACGTGAGGGGGGCAACTCGGCGCCGCCAGTTGATCACAAGACTGACGCCATGTCAGGAGTAGTCTCAGAGGCCACCCGGGAGGAGCGCTGGACCGGGTCGAAAACGCTGCTTGCGGCCGGGGCCATGGCAAGCCGTGTCAGTTGCGGCGCACCCTTATCGATGTCGATGCAGAGGAGAACATGGCCATGAAGCATGAGTCCTACAAGGCTTGGCTGGACGCGATGCCGATCGATGACGTGCGCGACAGCATCGAGCGTCTCGAGCACAAGCTCTCCGATTTGCGGGTCGTCGAGCGGCTGCACGCCGAGCGGCAACCCGGCGCCGAGGCGACACCGCAGACCGCCGACGCGGAGGCGTCGTCCGAGGAAGGCACGCCCTCGGAACCGCAGTCCGACTGGAATCCCTCGCAGCCAGGACCCGACGAGCCCACCTGAAGCGGCCTTGCATTCGATCTCTGGCGGCTGCTGTGGAAGTAGCACGCCCGGCGGCCGCGGACGGCCCATCGAGCTGGTGCTCACGGACTCCGACAGCGGCGGCGTCCTCGCTCCGAGTCTTGCGTCCCGCTCAACGTGCTTTTTTTGCCGCTCTTTGCGTACTCATGGGCACAAGGCCGGTTTGCGACGGCCTGTACGGGGGAAGGCGTCGACTTACACGGCGTCCGGCTTGGCTCTCTCGACCTGGGCGCCAAAGGGGGGAAAGAGCCCCTGCGGCGGGGTCGGCCAAAGACGAGGCCGGCCCCGCCTTTCGCTCGCAATGCTTGAGGTTCGACGCGGCTCGGGTAACGCGCGGAAGGCAGCGAACGGACGGGCAGCGCACCTGACCGCCGTAGACTGACCGTGCTGCCACGCCCCCGGACGCCGCCTTCCTGCGTCGCGGGGGCACCTTTCTTGGCTGAGGGCAAGCGCCGTGACGGCGTCCCCATTCTCTGCGTGGCCGGCGGACGTTTACCTGCGGCGACCTCGGGGAACCCCGTGCTCGGGACGTACTCATCATCACGGACGAGGAGGCAGCCGCAAATGGGCGTTGGAACGAGCATCGTGTTGATCGCGGTCGGAGCGATACTGCGCTTCGCCGTATCGGTGACGACCACCGGGTTCAACATTCACAGCATCGGAATCATCCTGATGGTCGTCGGTGTCCTCGGTCTTCTGCTTTCGATGGTGTTCTGGAGCTCGTGGGGCGGATTCGGGGGCGGCGAGGGATACCGGCGGCAGCGCCGCGTTACGAGCGACGGCGCAGGCGGATACGTCGAAGAAGACCGCACCACGTCGGTCTAATCGCGGAACCAGGCAAACGAAAAGGGAGGACCATTCATGGCGCTTGCGCTGCCACTGGCATTTTCCGTGTTCGGCTACGGCTTGATCGGCTTACTCGTGATCATCGCGCTCATTATTTTGATCATGCGCATGCTCTAAGCCCCTCGCGGCCGTTGAAGACCGCGCCTCACCGCGAGCGTCCCCCGGGCGTCCGCTAAAGCCCCGCTCGCTCTCAAATGCCAGCGACGCGGGGGCCGCGTGAGCGCCGGCCGTCAACTCGTTCTACGGCGTTCGTCGTCCGGCACTGGTTCGTGGGGCCGCGCGATAGGCATGCACCCCGCGTTCATGTGGCTTCCGTAGGTCGGGCCGAACAATGACGATCGGGGAGCCTTCATCGAGCGGCACGCTCGACCAGGCGGTCATGGCGTCCGCGAATCCGCCATCATCCGCTTGGGTCTTGTCGGGCGCTTCGCGGCGCTCGGCAATGTCCACAAGGAACAGCCACACGAGCACGGTCATCGGAAACCCAAGCAGGACCCACGCGACCGTACGGCTGACGAGCAGGCCGAGCGCTAGCAGCATGATCGTGCCCGCTCCCTGAAGCAACCGGGCGCGGCACAGCCGCGAGCGGCCAGCCAGAATCGGCACCCGCGCCGCCGCATCTACCATGCGCGCGTGCTCGGCTTGGATGCGCGCCGCCCATTCCTCCAGAACGGCCCCAGAGGGCTCCCAGTACGCGATGACCCTGCGAAGCATGCTCGCTACGTACTACCGCGCGCCGACCTGTCCTCCCCGTGGTGTCGCGCCTGCACCACCGTTTGCGAGCAGTACCAACTCTCCCCCGGACGCTCCCCCGACGGCGCGTCGCGGTGGCGCCTTTGCACGCTGGCCTTCGCCTAGACAATATGGGTTGATTGTTCGTCCGGCTTGGCGTGTAGAAGGGGCCGGTTCCCCCATGTCGTTGGTGGGGGGGACTTCAGCCGTGCGGCTGTAACCCGCGCGGCGCCCCACAATCGAATAGGAGGAACCAGCCATGGCCAAGGCTAGAACCCTGGTCGGTTTGGACGTGCACGCGACGAAAATCGTCGCGGCGGTGCTTGACGGCGAGACGGGCCAGTTGCAGACGTTTGCGATGGGCGGCGAGAGCGCTGCGGCGGTGGGGTTCTGTGCTGGGCTGCCCGGCCCGGTGCGTGTGACCTATGAGGCCGGGCCGACCGGGTACGGGCTGGCACGCGAGCTCGCTGGGCGTGGCGTTGAGTGCGTGGTCGCGGCGCCGGGCAAGATCCCCAGGGCGCCGGGGGATCGCGTCAAGACTGACCGTCGTGACGCGGAGCTGCTCGCCCGGTTGTTGTTGGCTGGCAAGCTGCATCCGGTCAGAGTGCCCGGCGATGAGGAGGAGGCGCTGCGCGACCTGGTCCGCGCGCGCGAGGCGGTGCGGGTTGATCTGATGCGCGCGCGTCACCGGCTTTCGAAGCTGTTGTTGCGTCACGGCATCCGTTTCGATGACGGCGCCGCGTGGACCGAGCGCCATCGCGACTGGCTCGCCACGGTCACGCTGGACTGGCCGGCCGCGCAGGCCACGCTGCTTGACGCCAGGGGCGCGATTGACGCGCTCACCCACCGCCGCGACCAACTGGAGCGCGAGATCGTCGCGCTGCTGCCCGCCTCGCCGTGGACGGTCCAGGTCGGCCGGTTGCGCTGCCTGCGCGGGATCGACACGCTGACCGCCGTCGGCCTGTGCGCCGAAATCGGCGACTTCGAACGGTTCGCCAGAGCCGAGCAGCTGATGAGCTACATCGGACTCGTCCCCAGCGAGTCCACGACCGGCCAGCAGCGTCGGCTCGGCGCGATCACCAAAACCGGCTCCGGTCACGCCAGGAGGCTGCTGGTCGAAGCGGCCTGGCACTACCGTGCCCGCCCGAACATCGGCAAGGCGCTCGGCGACCGCCACGGCGGCCAGCCGCCCGAGGCGATCGCGATTGCGTGGTCAGCCCAACGACGCCTGCACCGCACCTGGGCGCGGCTCGAGGCACGCGCGAAACGCCGCACGATCATCGCCGTCGCCGCCGCCCGCGAACTCGCCGGCTTCGCCTGGGCAATCACCCGCATCGAGTGACACGAGCACGACCAAACGACCTGATCCCGTCGACTGGGCCGGTGGCGGCCCGGCACGCGCGGGGAACCCGCGACGCAGCTATGAGCAACCCGCCCCACCCGGGCTGGCCACGCCCGAGCCTAGACAGCGGCTCCCCACGACGAACCATGGTCCTGCGGCACCCAACCCGCGAATATCAGCCTGACCGCGCGTCGCGCACAACCGCCAGACCGCCACCCGCCCAGCCAACCACAGCCACCACAACCAAACGCCAAACGCGACAAATCACCGACCCCCACTTGACACAACACTCTCCATATCAGCTGTCCGATTCGTTCCCTCGGCCACGTCGACGACGGATCCCCGCGACCTACAATCGCGCTCGTGGTCAGTCGATCGACGATCCGCGCGGCGGTGCTCGTGCTGATCGTGTTGGCGCTCACGATCTTCGCCGGCGAAGCCGTCCACGAACTGCACTACGCGAACGCTCACCCCGGCGCCTACGGTCCGGCGGACGTGATCGCATTGGCGTGCGGCGCGGGCGCCGTGCTCGCGCTGGCAGCCGGGATCGCGCTGCGGCTACTGACACGTGACGACGGCGGCGTCCGGCGAATCGTGCTGGTCTTGCTGATCGTGACCGCCGTCGCGCTCGGCGTGTGGCTCGTCACGCTGAGCGCAAGCGCCGGCAGCGGCGGCGGCTTGGGTTTGCCGGGCGCGACGGGCAGCGGCCTGTCTCTGCCGTGAGCGGCGACTAACCGAGCGACGGATCGACCGTCGCACTTCCTGGCGGCGCGTGTGGTCGAGACTCCGCCCACGCTCGGCTACACCACGGGCTGGTGCTTTTCGCGCGCGAAGCAGCACTCTGTCGGGGCGGATCTATGCGAGCGGTGTTGCTCGTTGGGGGCGCCGGGCGGAGATGCTTTGTTTGACTCGCGCGTCCGGGCGTGTCACCATTCAACTAATGGCCTAGTGGAGGGGTGATGAGATGATCGATTTTCAACTCGACCCGCGATCGGGGCTGCCCACATATCTGCAGCTCGTGCAGCAGGTTCGCCACGCGTTGCGCCTCGGACTGCTGCAGCCGGGTGATCAGCTGCCGACGGCCAAGGAGGTGGTCGCTCGGCTGGCGATCAACCCGAACACCGTGTTGAAGGCATATCGCGAGTTGGAGCGCGACGGATTGGTCGCTGCTCGTCCTGGCCAGGGCACGTTCGTGCAGCGGTCCTTGACCGGCCCGGGGTTCCTGCGGCTGGGCAAGCTGCAGCGTGATCTGGACCGCTGGCTTGACGCCGCGCGCCTGGCCGGTCTGGACGTCGAGGACGTCGAGGCGCTGTTTCATGCGGCGCGGAGACGCTCAGCCGAGGCCGTCGGATGACCGCGGTGGCGGTCGAGATGGCCGGTCTTGGCCGTCGCTATGGGCGTCGCTGGGCGCTGCGAGATTGCTCGCTTCGCCTGCCGGAGGGTCATGTGATCGGCCTGGTCGGCCCGAACGGGGCAGGCAAGACGACCCTGCTGCACTTGATTGTCGGTCGCCTCCTCGCTACGGCGGGTACGTTGAGCGTCCTGGGCGAACCGGTGAGCCGTCGACCTGAGCTGGTCGCGCGGGTCGGATTCGTGGGCCAGAACAAGCCGCTCTACCGCGGCTTCACGGTTGCCGACATGCTGCGGTTCGGCGCGCACCTCAATCCCGGCTGGGACAACCGCGCGGCCGAGCAGCGTCTACGGGGTCTGGGCATCCCGTTAGCCCAGCGGGTGGGGGCGCTCTCCGGCGGCCAGCAGGCGCAAGTCGCGCTCACGGTCGCGCTCGGCAAGAGGCCGGAGCTGCTGGTGCTCGACGAGCCGATCGCGAATCTCGACCCGCTCGCCCGCCAGGAGTTCCTGCAGATCCTGATGGAGGAGGTAGCCGACGCAACGGTCACGGTCGTGCTCTCGTCGCACCTGCTCGCGGACCTCGACCGGGTCGCCGACTACCTCGTCCTCCTGCACTCCGCGCAGGCGCGGCTCGCCGGGCGCACAGACGAACTGCTCGACGCCCACAAGCTGCTGATCGGCCCGGCCGACCGCGCCAATGCGATCGCGGCAGCGCACGACGTCGTCCAGGCCTCGCAGGTTGGTCGGCAAGCGACGCTCGTGGTCCGCACACGCGGCCCGATCGCCGACCCGTCCTGGACCGTTCGCGACCTCACCCTCGAACAACTCGTGCTCGCATACATGCGCTCCCCTGACGCGCACGCCGACTCCTCGGCGGCGCCGGTCGTCGCGCTGGCGAGAAGCAACGCATGATCTGGCTCAGCTGGCGCCAGCACCGCGTGCAACTGGCGGTCGGCGCAGGCACGCTCGCAGCGGTGTGGCTGATCCTGCTCGTTAGCGAGCACTCCATGACGTCGTACCTGCACAGCAGCGGGCTATCCGGCTGCCTGGCAAGCCACGCAAGCTGCGACGTCCTCGCGCAGCAGTTCAACCGGCACTTCGGCAGCCTCCTGAACACCACCGACTACCTGAACTTCGTGCCGCTACTGATCGGGCTGTTCTGGGGAGCCCCGCTCGTCGCGCGCGAACTCGAACAAGGAACCGAACTACTGGCCTGGACGCAGAGCGTGAGCCGCGCGCGCTGGCTGAACACCAAGGTCGCCGTCTTCCTGCTCGCCGCAAGCGCAGTCGGCGTCGCCTTCAGCCTGCTGTTCTCATGGTGGTCGCACCCATTCGCCGCCGTCGGCAACGACTTCGCGCGCATCACCCCGCACGTCTTCGACTTCGTCGGCATCGCCCCACTCGGCTACAGCCTGTTCGCACTCGCGCTCGGCATCACAGCCGGCGTACTCACACGCCGAACGATCCCCGCCATGGTCATCACGATCGCCGGATTCGCGATCGCGCGATTCGGCGTGCGCGCGCTCCGCGCGCACTTCATTCCACCGCTGCGAGCCGTCCTACCCATCCGCGGACCGGACCCCCACGCCCACGCCGACTGGATCGCCAACAGCTACTTCATCGACCGAACAGGCCACAACCTCGGCACCACCCTCAACCTCGTCGGCTGCCGAGGCCTCGCGATCGGCCAATGCCTCGCCAAGAACGGCATCAAACGCGTCGACCTCTACGAGCCCGCCAACCGCTTCTGGACCCTCCAGACAATCGAGTTCGCGATCTTCACCGGGCTCGCGGTAGTCCTGCTCGCCGTCGCCGCCTGGTGGGTCACACGCCGAACCTAACGACGCCAGCAAGAGTGAGGCACGCGGCTGCTTTCGCGTGATCTCAGCGCTGCTGCTGGTCGCGCGCAAGGCGGCAGCGAGCGGCGGGGCGGTCGCGCTGTCAGTGGCGCGTCAAAACTTGGCTGCGACAGCCCGCGCGAGTGCGATCACCGCCGGGAACAGCTTCATCTCCTGACGGCGGTCCTCCGGGTTGTCGCTCGCGGACGGGGAGGTCGACTGGCCCTTCGGGAAGTCGGCCAGCACGATCGCCAGCTCGTAGTTGCCGTGCACGATCGCCTGGAGCTGGATGATCGTGCAGTCATCGGTCCCTGGGTTGTTGCACGACGACGTGCTGCCCAAGATCGACGCCACGCTGCCGAGACTGATCTGCTTCGACCCCGGGACGAGGATCTGTTGGCGGATCTGCGCGCTGTACGTCGACAGGACCGCTCCTGGGGCCTGTATGCGGGTGACGTTGACCGTGAGAGCGTGAGCTGGTGTGCGCAACGCGCTTCCCCACTCGCCTCTGTGGGTCACCAACCGGATCGAGCCCGCCGGGGTCGGGATCGTGCGGGTGGGCAAGTTCGCGGGTATGCATACCCCCTTCGACGAGATATTGACTGACGCGAGCGACGAGGGGCTCGGGAGGTCGCAGACGTCGAGCCCTCCGGTAGACGGTGGCGCCGAAACCGCCATCGCCGTCCACGACACGGCCAGCACTATCGCCGCAAGACCAGCACCCGCAAGCACACGCCGCAACATCGTCAGACCACCTCCACGACGGATGGGCCGATCGGCCGGTTGGCCGCGATTCTAAACTCACGACCCCGACCGCCGCAAGGTTTGATCACTATCGCCTGACGACTCCTTTCGCTGTGACAGCAGCAGCCGCATCCGCGGCTTCCCACGCTTGCATCTCGGACGTTTTCGCGTCTCAGGCACGATCGCTCACCCGCTCGCGCCGGCCGGGTCGCCGGCAGGGACGGCATGCCGTCACCGCCGCTACCGCAACACCGGTCGGCGTGTGTGTGGGGGAAGAATGTGGAAAACGGGCCTGCGTGGGGTGCGTCGAGTGACGGTCCTTAACGCGGAAACCCCGCGTTAGCAGGGCTTCCTTGAGTGGGCGATACTGGGCTCGAACCAGTGACCTCCGCCTTGTCGAGGCGGCGCTCTCCCAGCTGAGCTAATCGCCCTGGGTCCGCCAAGCCTAGACGATTGAACCCGGCACGCGGTCTACCGCCGAGTGCCGGCACCGCTGCAAACGCCCGTGTTCCTCCCCGTCGCCCGGTCATCGCGCGCCCGCCGCCTGCCGGCCCGCCTCGTGCCAAGGTACGCTAGGGCGAGAGCGTTGGCGACGTGGCGGAGTGGCTACGCAGCGGCCTGCAAAGCCGTCTACGCCGGTTCGATTCCGGCCGTCGCCTCTCTCGCCGTCCACCCGGTCGATCCTGCTCCCGCGGCGGGGCCGCGAGAAACGACGGTCATAAGGCCTGCTTTACGAGGCGTTACGCGCATATGGGGCGCTAAGGCCTCTGATAAGAGGCCTTATGCCCCACCAAGTACGGCTGTCTCGCCGCAGCTCAGCGCGGCCGGCTGCGTGGCAGATCGGCGTCGGCGCGCTCGATCAGCTCCCTCGCGCTGTCCTCCGGCGCGAGCGCGGCGAAGCCGACCTTGATCTCGCACGGATCCGGGTCCTCCGCCAGCGCGGCCTGCACCGAACCGAAGCGCTGACGGGCATCCTCGATCGTCGCGCCCGACATCGCGCAGAGAAACTCGTCGCCGCCCTGGCGGACGATCAGGTCATAGGAGCGCAGGTGACCGCGGATCCCGCGGACCGCGTGCTGGAGCAGCGCGTCACCGGCTGAGTGACCGCCGGCGTCGTTGACCGCCTTCAGGCCCACGACATCGACATAGGCGACGACGAGGCGCCCCGTCGTGCGGCGGGCGCGATCGATCTCGTGGTCCAGATCCAGCAGTCCCGCCGTTCGCGTCCGGGCCCCGGTGAGCTGGTCGGTCTCGGCGATCGCCAGCGCTTGCAGCAGTGCGTCGCGGTCCGCCTGCGCTTGCTCGCGATCGCGCGCGGCCTGCTCGCGATCGCGCGCGGCCTGCTCGCGGTCCGCGGCGGCGCGGGCGCGAATCTCGGCCGCCATGACGCGGTCGGCGGCGGCTGCGCGACGCCTCTCCGCCGCGCGGTGAACGAGCCGTGCGGCCTTGCCGCCGCTGCCGCCCTCGCGGTCGTGCTCCATCAGCTCGCGGTCGCGCGCCGCGGCGGCCTCGTCGCGCGCCGCGGCCGCGAGATCGCGAGCTCGCGCGACCGCGTCCCGAGCGGCGGCGATCTCGACGCGCTCCGCGGCGATCTCCTGCCGGCGTCCGGCACTGCGGTCGCGGAGCTCGCGCGTGAGCTCATGCTCGCCGGGGTCGCCGCCACCGGCGAGATCGCGATCGCTCGCCGCCTGGTCGCTGTCGGCGGCAGCCTGGTCGCTGTTGGCGGCAGCCTGGTCGCTATCGGACCCGGTCTGATCGCTGTCGGCAGCGGTCTGGTCGGCGTCGGCGAGCGTCTGGTCGTTCGCGCGCTCCCCCGGAGAAACGACAGCCCGTGCCTGCTCCTCGTCGCTCACCCCGTCCCTGGGATCGATGTTCCGATCACCCGACTCCAGGCCGGCCACGACGGCCCTCCATGACTAGCGACGAGTCTCGGTGAGCACGTGGCTAGCCGATTTGACCATCCGGCTTATAACACGCTTCGGCGCCGGCGACCGCGGACGTCGCGCGCAAATTCCGGTAGTTGTGGCGCGCCCGGACGGCGCCCGTGGCGGTCATTCCTCCTCGTCGCCGTTCGCGCGCAGCCAGTCGCTGATCTGCTTGCCGACGTCGTTGATCGACTCCCCCGCGTCCCGGAACACGTTCTTGAAACGCTCGGCGTAGTGCGCGACGGCGTCGCCCGCCTCGGCCCGCGGGCGTGCCGGCTCGTCTCGGTTGACGTAGGAGCCGGCGACGATTCGGTCGTACTCGCCACTGCCGACCCATTCCATCAGCTCGTGGATCCGGCGCACAGGCATCGGATGCGTCACGTTGAGGTCGAGCAGCAGCCGCGAAAGGCGCTCCAGGCCACTCCCCTTCTCGCGATACTCGAGCCCCTGGCGCATGAACACGTCGAGGTCCAGGCGCTTGGCCTCGGCGCCGGCGGCGATCACCATCAGCACGCGGCAGACGGTCAGCGGGTCGCGGGTCACGAGCGCCGCCGCGCGGTCGCAGCTCAGCTCAGCCGAGCGATACCACTCCATCAGCGCGGCCCGCAGGGGCATCAGCGGCAGCGGGATCCCCGGCAGCCGGCTCAGGCTGGTGAGGATCGTCAGCGCCGTCCCGTAGAGGACGTGATCGGAGAGCACGTGTCCCGCCTCGTGGGCGAACACCGCGTACAGCTGCTCCTCGTTGAGCAGCTTCACGAGCCCCGATTGCAGCACCAGGATCGGCCGCCCGGCGCCGATCGTCGAGGCGTTGGCCACCGGGAACTGCGTCAGGTAGAGGTCCGGCAGCGGCTCGAGGTCGAGCGTCTTGAAGGCGCGTGCGTGCAGCCGCCAGACGTTCGGCAGCTGATCCTCGCCGAGTCGCACCGACGAGCCGAGGTAGGCCTGGCGCAGGGCCCGCTCGTAACCGAGCTCGATCAGCTTGCGCACGACGCGATCGAGGTAGGGGATCGACTGCAGCGAGGCGGTCGCGGCACGGTCCGCCGGGTGCTGGTAGGCCTTCGATGAGATGCCCTTCAGCTGGTAACCCTCGACAGGCAGCGTCATCGTCGCTCCTTACGTTCATGCGAATGTCCCACGAACGGTAGCGACGCGCGTGATTCGATGCAGCTAGCGGCGGGCGCCGATCGCGCGCCCGAGCAGCGCGAAGCAGACACTCAGTGCGAGCGCCTCGAAGATGCCGCGCTGGAGGCCCTCGGCGAGCGAGTGCTCGGCGTGCCATTCCGCCAGCGTGACGAGCCCGCCGGTGCCCAGCGCTGCGAGCAGGCACAGCCGCAGCGGGTGGGCGCGCAGGCCGCGCAGCGGCGGAATGTCGTCGAACAGGTCACCGGGCGGTCCGGACCCGAGCACCAGGGTGCTCGAGCTGCGCGCAAGAGCCTGCCGCGCCGCCACCAAGGCAGCCGTCGCGCCGGCCGCGAGCGTACCGCTGAGGACGAGCCACCAAACCGGCAGGACGCTGCTGAAGTTGACCACGTAGGCCAGCAGGCCGGCCGTCGTGACGAGCCCAGCCGTCAGCCCGACCCTGCAGCGGCCGCGCAGCAGCGCGATCTCGGCAGCCGGCAGGACCGCTACACGCCGGCGGCGAACGGCGCGCCAGGCGGCGAGTGAGCCGGCGACCAGCGCCACCTGCGATCCGAACACGACCGCGGCGAGCGCGCTCAGCGCGAGCACGCTGCTGTGGCCGTGGTCGAAGCCGGGGTAGCCGACCCGGCCGAGGGTCACTTGCTGGACGATCAAGGCGACCGCCGCGCAGCTGAGTGCGGCAAAGACGCCGAGCGCTCCGCCGCGTGCGTTGTCCGCGGCCAGCTCGTCGGCGTACTGGTCGGCGATCTCGCGCGCGGCGCCGAGGCGCGTCAACGCGATCCGCGTCGAGGAGCCCTGCTCGCAGGCAAGGTGGTCGGCGAACTCGGCGACCAGCCGCTCGCGCGCCGCGGGCCGGATCCCCCGCGCCGTCAGCTCGTCCTCGAACTCGCTCAGCCAGCTCATGTCAGCACCGCGTCGATCGCCGTGGCAAACAGCCGCCATTCGCGACGGCGCTCGGCCAGCGCCTTCTCGCCCGAGCGCGTCAGGCGGTAGGTGCGACGCCGGCGTCCGGCCGCCGTCGACCATTCGCTCGCGACCAAGCCCGCGCGCTCGAGTCGGTGCAGCGCCGGGTACAGCGTGCCCTCAGGCAGGTCGAAGGCCCCGTCGCTGCGCGCTCGCAGCGCCTGCGCGATCGCGTAGCCGTGCGCCGGCCCTGCCTGCAGCGTGGCGAGCATCAGTCCGTCGAGATGGCCCTTCAGGGCTTCCGATCTCACGCCCAGGAACACTATACATCGCGTTACGATGTGTCAAGCGACGCCCGCGAGTCGCCGTCAGTGGCGACTGAGCTTCTTCCCCGGATTCAGGATCCCGCGCGGGTCGAATATGCGCTTCACTGCGTCGTGTAGATCCAGCGCCGCCGGCACCCACTGTCGCGCCAGCTGTCCGCCCTTGACCCAGCCCATGCCGTGCTCCCCGGTCACCGAGCCGCCGAGCGAGACGGCGAGCGCGAACAGCTCCTCGGCGGCCGCTCGCGAGCGCTCGAGCGCGACGCTGTCACCCGGAGCCACCAGGAACGTGCTGTGCACGTTCCCGTCCCCGGCGTGACCCCAGCTGCACGCCTCGAGGCCGTGACGTTCGCCGATCTCGAGCGTGGCCACGACCGCCTCGCCGAGCCGCTCGAACGGGACCACGATGTCCTCGCTGACCTTGCCCCCCAGCCGCGCACGAACGGCGAGCGAAACGCCGTCGCGCCAGCGCCACAGCGCCTCGACGTCCGCGCGCTCACGCCGTGTCGTGACCGCGTCGGCACCCTCGGCGAGCGCCAGGGCGACCTCGTCGGCGAGCCGCGCCGCCTCGGCAACCGACCCGTCGGCCTCGGCGATGACCATGAACGCCCCCTCGTCGGGCAGCGAGCCCGGGTAGCCGTGCGCCGCGAGTGCGACGGTCCGCATGTCGAGGTACTCGAGCGCCGCCACGGCCAGCCCGCTCCCGATCACGCGCTCGATCGCCGCAGCGCCTGCGGCGGCGTCGGCGTAGAGCCCGACCACGGGCAGCGCGGCGTCCGGCGCGGGGACGAGCCGCAGCCACGCCGCGGTGATGATCGCGAGCGTCCCCTCCGAGCCGACGAGCAGCCCGCGCAGGTCATAGCCGGCGACGTCCTTGCGCACCGCGCCGCCGACGGAGATCAGCTCTCCGCTCGCCAGCACCGCCTCGAGGCCGGTGACCCAGGCCCCGGTCGAGCCGTACTTGAAGGCGTGCGGTCCGCCGGCGTTGGTGGCGATGTTGCCGCCGATCTGGGACTGCTCGGCGGCACCCGGGTCCGGCGGGAACAGCAGTCCGTTCTCGCGCGCCAGCCGCCGCACGTGTGCCGTGCTCAGGCCGGCCTCGACGCACATCCGCCAGCGCAGCGGCTCGAGCGCGCGCACGCGCGTCATCCGCTCGAGGCTCAGCACGACGCCGCCGGAAAGCGGCACGGCCCCACCGGCCAGCCCGGTTCCCCCGCCGCGCGCCGTGACCGCCACGCCGCGCTCGTTGCACCAGGCGAGGACCTGCGCGACCTCGTCGGCGCTGCGCGGCATCACGAAGGCATCCGCGCGGGCGGCGATTCCGCGGGTTTCGGTGCTGTCTTGGAGTTCCGAGGCCGTCGGCGCTCTGACACTGTCGGCGTCGAGCACCTCCGCGAGCGCGAGCGTCAGCGATTGCATCCCGCCCGGCCCCGAACCCGGTGGTGGCCCACTAGCCGAAGAAGATCGAGGCGACTTCGAAGAGCTCCGGCGACAGCAGCCTGGGCTCCTGCAGCGCCTCGCTGAACGGCAGCAGCACGATCTCGCCGGCGCGCAGCGCGACCATCTCGCCGAAGCGCCGCTCGCGCACCGCATCCATCGCCGCGACGCCGAAGCGCGTTGCGAGGACACGGTCGAATGCCGTCGGGGTGCCGCCGCGCTGAACGTGCCCGAGGATCGTGTAGCGGGTCTCGTAGCCGGTGCGCTCCTCGATCTCGGCGCTCAGCGAGACGGCGACGCCGCCAAGTCGGGGGTGGCCGAAGGCGTCGGTGTGGGTGGTGGCGACGCTCGCCGCGCCACCGTCCTTGGGGGTCGCGCCCTCGGCGACGACGACGATCGAGTACGTCGTGCCGTTGGCGTGGCGCGCCCACAGCAGCTCGCAGACGGCGTCGAGGTCGTAGGGCCACTCGGGCACGAGGATCGCGTCGGCCCCGGCCGCGATGCCGGCGTAGGTCGCGATCCAGCCGGCTTCGCGTCCCATCACCTCGACGACGATCACACGGTCGTGCGACTCGGCCGTCGTCCGCAGCCGGTCGATCGCGTCGGTCGCGATCTGCACCGCGGTGTGAAAGCCGAACGTCAGCTCGGTCCCGCCGAGGTCGTTGTCGATCGTCTTGGGCACCCCGACGACCGGCACTCCGTGCTCGGTCAGGCGGGCTGCGACGCTGAGCGTGTCATCGCCGCCGATGGCGATCAGCGCGTCGACGCCCTGCGCCGCGAGCACGCTGCGGATCTGCTCGGTGCCGTCGGCGCCGTCGGCGAACGGGTTCGTCCGCGAGGTGCCGAGGATCGTGCCGCCGCGGGCGAGGATTCCCACCGTGCTGGCGCGCGTCAGCTCGAACGAGCTGCCCTTGAGCACGCCGGCCCAGCCGTGGCGGAAGCCGACGCAGGTGTTGTCCGGGTCGTCGAGCGCGCGCCGCACGACCGCGCGGATCACCGCGTTGAGTCCGGGACAGTCTCCCCCACCGGTCAGGATGCCGACACGTGCCATGTCGCGGCAGCATACGAGACTCGCCGCCGCGAGCTTTCGCCGCGGCGCGACCGCGGCACGGCGGACCGCCCGACGTTCGCGCTCTAGACTCCCATCATGGTTCGAGCACCGCGGCATGAGGCCTTCGGCGGCGCTACCGGAGCGGCGGCCCGGCGATGATCGTGCTCTCCTTTGACGGCTCGGAGAGCGCGAAACACGCGATCGAGTCCGCGCACGAGGTGCTCGGCGATGTCCCGGTCACCGTGCTGCACGTCTGGGATCCGCCGGTCACCTACTTCGACGCCGACCCGTTCGGTGGCCTCCAGACGTGGAGTCCGGGCCAGATCGCCGAGCTCGAGTCGGCGATTCGCGATCGCGCCCAGCGGGTCCTCGACGAGGGCGTCGCGCTCGCCGAGAAGGCCGGATTCGTTGCGGAGGGGCGCCTGCAGCGGGCCGACGCGGCGCCCTGGCGCGCGATCCTCGATGTCGCCGACGAGCTCGATGCGCAGCTGATCGTCGCGGGGGCTCGCGGCCTCTCAACGGTCGGTTCGGTCGTGCTCGGCGGCGTCTCGAACGCGCTCGTGCACCACGCCAAGCGGCCGGTCCTCGTCGTCCCGCTGCTCAGCTGAGGGCCCGCAGCGCAGCCGCCTTGCCGGCGCAGTCATAGAGCGACGAGACGGCGGCCACCGGAGTGCACGCCCTCGCCGCCGCGTTCAGTGCCGCGCTGGCCCCGGGCCGTCCACCGAGGCCGAACGAGCGCGCCGCCGCGTTGCCGCGGAGGCCCCGTACACCCGTGGGCAGGCTGAGGCTGAACGAGCCGGCGTCGCCGCTGCCGTAGACCCAGCGGATCCTCCCCGAGGCAACCTCGTCCGCGAGCCAGGAAATCGACGGGTCGCTCTCCTGCCCGGAGAAGCCGCCGATGCCGGCCACCCTCGCGTCGCTGGCGACGATCGCGCTGGCCGCGTCGGACTGGCTCGAAACGGCGATCGTGCCGCCGCCATGCGACCTTGCGTAGGCCTCGACGGTGCTCAGCGAGCCGCCGCCGCCGAACAGGCCGCCAGCACCGCCGAAGAAGCGGCCGCGGCCGGCGAAGCTCGGTGGCCCGCCGCCGGGCGCCGTCGCGCCCGGAGCCGCCCCGCCGAACAGCCCCGGCCCTGCGCCGCCGGGGGGCCCGCTGAAAGCACGGAACCGGCCGGCGAACGCACGCCGACCGGCCCCCCCGCCGGCGAAGAGCCCGCCGCCAACAGCGAGATTCGCCGACGCCGGGCCGCCGGCCGGAAACGTGCTCTGCGTTGCGTACCCCAGCGTGTCGAACGCCCATACCGTCGGCGCGATGAGCAGCGCCGCGGCTCCGAGCGCGATCGCCCATGCGTGAACGCGGGCACCTCTCAGCGCGAACAACGCGACTGCCGCCCCGCCGCAGACGATCGGCAGCACGACCCGCAACCAGCCGAGCTGGCCGCTGTAGTCGTGCAGGACGACGAACTCGCAGATCACGCCGGCGGCGAGCGCAGCAGTGCCGGCGATCGCCGCGCGCACACCGTCTTTCGCAACGCTTGCCGACCCAGCACCGACCAGTGCGGCGGTGAACGGCGCGAGCAACACGACGTAATAGGGGTGGAAGATCCCCTGCGCGAAGCTGAACAGCGCGGCGATCACCAGGAACGCGCCGCCGACGACCGCGAGCCACGCCGTGCGTGGGTCCTGCCTGCGCGCCCGGCTCGCGACCAACACCACCGCGGCCCCGACGACGGCGAATCCGAGCAGCCAGCCGTCCTGGCCTCCCAGCGCAGCGTTCACGAGGCGAAACGGACCGGTGCCCTGGCCGAAGACGCCAACGGGACCACCCCCGACGGGACCGCCGCTCTGGCCGCTGACGCGGCCGAACCCGTTGTAGCCGAAGATCAGCGAGAGGATGCTGTTGTCGGAGGTGCCCGAGATCCACGGACGGTCCGCCGACGGCGTCAAGCTGACGAGCAACGGCCACGCGCCGCCGACCGCGAGCATCGCGCCACCGCCGGCGAGCAGCTGACGGATCGCGGCCGCACGCCCACGCGGGGCGATCCAAAGCCACGCGAGCGCGATCGCCGGCACGACGGCGAGCGCCACGCCCATCTTCGTCTCAAATCCGAGCCCGACAGCGATCCCGCTGAACACCAGCCAACGCGTTCGCCCGTCCTCGAACGCGCGCACGGCGAACCAGACCGCCGCCACGCAGCACAGCGTCAGCAGCGCATCGGGGTTGTTGTCGCGCGACATCGCGACGGCGATCGGCGTCGTCGCCAGAGCCAGCCCCGCGACCAGGCCGCCCAGGCGGCCGAAGCGCCGGCGCACGAGGTCGTAGACGAGGACGACGCTTGCCACCCCCATCAGCGCCTGGGGTACGAGGATCGCCAGCGGGTGATACCCGAAGACACGGACCGAGAGCGCCTGGATCCACAGCGACAGCGGCGGCTTGTCGACGGTCATCACGCCGCTCGGATCGAGCGAGGCGTAGAGGAAGTTGTGCCAGCTCGCGGCCATCGAGCGGACCGCCGCCGAGTAGTAGGTGTTCGCCCAGCCGTTGCGGCCGAGCGCCCACAGGTTCAGCAGCGCAGCCAGGCCGATCAGCCCGCCGAGCTCCGGGGCACGCCGCACCGCCGCGACGGCGTGCGCAAGGCGTCGGGCGCCGACCGCGCGCCGGCGGCCTTCCGTCAGATCGCCGCTCGCCGGCCCAGCGGGCTGCGGCTCGAAGACGTGCCCGAGAAACGCCATGGCGCGACAGGATCCCGGCGCCGCATTTCGCAGACCTATGGAAATGCTGAGAATCCGGTGGCGGAGGTCACGCTGGATCCCGACAGCGCGGGCTGTGCGTGATCCCGGCGTAGGCCCGGCAGCAGGCCTGGCAGCGCTCGCGCGATCAGGTTCCCGGATCTATACTCCGCGCTCGCGCGGATGTAGCTCAGTTGGCTAGAGCGTCTGCTTGCCATGCAGAAGGTCGAGGGTTCGAGTCCCTTCATCCGCTTCACGGACCATCCTGCAACAGCGGGGCTGCTCGTTCAAGCGGTGACCTGCTCGCCCGCCGCCTGACGCCTCGGCCTCCTGTCTGCCGATATGTGCCAACGGACGCCCTCGACGAGTGCCCGCAGAGCAGCTTTCTCGCCGTCGTCGCGGCGCATCGCCTGCCGGTGGACATGCGGCGCAAGCCCAGGGGACGGCGCGTGGTGGCTTGACGCGCGCGCGGCTTAGATCGCCTCGCGGTGATAGCGCGCAGGGAGCTCGGCGGTCCGAGCGACGCCGACGAGCGCGTGACTCGCGGTCTCGAGATCGGTTAGGGAGGCGGTGTCGGCGAGACCCGGGACCGACACCACGACACCGTCGGCCAGATCGGCGAGGCTCGCTTCGACGACTTGGTCGGGCTCCATCCGCGCAACGGCGCTCATGTCCATGCCCTGCCGGCTGTGAAACTCAGAGCGCACCACCCCCGGGCATACCACCTGGACGCGAACCCCGCCGGCGAGCACCTCACCAGCGAGCAGCTGGCTGAAGGTGACCAAGAACGACTTCGTGGCCGCGTACACGGCTCGCTGCGGGAGAAACGGGGCTTGCTCGGCGCCGCTGAACGCCAGCAGCGAGGCGACGTTGACGATCGTGCCCCTCGCGCGAGCGAGCATGCCGGCGACCGCGGCTCTGCTCAGCAACACGGGGGCAAGGACGTTGAGGTCCACCAGCTCCCGCGCCTGCGTCGGTGACAGGTCGGCAAACGTCATGTAGTGGGCCAGACCGGCATTGTTGACAAGCATGTCGACGGGCGTCGCATCGATCTCGTCGCACACCCGCTGTAGATCGTGCGATTGACCGAGATCGGCTTGGATCGCCTGCACCGTCCCGCCGTGGCTGTCGCGTAGGCGCGCCGCCAACTCGTCGAGCCGCTCGAGGCGTCGGGCGACGACGACCAGGTTCCACCCATCGGCAGCCAGTCGTTCCGCGTACGCCATGCCGATCCCTGAAGAGGCACCGGTCACCATCGCCAAGCCGGGCATATCTCCCTCCATCCTCGCTCGCGGACCTCCGCCCCGAACGGTTGCGGCCAGCTTCGCTCTCAACGGCCAAGACTAATCAAACGGCGCCGGATGGCCAGGCCCGGCCTCGGCGATCCTCGGCTGTGGGCCAGTCGGCCCTCCTCCATCGTCGCGATTGCCGCCAGCTCCTCAGCCAGAAGGCCTCCCACCCCCGGCCGCCACTACAGCGCAGCGATCCGCCGACCCGCGCGCTCCGGCCGGGGCAGCCCGGCGTGCGCCGCGACGAGCGCCGCCGCGCGGGCGGCGACGTCCCCACGCGCCGGTCCGGCGCGGCCCGTCGCCGCGTCGACGTGCACCAGCATGTGCTCGCCGGTCGCGATCGGGGCCTCCTCGCCCTCGCACAGCAGGACGTGGAAGAAGTGCAGCCGCTTGGCGTCGCAGCCGAGCAGCTGGGTTGTGACGTGCACGCGAGCGCCGGCGAACAGCTCGCGCAGGTGGCAGATGTGCGTCTCGACGGTGTAGTACGAGCCCGTCGTCGCGCGGTAGTCGTCGTCGAGCCCGATGTACAGCAGCAGCTCGTCGGTCGCGAGCCCGAACAGCTCCAGGTAGCGGCTCTCGGTGACGTGGCCGTTGTAGTCGATCCACTCGGGCGCGACCTCGCTCGCGAACAGCTCGAGCGGCCCGGCCGTGGCCGCGCCGTTCGAGCGCGCTCGCGGCGCGACGGTGCGGGCGAGGTCGCGCTCCCATGCGGCCAGGGTCTCGCCGGCGCCGACGCCGTGCGCACGCAGCCCCTGCAGCAGCGTCACGAGGCAGTCGTCGCGCTGCTGCTCCAGCTGGGGATCGTCTGCCCGCGCGCCTGCGCGTCCGACTGTGCCGCCAGCTTCTCGACGAACTCGCTGCTCAGCTCGGGCACGTCGACGAGCTTGCTCCACGGCGCCGACAGCGTCGGCCCGAACTGCTCGACGAAGTGGCGCATCCCGTCTTTGCCGCCGGCGATCCGGTATGTCAGGAACGTCCCCATGAACGCCCACCGCAGCCCGGCGCCGTAGCGGATCGCATCGTCGATCTCCTCGACCGTCGCGATGTCGTCGTGGACCAGCCACAGTGCCTCGCGCCAAAGCGCCTCCAGCAGCCGGTCGGCGAGGAAGCCGTCGATCTCGGTCGCGACGACGACGGGGCGCATGCCGACCGCCTCGTACACGGCCGCCGCCCGCCCGACGGTCTCGGGTGCGGTCGCCCCGCCGCCGCACAGCTCGACCAGCGGCAGCAGGTAGACGGGGTTGAACGGGTGTCCGACGACGAACCGCTCGGGGCGCACCATCTGCGATTGCAGCAGCGACGGCAGCAGGCCCGAGGTCGACGAGCAGACGATCGCGTCCGGCCTCGCCGCGCGGCTGGCGTCGGCGAGCAGCTGCTGCTTGAGCTCGAGGCGCTCGGGTGCGGACTCCTGGATCAGGTCGGCGCCGTCGACGGCCTCCGCCACCGAGGAGGCGTAGGTCAGCGCGCCCTCCGGCGGCAGCGGCGCCAGCGTCAGGCGCCGGTAGGCGCGGCGCGCATTGCCCAGCATCTCGTCGATCCGCTCGGAGGCCGCCGGATCGGGATCGTAGATCCGCACGTCGACGCCGTTCAGCAGGAAGCGGGCGGCCCAGCCGCCGCCGATGACGCCGCCGCCGAGCAGGCCGACCGACGCCGGGACGGTCAGGCATGGCGCACCAGCGCGAGCCGCTCGCGCACCTCGTCGGAGCCGAGCGCGCGGACGTTCATGGCGTCGAGCAGCGCAACCGCGCGCGCCACCAGCTCGGCGTTCGTCGCCAGCCGGCCGCGCGAGAGGTACAGGTTGTCCTCGAGGCCGACGCGCACGTTGGCGCCGACGATCGGCGCGAGCGCGGCGTACGCGAGCTGCATGCGCCCGATCGCGAACGCCGAGAAGACCGCCCCTGCGGGCAGGCGGTTGATCAGCGCGAGCAGCGTCCCGACGTCGTCGGGGGCGCCGTAGGGGATCCCCATGCAGAGCTGGATCAGCGGCGGCGCATCGATCAGCCCATCGCGGACGAGCTCGTGGACGAGCACCAGCTGCCCGGTGTCGAACACCTCGAGCTCGGGGCGCACGCCGAGTTCCCTGACTCGGCGTGCCATCGCGCGCAGCATGGACGGCGAGTTGACCATGATGTAGTCGCCTCCGGCGGCGAAGTTCATCGTCCCGCAGTCGAGCGTGCAGATCTCCGGTCGCAGCGCCTCGACGTGCGCCAGCCGCTCGGCGGCTCCGGCCATGTCGGACGCCTCGCGATCGAAGTCCAGCGGCGACTCGACGTCACCGAGCACGAGGTCACCGCCCATGCCGCAGGTCAGGTTGAGGACGGGGTCGACGTCGCTGGCGCGGATGCGCTCGACCACCTCGCGGTAGAGCGCGACCTCGCGCGAGCCGCGCCCGGTCTCGGGGTCGCGCACGTGGATGTGCACCACCGCGGCCCCGGCCCGCGCGGCGTCGATCGCCGCCTCGGCGATCTGCTCCGGCGTCACCGGCACGTGCTCGCTACGCCCGACCGTGTCCCCCGCGCCGGTGACGGCGCAGGTCACAAACACCTCCGAGATCATACGGTCCCCAGTTCTACTCGCGTTGGTCGTCGCAATGTCCAGGGCCCACCGCCCAGGCGCACAACCCCAGTGTGGCGCCGGCGGCGAGACGCTCCTCGAGCTCGGCGTCGGCCACGAGTCGTGCGGTGCCATCCTGACAGACGAGCGTGCGCCCGCCGGAGCCGGCCGCATCGACGAGGATCTGGTCCCAGTGGCGGTATTGGATGTCGTGTCCCTCGCCCTGGTAGCTGCGCACCGTCACCACGCCGCCGAGCGTCTGGCCCCACGCCGCGAGGTGCTCGGGCGGGACGATCTCGTCGTCGGCGCCGCCGTAGAGGTATGCCGGCGCGTGGACCGATCGCAGGTCGGGCAGCCGCTCGCTGCGCAGCAGCGCCCATTCGTGGGCGAGCGCCTGCGCCCGCGAGGCGCCGCCGAGCGCGCGCGCTCCCTCCCGGATCGTCGCCGCGACGAACCCCGGGATCCGGTGCACGGGGCTCGCCGCCGGGAAGTCCCAGAAGCCGGCCGGATCGGCGGCGAGCAGCTCCGCCGCGGCATGCGAGCGCGCGGCGAGCGGTCGCGCGGCGGCGGCCGCGAGGTGCAGCGAGATGACACGCTCCGGCGCCCGCGCCGCGAGCGCCGCGGCATACGGTCCACCGCCCGAGATCGCGACGATCGCGACGCGCTCGATGCCCAGTGACTCGAGCACCGCGATGACGTCATCGGCCCCCTCTGCGTAACCGCGCGCAGCGTCGAACGACGTCGCGCCGAAGCCGTTGCGCTCGACGCTCACGACGCGCAGCCCGAGCGACTCACGCGTCGAGCGTGCGAACTCCGTGAGCGAGAATGCGCCGACGCTGGTGCCGAGCCCACCAAAGAACACGATCGTGCGCCACCCCGGCTCGCTCGTGTCGACGTAGCGCAGCGTCCGTCCGCCGGCGACGCGCAGGGTTCGCACGCCGCGCGGCTCCGCGACCGGATCGAAGCGCGCCTGGCCTGCGATCGACCGCGACTGGACGGGGATCTCTGCCGCCGCCCGAGCCGTCATTGCGCGCGCGACGGGACCCGCCCGAGCGAGGCTTCGATGCTCGGCGTGTTCGCCAGCAGCTCGCGCGTGTACTCGGCACTCGGCGATTCGAACACCTCGAGGACGCTCCCGGTCTCGACGATCCGCCCGCCCGTCATCACGCAGACGCGGTCGGCGATCGCGCGGATCAGCGCCAGGTTGTGGGTGATGAACAGCATGCTCAGGCCGATCGACGCGCGCAGCTCCGCGAGCAGGTCGACGATCGCGGCCTGGACCGACACGTCGAGCGCCGAGGTCACCTCGTCGCACACGAGCAGCGACGGCTCCGCCGCGAGCGCGCGGGCGATCGCCACGCGCTGGCGCTCGCCGCCCGAGAGCTGGTCGGGGAAGCGGTTGGCGGCGGCGCTCGACAGCGACACCCGCTCGAGGCACTCGCCGACGCGCGCCCCGACCTCGCGGCGCCCGACCGGGAAGAACAGCCGCAGCTGCCGGGCGATCGTCTGGCCGACGGTGCGCCGCGGGTTGAGCGACGCGTAGGGGTTCTGGAAGACGTACTGGATCTCGCGGCGCGCCGCGCCCGAGCGACGCCGCGACGACTGCGCGAGCGCGACGTCGCCGAGTCGCACCTCGCCACTCCAGTCGTGGTGCAGCCCCGAGATGCAGCGGGCGAGCGTCGTCTTGCCCGAGCCCGACTCGCCGACCAGCGCGACGCACTCGTTGCGGCGCACCGCGAGCTCGATCTCGAACAGCGTCTGGCGGCCACCATAGCGGGCGTCGAGCCCGCTTACGGTGAGCACGGCATCGCCGGGGGCCACGCCCGCCGCCGGGTCGGGCCCCTCGGCGAGCACCTCCGCCGCGGCCTCGTCGGCGTGGTAGCAGCGGACGAGGTGGCCGTCGCCGAGCTCGCGTACGGGCGGAAACGCGGCTCGGCAGTCGTCGCGCGCCAGCGTGCAGCGAGGGGCGAACGAGCAGCCCGACGGCCGCCCGCCGGGCAGCGGCGCGTGGCCCGGGATCCCGACCACCGACCGCCTGCCCTCGAGGTCGGGCACGGCCCGCAGCAGGCGCCGCGTGTAAGGGTGTCGTGGTGACTCGAACAGCGCCCGCCGGGGCGCCAGCTCGACGATCCGCCCGGCGTACATCACCGCGACATGGTCGGCGAGCTCAGCCACGACCGCGAGGTCGTGGCTGACGTACAGCGCGGCGACGGCGTGGCTGCGGCAGAGGTCGCGGATCGTCTCCAGCACGCGCGCCTGCGTCGTCACGTCGAGCCCGGTCGTCGGCTCGTCGCAGACGATCACCTGCGGGCGGCAGGCGAACGCCATCGCGATCGCGACGCGCTGCTGCTGGCCGCCCGACAGCTCGTGCACGTAGCGGCGCAGGAACGCGTCGTCGGACGGCAGCGCGACCTCGCCGAGCACCTCGCGCACGCGCGCGTCGCGCTCGGCGGCCGAGAGCTGGGCGCGGTGCTCCTCGAGCGCCTCCGCGATCTGCCTGCCGATCCGCATCGCCGGGTTCAGCGACGTCCCCGGATCCTGCGGGATGTAGGAGACCGTGCCGCCGCGCAGCTGGCGGACCTTCCCGCTGTCGAGCTGGGCGAGGTCGCGACCGTCGATCAGGACCGCGCCGCCGCGAACGCGGCCGCCGGGTCGGCAGTAGCCGAGCAGCGCCATGCCGACCGTGGTCTTGCCGGAGCCCGACTCGCCGACGAGGCCGAGCACCTCCCCGGCCCGGATCCGGATGCCGATCTCGTCGACGATGTCGTCGGCCGAGTCGGTCAGCTCGATCCGCAGGTCGCGGACCTCCACCACGCTCGCGGCGGCGGGTGCGCGGCTGTCCGGCACCGCGCTCACGAGTCGCCCCGGCCGTCGAGGCCGATCGCAGCACGGGCGATGCCGTCGGTGACGAGGCCGGCGCCGATCGTCAGCAGGCCGATCGCGATCACGGGCAGCACCACCCCCCACGGCTGCACCGTCGCGGCGAGCTGGTTCTCGTAGATCATGTAGCCCCAGTCGGCGTTCGGCGGCTGGACGCCGAAGCCGAGGTAGTCGAGCGCTGCGATCAGCCCGATCGAGTACGTCAGGCGCAGCCCGCACTCGACCATCAGCGGGCTCGAGACGTTCGGCAACAGCTCGCCGAAGATGATCCGCCGGCGCTTCTCGCCGACCGCCTCGGCCGCCTGGACGAAGTCGCGCTCGACGACCTGGAGCGCGGCTCCGCGCATCACGCGCGCGACCCGCGGCGCCGTCGTGATGCCGACCGCGGCCACCAGCAGCCAGACGTTCGAGCCGAGCGCCGCCACCAGCAGCAGCGCGAACAGGATCTGCGGGAACGACAGGAACACGTCCGAGATCCGCATCAGGACCTCGTCGACGGCGCCGTGGGCGTACGCCGCGCCGAGCCCGATCAGCAGCCCCAGCGAGACGCCGAGGATCGTCGACAGCACCGACAGCCCGAGCACGCTGCGGCCACCGTCGAGGAAGCGGCTCCAGACGTCGCGGCCGAGCGTGTCGGTGCCGAACAGGGCGCTGCCCGACGGCCCGGAGTTGTCCGGCGCGACGAACGCGAGCTGCCCGTGCGGCGCGATCGCCGGACCGAGCAGCGCGATCAGCACGACCAGCAGCAGGATCCCGAGCCCGACCCGCGTGCGCCACAGCCGCAGCGCCGATCGCAGCACGATCAGCCACTGGCGCTGGCGCATCCCGCCGGTCGCGACCGCGGGATCGAGCGCGACGGCGGTCGCGCTCACCGCGCCGCCGTCCGCAGGCGCGGCGTCAGCACGATCGTCCAGACGTCGGCGAGGAAGTTGACGACGACGTAGACGCCCGCGATCAGGAGCGCGAGCGCCTGCACCGTCGGCACGTCGCGCTCGCCGACGGCGCTGATCAGCGCCTGGCCGATCCCCGGGTAGTCGAACACCTGCTCGACGACCACGACGCCGCCGGCCATCCATGCGAGCTGCAGCGCCGCGACCTGGATCGCCGGGACGATCGCGTTGGGGACCGCGTGGCGCCAGATCACCTTGCGCTCGGACATCCCCTTCAGCCGCGCCATCGTCACGTACTCGCTCTGGAGCACCTCGATCATCGACCCCCGCATGATCCGGCTGATGTACGGAGTCACCGCGATCACCAGCGTCGCCGCCGGCAGCACCACGACCTTCGGGTCGTCCCATACGTGCTGGCCCGGAGCGAGCAGCGACACCGCCGGGAAGACGTGGACGACGTTGGTCGCGAACACCAGCGCGAGCACGATCCCGATCACGAACTCGGGCAGCGCGGCGACCATCAGCGACGCCGTCGACAGCACCTGATCGGTCGGCTTGTCGCGGCGCACGGCCATCAGCACCCCGAGCCCGATCGCCAGCGGCAGCGCGACGAGCGCCGCGACCAGCACCAGGAAGCCCGAGTTGCCGATCCGCGACGAGAGCAGCTGGGTGACCGGCTCCTGCGTCGCCGCGGAGATGCCGAGGTTGCCGGTCAGCACGCCGCCGAGCCAGTGCGTGTACTGCGTGAACACGGAGCTCGTTGAGGTGCAGCTGGCGCGTCAGCGCCGCCAGCGCCTCGGGCGTCGCCTGCTTGCCGAGGATCGCGCGCGCGGCGTTCCCGGGCAGCGCCTGGGTCGCCGCGAACACGACGATCGAGACGGCGAACAGCGTCAGGATGCCGAGCGCCGAGGCGCTTCGCGAAGAACCTAGGCGACAAAGCCGACCCGGTAGAAGCCGTAGTTGGTCAGCGGCACCCCCGAGCGGGCCGGCGCGAAGCCGGTCACCGTGGCGCTGTAGGCGTCGAGCTGGTTCGAGAACGACCACACGATGTAGCCGCCCATGTCGTACTCGAGCATCTGCGCCTCGTGCAGGAGGTCGGCGCGCTTGGCGGCGTTGAGCTCGGCCATCGCCTGCTTGATCAGGCTCTGGAACTGCGGGTTGGCCCAGTGCGTCTCGTTGAACGGCGAGTTCGGCAGGCTGCCCTGGGCGACCTGGCCGAGGTAGTTGCGCGTGAACCAGAAGTCCTGCGCGAAGGTCCACTTGAGGTAGTTGGGGCCGTAGAACGTCCCCGTCGGGACCTGGTTGAGGTTGACCTTGACGCCCGCCGCCGACGCCTGCTGCACGAACACCTCCGCCGCCTGGACGATGCCCTGGTAGACGGGCGAGGTCGTGAGCTGGACGCGTGAGGTTGCTGTGGCCGGCGGCCTTCAGCAGCGACTTCGCCTGCGCGATGTCCTGGTGGCGCTGCGGCAGCGCGCTGTCGTAGGCCGGGTCGTAGGGCGCGTAAAGGTCGTTGCCGACGCGGCCCTGCCCGGACAGCGCCTGCTCGATCATCTGCGGGCGGTTGACCATCAGCCGGAACGCCTGGCGCACGCGCACGTCGCTGAAGGGCGCCTGGTCGACCCGCATCGTGAACGGCTGCCAGGCGCCGCACTGCGAGATCAGCGCCTTGAGGCCCGGGTTGCTCTGGACCGAGGTCAGCTGCGCCGCCGGCAGGTTGTCGATCGCTTGGATCTGGCCCGCGAGCAGCGCGTTGAGCCGTGCGGTGTCGTCGGCGAAGTCGATGATCGTCACCGAGTCGACGATCGCCGGAGTGTCCCAGTAGTCGGCGTAGCGCACGAACACGCTCTGCTGTCCCGCCGTGAAGCTCTGGTACTTGAACGGGCCGGTCCCGATCGGGGCCTTCGGGTTGTAGCCGACCGGCACGATGCCGTTGAAGTACTGGCCGACGTCGTCGGGGAAGCCGATGTTCGGGGTCGTCAGCGCGATCTGCACCGTGCTCGAGTCGAGCGCCTTGGTCTTGCCGATGTCGACGTAGCCGATCGACGCGGCGCCGGTGCCCGGCTTCTTCGGGTTGAGGATCCGCCGCAGCGAGAAGATGACGTCCTCGGCGGTCACCTTCTTGCCGTTGTGGAACGTGACGCCCGGCCGCAGCTTGACGGTCCACACGTCCGGGACCTTGCCCGGCGTGATCGACTCGGCCACGCTTGTACTCGAAGTTGAAGTCCGCGTTGCGCACCCCGAGCGGCTCGTACAGCTGCCACAGGCGCGAGATGTCGGGGTCGGAGGTCGCGAAGTGGGCGTCGATCGAGTCGGAGGGGCCGCCGCCCGTCGTGCCGACCTTCAGCGCGCCGCCGTGCTTGATCTTCGGCGCGGCCGCGCTCGCGCTCGCGCCGCCCAGGCTCCCGAGCAGGGCGCCGCCCGCGAGCAGCGCGCCGCCCGCGAGTCCGCCGCGCACCACGTCGCGGCGCGTGAGGCCGCCCGCCGCCTGGATCTCCAGCCGCTCTCCAGCTCGTTCGTCACGCATGCGTCGTCTCTCCTCCACCCGGATGACCCCGGGGTTTCGATGTGTTCGCCGGTCCGTCTCGCCAGCTCGCCGCCGATCAGACGCGCCGACAGGCGAAGGTGCTCGGCGACCAGCTCGGGCGGTGCGGGGATCGCGCCGCTCGAACGCGTCCAGCAGCAGCGTGTGGTCGCCGACGTAGTCAGAGCTCGGATACGCCGGGTGGTGGCGCAGCAGCATCCGCGTCTCGGCGACGAGCGTCTCGTGCGCGCGCGACAGCCGCGGGCTGCCGGCGAGCGCGACCAGCTCGCGATGGAAGTCGACGTCGGCGGCGATCACCGCCTCGGTGACGCGGTCGTGGCCGCGCGCCGCCGCGTCCAGGCGCGCCAGCGCCGCGCGCATCGGCTCGAGGTCGAGCGGCTCGGACGACTGCAGCGCCCGCAGCGCGGCGCCCGACTCGATCGCCTCGCGCGCGGCGTACACGTCGAGGCGGTCCTCCAGCGACAGCAGCCGCACGAAGCTGCCGCGGTGCGGCATCGCCTCGACCAGGCCCTCCTGCGCGAGCTGCCGCAGCGCCTCGCGGATCACGCCGCGGCCGGTGCCGAGCATCCGCGCCAAGTGCTCCTCGCGCAGCTGCTCGCCCTGCGCGATGTCGCCCTCGACGATCGCCCGCCGCATCTCGCGCACGACGACGTCAGCAACCGTCGAACGCTGCACGCTGGCGAGCTTCCAGTCGCTGACCATCTGCGCCCCTGGACCCCTCTCCGTCCGTTGTCGACAATCCTACAACCGGCTGGAACGCAGTGTCAAGTGGGGTTCGGCACATCCACCGAAACCGGGATCGGTGAATGCACCCGCGGCTGCAGAAAGCGCGCATGACGACGCTGACGCGACGTGGAGGTGCGGCGCTCAGCGAACCGCGCCGGCCTCAGTGCGGCGACGGCACCCGGCGAGCGGACATGGACGTCGTGATCAGGCCTGGTGGCAATTGGCAAGGGCGGCGGCGTAAAACTGGAGGTAGCTGTTCCAGTGGCTCTGCCAATAGCCCTGGTCGTGTGACCCGGGCCAGACGTGGAACTGGACAGGGTGACCGTCGGCCCGCAGCGCCTCGGCGAGTGTGGTGTCGGCGGCGCGGAAGGGATCGTCTGTGCCAACGTCGATCCAGACCGCCGCGCCGCGGTAGGGGTCACCGGCGCGAGCGGCGGCGATGACATCGTGGCGGGCGAAGTCCTGGGCGTCGTCAAACGCGCCGGGGGCGCTCTCGCCGCCGCTGACCCAGAGCGCGGCGGAGTGCGCACCGACGGCGCAAAAGCGTCCGGGGTGCAGGCGGGCGATGTCCAGCGCGCCGAAGCCGCCCATTGAGATCCCGCCGATCGCGACCCGCTTCGGGTCGGCGTGCAGCCGGCTCAGCGCCTGCGCGATCACCTCGTTGACGACGAAGGACCCCCACGCTCCGCCGGCCCGGTCGTGCCAGTAGGAGTCGGCGGAGCCGTAGGGGAAGACGACGTCCGGTGCGCGCGATCCAAGCCGCGCGAGGGCCGCGAACATCGCGTCGTCCAGGTTTGAGTCCTGGTCCTCGCCCTTGCCGTGGAGGAACACCAGCAGTGGACGCGGCGCGGCGCTCACACCGGCGGGCACGACGGCCGCCACCGGCACCGTCTCGTGGACGAGCGGGCTGTTGATCATGAAGCGCACGACGCGTGCTCCGCGCGTGTCGGTGCCCAGTGCCGGCACGACGAGAACCGCGGCGAGCGCCGCCGCGGCGAGCACGACGAGCGCAGCCACCCGCCGACGCCGGTGACGGGCCCGTGCCCGGGCTCGCCTTGCCGATGGGCGTCCGGCACCCTGGACCCCGGGACGCTGAGAGGGATCTCGCCCCATCGCGAGGCCGAGTATCGCAGCCCAATCCCGAGCGCAGGATCAGCCGTCCGTCTGCTCAGCAGCGCGCAGCGCGACAACCGCGCGCGGACCGGCGGAGGCGTTGCTAGGTTGCTAGCATTCGCCGATGGCCCAGGATGAGCCCACAGCGCCGAAGCAGCAGTTCAACGTGTACTTACCGCCGCCGCTGATCCGGCGTGCCAAGCACGCCGCCGTCGATCAGGCCACGTCGCTGTCGCGGCTGGTCGAGGACGCCCTCGTCACGCATCTGGATCGCCTCGAGGGCGACCGATCGTCATGAGGGTCCGGCCGATCCATTTCGTGCCCGACGTCGCGGCGGCGGTTCGCTTCTACGAGGCGCTCGGTCTGCGGGCCGATGCACGCTCGCGCTCCGGGCACTGGATCGAGTTGACGGCTAGCGCCGGTGAGCTTGGCCTCCACGATGCCGCGATCGCCGCCGACGGGCAAGGACGGACCGGCATCGCGCTCAACTTTGTTGCGGATGAGCCGCTCGAGGCGGTCGAGCAGCGGCTGCTCGAAGCCGGCTTCCCGCCCGAAGGCATGATCGTTGACCAAGAGTGGGGACGGTCTCTTCTGGTTGCCGCGCCTGACGGCACGGTGATCCAGGTCGACGAGCAAGACCACGAGCTGTACACCTGAGCAACCCGGCGGCAGACCCGGCCGGAAACAGACCAAGGAGCGACAAACCATGGCCACCGTCAGCGTCCGCTACATCGTCGACGACGTCGACGCTGCGATCGCGTTCTACTGCGACCAGCTCGGCTTCAAGGAGGAGATGCACCCCGCACCAACGTTCGCGATGCTGTCGCGAGGCGACCTACGCCTCGTGCTGAGCGCACCGAGCGGTGCCGGCGGCGGCGGTCAGGCCATGCCTGACGGCACGAAGCCCCAACCGGGAGGCTGGAATCGCTTCATGCTGGAGTTCCCCGACCTCGCCGCCGTGGTCGACAGGCTCCGCGAAGCACAGGCGCATTTTCGCAACGACATCGTGACCGGCGTCGGCGGAAAGCAGATCCTCCTCGATGACCCCTCCGGCAACCCGATCGAACTGTTCCAGCCAACGCGCCCTGAGGCCTCGCTCACGACCTCCGCATAGCGAGGCCCCGCGCGGCGCTCGGCGTGTAACCGGGCGAGCGGCTGCCGCCGGCCCGCCACCTCGCGGCCGTCATTCACTGGCTCGAAAGCCTCTGCGCGAAGCGATCACGACGGTTGCGATACTGGAGGCCTTGGCGTCGCAGACCAACACTAGGGACATAACGGTTCGCTTTCTGGAGGGCGCTGCCGATGCTGCGGCCTTTCGCGCGCTCAACGAGGAGTGGATCGGACGGTACTTCGTCATCGACGAACGCGACCGCCGGCAGCTCGGCGACCCGGTCGCCGCCTACATCGACATTGGCGGCGCGATCCTGATCGCCGAACTCGACGGACGGCCGGTCGGCTGCGTCGCGCTCGTGCCCCACGGCAGCGACGCCTGGGAGCTCTCGAAGATGGCGGTCTCGCCGGAGCTGCGCGGCCGCGGCGCCGGACGCAAGCTCCTCGCAGCCGCCATCGACCACGCCCGGGCGTCGGGTGCCCGTTCGCTGTTTCTCGGCAGCTCGAAGAAGCTTGCCGGCGCAGTTCACCTTTACGAGGCATTCGGCTTCGAGCACGTCCCGCGGGAGAAGCTCGATCTGGCCTCAACCCGCGTTGACGTGTTCATGGAGCTCGTGCTACAGGATGAGTGACGACGACTGGCGGTCGATGCCGAAACCGAGAGGCGGGTAGTTCGTGGGTGAGCACATGGAGTTCACCGTTGGTAGCGATGTCGCGTGTAGTGACGGCGGATGCGGGGAGCTGAAACGTCTGGTCGTTGATCCGACGGCGCGCACACTGACGCATCTCGTCGTCGAGCCGGCACATCGGCGAGAGGCGGAGACGGGCCGTCTCGTACCGGTCGGTCTCGTCGCCTCGGCGGGCAGGGAGATCCGACTGAGCTGCGCGCTGGCTGACTTTGAAGCGCTCGCGCGGGCCGAGGTAACGGAGACATTGCCCGACACCTCCGTGGACTGGGGTTACGTCCAACGGCAGATGGGCGTGCCGTACGGCGGCGGCGGCCCCGTCATTGACCTGCGCCCATCGCCGACGGGCCCGCGAACGATCACCCGTGACGAGGTACCCGCCGGCGAGGAGGAGGTCCGCGGCGGCGACCAGGTGCATGCCACGGATGGCAGCATCGGACACCTTCGCGGATTGGTTACGACCCCCGGCGAGCAGCTCGTGACCCACGTCCTCCTCGACGAGGGCCATCTGCTGAGTCACAAGCGCGTCGCGATCCCGATCAGCGCCGTGAGCGCGGTCGACGCCGGTATCCGACTCACTCTCACCAAGGACGAGGTCCAGGCGCTGCCGCCGCTCGACACCGGCCTCCCCGAATAACTCGCTCGCGCAACCAACGTGGCCGACGGCGAGGCACCACGTCTGCCCAGCCGAAATGCCCCCAGTGCCTGGCGACCAGCTGCGGATGGCCCGCGGGGTCCGCTCCTCGACGCCGGGCCGCCCCCTACCCGATCGTGAAGCTGTACGTGGCAGGGGACTTATCAACGCCGCCCGGTCCGAGCGCGCGGACGTAGACGACATAGCTGCCGGCCTGCAGATGCCTGAATGTCGTCGGCGAGCGGCAGGCGGCATACGCAGGCGTCGGCACCGTGGCGCCCCCGGTGGCCGACAGGAGAACCAGTGCACATTGGAACCCGCTCCAGGCGCCGGTTGCCCGGAAGCGGATGCGGACGCTGTGAGCGCTCGAGCTGACCTGCTCCGTGAGCAGTTGCGTTCCCGGCGCCCCGTGCTGGGGGCCTTCGCCGCCCGCCGGCGAGGTCGCGGGCACCTTCGCGTAGGCGCTTTCGGAGGCCACACGCTCGTGGGTGAAGGAGCTGCCCGCAGCGCCCACGATGTAATGCCCGGCGCCATACCCCGCGTACTTGAACCGCACGCTGGAACCCGGCTCGAGCGGTTTCGGGTAGGTGACTGCGATCGAGCTCCCGCCCGTGCTCGGCGGGCACGCCACGGCGGAGGCATACACCAGGCCGCTCCTACTCAGGTTCGTCGACGGCGTTTCATAGCTGAACTGCGAGATCGTGTGAGGGCTGCGGCTGCTCGCCAGGCAGACGACGTCGCCGTAGTAGCTGAACGTGGCCTCGCTGCCGGTGATCGTGATCGCGCGCAGCTGAGGCGGCACCGCCGAGGCGCTGACGAAGTTCGAGCTCGGGATCGTCTCGACGACGCCGACCTCCTCGAACGACTGGAGTTTTCCTGTCGCGATGTAGTCGAGCGTGTCCGAGTTGGTGTTCCCGATCAGCGACTCCGGCGGATTGGTGGCGAGGCCACAGGGTTTCGCACCGAGCTGCGCGCCGGTGCTGACGTCGTAGACCACGTCGGTCGACCCTGCCTCGCACTCCGTGATCACCTCGGGCGCGTTGTCGTCCGGCGGCCCGGGCAGATCCGCCGTCGGAAGCGGAATCACGTCGTAGACATCCGGCGTCGTCGGTCCGGGGTGGCCGAAGCCGATGTCGCAGTTCGAGCCGCCGAAGACCCGCGTGTAGCCGCCGATGTTGAGGCACGCGGCCGAATGGTCCGGCTTGTCGATCTCGCCGCTGGCGACGAGATCCCACGGATTGCCGCTTGCGTCGCTGACACCCGTGGAAGCCACGATCTCGAGCACCGCGAGCGACAGGCCGGCACCGGCCGACATCGATGGCCCGCCGTGCACGGTGAACGCGATGCTGTCGCCGGTCACCGCGGCGGTCAGGTTGCCCGAGGCCGAGCTGAGCGTGCCGACGTCCGGGCCGTCCGTGAGCGTCAAGCTGTAGGAGCTCGCCAGCACCGGCGCCTCGTTGAAGGTCACGCTGAGCACCGTCCCATCAGCCACCGCGCTGCCGACGGACTCGCTCGTCGAAATCGACACGAGCGGGATCGCGACCGGTGCCGCGGCTGGAGGAGACGCGGCCAGCGCCACCCCGGCGCTCATGCTCACGAGCAGGAGTGCGAGGCTCACCACCAGCGGCCGCGCGTCCGAGCGCGCGCGACGGCGTGACCGGGCACCAGCGTGAGTGTGCCGGGACCGGTCCATCCGGCTGATCTCGAGCCTGTCCCACAGCGGCGACCCACGGCGTGCCGGACGGCTCGGGTCACGTGGACGCTCGCTCATGGCTGAAGTCGGGACCGTAGCGAAGTGACAACGCCGGCGTAACGGACGCACACCGACGCATCCCGTACCGACCACGGCGCCCCTCCGCAGCGTGACGCGGAAACGTCCGGCACGCCGTCTTTCGCCCCCGTCCGCGGGCAGCCCGCAGCGCTACCGTTATGGCGATGCAGCCAGCACACGAGCGATCCGAGGCCGCGGCGTCGTGTCTTGGGCCACAGCCGGAGCCGAGCGCGACCGTGATCGACAGCGGACTGGAGTACCGGCCCGGAGATCCGGTCCGCGTCCGGGTGCTGCGGCGGGACCGGCGCACCTCGGTCACCGACGACGGCGCAGCGATCGAGAAGGCCGGGCGACCGGCACGCTGGCGAGAGGCGGTCGAGCGCCTGGACCGCGACCTGGTCGTGAACGTCAGCCACCGCGGTGTCCTCTCGCTGCCGGTCGTCGCAGTTGGTCCGGGCGTTGACTCGATCGTGAGGCGAATCGCGGAAGCCTCGCTCGGCCTTTACCAAGAGCTCCTCGAATTGGACGGCGACCAGCCGTACGGCGCGTCATCTCGGTGGCAGGGCACTGCGTATGCTCCCGCACACGTACGTCGCTGAACCGGAGGAGGACCGATGGAGAGGACGCAGCTAAACCCCTGGAGCTGGCAGGATCAGTTCGGGTACTCCCAGGCCTGGAGAGTCGATGGCGCCCAGTCGGTTGTCTTCCTCGCCGGCCAGGTGCCAATCTCTCCCGACGGGAAGTTGGTTGGCGAGGGCGATTTCGTGGCGCAGTGCCGGCAGGTCTTCGAGAACCTCCAGGCCGTGCTCGACCACGCGGGCGCCAGCTTCGACAACGTCGTCAAGGTGACCGTCTACCTTCCGGACATCACGAACCTTCAGGCTTACAGGGAGGTCAAGGCCGAGTTCGTCACCGGGAGGCAGCCCGCGTCGACTGCGATTGAGGTCAAGGGGCTTGCGTTCCCGGGACTGATGGTCGAGGTCGAGGCGATCGCCGTCCTGTAGATCCGCGGCGTGTCGATCCGTCCGTCATCGTCGCCGGGGCCCGGCGTGTCCGTTCAGCGACTCGACGTGGGCAGCCGTGACTGATCAGGACGACGTGCGCCGCATCGCCGGGGCCCTGCCGCAAACGGTTGAGGCGGGAGACCGTTTCTCCTTCTCGGTGAGCAACAAGGACAAGCAGAAGGCTTTCGTGTGGGCCTGGGCCGAGCGCGTCGAGCCGAAGAAGCCGAGGGTGCCACGCTCCGACGTCGTCGCGATCCGCGTCATCGACGCCTTCGACAAGGAGGCGCTGCTCGCCTCAGCCCCGGACAAGTTCTTCACCGAACCGCACTACAACGGCTTTCCCGCGATCCTCGTGCGACTGCCGCGGATCGCCCTCGACGAGCTCGAAGAGCTGATCGTCGACGCCTGGCGCTGCCAGGCCCCGCGGGCGCTCGTCGAGGCCTTCGAGCGCGACCTACACTAGGGCGCCCGCCGCAGCTCGAGCCCGCGTCGGGTGGTTCGACGTCCGGATCTTCCGGCGCAGCCGGTCCCCGCCGGGGCGGTTTGTGCGTGTGGTTAACTGCGCGCGGGATGGACTCCAGCCCGTCGCCTGCCGCCAAACCGGACGCCACGCGAACGCCTGGCTGGCGCGGTCGATCCACGGTGCTCGCCGCGGCGTGCGGCCTTTCGCTCGCCGTGGTGCTCTGGGGCGGCTACAGCCGCACCTGGCCGTGGACCGGGATCAACGGTCACACCGCAACGCTCTGGGACTGGCTGCACCTGCTGCTGCTCCCGCTCGTCTTTGCGGTGCTGCCGACCTGGGTCCGCCGCGACACGCGGATGGACCCGCGGGTCAAATCGATCGCCGGCGCATCGTTCGTCGCGCTGGCGATCGTCGTGGTCGCCGGCTACACGGTTCCCTGGGCCTGGACGGGATTCCGTGGCAACACCGTCTGGGATTGGCTCGGCCTCGTCGTGCTGCCGGTGACGCTGCTCTTGATGCCGTGGTTCGCCGAACTGCGCGGCGACTGGCACCGCCACCACACCGTGGTCACCGCGATCGTCCTGACCGTGTTCGGCGCCGTCGTGCTCGGCGGCTACCTCGGCCGCTGGAGCTGGACCGGGTTCACCGGCAACACGCTGTGGGACTGGCTGCACCTGCTCCTGCTGCCGCTGCTGCTGCCGACGGTGATCGTGCCGGCGCTCAGCCCACTCGCGATGGCGCGCGTCACGACCGCCGGTGATGAGAAGGGCGCTACGGCAAGCACCGCGGTCGAGGTCGCACCTCCGGTCGCCTGAGCGCCTCAGCCGAGTGCGAGCGCCGTGATGCCGACCAGCGTGGCGGCGGCGGCGACGAGGCGCCGGCGGGTATCCCCCTCCCCCAGCACGACTGCTCCGAGCAGCACGCCGATCAGGATGCTGCTCTCGCGGGCGGGGGCGACGGAGCTCACAGGGGCGTGCTTGAGCGCGTAGAGAATCAGCACGTAGGCAAGCAGGCTCAGCAGACCGACGCCGGCCGCACGCCGGCGTGAGGTCACCCACGCGCGGCGAAGCCGGCCGGGGTTGCGGAGGACCCAGGGGGTCAGCGTCATACCGATCCCGATATTGCTGCCCCAGAGGTAGACGATCGGCGACAGTCCGGCCGAGCCGACGGCATGCTTGTCCCAGAGCGTGTAGGACGCGATCGCCACGCCGGTCGCCAGCGCGTAGAACGTCGCCGCCCCGCCCGCGCGCCGCAGCGACACACCGGGGCGAACGACCAGCGAGAACACGGCCGCCACGATCGTCGCGCCGCCGAAGATCGTCAGCGCGCTGGGGTGCTCGCTGAGCAGGACCGTCGCGCCCACGGCCGCGAGCAGCGCTCCGCTGCCACGCCCGAGCGGGTAGACCAGCGAGAGGTCGCCGGCCGCGTAGCCACGCTGGAGCACGACGAAGTAGACCGCGTGCATCCCGCCGCTGCCCGCCATCAGCCCCAGCGCAAGCCAACCGAGATGACCCGGAGCGACGAGCAGCACGAGCACCAGTACCGGCAGATAGATCGCCGCGCCGGCGATCGTGGAGAGCCAGACGAACGCGGCGCCCCCCTCGGCGCCCTTGGCGAGAAAGTTCCAGGCCGCGTGCGCGACCGCGGCGGTGAGCACCAGCGCGAGCACCGCGGGTGACATCAGTGCTCCTGTGCGACGGCGAACACGCCGCGATCACGCGATGGAACCCCCGGCTACGCCGGCGGGTCCGCCACCCTGGCCTCGGCGATCAGCGCGAGCCCATCGGGCGGCTCTCCAGCCCAGACGACCCCGAGGTGCGCGAGCACCGTCGGGGCGATGTCGACGTTCGAGAGCGTCGCGGGCGCCGCCGCCGGCGCGCCGTCGCCGGCGACCGCCATCCAGGCTGTGCGCTCGGCGTCCGAATCGCCGCCGTGGCCGCCCTCGTCGCGATGCCCGTGATCGGTGACGACGATCACCAGCCACCGCTCGCCGTCGCGCCCGGATCGTCCGTCGATCGCCGCGAGCAGATCCCCGACCTGGCGATCGCAGGTTTCGATCGCCTCCCGGTATTGCGCTCCCCGGCAACCGAACTCGTGCGCGGCGATGTCCGGGGCCCCGAGATAGACGAAGGCCGCGTCGGGGTTGCGCTCGCGCAGGGCGCGGGCCGCTGCGCCGATCAGGCGCGCGTCGTCGCGCCGGTAGGCGGCCCATGTCTGGGCCGTCGCGAGGGCGATCTTCGCCGCGATCGCGTCGCTGAACACCGGGCCGCCGTCCGCCGGAAGGCCGAGCGGCGCCCAGTCCAGGGCGGCGAAGGTCCGCCGCGGCGGGACGGCGGCCTCCAGGCGCGTGAGGAAGTCCGGATAGCGATCGAGCGCGTGGCCGTGCAGCTGGTTGCCCGGGACTCGGTGCTTGTCCGGCCACACGCCGGTGGCGATCGAGCTGATCGCCGGCCCGCTCAGCGTCGGCGCCACGTCGGTACCGAAGATGCGGGTCGGGGCGAGAAACCCCTCGCCGGCCAGCCGGTCGAGCACCGGCGTGGAGGACTCTGTCAGGCAGTCGAAGCGCACCCCGTCGAGGAGGACCACCAGCGCCTTGCGAATGCTGCTGCCGTCGGGTCCCGGCGGGAGCTCGAGCGGCTCGCGATCGCCATTCTGCATGGCGGGGGTCTACCAGTTCACGCCGACGAACCGCAGGCGGAGCGCGCGGGCCTCGATCGCAGCCTCGCCGAGCGAGGGCGGAGCGCACCTAAGATTCGCCGGGTGGCGCCCGGCGATGTGCAGGCTGCGTTCGCCCAGGCGGCGGCAGCGGACGGCATCCAGCTCGCGAGTGAATCGTTTGACTGGCTGTGCGAGCAGGGCCACGTCGGGCTCGAACGCGTGGCACGGGCGCGGCGCGACCCCTCGCTGGTGGTTCCGGTCACGGCGGCGCTCGAGCTGCTCGCCCGGATTCACGCGCGCCTGAAGGGGGACGTCTCGGTGCTCTATGCCGGGCGCGAGAACCTGCTGCTCCCGGTCGACCTCGTGCACGCCCCGACCGCCACCGTGATCCAAATCGACGGGTCGGAGCACTTCACGTCGTTCCGCCTCGGCGCGCTCGAGCTCTACCCCGCCGATGTCGCGGTGGCCTTCGACGTCGACGAGCACAAGCAGCTGTGCCGCACCTGGTGCTCGAAAACCGACGGGCTCGAGCGCAGCCTGGCCGCCAAGGGCTTCGGCTTCGGCGGCGGGCAGCGTGAACGGGCCTATCACGATGCCCTCCGCGATCTCGCGACGCCGGCGATGGGTCACCCGCCGCTCGTTCGGATCGCGGCCGTCGACGCCGACGGAGCCGGCGCCTACGGGCGCCACCGCAGCCGGCTGCTGGAGCTGCTCGGCTGCTGACTCAGCGGCCGGGCATTTCCGGGTCGTCGGTCGCGGCGACGTTGACGGTGGCGCAGCGGCCACAACGCACGCGCACCTTCTTCGTCATCTGCACCGGCTGCATCGCCGCGGCGAGGAGGTTCCCGCATTCGACGCAGATGTAGTCATCGGGCCCGTTACCACGGAACACGGGGCGCTCGGCGTCCTCCTGGATCGCGGTCCCTCCGTCGAACGGCACCTCGCCGTCGCGGATCGCTCTCATCCTGATCGTCGACACGGCCCCAGCGACCTCAGAGCTCGGCGAGCTTGCCGGTGAAGTCCTTGATCAGCGCGTCGAGCACCCCGGCGACGACGCCCTCGCCCATCGATGCGGCCTTGCCCGTGATCTGCGCATTCGTGTGGATCGTCCCGCCGCCGTCGTGGAGCGCGAACGCGACCGTGGCGTTGGCGTGCCCCTGGCCGCCGGCCTCCCTCGATTTGACCCCGAGCACGACGCGGTGGGCGGCGCTGTCCTGCTCGATCACCTCGACGGTGCCGGTGAACGTCATCGACATGGCTCCCATCCTGACCTTGATCTCGGCTCTGACGACGTCGGGGCCCGTGCGCTCGAGCACGCTGCCTCCCTCCACGCACGGCACCAGCCGCTCGAGGTCCAGGATCGACGAGAAGCTGTCGTCGATCTGTCTCGATGTCGAGAAGGGATGATCCAGCTGTACCGCCATGCGAGTTCTCCTGTGTCGAAGGGCGAGTGGCCGGCGCGGTTAATATAGGCGCCACGCGTGTTGACCCCTGGTGCACATACCTTCGGCCCCAACGACGGAACCCTGTCGGTGCGGACCGGGCGCCGGGGCGCCGCCGCGAAGGCCGGCCATGACCTGCTGATCGCCGTCACCTCCTGGGAGGCGACGCTCGAGCTCGGCGCCGGCCCTGCGCCGGGCAACCTCGTGCTGCGGGCGGACCCCGGGTCGCTCCGCGTGCTCGAGGGTACCGGGGGGATGCAGTCGCTCGGCGACGACGACAAGACCAGCATCGTCAAGACGATCGGCGACGACGTCCTGAAGGGGGGCGCCATCGAGTTTCGCTCGACCGACGTCCGCGTGGCCGAGGACGGCAGCACGATCAGCGTGCAGGGCGACCTGACGCTCACGGGGAACACTCGCCCGATCGCCTTCGATCTCCATCTCGGCGGCGACGGCAGGCTCGGCGGCCGCGCCGTGCTCCGGCAGAGCGACTGGGCGATCAAGCCCTACTCGACGCTGTTCGGCACGCTCAAGGTCGCCGACGAGGTCGCGGTCGAGGTCGCGGTCGAGGTCTCACTTGACGCCGGTCCGGCCTCGAGGGGCTGACCGCGCCTGGTGTCGAGTCTCAGTCGCGATAGACGGTCTGCGCATCCAGTCCGCCCTCGACCCCCGGTGGCAGGGCGCCACTGCCGTGCGCGTACAGGGCGATCTCCTCGACGGTCTTGACCTCCGTCGGGTCGCTGCCGCTGCCGCTGACCCACGCCCCGTTTGACCATCTGAGGGTCTCCGGCGGCGCTCCGAGCGCGACCGCGGCCAGCAGCTGCGCCTTGTCGCGGATCTTGGCGGTGGCGCTGACGATCGCCGCCACCGTCCCGGCGGAGGGGCTCGTGTTGTAGCCGTGGCCGACACCGAAGCGGTCGGTATCCGCCGGCACGACCTTGACGTCGAGCGCCGGGATGCCGAGCTCGTCGGCGACGAGGTGCGCGTAGGCCGCCTCCTTGCCATCGGATTCGCTGGTCAGGCTCAGCACCATCTTGCCGGTCGGGTGGACCCGTAGAAAGACCGCTCGGTAAGCCTCGTTAGCCACGGCTGGATCTCCTCCCTCTTCGCTGGTAGCCGCCGTCACTCATTCGCCGGCGCGCCGGCGGAGCTCTCGCGGGCAAGTCGCTGGCGCTCCAGGTGTGCGCTCAGCGCATTGTGCTCCTCGGAGTCGCAGAATGACGGCTGCGGTCCGCCAAGCGGATGCGGCGGCGCCGCGGGACGGTCGCACCCGGGGTAGATGCAGATCTTGGTCTCGCTCATCGGTCGTCCTCCGTGCTCATCGGTCGCGGTTCGCTGGGCCACCCCGGCGTGGTGTTGCCGCGGGTCGGGCCGTGCCCGCTGGGCATGGCAACCGAGGAGCCGGGGACCGGAGTGGCGCTCGCCCACCCCTCCTGCGGCTCCCGGTCGACCGCGCTCGCCGGCTGCGAGGACGCCGTCTGCCAACCCCGGTCGCCCGGCGAGCGGTCCCCGATCGCCTCGGCCACCTCATGCAGCGCCTCGAAGCTGTGCCCGCTGACAAGCGCGTCACAGTACGGCAGCGCGGCCAGCATGCCGCCGGCCGCCACCGAGAATCGGCTGGCGCTGACCCGCGGGTTGACCCACACGATCCGATGCGCCAGGCGTGCGAGGCGCGCCATCTCGCGGCCGACGATCATCGGGTCGCCGCGCTCCCAGCCGTCGGAGAGGATCACGATCACGGCGCCGCGGGCCATGCCGCGACGGCCGTGGCGGTCGTTGAACGCCTTCAGCGCGTCGCCGATCCGGGTCCCGCTGGACCAGTCCGGCGCGGCAGCGGCCGCGCGTTGGATCGCGCGCTGCGGGCTGCGCGAGCTCAGTGCCCGGGTCACGCGCGTCAGTCGCGTCGCAAACACGAACGCCTCGGCGTTCGGGCCGCTGCCGGCGGCGGAGGTCAGGAACTGCAGGTAGGCGCGGGCGTAGGGCTCCATCGAGCCGGAGATGTCGCAGAGCATCACGAGCCGGCGGCGCAGGACGCGCCGGCGCCGGCGTGCGAGGCGGATCGGGTCGCCGCCGGTGCGCAGGCTTGCGCGAAGGGTTCGCCGCATGTCGATGCGCTCCCCGTGGCGCCCCTGGTCGTGGCGGCGCGTGCGGCGCAGCGGCGTCGCGAGCTCCAGGCGCGACATCAGCCGGTAGAGCTGTGCGAGCTCGTGCGGCTCGAGGGCGTCGAAGTTCTTGCTGGCCAGCAGCTCCTCCTCGCTGGCCATCGCCAACGGCACCTCGACCTCGTTCGCGTCGTCGTCCTCGTCGCGTTCGCCGGGCGGCGCGGACGACACGCTGACGCGTTGGTCCTGCTCCACGGAGGCGGCGCTCGAGCTCTCGTGCTCGGGCCGCGGGCGGTCATCGGCCGGCGAGGCGACCGTGGGCTCCTGCTCGGGATCGACGTCGTGGGCTTCCCGGGCACCACCGAATACCGCGAAGAACACGGCGTCGAACGCGCGCACCTGCGTCCGGTCGGAGACGGTCAGCGCGCGCGCCGTCCAATACAGCCGCCGGCGGGTCAGCGGCTTCACCAGCGTGAGCGCCCGGGCGAGATCGGCCGAGCGCTCAGGCGTCATCGGCACCCCGGCATCGTGCAGGCGGCGGCTCAGCGCCCCGACGAGCGGCGGCAGGTCGAGGTGGATCGTCTCGACCTCGAACGCGACGCGCGAGCCGGTCGCGTCAGTCACCGGCGCGCACGAGCTGCTCAAGACCGGCCGCCCTGATCAGCTCCTGGTCCTCGCCGTACTTGAGCACCGACCCGAGCGAATTCTCGATCGCCGCCACGTCGAGCTGCTCGACGCCGAGCAGGCTCAGCGCCGCCAGCCAGTCGATCGCCTCGGCGACCCCGGGCGGCTTCTGCACGTCGCTCGCGCGCATCCGTGAGACGGCGTTCGCAACCGCCACCGCGAGCGTCTCGGAGGCGCCCTTGACCCGCAGGCGCACGATCTGGACCTCGCGCTCGGGGGTCGGGTAGTCGATCCAGTGGTAGAGGCAGCGGCGCTTGACGGCGTCGTGCAGGTCGCGTGTCCGGTTCGAGGTCAGCACGATGATCGGCGGATGCGTGGCGCGGATCGTGCCGATCTCGGGGATCGTCACGCTGGCCTCGGCGAGCAGCTCGAGCAGGAACGCCTCGAAGTCGTCGTCGGCGCGATCGATCTCGTCGATCAGCAGCACCGCGGGCCGCGGACCCGGGTGCTCGAGCGCGCGCAGCAGTGGCCGGCGGATCAGATAGTCCGGGCCGAACAGCTCCTCCTCGCCGAGCGTCGCGCCGCTCGCGTCGGCGAGGCGGATGCTCAGCAGCTGGCGCGGGTAGTTCCATTCGTAGAGCGCCTCGGCCGCGTCGATCCCGTCGTAGCACTGCAGGCGGACCAGTGGCGTGTCGAGGACCGCCGCCAGCGATTTGGCGGCCTCGGTCTTGCCGACGCCCGCCTCCCCCTCGAGCAGCAGTGGCTGCGGCAGGCGCACGCTCAGGAACATCGACGTCGCGAGACCCTCGTCGACGAGATAGTCGACCTCGGCGAGGCGCCGCGCCAGCGTTTCGACATCCGGGACGAGCTGGCGGATCTCGCCCTCGGCCTCGCCCGTCACCTCGCGCGGGCTCATCGCAGCGGCTGGGCTGGGCCGCCCGCGCCGGCGCCGACCGCCGAGCCCGCCAGCTCGAGGACCGCCCGGTAGTCCTCCGGCGTGTCGACATCGAGCGGCGTCGGGCCGGGAACCGCCACCTCGACCAGCTCGCCGGCGCAGCGGTCGAGCAGTCGCCAGACGCCCCGGTCCCCGTGCAGCCCGGCGAGCTCGGCGAACAGGCTGCGCGCGAAGGCGAGCGGGTGTCCGCGCCCGTCGTCGTAGCGGCACACGGCTGCCGGCGCGTCGCCGCGTCCGGCGAGCAGCGCGGCGACCGTGTCCGCGCTCACGCCCGGCTGGTCGCCGAGCATCAGCACGATGAGGTCGCAGCGGGGGTCGAGCGCCGCGAGTGCCGCAGCGATCGATGACGAGCAGCCCTCGCCGTAGGCGTCGTTGACCACGACGTCGACCTCGGCCGACTCGACGTTCGCGCGGACCTCCTCGGCGGCCCCGCCGATCGCCACGATGATCTGGTCGAGCCGACAGCTGCGGGCGACGCCGACGACGTGACCAAGCAGCGTGCCATCGCCGTAGCGCAGCAGCTGCTTGGGACGCCCGAACCGCGCCGAGGCGCCGGCGCCGAGCACCACTCCGCTGACGAACGGATCACGAGGTGCTGCGTGCATGCGTGTGCTGCGCTTCGAACTTGGCCTTGCAGCCCTCGCAGCAGAAGTAGACCGTCTCCCCGTCGTGCTCCAGCGACGGCGTCCCGGGCACCGCGGCCACGCTCATCCCGCAGATCGGGTCGATCGCGATCACCGGCGCTGTCGCGGCCGCCACCGGCGCATCGGCGTCGCCGTGGCCGCCGGCGCGCTCCCGTCGCCGAGTCGCGACGACCTTGGCGAGGATCGAGACCGCGACCTCGGCCGGCGTGCGCGCACCGATGTCGATCCCGGCGGGCACGTCGATCTCACCGAGCAGCCGATCGGGGACACCGTCCCCGCGCAGCTCGCCGATCACTCCGTCGCCCCGCGCGCGGCTGGCGACCAGGCCGACGTAGGGCACAGCCACCTCGAGACCCCGCCGCAGCGTGTGAAGCTCGTCGCGCCCGTGGCTCGCGACGACCAGCGCGAGGTCTCCCGCGGCGGGTTCGGGGACGCCGTCGGCAACCTCGACGATCTCGAGCCCCAGCTGCGCGCCGAGCTCGCGAACCGCGCCCGCGATCGGCGTGTCGCCGACGACGAGCACCCGCGGCGCGGGGAGAACCGGCTCGAGGAAGACCTCGATCGAGCCGCCCGACAGGCACGGGTTCTGGACCGTCACGGCGCCCTCCTCCTTCGCAACCTCATGAGCGGGGCCCGCCGCGTCGGCGAGCGCGGCGCCTTCAAACGGCAGGATCCGCAGCAGCAGCGCCTCGCCGGTCGCCATCGCCTGCAGCGAGTACGCGCGAACGCTGTGCTCGGCACACGCGCCGCCGACAAATCCCTCGATCGTGCCATCGCCGAGCACGAGCGCGACGTTGCCCGCGTGGGCGCTCGTCGGACGCTGGGCCCGCACGACGGTCGCCGTCACGAACGCGACGCCGCGCCCGGCGAGCTCCTGCGCTCGCCGCGACACTGCCGCATCCATCATTGCGGCGGCTCGGCACGCCCCTGCATCGCCGCCCAGACGCGCGCCGGGGTGCAGGGCATGTCGATGTGGTCGACGCCGTGGGTCTGGTGCAACGCATCGATGACCGCGTTGACGATCGCCGGCGGGGACCCGACGTTCGGTGACTCGCCGACGCCCTTCGCGCCCAGCGGGTGGTGGGGACACGGCGTCACGGTCTCGCCGAGCTCGAAATCGGGACACTCGAGGGCGGTCGGGATCAGGTAGTCCATGAACGAGGAGTTCAGGCAGTTGCCCTCCTCATCGAACGTGATGACCTCCATCAACGCGATCCCGACACCCTCAGCGAGCCCGCCGTGGATCTGGCCGTCGACGATCATCGGGTTGATCCGCACGCCGCAGTCGTCGACCGCGATGAAGCGGCGCACCGTGACCTGTGCGGTGTCGGGGTCGATGTCGACGACGGCGATGTAGGCGCCGTAGGGGTAGGTGAGGTTCGGCGGGTCATAGATCACCTGGGCGTCGAGCCCGCCCTCCATCCCAGCCGGCATCGCCTCGCCGCTGTAGGCCCGGACTGCGATCTCCTCGATCAGCGCACCCTTCTCCGGGTCGCCCTTGACGTACCAGCGCCCCTTCTCCCAGGCGAGGTCCTCGGGCCGTGCTTCGAGCATCGTCGCCGCGATCAGGCGCGCCTTGTCGCGCACCTTGCGCGAGACGACCGCGACCGCGGCGCCCGAGACCGGCGTCGAGCGGCTGCCGTAGGTCCCGAGCCCGTAGGGCGAGCGGTCGGTGTCGCCGTGGCGGACCTCGACGTCCTCGGGCGGGATGCCGAGCTCCTCGGCGACGATCTGCGCGAAGGTCGTCTCGTGCCCCTGGCCCTGCGTCTGGGCGCTGATGCTGACGACCGCCTTGCCGGAGGGGTGCACCCGCAGATCGGCGCCGTCGTTCATCGCGAGCCCGAGGATGTCCATGTGCTTGCGCGGCCCGGCGCCGACACCCTCGGTGAAGAACGACACGCCGATCCCCATCAGCTCGCCGCGGGCGCGCTTCTCGGCCTGTTCGCGGCGCAGATCCTCGTAGCCCGCGATCTCCATCGCCACGCGCATCGTCTCGGCGTAGTTCCCGGAGTCATAGGTCCAGCCCGTCGTGGTCTCATAGGGAAACTGCTCGGGGGCGATGAAGCTCTGCATCCGCAGCTCGATCGGGTCGACCTGCATCTCGAGCGCCAGCGCGTCGACCATCCGCTCGACGAGATACACGGCCTCGGTGATCCGGAACGAGCAACGGTAGGCGACGCCGCCGGGCGCCTTGTTCGTGTAGACCGCCTTGACCCGGACGTGCGAGGCCTCGAGGTCGTAGGAGCCACAGACGATGTGGAAGAACCCGGCCGGGAACTTCGTCGGCTGCGCCGTGCTGTCGAATGCCCCGTGGTCGGCGATCACATCGACGCGAAGCCCGGTGATCTTGCCCGCCTTCGAGCACATCTCGGCGTGCATCACGTAGTCGCGGGCAAAGCCCGTCGACATCAGGTTCTCCGAGCGGTTCTCGACCCACTTGACGGGCACGCCGGCGACGATCGAACCGGCGATCGCGCACACGTAGCCGGGGTACACCGGAACCTTGTTGCCGAAGCCGCCGCCGATGTCCGAGCAGCGGATCCGGATCATGTGCTCGGCGAGCCCGGCGACGTGCGCGTAGACCGTCCGGTGGGCGTGCGGCGCCTGGTTGCCGTTCCAGATGTCGAGCTGTCCGGTCTGCGGGTTGAAGTCGGCGATCATGCCGCAGGTCTCGAGCGGCGCCGGATGGCAACGCGGGTAGATGATGTCGCGCACGACGACGGTGTCGGCCTCGGCGAACGCGCGATCGGTCGCCGCCTGATCGCCGGCCTCCCACGTCGGGCTCGCGAGGTTGTCGCGCTGTCCGATCTTGTCGTCGCGGATCAGCGGCGCGTCGGGGTCCAGCGCCTTGCGGGCGTTGACGATCGCCGGCAGCGGCTCGTACTCGACGTCGATCAGCTCGAGTGCGTCGTTGGCCGAGTATTCGTCCGTCGCGATCACGAACGCGACCTCCTGGCCCTGAAAGCGGACCTTGTCCCCCGCGAGCACGGCCTGCGTGTCGTAGGAGATCGTCGGCATCCACGCCAGGCCGAGCGTTTCGAGGTCCTTCGCCGTCACGACGGCGGCCACCTTCGGGTGCGCGAGCGCCTTGGAGGTGTCGATCGAGACGATCCGCGCGTGCGCGTACGGGCTGCGCAGGATCGCGCCGTAGACCATCCCGGGCAGCCGGATGTCGTCGAGGTAGGTGCCCTTGCCGCGGATGAAGCGCGCGTCCTCCTTGCGCTTCAGACGGCCGAAGCCGATCGGTCGCTCGGTCTCGGCGCTCGGGAGGTTCTCGGTCGTGGCCATGCTCAGGCCTCCTGTTTCGCGGCTTCGTAGTCGGCCGCCCAGCGGATGGCGCTGACGATGTTCTTGTACCCCGTACAGCGGCAGATCGCCCCTGATATGGCACTACGGATCTCGAGGTCCGTCGGATCAGGGTTCTCGTCCAGCAGCGCGCGAGCCGTCATCAGCATCCCCGGCGTGCAGAACCCGCACTGCAGGGCGTGGCGCTCGTGAAAGCCCATCTGGACCGGGTCGAGGCGGCCGTCGACCTCGAGCGACTCGACCGTGCGGATCTCGTGCCCCTCGCACATCGCCGCCAGGGTCGTGCAGGACTTGACCGGCGTGCCGTCCATCAGCACCACGCAGGCGCCGCAGTTGGACGTGTCGCAGCCCCAGTGCGTCCCGGTCAGCCCCGGGGTGTCGCGGATGAAGTGGACGAGCAGCTGGCGCGGCTCGATGTCACGGGAGACCTGCTCGTCGTTGATCGTTACCGAGACTTGCATGTCAGGCCTCCTGGTGAAGGGCGCGGGACGCCGCGCGGCGCAGGGCGCGTGTCGTGAGCACGCCGGCGAGATGGCGCTTGTAGTCGATCGGGCCGCGGCCGTCAGCAGCCGGGGAGCAGTCCTCGGATGCGATCTCGCCCGCCTTCGCGAACAGCTCCTCCGACGGCGCCTGGCCGCGCAGGAGCTCCTCGGCACGCGACAGATGGACCGTCGTCAGCCCCACCGCGCTGAGCGCGACGCCCGCGTCGGCGATCGTGCCGCCATCGACCCACAGCGCAGCGGACGCCGCGGCGATGGCCCAGTCCCCGGCCCTGCGCTCGACCTTCTCGTGCGCGCTGCCGGCGCCCGCTCGCAGCGGAAGCCGTACCTCGGTCAGCATCTCGCCGTCGGCCACCGCCGTCATGTACGGGCCGAGGTGGAAGTTCTCCATCTCGACGACGCGCTCCGCGCCGGCGCCGCGGATCACCGCCCTGGCCTTGACCGCCGAGCAGACCGCCGAGAGATCCTCGGCCGCGTCCGCCTGGCAGAGCGACCCGCCGATCGTGCCGCGGTTGCGCACCACCGGGTCGGCGATCACGCGCTCGGCGTCGCGAAACAGCGGGAAGCGCTCGGCGAGCAGCTCGGACTTCAACAGGTCGACGTGCCTGGTCAGCGCGCCGATCCGGATCTCGCCGTCCTGCTCGCGGATGAAGTCGAGCTCGCTGAGGTCGTTGATGTCGATCAGGTGCGCGGGGTTGGCCAGCCGCAGCTTCATCATCGGCAGTAGGCTGTGCCCGCCGGCGATGATCCGCGCTTCGGAGCCCAGCCTCTGCAGCGACGCGATGGCACCCTCGACGCTGGTCGCGCGCTCGTACTCGAATGGCGCAGGGGTCTGCAACGCGGGTTCCTATCCTCTCGAGGAAACGGCTGGAAACGTCCCATCAGCAAGGGTAGCAGCCGGTTTTCCGGGGACAGGCGGGCGGTCGGAGGCGGCGCGCGGTGACAAGATTGATCGCTCGCGGGCCGCCATGATCGCCTTCCACGGAACGACAATCGACTGTCTGGCCTCGATCGAGCGCGACGGCCTGCGGCCGCATTCGTTCGTTTCGCGCACTCGCGCGCTGGCCGGACAGTATGCGTGGCTTCGGGCGATGACGCTTGGTGGCGACGCTGCCGTGGTCATCGAGCTGGACCTGCCGGACGCCGCCGTCGTGGACGCGGAGAGCTGGTGGTGGGCCGGCGGCCAGCTGACGCTGCCCGTCGGCTGCCCTCCGTCATGCATCGTCTCCGTCGATCGCTCGATCCCACGCCAGTCATCGATTGGCTGAGCACCGTCCGCACCGCCGGATCAGCGAGTGGGCATCCGTTTGCGCGGGGCCCCGATGTCGTCGCGCTGCTCGTATTGCACGGGCGCGTCGGTGCCGATCACCGGTGAGCGCGGCAGGCTGTCCGGGTGCGCCTGACGGGTCTCGGGGTACAGCAGCCGCGCCGCAAGGCTTCCCGCCTCGACGTTGCGCAGCACCGGCCCGGCCGGGTTCGCGGCGGCGATCGGCGCTTCGCGGCCGAGTCGCGCGAGCGTCAGCGTGCCCTTCGTGTAGACCTCGGCGATCCGCGGCGCGGTGACCGCCGTGCTTTCGGGGAAGTTCCGGAAGCCGGCCGCGGCAGCGCCGGCGTAGAGGCCCTCGACGAGCCCGACAGCGTCCGCCATCCCGGCCTTCTTCACGAGCAGGCCCTCGAGCGCGTCGACTCCGGCGTCTAGCTGCTGATTGATCGTCGTCACGATCCCGTTGACCGGGCCGCTCTTTTCGACGATCTCGCCGACCCCGGCGATCACCTCGTCGAGTCCGACGGTGATCGCGCGCAGTGCCAGGATCACCGAGACGAGGTAGTAGACGAGGGCCGCGACGATCAGGACGACGGCGACGACCATCACCGCGCCGACCGCTGCGAATGCGAGGACTGGGACCACTGCTCCTCCTAGCCTGCGTCGTCGAGGATCACGTCGAGCGAACCACCGTAGTTGGCGACTCCGGCGATCGTCTGGGTTGCCTGGTCCTGGGTGGTCACCAGCAGCGCCGCGGCGTCGAGGTCCTTCGATCCTCTGGCCGCCACGGCCGCGATCGCCTGGACACTCGGGACGATGCTCCTCGCGACCTCCAGCACACCGCGCAGCAGGTACACGACGACCGGCAGGACGACCACGAGCAGAACCACGTCACCGATCCACCAGAGGGTCATCGTGGCCTGCGCTCGGCGACGGTCGCGGCCTTGCTGGCGATCCCCGGCAGCGCGCCGAGGATGATGTCGAACTGCTCGTTGATCGCCGTGACCGCTCCCTCGAGCGGGCGCAGGTGCTCCGCCTCGACTCCCTCGAGCGCCGACGCCAGCGTCGCCAGGCCGGCCGAGATCCGCTTCAGACCGAGGCGGACCTCGATCAGCGCGACGGCGAGCACGAGCACGACGCCCGCCGCCAGCACGACGCTCAGCAGGATCAGGACGTGCGTGCTGCTCACGCGCCACCGTACCCGTCGGTGAGCGCGTTCATGTAACCGTCCTGCACGACGGCCTCCTCGACGATCAGCGAGAGCACCGGCGCCGTCGCCTCGAGCTGGGGAATGTAGGCGGTGTTGGAGGCGACCTTGCCGGCGGTTTCGAGCAGGCCGTCGACCGACCGCTCGATGCTGCCCACGGACTGCAACAGCAGCGTCAGCAGGATCGCGACGACCACGGCGGCGCCAAAGCCGATGCTCAGCGCGATCGCCCAGTAGGTATGAGCGGACGTCGCGAGCAGCAGCGTCACTTGCCGACCGCCACCTTGCGCAGCGAGCGGGCAGCGTGCAGGATTCGCACGCCCGAGTCATTGATACGCGCGATGCCGCCGAGCTCGGCGGTCTGGCTGCGCACCACCTCGACCGCCTGCTCGGCCACCTTCGCCTGTTTGGCGATCCGCATCGCGAGCGCGACGATCGTGATCACGATCACCGCGGTCACGGCGATCGCGACGATGCCGAGCACGAGCCCGACCGTCCATCCGGTGGAGGCAGCCGTCAACGTGAACACAGCACACCGCGATGCTCTGAAGCCCGGGCGTCGGCCCGTCTGGTCATCTGGCTCTCCTCCAACCGCCCCTATGAGACGGCTCCTGCCGATCGGGCCGGGTCCGTCGTTGAGCGCGGCGCAAGGATACTGCGCGGCCGCGGCACTGTCCAGCCAGCGCGCCGCTCGCGCCCCCCTCCGATCGGCCGTGTTGTGCATATACTCCGGCTCGTAGGCTCGGTTTCGGAGGAGAGGCCGGAGCCCGACACGGTCGCCGGCATCAGCGCGGCCCGAGGCTTCCCGACCGGCGTCCGCCGACAGCCACGGCGCGGGGAGGTCCGATGCACAGCGGGAGCCAGAGCCGGTCCGCAGTACTGCAGTGGGTGGTGGTGCTCGTGGTCGGGGTGCTGGTCGTGACCCTCGTCCTCGGCCTCGGGCTGATCTCGCGTCTCAATGACGGGCAGAAGGTCCTCGACGCGGCCAAACCGGCCTTCACGGCCACGCGCGTCGCCGGTGACCGGGCGGGCATCAACATCATCTCCGAGGACGTCGACATGGCGGACCCGATCGTGACCGCCCAGGGCGGCGCCGCGGCCGAGGTGCCGAAGCTCGTCGCCTTCGTCTCGCAGAAGACCGGGCTCTCACAGGCCGCCGTGCTCGCCGCGCTGAAGAAGACCTTCCCCCACACCACCGCGCTGCTGCAGGCGCTGCCGCTCTCCTCGGTGACCGCCGAGCTCCCAGGCCTGCTCGGATTCCTCGAAAAGACCCTGCACGTGTCCGAGACCCAGCTGGTCGGCGCACTGGAAGCGAACTTCCCGGCGCTGGCCCAGGCGATCATCAACCTGCCGACGGTCACCGCCGGCTGGGAGAACATCCAGAACATCAACGGGCTGACCCGCTTCAACGGCGCGCCGGTGCAGAACGTGCCGCAGTTGCGGACATACTTCAGCTCCGACCTGATCCCCGTGCTCGAGACCCAGCGGAGCAACTTCGCGAGCCTCGACGGCACCTCGTCGGTCAACTGGGTCGCACCGCTGCTGCTGATCGTCGGGTTCGTCGTGATCCTCTTCGCGCTGGTGATGATCGGGCTGAACCTGCGGGGCACGCCGTCGCGCGCGGCGGCGATCGCCAGCTCGTCGGTCGTCGTCGTCGTCGGCGTCGGGGTCGTCGTGCTCGTGCTGGTCATCTCGCTCGTCCCGCGGGTCAGCAACGGGCAGAAGCTGCTCGACGGGCTGGCCCCAATCAACGTCGCCGCACGAGTGCACGGCGACCGCGCCGGGATCACGATGGTCTCGGCGATCGCCGCCATGGAGGACCCGATCATGACCGCCCAGGGCGGCGCCGCGGCCGAGGTGCCAAAGCTCGTCGCCTTCGTCTCGCAGAAGACCGGGCTTTCGCCGGCCGCCGTGCTCGCCGCGCTGCAGAAGAACTTCCCCCACACCACCGCGCTGCTGCAGACGCTGCCGCTCTCCTCGGTGACCGCCGAGTTGCCGGGCCTGCTCGGATTCCTCGAAAAGGCGCTGCATCTGTCCGAGACCCAGCTCGTCGCGGCATTGGAGGCGAACTTCCCGGCGCTGACCCAGGCGATCACGAACCTGCCGGCGGTGACCAGCGGCTGGGACGCCGTTCCGGGCGCAACCGGCTTCACGCGCTTCGACGGATCCCCGATCAGGACGGTCCCCGAGGTCGTGGCCTACTTCAGCGCGGACCTGATCCCGGTCGTCGAGGCCCAGCGACTCCACTACGAACACCTCGTGTCGACCTCGAAGATCAACTTCATCGGGCCCCTCGTGCTGATCATCGGCCTGATCGTGATCATCTACGGGCTGCTGATGCTGCTGCTCGCTTCGCGGGTGGAGCCGAGCCCGGGCAGCGACGCCGCCGCCAGGCCCGTGGCGCTGCCGTCCACCTAGAGTCGCCCCGCCACGAGCAGGCCACTACGCGGGCGCCGCCCGGCGGCGGACGCGCGTGACGATGCCCCAGCCGCCGAGTGCGGCGCTCGCGAACAGCGGGCCGAGCGCCGGGATCACGAAGCGGTAGTCGTAGCCCTTCGTGAACAGCGGGAAGAACAGCAGGATGAGCGTCGTCACCGACAGCAGCCGGGCACCGGCGCGCGCCTGGCCGGCGACCAGCCACGGGGCCGCGAGGCACAGCAGCAGCAGCGCGACCATCCACGGCCCGTCGAAGCGAGTGAGCTTCTCCCACGCCTTGAGCGGTGCGATCGCACCGCGATGGATCGAGTCGTGCGGATACTCGCGCTGCTGCCAGTAGCTGACGAATGCGTTCTGTCCGCTGTGGTAATCGGGCCCGCCGAGCAGGAACGCGATGAACTGGTCGGCCGAGAGGTCGCCGTAGGAGGGGTGGTTGGGGTCGACGAGCCGAATCGTGTCCTGCCACACGGCGTTGAGGTAGTCAAGCGGCTGGCCCCAGATCGCCGAGAGCGAGAACTCCCACAGCCGCGACATGGCATAGGGGTCGGGCGAGACCTCATACGGCGGGCCGATCAGCCGCTGGGCCGGAGAGTCGGGGCTGTAGATGTAGTACTCCCCGCTGTGCAGGGCGCGCTCGGCCGGAGGTGTCGCCTCGCAGAGCTGCTGAGTCCCCGGCGGCGGCGTGAACTTGGTGCAGTCGGCCCAGGGGGCGACGCGACCATAGAGATTCCAGTTTCCGTTGGTCGTCAGGCCGCTCAGCTCGCTCGCGAGCTGGCGCCACTCGATGTAGGCACCGACGCTGCCGAGGGCGATGACCAGCGACAGCGCGCCCATCGCGGCGGTGCGCCGGGTCGGTCGCCGCCGGCACAGCAGCAGCCACAACGGTGCGACCGGCAGCAGCGAGATCGCGGCCCCGCGGTCCCAGACGCCGAGTCCGGCGCACAGCCCGGCCGCGGCGGCCCACGCGAGGCGACCGTCCTTGGCGGCCCGCACAGAGCAGTAGAGCATCAGGCTGAGCAGGAAGATGTAGACGGTCTCGCTGAGCGCCGCGTGCTCGATGAATAGCTCATCGCCGCCGAGCGCGATGATCGCGGCCGGTATCAGGCCGAGCCACGGCGGGCCGCCGATCCGGCGCACCGTCAGGAACAGCACAACGGCGACAGCGAGTCCCATCACATGCTGTACCGCGGTGACCAGCAGCAGATGCGGGGTGATCGCGTGCAGGACGGTCAGGAACATGCCGTAGCCGACCGTCCTGATCGGATCCGACCAGATCCCCTGGACCGCGTCCTGGAAGTAGACGCCGCTGTCGGAGTAGCCGGTGATCGCAGGCCGCCAGACGACGATGAAGTAGATCCGCGCGGCGAGGCCGAGCGCCAGCAACACGTAGAGCGCCGCCAACTCCGGCCGCCCGCGCGCCAGCCGTGCGACGCGACCGCGCAGCGCGCGACCGCCCGTGGCGGCGCTCACCCGCCCGATCCGGCGTAGGTGACGTCACCGCTCGAGTTGACCTCGGTGACGGTGAAGATCGCCGGCCGGTGCCCGGCGATCGCCACCACACACGAGAACGTCTCGCCGCTGAGCGCCGGGACCGTCGTCGGACAGTAGGCCGTGCCGTGGAGATGCTGCTTTGCAGCGACGGTGTCCTGGATCGCTGTCTGGATCTGCGCGATGTTGGACAGGTTCTGCGCCCCTGACGGCGGCGGCGGGAGCGCCGCGCCGCAGGCGCCCAGCCCGCAGACCAGCGCGAAGGCGATCGCCGCACGCACCGCTCCGCGTGCCCGGCGGCGAGCACGCCCGCGCGCCGAGTTGACCGGGATCGGTCCCGACCGGCGCCGCTCAGGTGCGTCGCGGCGGCGCGTGCCGGGGGCGGTCGAGCGCGCTCGGCTCAGCCCTGAGCTCCCGCCTCGCCCTGCACGTGCTCATTCACGTCCCGCACGTTGACGTTCATCCCGGCGACGCTGCACGGCTCGCGCATCCAGAACGCGACGGACTCGCGGCCGGCGAGCCCTGCTCGCGAAGCGTCTGCGCAGCCCTTGCGCCGGCGAGGCTCGCCCCGACGACGACGAACGTCTGCTGTTGCGTAGCCATCAATCGCTCCTTTCCGCCCCCACTCGCCATGCCGGCCGAGCGTGCTGACCGCGAGCGAAGCTGCCACTCGGACGTTCAGGCATCCGGCGTCGAACGCACTGCCGGTGTCCGTTTGTAGCAGACGCCGCGGGTCTCAAGTAGCTGCCCGGGCTCCATTGCTCATCATCGGTCCAGGGTCCGCGCGGTTCTCATCATCGGTCCGGCGCCGGGCTCGGGCCTCATGGTTTCGGACGGCGGCGCCGATGGCCTGCTTGACGGTCGCTCACCTGCCGACGTCAGCCCACGGGCCGACCAAGCCGACATTTGACCTCCGCCCCCAGCCAGGTCTATCGCGGCTTTTGCGTCGCAGCATGGAGAGTTCATGGTTCATCCAGTCCACCCATCGTCGGGTGGTGAGTTTGCCGGCAAGCGCCGGCGTCCGCGCCGCCTGGCCGCTGCCGCAGTTGCTCTGGCGGCAGTCGCCCTGATCGCGGCACCCGTCGCGCTCAGCGCCCAGGCCCCCGTGGGTCTCGGAACCGACAGCAGCTTCGCAGTCCTCGCCGGCAGCACCGTGACGAACACCGGCCCGAGTGTCATCACCGGCAGCGTCGGCCTGGACCCGGGCTCGGCCGTGATCGGCTTCCCGCCCGGAGAGGTGCTCAACGGGACGACCCAGGTCGCCAACGGCGTGGCTCTGCAGGCCAAGAGCGACCTCGTCACCGCCTACAACGACGCCGCCGGGCGCAGCTCGACGGCCACCGTCTCCGGAGACCTGGCCGGACGCACCCTGACCCCCGGGGTCTACACGTCCGCGAGTTCGCTCGGACTCAGCGGCGCTCTGACGCTGGATGCCCAGGGCGACCCGAACGCCGTTTTCGTCTTTCAGGCCGGCTCGTCGTTGATCGTCGGCTCGAGCAGCCAGGTCAACCTGATCGGCGGAGCCCAGGCCTGCAACGTGTACTGGCAGGTCGGCAGCTCGGCAACGATCGGGACCGGTGCGGCCTTCGTCGGCAACATCCTCGCCCTGACGTCGATCTCGATGACGACCGGCGCGACCCTGCAAGGCCGTGCGCTGGCCCGTAACGGTGCGGTGACCCTGGACACCAACACGATCACCAGCCCGCTGTGCACCACCGGCAGCAGCACGACAGGAACCCCGGGCACCACCACCGGTGGCGGCAGTACCTCCGGAACCGGCCCAACCTCCGGAACCGGCGCAACCTCCGGAACCGGGACCACCAGTGGTACGGGCACAACCAAGCCCAAGGCCAAGAAGCCCAAGGTCAAGCCCAAGACGAAGTCGAGCAAGCCGACGACACATCACAAGCCCAAGCCGGTCAAGCCGAAGGCCGTCAAGCCGAAGCCGGCCGTGCATCCGCCGAAGCCGGTAACCCCGACGCCGGTCATCCCGACGGCGCCGAGTCCTCCGGCGTTCACCGGCTGACCCGCACCGCCACCTGATGCAACGGTCAACGACCCAGAGACTGCGCCTCACCGCCGGCCTCGCTGCGGTCGCGCTCTTCGCCGGCGCCGCAGCGGCGCCGGCGGGCGCGTCGCCCGCGCCGAAGGTGGCGGCGACACAGCAGATCGCGGTGCTCAACCACGACACCGAAGCGTTCAACAAGCCGAGCCGCAGTTCCGGGTCGGCGGGCGAGCTCAACGAGGTGCGCCCGATCACCGGTGAGCGAACCGTGCTCCCGGTGGTCGCCGAGAGAACCGACGCCCACGGCGCGCAGTGGCTCGACGTGCTGCTGCCGGGCCGGCCCAACAGCCACACGGGCTGGATCGAGGCCAGCATCGTCACGCTGAGCGTCACCGAGTGGCAAGTCGTCATCCACCTTTCCACGCGCCAGGTCGTGGTCTACTCGAGCGGTCACGTCGTGCGCACGTTCCTGGCGGTCGTCGGCAAGCCCTCGACCCCCACGCCGACCGGACATTTCTTTGTCGAGGAAGGGGTTCCGTTCACGGGACCCGGGGCACCGTTCGCCCTGGCCTTGAGTGCGCGCTCCAACGCGCTGGCCGAGTTCGACGGGGGACCCGGGCAGGTTGCCATTCATGGCATTGCCAACATCGGCGGTACGCCCGGGACGGCCGTGTCCCATGGCTGCGTCCGGCTCGCCACTGCCGACATCACCTGGCTCGCCGAGCACGTCAGCTCCGGCGTCCCGGTCACGATCACGGCGTAGCCCCGCCCAGGCGCCCGGCAGCCCGGCGGCACGCAGGTGCTCTACTGTGGCGCCTGTGAGCGAGGTGCCCGTGACTGACGCCGCGACCGGCCTCTCCGCCCACCTGCTCGAACTGCTCGAAGCGATTCGAGCCGGCGAGCTCGACCCGGCGGCCGGCCTCCACCGCCTGGCGCGGATGCCCTACGACGAGCTCGGCTTCGCGCGGGTCGACGTGCACCGCGAGCTGCGCCAGGGAGCGCCGGAGGCGGTCCTCGCCGAGGGCAAGACGCCCGACGAGGTCGCGGCGATCGTGACGGCACTGCTCGACGGCGGGGCCGGCAGCGTCCTGGTGACGCGCGCCGACAAAGCCGCGCGCGACGCGGTCCGGCGTGTCGCCCCGGAGGCCTGCGAGCACCGCCGCGCGCGGCTGTCCTGGATCGTGCGCTCGCCGCCGGCGCCGCTCGGGCTCGTCGTGATCGTCTCCGGCGGCACGGCCGACGGCCCGGTGCTGCACGAGGCGCGGGTCCGCGCGGAGTTGCTCGGCAGCGCCGTCGTGGCCTACGAGGACGTCGGCGTTGCCGGGCTGCACCGGCTCGCCCCCGCTGTGGACGATCTGCGCCGGGCGGACTGCGTGGTCGTCGTCGCCGGGCAGGATGCCGCCCTCGCCTCGGTCGTCGGCGGCCTGGTCGCGGCTCCGGTGATCGGCGTGCCGACGAGCGCCGGCTACGGCGCCACGTTCGGCGGCCTCTCGGCACTGCTCGCCATGCTCACCTCCTGCGCGGCGGGCGTCGCCGTCGTCAACATCGACGACGGGTTCGGCGCGGGGACGATCGCGGCACGCATCGCTCGTTCCGCGAACGGCGGCACGTGAGCCGCCTCGCCTACGTCGACGCCGTCGGCGGCGTCGCCGGCGACATGCTGCTCGGCGCCCTGCTCGATGCCGGCGCCGACCCCGACTACGTGCGCGGCGGCCTGGCCTTGCTGGCGCTCGACGGGCTGGCGCTTGAGACCGCGGCGACGAGCCGTCACGGCATCGCCGCCCGGCGCGTGTCGTTCGCCGCGGCGCCCGGGCACGCCGGCCACCGCAACTGGGCGGACGTGCGAGCGGTGCTCGACGGGGCCGCGCTGCCGCCACGCGCGCTGGAGCGCGCGCATGCCGTGTTTGCGGCGCTCGCGCGAGCCGAGGGCCGCGTGCACGACATCGCGCCGGAGACCGTCCGCTTCCACGAGGTCGGGGCACTGGATGCGATCGGCGACGTCTGCGGGATCGCCCTGGCGCTCGAGGACCTCGATATCGACGAGCTCGCCTGCTCACCGCTGCCCGCGGCCCGCGGGCTGATCGACGCGGCGCACGGCAAGCTGCCGCTCCCGGCGCCCGCCACCCTCGAGCTGCTGCGCGGTGCGCCGCTCTACGGCGTGGACGTCGGCGTCGAGCTGGTGACGCCGACCGGGGCCGCCGTGGTCGCGGCTCTGGCCGTCGAGTTCGGGCCGCTTCCGGCGATGCACCTGCAGAACGTCGGCTACGGCGCCGGGACACGCGATCTCGCGGAGCTGCCGAACATCGTGCGCGTGCTCGTCGGAGAGCGCGATCGCCTCGCCGGAGGCGACGGTGTCCGCGAGGACGTGATGCTGATCGAGACCAACCTCGACGATCTCTCGCCGGAGCTCGTCCCGGATGCGGCGGAGCGCTGTTTCGCCGCCGGGGCGCTCGACGTCTGGGTCTCGCCTGCGCAGATGAAGAAGGGACGGCCGGGAATCGTGTTCTCCGCGCTCGCACGTCCGGCCGACGAGCGCGCGGTGGCCGAGACGATCCTGCGCGAGACCACGACGCTCGGCGTGCGGGTCTCCCCCGCCAGGCGCTGGGAGCTCGCGCGCGAGTGGATCAGCGTGGAGGTGGATGGCGAGGCGATCCGCGTCAAGCTGGGCTTCCTCGACGGGCAGGCGATCAACGCGGCTCCCGAGCACGACGACTGCCTCGCCGCGGCGCGCCGAAGCGGGCGGCCGGTCAAGGAACTGTGGGCCGCCGCCCTGGCGGCTGCGACGACACGACTGCCGGCGCCGTGAGCGGCGCGCGAACCGCGGTCGAGCTCGATGCGCTCCAGTCGCAGCTCGAGCGGCGCATCGGCTCGCTGGGCAGCGTCGTGATCGCCTTCTCCGGCGGCGTCGACTCCTCGCTCGTGGCAGCGCTCGGCGCACGCGCGCTGGGAGCACGGGCGCTTGCCGTGACGGCGGTCTCGACGGCGCTCGCGACCGGTGAGCTCGATGGCGCGCGGGCGGTCGCACGGTCGATCCCGGTCGCGCACGAGACGATCACGACCGACGAGCTCGCGAGTCCCGACTACCGTCGCAACGACCGCTACCGCTGCTTTCACTGCAAGAGCGAGCTCTACACGCGGCTGTCCGCGCTCGCCGCCGCCCGCGGCTACCGGGCACTGCTGTCGGGCGCGAACGCCGACGACGCCGGCGACTGGCGGCCCGGGCTGCGCGCCGCTGCCGACCACGGGGTGATCCATCCGCTGCTCGAAGCGCGGGTCGACAAGCCGACCGTGCGGGCGCTCGCGGAGCGCCTCGAGATCCCCAGCGCCGACAAGCCCGCGAGCCCCTGTCTCGCGTCGCGGATCCCCTACGGCATGGCGGTCGAGCGGGCCACGCTCGACCGCATCGACCGGGCGGAACGAGCCGTCAAGGCGCTCGGCTATCGCGTGCTGCGCGTACGCCACCACGGCGCGCTCGGGCGGCTGGCCCTCGACGCCGCGGAGCTGCGAGCCGTCCTGGCCGAGCCGGCGCGCCGCGCCGCGCTCGAGCAGGCGATCCGCTCGGCCGGCTACGCGCGGGCCGAGATCGACCCGCGTCCGTTTCGCTCGGGATCGCTCAACGACCCGCTGCCGCCGCAACGCGGCGCCACCGAGACGCGCCGCCCGCGTCCCCTATCCTCGTCGCCGTGAGCTGCTCCGACACGCCGAGTGCCCGGCCGCCGGCGCCGCCGGCATGAACGTACGCCTCGCCTACGGCAGGGGCGGTCTGGACGTCGACCTCCCGGCGTCGCGCACGACCGTCGTGCGGCCGACCCACCATCCCGGTGCGGCGGACGAGCGGGGCGCGCTGCGCGCCGCCTTGCGGGCACCCGTGGCCGGACCGCCGCTGCGCGAAATCGTCCGCCCCGGCCAGTCGGTCGCGATCTCGATGTGCGACGGGACGCGCGCCCAGCCCAGGCAGCTGATGATCCCCGCCGTGCTCGAGGAGCTCGACGGGATCGTCGATCTCGACGACGTCGTGATCCTCGTCGCCACCGGCACGCATCGCGGCAACACCGACACCGAGATCCGGGCGATGCTCGGCGACGAGGTCGTGGCGCGGGTCCGCGTCGTCAACCACGACGCCCGCGATCGCGACTCGCTGGTGTTCCTCGGCAACCATGGCAACGACGTCCCGGTGTGGATCAACCGGCGCTGGCTGGAGGCCGACGTGCGGATCACGACCGGCTTCGTCGAGCCGCACTTCTTCGCCGGATTCAGCGGCGGACCGAAGATGGTGACGCCCGGTCTCGCCGGCCTCGAGACGACCCTCGTGCTCCACGATGCCGTCCGCATCGGCGACCCGAAGGCGACCTGGGGGATCACCGAGGGCAACCCCGTGCACGACGACATCCGGGCAGCGGCCGCCGCAGCGCCGGCGCACTTCTCGCTCGACGTGATCCTCAACCGCGAGCAGCGGATCATCGAAGCGTTCGCCGGCGATCCGGCGCCGATGCACCAACGCGCCTGCGCCGCGGCGCGCGAGTACGCGATGCAGTCGGTGGACGCGCCGTTCGACGTCGTCGTGACGAGCAACTCCGGCTACCCGCTCGACCAGAACCTCTACCAGGCGGTCAAGGGAATGTCGGCCGCGGCCACGGTGCTGAAGCCCGGCGGGCTGATCGTCTGCGCCGCCGAATGCCGCGACGGCTTCCCCGGCCACGGCCAGTACCGCGAACTGCTGGCCTCGCAACGCTCGCCACGCGCGTTGATCGACGCGATCGTCTCAGCGCCGAGCGTGATCCCCGACCAGTGGCAGGTTCAGGTGCAGGCCAGCATTCAGACCCGCGCGACCGTCGTGATGTACACGGACTACCTCTCCGATGCGGAGCTGGCGCAGGCGCACCTCACGCAAACGCGCGACATCGCCGCGACCGTGCGCACGGAGCTCGAGCGCCGCGGCCCGGGCGCCACCGTCTGCGTGCTGCCCGAGGGCCCGCAGACCATCCCGCGGCTCGCCGGCGCCTGACCGCGGTCGCCGCCTGCGCCCGCTCGGGTTTCGTCACGTCTTCTCGAACACCATCCGGTAGTGGTCGAGCAGCTCGCGCTCGAAGCACACCTTGTTGGCGCTGACTCCCGAGGTGAAGGCGTCGCGGAACTCGCGGCTTCGCAGCCAGCGCGGCAGCAGCCGGAGCTTGAGCAGGTTCTTGCGCAGGCTCGGCGCGCCGGTCCGCTTCCCCCACTGGGTGATCGTCTCGATGTAGTCGAGACGACCGCTCGCGCTCTCCACCAGGCGAAAGTGCGGCTCTGCGCAGCGGGCGATCTGATCGCGTCCCGAGGGCAGCCACGAGCCGGGGAACTGGCAGCCGAGGAGGTAGAGGATCCAGGCGTCCGAGTCGCGCGGGGCGTGCGCGCCGACCTCCTCGAGCGGGATCATGTTGCGGCCGAAGACCATCGTCTGGAGATAGAACCGGCCGCTGTGGGGCAGGACGCTCGCGGCGTTCGCGAACAGCCGCTGGTAGATCTCCTCCTGCTGCCCGGCCCGGTACTCCTCGGGCGAGCAGAAGTGCTCGAAGGCGCCGAGGCTCGCGACCCCATCGAAGGGCCCGTAGGTGTCGCGGTCGACCGTGCGCGCGTCCTGCAGGTGGACGTCGAGGTCGTGCTTGCGACAGGCGGCCACCTGCGCCGAGGACAGCGCCACGCCGACCCCGTCCGCGCCGCGGCCACGGGCGTAATTCAGCAGCGCTCCCCAGCCGCAACCGAGGTCGAGCAGCCGCCGTCCGGGCCCGATCCCGATCTGCTCCGCGATGTAGTCGTGCTTGCGGCGCTGCGCCTGCTCGAGCGTCAGCGAGAAGTCACCGTCGTACTTGGCGCCGCTGAAGTCGGCGAGCTCGCCCAGGCTGAGCCGGAAGATCCGGTCGATCGACGTGTAGGTGAACTCGATGTCAGCGCGGCTGGCCATGGTTGCGGAAGCTGGCGCGAGGCAGTCGAGACCCCGACCGACGCGAACCCCGCCGAGCAGGATACGGATCGCTCGCCGATCGAGCCGCCCGCGCGGCCGGGCTGCGCCGGCGTGCAGCGGTGTGCGGCGCGACGTTAGCATCCGCCCGTGGTTCGCTTCCCGCCAGGCGCCGGGCACGCGCAGACTCGGACGCGCCAGCCCGCGCGGGCGGTCGCGACGGTGCGCCATCGGCGTCACGATCGCTGAGCGTCGATGGAGCGGCCCTCACGGCAGTTTCTGCTGCTGCACGGCGTCGAGCACCACAAGCCCCCCGGCCATTGGCTCTACCAACTGGCCGAGCAGCTCCGCGACGACGGCGAGCGCGTGGCCTACCCGCAGCTGCCCGATGCGGACGAGCCGCGGGTCGAGCGTTGGCTCGAGGCGCTGGCGGGCGAGCTCGCGGCGCTCGACAGCGGCGAGCGAGTGGTCGTCTGCCATTCGCTGGGCTGCCTGCTCTGGCTCCATCACTGCGCCCGGGCAACGCCCGGCGAGCAGGTCGATCGCGTCCTGCTGGTGGCGCCGCCCAGCCCGAGCATCCTGTGGCCGGCCGTCGAGTCCTTCCGGCCGCCGGCGCTCAGCGCCCAAGCGCTGGCCGCGGCGGCTCGCGCCGGTGTCCGCCTGGTCTGCAGCGACCAGGACCCCTACTGCCCGGAGGGGGCGCGGGCGCTGTTCGCGACCCCGCTCGAGCTCGACTTCGACCTGATCCCCGGCGGCGGGCACCTCAGCGAAGCCGACGGCTACGGCCCGTGGCCGTCGATGACGGCGTGGTGTCGCGACCCCACGCAACGGCTGCGCGCCAACGCCGGCTGACGGCCGACGGACGCCGGATCAGCGGGCGTCCGCCCCGGCGCCGGCCGTGTGCGCCCGCTCGCGGGAGTTCGAAGCCCACAGCACGACCGCGGCGGCGAGCACCATCGTGGCGATCACCGTCGCCGCCGGGACGGCGCTGCGCGACCCGGCGACGCCCACGAGCGGGGCCACCGCGGCACCGATCCCGAACTGCATCAGGCCGATCAAGGCCGACGCACTGCCGGCGACATGCGGAAACGGTGCCAGCGCCAGGGCGGTGACGTTCGGCGCCACGAGCCCGAAGCTCACCATCAGCAAGAGGAGGCAGAGCAGCACCGGCGCCAGGCCGCCGTGGCCGAGAATCGTCGCCAGGAACCCGACGCCGCTCGCGCTGCCGCCGGCGACGCCGATCGTCATCAGCCGCTGCGGCCCGTAGCGTCCGACCAGCCGGCCGCCGAGTTGGCTGGCGGCGACCAGGCCGACCGCGTTGGCGGCAAACAGAACGCCGAACAGCTGGGGCGAGAGCCCGAAGATGTCCTCGAGGACGAACGGCGACCCCGCGATATAGGCGAAGACGGCGCCGAAGAACAGCCCGAAGCACAGCGTCAGACCCATGAACCGGCGATCGCGCAGCAGCACGCCAAGCACGCCCAGCATCGTCGCCAGGCCACCGCGCTGGCGCGCGCCGGGCGGCAGCGTCTCGGCCAGGGCACGCCAGCTGAACACCGTCAGCACCGCACCGATGCCGGCGAGCACCAGGAACACCCCGCGCCAGTCGGTGATGTGCAGCAGCTGCCCGCCGATGATCGGCGCGAGGATCGGCGCCAGCCCGATCACGACCATCAGCCGGGCAAAGAACCGCGCGGCCTCGATGCCGGAATAGAGATCGCGGACGACGGCGCGCGCGATGACGATGCCGGCGGCGCCGGCGGCGCCCTGCAGCAGGCGCAACGCGCAGAGCGTCCACACGTCGGGAGCCAGCGCGCACAGGACCGACGACGCGGTGTACACCAACAGCCCGACCAGCACGGGGCGGCGTCGGCCGAGCGCGTCGCTCAGCGGTCCGGCCACGAGCTGGCCGGCACCCAGGCCGACGAGGCTCGCGGTCAGCGTCAACGCCACCGCCGCCGGCGACGCCGAGAGATCGTGGGCCAGCGACGGCAGCGCCGGCAGGTACATGTCGGTCGAGAGCGGGGCGAACATCGAGAGCGCGCCGAGCAGGCAGATCTGCTGCCATCGCTTCAAGCTCGGAGCCGGCTGCGCCGTCAGGGGCTCGACGGCCGAGCTACCCTGCACGCCCATCGACGGCACGTTATCGAGCCGACCGAGCGACATGGCGGCGCGAGTATCGCAGCGGATCCGGCGGCGACCGCCGCCGGGGCGCGCCGCAATAGGCTGCAGGCGCCAGGCCCATGGGCATGCCACCTTCGATCGACAGCCGCGCGGCAGCCGCCGAGCGCGACCGCGCGGACCCGCTCGCGAGCTTTCGTGCTGAGTTCGCGATCCCCGACGACGAGGTCGTCTACATGGACGGCAGCTCGCTCGGGCGCCCGCTGCAGGCCGTCGCCGGCGCGCTCGCGCGCGTCGTCGGCGAGGGCTGGGGCGAGCGCCTGATTCGCTCCTGGACCGAGGGCTGGATGGATGTGCCGCTGATCCTCGGCGACCAGATCGGCGCGCTGCTCGGCGCCGCGCCCGGCCAGGTCGCCGTCGCCGACTCGACCACCGTGTGTTTCTACAAGGCCGCGTCGGCGGCCCTCGACGCGCGTCCGGGACGTCGCGAGATCGTGACCGACCGCGGGAACTTCCCGACCGACCGCTACGTCCTCGAGAGCCTGGCCGCGGCACGCGGGTTGCGCGTGCGCTGGCTCGAGCCGGCCGACCGAACGCTGGGCCTGCGCCCCGAGGAGGTCGCACGGGTGCTCGGCGACCAGACGGCGCTCGTGACCTTCACCCACGTCGACTACCGCTCGGCCGCGATCCTCGACATGCCGGCGATCACGCAGGCCGCTCACGATGCCGGCGCCCTGACGATCTGGGATCTCTCGCACAGCGTCGGCGCGGTGCCGGTCGAGCTCGATGCCGCCGGCGCGGACCTCGCCGTCGGCTGCACGTACAAGTATCTGTTCGGCGGCCCGGGAGCGCCCGCGTTCATCTATGTGCGTTCGGACCTCCAGGGACCGTTGCGCCAGCCGGTCTGGGGCTGGCTCGGGCGCCGCGACCCGTTCCGCATGGACCCGGGCTATGAGCCCACCGCCGGGATCCGCGCGTTCCTCTCGGGGACGCCGCCGATCCTCGCGCTGAGCGCCCTCGCCCCGGGGATCGAGGTCGTCACCCGCGCGGGCATCGACCTGATCCGGGCGAAGGGCATCGCGTTGACCGAGCTGGCGATCGCACTCGCCGACCGCTGGCTCGCCGAACACGGCGTGACCGTTTCCTCGCCGCGCGATGCGAGGATCCGCGGCGCGCACGTCGCGCTCGCCCATCGCGACGCGGCTGCGCTGTGCGGACGACTGGCCGAGCGCGGCGTGCTCGTCGACTACCGGGCGCCCGACGTCGTGCGACTCGGGCTCTCACCGCTCAGCACGCGCTTCGTCGAGGTCTGGGACGGCGTGAGCGCGCTGCGCGACGTGCTGGGAGCCGGGCCGGCCGGTCGACTCAGTCCTCGGTGAGCAGGAAGTCGCCGACGACGCGCCACGCCGCGGGATCCTGCAGCAGGAACGTGTGCCCACCCTCGAAGATCTCGAGCCGGGCATCGCGGATGGCGCCCGCGAGCGCACGCGCGTTCTCCGGCGGGGCCAAGCGGTCGTAGCGACCGGCCGCGACGAGCGTCGGCGCGCGGATCGTGCCAAGGCGCGCCCAGGTGTCGTGTCGCCGCCGCGCCTCCAGCTGGCGGGCCGTCGCCAGCTCCAGGCGGGCGTCTCCCGGCTCCGCAATCAACGGCGCGAACATGGCGCCCAGCTCGGCGCGCAACGCAGCGTCGTCGCGCGTTCGCGTGTCGATGAGCTCGATCAGTCGCTCCTCGCGCTGCGCCGGCGCCAGCGCGAGGACCTCGTGCAGCGGAGCGGAGGCGCCGCCCGCACCGCCGCTCGAGGTGCAGGCGAGGACCAGCCGCCGCACGCGGTCTCCCGCGCGGATCGCGACCTCCTGGGCGACCATGCCGCCGAAGGAGATTCCGATCAGCGAGAAGCGCTGCCAGGCCAGATGATCGGCGAGCGCCAGCGCGTCCTCGGCGAAATCTTCCATCGTCGGCTGGCCATGCGGATCGGCGGCACGCGAGCGCCCAAGGCCGCGGTGATCGTAGGCGGCCTGCTCGAAGCGCCGGGCCCCGGGCCACTCCAGCGGGCTCGGCGGACGCCGCAGGTCCCCGCCGGTCCCGCCGATGTTCAGCAACGGCAGGCCGTTGCCGCGCTGCTCGTAGTAGATCCGCGCGGCCGGCGCCGCGAAGGTCGGCATCAGGCGTCGATCCTCGCCGGTCTCGGGCCGCCAAGCGCCGGCGGACGCTCAGGAGCCAAGCGTGCGCCGATCCACCGAGCCATGGCGCTCGCGAGACCGCGTGACGCCCGCGCCATCCGCGATTGCCGAAGCCCAGCTGTAGGAGTAGGGCCACACGGCGGTCGAGGTCTCGACGACCGTCAGCGCATAGCTCGCCGCGCCGCGGAGGGCCGCCGCGCCCATCGTCAGCCGCGCGGCCTGCGCGAACGCGAGGATGTCCTGGCGGTGCCCCCAGCAGCCGGGCGCCGACGGCGTGCGGCAGTCGAGGTTGCCGCTGCCGTATCCGTCGTCGTACATCCAGCCGTAGTAGGCCACCAATGCGTTGGGCTGGCCGCCGGCCCAGTTCGAGGCGAACCCGATCTGCGATTGGCCGTGCAGGCTCCTCAGCAACGGCCCGGGGTCGGGATCCCGGCGCCCCGCGGCACCGCGCCGGGCGATCGAGTTGAGCACCGCACTCAGCCCGCCGATCGGGCGCAGCGAGTAGGCGATCCGGTCGAGGTTGGCGAGAATCAGCCACTGGCGCGCGGGCGCGAGACCGACGAAGTGCGCCGGCAGCAGGTAGGGGCCGAGTCCGAGCCTGGCGCGAGCGGCGTCGAGCGCCTTGACCGCGGCGGTTTCGCACGCCGCGCCGGTGGGTGCTCGCTCGCAGCTGCGCGGCAGCGGGCCGAGCCGGATGTTGCCCGCCGGGTTGGGCGCCGCCGACGCGTTCGCGCCAAACGCCGCGAGCAGCACGAGGACGGCGGCGGCGCGCCCGAAGGCGCTCAAACGCACCTCAGGCCACTGGCGCGCCGGACACCGGCGCGCCGTGCAGCCCGCCGGCCGGGCGCTCGCGCTGATCCCACCACGCGTTGAGCGTCGCGAGACCGCCACCGAGGATGCCCTCGTGAAAGGCGGCGGTGTCGTTGACGCGCGGCACCGGACCCTCCGGCACCGGGACCTCGAGGAACTCACACAGCGGCTCCCAGCCCTGCGCCGGCTCCCAGACGAGCAGCTGATCGGCCGGGACGCTCGCCTTGACCTGGTCGTTCCAGCGCTCCATGATCGCGCCGAGGCCCGCGTCGGAGGCATGATCTCCTCCCAGCGCGCCGGTCTGCTCGTCCCAGGTCATGTGGACCATCAGCGTCATGAAGCGATCCCAGTTGGGGTCGACGCGCCTGCGGGCCTGGCAGACGTGGTACATCACGGACTCCCCGAAGTACATCGGCCAGATCGTCTCGCGCATGCTCGCGACCCAGCCCTCGGCGGAGCGCACGCTGAGCAGCACCTTGGCGTCAGGGTAGATGTCCAGCAGCTCGCGGTAGTAGCGCGACGCCGGGAAATCGCAGGTCGACACGGCGTCCTTGAAGATCGCCTCCCAGTCGGGGTCCCCCTCGACCACCCGCTCCCACAGCGGCAGTTGCGCCTCCTGATTGCCCATCAGGTCACGCATGTGGTAGCAGGGCGCGAACCCGAGTTGCTCGAGCGCGACCAGTTGAGTCGTCGTTGCGGTGCGGGGCAGGCCTGCGCCGATCACTTTCATTGAGTTCCTCGCTTGCGCTCGGTGAGCACGTCGACCGTTGGCGGAATCCCGTTTCTAGCAGGTTCGCCGAGCCGAACAGGCGACCACCGAGACTCCCGCCGGCGCCGGGCTACGGCAGCAGATCGACGCTTCCAGGCGTGTGCAGATAGCCCGGTGCGGAGCCGGGCGTGGCGGTGTGGCCGTATTGCCAGACAATCTTGTCCGTCTTGGGGTCGATCACGATCACGCGGTCGTTGAGCGAGTCAGCGACGAGCACATCGCCGTCGGCGAGCACGATCGCCAGCGTCGGATCCTTGAGCTCGCCGGCGCCCGATTTCGGCGAGTAGGTCCAGATCACCTTGCCGGCGGTCCCGCTGCCCGTAGCGGCGCTCAGCTCCTCGACCGTCCCCGGATGCGTGCGGTCGGTGACGATCAGCTTGCCGGGGGCGAACTCGTTGGCGTCGTAGGGCTGGCTGAAGTTCGCGAGGCGGGTCTGGGAGACCAGCGTTCCGGCCTTGCTCAGGACGTCGATCCAGCCCGGGTTGCGCTCAGTGACGACGAGCCCGCCGTCGCTGGTCGGGACGGCGGCATCCGGCTCGGCGAAGGTCGTCGGCGGGGCGTGCACGCACGAGCCGCTGCCGAGATGGCTGGCCGGAACGTGCGACGGCTTTCGGACGAACAGGATGCGGCAGTTGCCGAGGTCGGCGATCACGATCTGCCCGGTGGCCGTCAGGTGCCCGGTCTGCGGGTCGCGCAGGCGGTCGTCCCCGGAGCCCGGGGTGTTGGCGTGCCCGTAGCTGTAGTCGATCCGGCCGCTGTCGACGCCGCGCAGCAGCACCACCGCGTTGAGATGCTGGGTCACGACGATCGAGCGACCGCTCGAGCTGAAGTAGGCGTCGCTCGGCGAGAGCTCGGGCGAGGACCAGACGACGCGGCCCAGCGGTGAGACGACGACCACGCGGTTGTTGTTGCGGTCGGCGATCAGGATGTTCGTGGGCAGCGCCGCGGCGATGCTCCCGGCGGCCAGGTAACCCGGCCCCGAGCCCGTTCCTGCGGCCTTCGTCGCCGCGGGCGGTGGGTTCGACGTGGGCGAGCCACCGCCCGAGCCGGTGACGAGCACGATGATCACGACCAGCGCGATCACGCCGGCGAGCAGGACAAGCAGCCGCTGCCGGCCGACGCGGCGGCGCGCTGCCCGCTCCTCGGCGCGTCGTTGTGCGAGTTCCGCGGGTGAGTGGATCTCCGGCTCGCCCCATCGCTCCTCCGGCGACTCGACCCACTGCGGTTCGGCGAGCCGATCCCACGGCTCCTCTTCCGGCTCGTCGTCCGGCAGCCCGTACGGCGGCTCTTCCGGCAACCTGTACGGAGGCTCTTCCAGCGGGCCTTCCGGGGGCTCTTCCAGCGGGCCTTCCAGCGGCTCTTCCAGCGGGCCTTCGGGCGGGCCTTCGGGCGGCTCTTCCGCCGGCCCCTCGGGCGGCTCTTCCGGCGGTTGCGCCATCAGCCGTCCCCCCACTCCCCACATTCGTGGCACATGACCCAAACAGTGTTACGGATTTGGCGGATATCGGGGCAACAGAGCCCTTTCGGGGCGCTGAGTTGCAGTGAGCGTCGCTCAGTTGCGGTCGAATTCGCCGGCGAGACACCGTTGCAGGCGGAAGCAGTCCCGGGCCGGCGCGAATCGCGGCGCGCGGTCCTGCCCCTCTTCGCAAGCGCTTACGCGCGGGCTCTACGTTCGCGACGCAGCAGCCGTACGCGAGGGACGTGTCTGGCTCCCCCTCTCGAACAAGGCTCGGGCTGCCACGCCCCCGGACGCTCATCCCTTGGTGCGTCGCGGGGGCGCGTCCTTTGTCGACGGGGCGCCTGGACCAGTAGCCTGCGGGGAGCAGCGACCAGGACGGAACACACGCTCGGCGCTGTCACGCCTCCGGGCGCGTTCTCACAGTGCGTCGCGGGGGGTCGTGCCACAGTGACGGGCGGGCTCGACAGCGGCATGCGGCGCTGCGAGACTGCCTGGCGCGCCGGCGTGAGCGCCCGTGGATGGTTGATCCCGCGAGACCCCCAGGAGGCACGATGGACGACAGCGACGTGCAGGATCACATCGAGGCGCTCGTCGCCGAGGAGCAGCGGCTGCACGCCGCGGAGCAGGAGGGCGGCCACACGGTCGACGAGCGCGCTCGCCTGGAGCAGATCCGAATCCAACTTGACCGCTACTGGGACCTGTTGCGCCAGCGGCGCGCGCACGAGGAGTTCGGGCTCGACCCCGACGAGGCGAGCATCCGCCCCGCCGACACGGTGGAGCACTACGAGCAGTAGCAGCCTGCCGCGGCCGATCGCCCCAGACGCGCGCCGCACCCGGCGGGCCGCGCTTGCATCCATCCCCTCCCTATGCGAACATACGTTCGTACCCTGGTGGATATGGTGGATACGGAAAGGGCTGGCGTGGCCGGGTTGGACTGGCAGGCTGGAGGGATGCATACGGTTGCGGTTCGCTTGCGGGTGCGCGCGCATGAGGCGCGTGGGATTGACCAGCGCTTGTTCGCGCTTGGACAGCTGCGCAACGCCATTGTGCGCGATGCGCGTCAGCGTGTGGAGCTGTTGCGCCAAGACCCGCGCTGGTGCTCGCACGCGACCATCAGCGCCCCGCAAGAGCGCCAGGCCGCCTACGCGCAGTTACGGCACGAGTACGAGGTTGGCGAGACCGCGACACGCGAGCTCGCGTGCACGCATTGGAAAGCGTCCGGATGGATGAGCGACCTGCTGGACCGCCGGGCGGCGAACGCGCTCGGGCGAGAGATATGGCAGTCGGTGGAGGCGTGGCTGTATCGGGGTGGAGGTCGTCCGCGGACTCGACCTCCGCGGGAGCGAAACGTCGTCGAGGGCAACGACCTGGGTGGCGGCCTGGTGCTGAAGGGAGGTCGCCTGGTGTGGTCGACGCAGGCCATCAACCGTTCGAAAGGAAGGCTCGGGCGCAAGCGACTCGACGTCGCGTTGGACTGGTCGTGCCTGGCTGCCTCCCAACGTGCTTATGTGCACACTCACCTACCCACACTGCAGCGGGTTGGCATCCGCCGCAACGTCGTTCGCGGTCGCGCTTGCTACTGGGCGCTGCTGTGCTTGGACTGCGTGCCGTACCGCTCGCAGGATTATCAGGAGCGACTCGCGCAGCGCCCGGCCGACGATGTTGTCGGCCTGGATATGGGACCGACCGAACAGGCCTGGGCAACCAACGACGCGGCGGGGATCATCCGGCTCGGCGACGCCGCACTGAAGCGGGCGAAACATGCAGCCGCTCGGGAGCGCCGGCTCCAGCGAGCGCTCGACCGTTCTCGCAGGACAGCGAACCCTGAGTGCTACGACGCACGTGGCCGAACCGTCCGCGGCCAGCGCCCGCGCAAGCGCTCAACCCGCGGGCGACGGTTGGCTGGCGAGCATGCCGAGGCCAAACGCAAAGCCGCAGCCCAGCGGCGGCAAGGAACCATCATGGCGGCTCGTGAAGCATCCCTTATCGCGCCAGTATTGCGCGTGGAAGACCAGTCGTTGCACTCCTGGCAGGCAAGCGGATACGGCGCCCGGATGGCCCTCACGACCCCCGGAGCGTTCCTCGCTCGCCTCGAACGTGAGCTCAAACTGACCGGAGGCCACATCGAACGCCTCCCACTGCGTTCGGCTTTCAGCCAGTACTGCGTCTGCGGAACCAAGGTCAAAAAGCCACGCTCACTGAACTGGCATGAGTGCCAGCACCACGACTGCCCAATTCACGGCATCCGCCTGCACCGTCATCTCTTTAGCGCATGGCTCATGCACGCAACAGCTTCAACGGAGTCTGGCGGTATAGCCGGGCTCCACCGAGGAACCCTCGCAACCCTGCTCCGCAGGGACCCCGTCCTTCAGGAGAGCCTGGTCAAGCTTTGCGCGGCCAGACGGGGCCGGGACAAGCACCCAGAGGGCGGACGCTTCGCGTCCGAGGGTGCTGCCGGCCGAACCGCTCGCGAGGCCAAGCCCACCTCGACACCACCCGCACGCGACATGCGAGCGGACGTGCCGGGGAACGCCGCCCTACCCGACCCTGGGGTGGCCCTGCGGCCATCTCCACGGTAATCGAGTACCTACATACGTTCGTATGGTTGCGTGCGTCCTGATCCCCCGCTTCGAGCTCGCAGTCGCCGCCGGAGGGCTCGAGGCGCTCGCCGGCCGTGCGGTCGCGATCGCCCCCGATGGCGGCCCTGGGCCGATCGGCGAGGTCTCCGGCGCCGCCCAGGCCTTCGGCGTGCGCAGCGGAATGGCGCTCGGCGAAGCGCTCGCGCGCTGCCCGCAGCTGGAGCTGCTCAGCGCTGACCCGATCGCCGTCGCCACCGCCTGGGAGCGCACGCTGCGCACGCTGGAGGGAATCGGAGCCGGCGTCGAGCCTCAGCGTCCCGGGCTTGCCTGCTTCTCACTCGCAGGGCTGCGCGGCCTGCATGGCGGCAGCGATGCACTCGTGCTCGCGGCGGCACGGCGCGCGCTCGACCGTCCCGCCCGCCTGGCCGCCGCACCGACCCGCTTCTGCGCCCTGGCAGGCGCACTCGCAACCCGCCCCCGGCGCACGCTGATCGTCCACGACGGGGCGCGCGCGCACCTGGCACCGCTGCCGGTCGCACTGCTGCGCTCGCGCGAGCGCACCGCACCGCTGGTGGGAACCCTCGAGCGACTCGGGATCGCGACGCTCGGCGAGCTCGCGGCACTCCCGCGCGCCGCGCTCGCCGACCGCTTCGGCGCGGCGGGTGGCGAGGCGCACCGGCTCGCGTGCGGCGAGGACGATCCCCCCCGCCCGCGCAGGATCGAGACAGCGCTCGAGGAGTCGCTCGAGCTTCCGGAGGCCGCCAGCGGGCAGGCCCTCGAGCGCGCGCTCGTGGTCCTGATCGACCGGCTGCTCGCGCGACCGGAGCGTCGCGGGCGCACGCTGCGCGCGGCGACGCTCGCGGCGCGCCTGATCGACGGCGGCAGCTGGCGCAGCGGCGTCACCTTTCGTGAGGCCCTCGCCGAGCCGGCGCGGATGCGCCTTGTGCTCGCCCCGCGTCTGGTGACGCTGCCCTCCCCGGCGAGCCTGCTCACCCTCGCCGCCGAGCGCTTCGGTCCGCCGGCCGGCGAGCAGCGGGCGCTGCTCGACCAGGCCGTCGAGCATCGCCGCGCACGACTTCGCGAGGCGATCCACCAGATGCGCAGCGCCGCCGGAGCCGACGCTGCACTACGCATCTATTGCCTCGAACTGGACTCGCGCGTCCCCGAGCGACGGGTGATGCTCACTCCCTTCGAGTCGTGAGCGGACCACGCCGCCTCGCCACCGCTCGCACCACGCGGGTGCGAGCCACCCCCGGCGGGCAGCCGCTGGCGGTCGACGGACACACCGTCGCGCATGTGCGCGAGTCCTGGCTGGTCGAGGACCGCTGGTGGACCGAGCAGCCGTTGCGCCGCCGCTACTGGGAGCTCGTCAGCGAGTCCGGACGCGATCTCGTCGTCTATCACGACCTCGCCGATGGCCACTGGTTCCGCCAACGGTGAGCACCGAGCTCGCGCGCGATGACCTACACCGAACTGCACTGCCACTCCGCCTACTCGTTCCTCGACGGCGCCTCGCTGCCCGAGGAGCTCGCCGCCACCGCGCTCGAGCTCGGCTACCGGACGCTCGCGCTGACCGACCACAACGGTGTCCACGGCTCGATGGAGTTTGCCCATGCCGCCCGCGGACTCGGGTTACGCCCGATCCACGGCGCCGAGCTGAGCCTCGCCGACGGCCGCCATCTGACGCTGCTGGTCGCCGCCGAGCGCGGCTGGCGCAACCTCTGCCGCCTGCTGACGCTCGCCCATGCCCACACCCGCGAGCGCCCCCGCGACCCGATCCCGCCGGCGATCTCGCTCGAGGCGGTCTGCGCGCACGCTGAGGGGCTCGTCTGCCTGACAGGCTGCGCACAGCACGGTGTGCACGACGACGCCGGCGTGCGGCGGCTGCGCGACGCCTTCGGCCCCGAGCGGTTGCGCGTCGAGCTGCAGCGCCCGTTCCTGGCCACCGACCGCGCCCGCAACGGTGCGCTCGCCGCGCTCGCCGCGCACCTGGGACTGCGCTGCGTGGCGACCGGCAACGTCCACGCCCACGCCCCCTCGCGCGTCCCGCTCCAGGACGCCTTCGTTGCGCTACAGCACCATCTGACGCTGGAGTCCAGCGAGCCGCTGCGCCGTCCCAACAGCTCCCACGTGCTCACCTCCCCGGCGGCAATGGCGGCGCGCTTTCGCGATCACCCACAGGCGGTCGCGGAGAGCAGCGCACTCGCCGAGCAGCTGAACTTCGACCTCGCGGGCGATCTCGGCTATCGCTATCCCGGCGTCGAGGACCGGACCGCGCAGCGACGCCTCGCCGAGCTCTGCGGCCGACGGTTGCGCGAGCGCTACGCGGGCGTGGCGCTGCGCGAATCCCAGGGCCGGCTCGAGCAGGAGCTGTCGGTGATCGAAAAGCTCTCGCTGGCCGGCTTCTTCCTGCTGCACTACGAGATCCTCGAGCTCTCGCGCGAGGTCGCCGCCGAGGTTCGCGGCGCGGACTCGGCCCGCGCGTTGCTGCCACCGGGCCGCGGACGCGGCTCCTCGGTCTCCTCGATCGTCTGCTACCTGACCGGCCTTTCGCACATCGACCCGCTCGCCGGCGGACTTTCGATGGGGCGCTTCCTGAACCCTGAGCTGACCTCGCTGCCGGACATCGACATCGACTTTCCGCGCGATGTGCGCGAGGTCCTGATCCGCCGCGTCCACGAACGCTACGGCCACGACCGCGCGGCGCTCGTCGCGACCTTCCCGAGCTTTCGCGCGCGCGGCGCGATCCGCGAGCTGGGCAAGGCCCTGGGACTGCCGCCGGGGGAGATCGAGCGCGTCGCCCGGGGCGCCGATGGCTTTGGCCACGCCGTCGAGCGCGATCTCTCGAGCGCCCTGGGCACGCGCGCACACGGCAGTCGCTGGAGTTGGCTGGCGCGACTCGCGCAGGAGGCGCTCGGGCTGCCGCGGCACATCTCCCAGCATCCGGGAGGAATGATCGTCTCAACCCAGCCGCTGATCGACTGCTGCCCGGTGCTGCCGGCCGCGATGGAGGGTCGCCAGCTCGTCCAGTGGGACAAGGATTCATGCGCCGATGCCGGCTTTCTGAAGATCGACCTGCTCGGGCTGGGGATGCTCTCCGCGGTCGAGCGCGCCGTCGAGACGATCGCCCGCACGCGCGGCGAGCGGATCGACCTCTCACGGATCCCATTCGACGATCCGGAGACCTTCGCCGCGATCGGGCGGGCCGAGACGACCGGCGTCTTTCAGATCGAGAGCCGCGCGCAGATGCAGTCGCTGCGGCGAACCCGCCCTGAGAACCTCGCGGAGCTGGCGGTGCAGGTCGCGATCATTCGCCCGGGGCCGATCCAGGGCGGCGCGGTGAACCCCTACATCGAGCGGCGCCAGCGGCTGCGCGAAGACCCCTCCTACGAGCCACCCTGCCTGCACCCCTCCCTGGCCGGTGTGCTGCGCGAGACGCTCGGCACGATCATCTTCCAGGACCAGGTGCTCGAGGTCGCGCAGGCGTTCGCCGGCTTCGGCCCCGGCGAGGCCGACGGGCTGCGCCGCGCGATGAGCCGCAAGCGCGCGAGCGTCGCAATCGAGCGCTACCGCCATCGCTTCATCGAGGGCGCCGCCGCCCACGTCGGCGCGCCCCAGGCGCTCGCGCAACGGGTCTGGGAGATGGTCGCGGGCTTCGCCGGCTTTGGCTTTCCCAAGGCGCACAGCGCTGCCTTCGGCCTGCTCGCCTACCAGTCCACCTGGCTGCGCGTCCACTACGGCCCAGAGTTCCTCTGCGCGCTGCTCAACGAGCAGCCAATGGGCTTCTACCCGCCCGACAGCCTCGCCCACGAGGCGCAGCGTCGTGGAATCCCGCTGCGCGCCGTCGACCTCAACGTCTCACTCGCCGAGTGCTCGGTCGAGGACGGCGGGGCCGTGCGGATCGGGCTCGGTTACGTGCGTGGCGTGCACGCCGAGGAGGTCGCGGCGCTCGTCCGTGCACGCGAGGAGGGCGGGCCGTTTCGCAGCGTCTGCGAACTGGCCGCACGCGTTCCCGCGGCGCGCTCCTCACTCGAGCAGCTCGCCTGGTCGGGAGCCTGCGATGCGCTGGCCGGCGAGCGCCGCCGCGCGTTGTGGGACCTGGGCGTCGCGACCCCCGGCCGCCGCGTCCCCGGCGGCACCCAGCTTGCGCTCGCACTCGACACCGGGACGACCCCCCGGCTCCGCGCCCTGGGCCGCTGGGAGCTGTTGCTCGCCGACTACGCCACCAGCGGGGTGACGCTGAACGACCATGCGCTGGCAATCCTGCGCCCGCGCCTGGACGGGGTCACCACCAGCGCGCAGCTGGCCGGGATACGCCATGGCACGCAGGTCACGGTGGCCGGCCTGGTGGTCGCCCGCCAGCGCCCCGAGACCGCGAGCGGTGTCGTCTTCATGCTGCTCGAGGACGAGTACGGCCCGGTCAACCTGATCGTCCCACCCGCCCTCTACGAGCGCCGCCGCCACCTCGTTCGCGCCGAGCCGCTGATCCTCGCCCACGGCCGCCTTGAACGACCGCCGGCGGGCGGCGGCACGGTCAACGTGCTCGTGCGCGACCTGCGCACGCTCGACCAGGAGCTGTCCGGGATCGCGGCCGCCCCGATCGCCCGGCTGCCCGAACGCGAGGAGCGCTCGAGCGCTCAGGAGCCGGCGCCCGCCGAGCAGCCGCTCGCCGCCGCGGGCTTTCGCGCCGTCGCCCCACCGGTGCAGAGCTTCGGCGGCGGACGCCGGCGCTGAGCAGGCCCGCGCGGGCCGCTCAGACCGGACGGCGCGCGCGGTCTGAGACCAGCAGCAGCAGCGCGAGCAGGACGAAGTTCATCACCACCGAGGATCCCCCGTAGGCGACGAACGGGAGTGTCACGCCGGTCAGCGGGATGACCGCCGTCACGCCGCCGACGATCACGAAGACCTGCATCGCGATGATGAACGCGAGCCCGGTCGCGAGCAGCTTGGAGAACGAGTCGCGGGCGAGCGTCGCGATCTTCAGGCCGCGGACGATCAACATCAGGTAGGTGAGCAGCAGCGCGACGGCGCCGACCAGCCCGATTTCGTTGGTGATCACGGCGTAGATCGAGTCGCTCGGGGTCTCGGCGACCGGCAGCAGGCCGGATCCGATCAGCGACTTGTCGAAGCCGACCCCGAGCAGGCCGCCGTCGGCCTGCGCGAACAGCCCGTTGGCGAGCTGGTAGTCGATCCCCTTGTAGAGCGCCGGGTTGGTCGGGTTCGGGTTCTCCCAGGCGATCACGCGGTCGTTGATGTGCGCGACGTGCGTGCCGAGGTAGTACGCGCCGCCGGCGAACAGCAGCAGCCCGATGAACGGGAACGAGAAACGCCCGGTCGCGACGTAGAGCAGCGCGAGGAACACGCCGAAGAACATCAGCGACGTGCCGATCTCGCGCGTCACCAGCAGCATCGCCATCGCCGAGCCCCAGACCAAGAGCAGCGGCCCGAACTGCTTCATCGGCGGGATCGTGATCCAGAGGATCCGCCGTCCGGCGGTGACCAGCACCTGGCGGTTGTCGCGCAGGTAGGAGGCGAGGAAGATGACGATCGCGATCTTGCCGAGCTCCGACGGCTGAAAGCTGATCGGCCCGACGTGGACCGCCAGGTAGGCCCCGTTGACCGCCCCGCCGATCCCCGGCAGACGCGGCAGCAGCAGGCTGCCGACGCCGGCGATCGCGATCAGGTAACGGTAGTTCTCAAGTCGCAGGTAGCGCCCGTCGCGGAACGCGACGATCGTCACCGCGAACAGCGCCAGGCCGACGACGAACCACTGCGCCTGGTCGCGGGCGAGGGTCGGGTTGATCCGGTAGATCATCACGATCCCGACGCTCGCGAGCGCGGCGGCGAGCGGGAACAGATACGGGTCGGCGTGGGGCAGCGCTCGACGGATCACCAGGTGGCCGGCGAGGCACAGCGCGAGGAACACGCCGCCGTAGGTCAGCGACACCGTCGACAGCTGGTTGTTGGACTGGATGAAGATCGCGGCAAAGCCGGCGGTCACCAGCAGCGCCGCCGGCACGAGCCCGAGCAACTCCCGATTGCGGGCGCTGAACACCGGTGCAGGTTACGCGTCGAGCGCCGCGTTGACCAGCGCGTCGGCCTGGGCGTTCTGCTCGCGCGGAACCGAGCGGATCGACCAGCGGTCGAAGGCGCGCAGTGCCGCGACGGCCTCGCTGTGCAGCGGTCGCATGTCGGGATGCTTGACCTTGTAGGCACCCGTCAGCTGCTTGGCGACGAGCTCGGAGTCGTTGATCAGCTCGACCTCGGTCGCGCCGAGCTCGCGCGCGCGGCGCAGGCCGAGCAGCAGGCCGCGGTACTCGGCGACGTTGTTGGTGGCCACCCCGAGCAGCTCGCTGGACGCGTCGAGCAGCTCACCGTCGGGCCCACGGATGACCGCCGCACCGGCGGCGGGCCCCGGGTTCCCCCGCGAGCCGCCGTCGACGTGGATCACGACCTTCACGCCGAGCTGGTCAGCGGTCCTCGCCGTGCAACGCGGCGAAGTCTCCGTTCACTCGGCGACGGCGGCGATCACGGATCACGCGCTGCGGCGGCACCGCGTCCGGCGTGCGGCGCTGGCGGCGCTCGCCCTGGCGGCGGTCGACGATGACCGTCACCTCCGGGTCATCGGCGTAATGGGTGGCGAGTGTTTCGAGCAGCTCGCCCTGCAGTTCGCGTGGCACGACGGAGTAGAGCATGCAGCTCAGCTTACACGGCGAGCGCGAGCCGGCCGTCGGGATCGGCTGCGGCGTTGGCCTCCGCCAGGTCGCTGTCGAGCTCGGTCAGCTCGTAGCCCTGCCCGCGCCGGTGCACGATGTCGCCCTCGAGGTCGGCCTCGAAGCGGTACCAGCACAGCTCCCACGCGGCGAGGATCTCGACGACCACGTCGTCGTGCGAGGGCCCGACGCGCACGTACGGCGCGCCCAGCGAGCGGATCACCCCGGCGAGCGTCTTGGGGTGCTCGCTGGCGTTGAACAGCGCGACGGCACGGGCGAGCTGTCCACGCTGATCGGCCGGCACCGCATGCACGTGGCGCTCGGAGACGGCCACCTCGAGCGGTTCGCCCGGGCGCGGGCGCTCGGACGACGGCGTGGCGTGTCCGTCCTCGAGCCTCGCGCGCAGCCGGCCGACGAGCGAGCGGGCCCGCACGGTGCGCGTCTGCGTCACGTCGGCGATCGATGTTCCTTCGCGGACCCAGCCCTCGTCGAGTGCGCGATCGGTGCACAGCTCGCAGACCGTGTGCAGCAGCGATCCGTCGCGAAAGGCGGCGGCGTGCTCGCCGCGCAGCAGCGAGCGTCCGCAGATCTCGCAGACCTCCGGCTCGTAGCTGGTCTGTAGTTGGCGGGTTGCCACGGTTTCACCTTAGCGTAGCCCGGCGAATCCGCGGACGACTGATCCGGCCTGCTCCGGCGCGCACCGGCTCCTCGGCGGCGGCGCCGAGGACCTTCGAGACGAGGTGAGCGGGCACCTCCTCGTAGCGCAGGAAACTCCATCGTGTAGTCGCCCTGCCCGCCGGTGATCGAGCGCAGGTCGGGGGCGTAGCCGAGCAGTTCGGCCATCGGCAGCTCGGCCTTGATCTCGGTCATCGCGCCGCTCGGCTCCATCCCGTGCGGCCATACCTGGCGCCCGTTCAGGTCGCCGA
>CAWHZJ010000022.1:0-266908 GCA_963833765.1 uncultured Solirubrobacterales bacterium | reverse complement strand
AGCGCTGAAATCACGCGGTTGCGACACTTTGGCGCGTGCTCCAGAGCGAACCGGCGACCAGCGGTGGGCTGCGGCGGCGTGGGCTGGCGTTGGAGTACGCGACGCTTGGCTGGAATGTGGTCGGTGTTGTCATCCTCGCGATCACAGCGATCAGCGCGCGCTCCGTCGCGCTTGGCGCCTTCGGCATCGACTCGCTGATCGAGATCCTGGCCTCGACGGTGGTGGTCTGGCAGCTCAACGGCACCGACACGGCCGAACGAACGGTGCCCGCGCTTCGCGTCATCGCCGTCGCATTCGTCGCGCTCGCGATCTACATCGCCGTGCAATCCGCGCTCGTGCTCGCGGAGGGTAGTCATCCTGGCCGCTCGGTTACGGGAGCCGTCTGGCTCGGCGTCACGGCGCTCGCCATGTTCGCGCTCGCCCGCGGCAAGGCCGAAACCGGACGACGGCTCGGCAACGCCGTGCTGCGCACGGAGGCGCGCATCACGCTGATCGACGGCGCACTCGCCACAGTCATCCTCGCGGGGGTTGTGCTCAACGCGGCGCTACGGTGGTGGTGGGCCGACCCTACGGCCGCGCTCGTTCTCGTGCTCTACGGCGGCCGGGAGGCGCTCCATGCCTGGCACGTGTCAAGCAGGCAGCTCACGCCGCGGGCCACACACGCTCAGCGGGATGCGTGCGTGCCGCTCGACTAGCTGCGCCGGTGGATGCCGCAATGCGCGAAGAGGAGCAGTCTGGGCGTAGCCGCATCCACGCACAACGAGCCGATTGCGTGACGCGGGTTGTGCTGAGGGACGACCGGGACCGGGGCCTACCGCTGAGGGCGCGAGCGGCCGATACCAAGAGCATAGGCCTGGAGGACCTCATCCACTTGATCCCGCTGCTCGTCGAGCTCGTCGTCGTCGTACTTGTCGTGATGGCGCTAATCACGTACCTCCGCAATGGCAAGCGCCGCACTACGTCTGCCGTACCGGCGACTGAGTCTCGGCCTGCCGACGCGGGCGACCTCGGCGTCGGTGCGGAACTCGATCGATTGGCGGGTCTCCACGCCCGAGGCGCCCTCACCGACGAGGAGTTCGCCGCGGCGAAGGCTCGCGTGCTGGGCTGAGCGCAAGCGCAACCACGCTGTCGGTCAGCGCGACACGCGACAGCGCCGGGATCACGCGGATCCGACACTCTGGTCCACGCGAGTACCCTGGACTCATGGCGGCGAATTGGCGGCGCCCTTCTGCACTGTCGGCTTGCTCGCCCCATATGAAGAAAGTCGCCCGACCGCCGCGACCGCGGATCGGCAGACTCGCCGCCATAGCCGAGCGTGAGCTACGCAGCAGCTGCAGCGCCCAGCACAACGTCAACCAGCTGGGCAAGGTCGCGCCGCCGAAGCACCCTCGTGCCGAACCGCGGTCCCAGGCCAGCCCGGGCCGAGAAGTCGGTCCAGAGGTTCTCCGTAACGACGACATCGCAATAGACGATGGCCACCGACAGCGCCGCGACGTCCGCCACGTCGTTGGCCTCCCAAGCCTTTTGCGACGCGCTGTACCGCAACTCCGTAAGCGCACGGTAGGTGTACATGCTTGGCGTGTTGTCGATGAGCCAGTCCATGCGACGCTGGTCCCCGTTCATGTACAACAGCCGCGGCTCCAACCCAATGCGCTCGAACGCCGCCTCGATCAACGACCCGTGCGCGACCAACGTCTCCGCCGACGCCGCTCGTCGGCCGCGCTCGCCCTTATTGAAACCCTCCGGACGGCGTAGGCCACGCAGGCGCTCCCGTTCAGCCGCGTATCCGGCGGCCATGCGCTGCCCTTCAAACCTGTCGTACTCGGGCCACTCAGCCTCTGGCGGTACGCCGACGATGGCGCCCGGCCATACCCGGCGCTCAAGGCCGGGCACCGTCTGGCCTGCCGCGTGCTCAGGTCCGACCCCAAACGCCTGTAGCCGCCGCGGCCGATCCGCAACGCTGAACATTGCGGCCACAGCACGGTCGAGTTCAGCGGCCACAAGCACGCTGTGCGGTCCGATCGCATGCCACCGGGACAACTCGATCATCGTCACCGCCAGCTGCATCCGGGACAGGAACTTGGACCGGTGCTGGGCCTCCATGAAGTGCTGCATCGACAGCGGCAACGAGACGTGCCCGCACGCCACAGCCTCTCGCAGCACGACGAGTGCCCCCTCGTAGGTCGCACCCTCGGGGTGGCCCTCGGCGGCCTGCGTCAAGCCAACCCAGATATTGGTGTCCAAGTAGATCCGCAACACGGGCCTACACGTTACGGGCCACTATGGACACCACGGTAGCTGCTTGGCGCTGGCTGCCCGCAAGATAGCGCCAGGCTGTCGCTTATCTGTGTGGGGTCTGGTCTGTCAAGCGCGTCGACGGCGTGTTGGTGGTGAGTGGTTGCGGGTTGCGATGCGGGTTGATTCGTCGTGCGCGCGGGCGCCCAGGCTTATCTCGGTGCTCGACCTGACGGTCGGCGACATGATGGCGGTGGGGTGTTGTTCCCGCTGGGGGAAGCGTTGCGGCCGCTCAGTCTCCGTAGGCCGTCCACGCGGTCGTGTCGGCAGCGACAAGTCGGGAGCCAGCCGCGACGTATCGGTGTGAGCAAAGGCTTTCGCGCGCAGCGAGCTGGTCATGCGGGCTGGAGCGCCTCCTCGCCGAGTTCGCGCAGCGTGTGGTAGCTGCGCAGCAGCAGCTTGCGGGCGATCGCGACGCACGCGCGGTTGCCGCCGAGCCGGTCGGCGGCCTGGTCGTAGTAGCCGCGGTCCGGGCTGCCCGGACGTCTCGCGGCCTGGGCGGCCTCATAGAGCGCCCAGCGCAGCACGGGCGGGCCCTGGCGTGAGAGCTGCCCGGGGCTGCGGCGCTGATCGGATTGGTAGACCGTGACGTCGAGCCCGGAGTAGCGAACGGCCTGGCGTGATGAGGAGAATCGCCGGCAGTCGCCCAGCTCGGCGAGGATCGCGACCGACGTCAACTCGCCGATCCCATAATGCGCCATCAACGCCTTGCATCCAGCCTGGCGTCGAGCGTAGGTCCGCAGCTGCTTGTCCAGCGGAGCGATCTGTGTCTCGAGCGCCTCGGTCATCGCGATCGCAACCGTGATCTGCTCGCGCGCGGCATCAGGCACCTGCGCCTGCTCAAGCCACGCGAGTCCCTCGCGGCTGAGCAGGTGAAGCTCGGCACGGTGCGGCAGGCCGTGGTGGAAGAGCACGGCACGAATGCGCTGCTGCCACTCGCCGCGCTGATCGACAAGCGTGTGACGCAACCTGACCTTCGAGCGCAGATCAAGGAGATGGTCAGGCGGGATCCACGACTCCGGCAACCGCTCGATCATCAACAGCTCCCGCAAATGCTTCGCGTCAGCCCAGTCCGTCTTCGGCCGCTTCTTGTTTCCGCGCAACGCGCTCGTCGCCGCCGGCTCGCCGAGATGCACCCCCGCACCAACCCGGCGCAGCTCCTCGGCCACGAACCGCCAGCCCGTCGTCGCCTCGAGCGCGACCTCGAGCTCCTCACCGCCAAACCGGCCCAAGAACCGACGCACGCTCTCACGATGCGCCGGCGTCACCCGCGCCCTCCCGATCTCGCCCGTCTCAGTGTCAACCCACTCGGTCGTGATCTGCGCCCGGTGCTGGTCCAATCCCATTACGATCGTCATCAGGGGCCTCCTCAAGCTCCACGGTCTGAACACCTGCGCGAACTATCCGCGCTTGAGCTGAGGAGGCCCTACACATGCCATCTCCGCGCGAGACCCAGGCGTCACGACGCCAGGCGCGCCGCGACAAACGCCGCCACCATCACGACGCCGGACATCGCTGCCCGAAGGCGCACAGTGCGGATCGACCGTCGCCCGGAACTGCGCGTCTCGCGCCACCATAGGCGCGTGACGACGACCGCACCGAGCACGAACACCGCCTCAGCGACGATCCAGACCCACGTTGGCCCGCCCGCGAGCGGCGCCGAGGCAGCGACCAGCAGTGCCATAGCCTCCATATCGGCAACGCCCCCGCGTTGCCAAAGCCGTGACCTCTTGGCGTTGCCTCTGCCAGCCAACGCCCGCTCATCGCACCGCGCAACTGGTTGTGGGAGTGTCCGGTCTTCTGTGTAGGCATGAGTTCTCGAAAGGAGACTCATGTCGACGACAATCTCAAGCAGGTTGGATGAGACCTCGGATCCGGGTAGCGCCGGCGCGGAGCGCAGTGAGCCCGTAGGGCGAGCGCAGCGACGCGCTGGCGCTGCGCCGCGAGCCCCGGCCGTTGACGAAGCGGCTGGTGGAGCGGGCGATGGAGGTCGAGCTGACCGACCACCTGGGCTATGAGCCCCACCAGGAGCCGCCGGGTGGCGCGGGCAACACCAGGAACGGGTCGACGCCGAAGACATTGATCACTGAGCACGGCGCGGTCGGGATCGACACGCCGCGCGACCGGGCGGGGACGTTTGAGCCGCAGATCGTCCGCAAGCGTCAGCGGCGTTTTGAGGGGTTCGACGACAAGATCCTCGCGCTCTATTGGAGTTCCCCCGGTTCAGACGACACTTTTTGACTTGATGTCTGTGGTCGGGACTTCCTCGTTCTGCGCAGCGTAGACGAGCTGCTCGGAGAGCAGCTCGTACTCGGCGGGTGAGAGCATGGCGAGCGTTGAGTGTCGGCGCTCGCGGTTGTAGAACGCTTCGATGTATTCGAACACGGCGGAGCCGAGCTCGCGTTTGGTTTGCCAGGAGCGGCGGTGGACGAGTTCTTTCTTGAGCGTGGCGAAGAAGCTCTCGGCAACGGCGTTGTCGTAGGCGTCGCCCTTCGAGCCCATCGAGATCGCGATCCCCGCGTCGCGCGCGGCTTGGCCGAAGCCCAGCGACACGTATTGCGAGCCGGCGTCGCTGTGATGAATGAGGCCGGGCTGGGGGCGACGGCGGTGCAGGCCCATCTGGAGCGCGTCGACGACGAGTTCGTGGCGCATGTGGTCGGCCATCGACCAGCCCACGATCCGCCGGGAGTAGGCGTCCTGGACGGCGGCCAGGTAGAGCCAGCCTTGCCAGGTCCGCAGGTACGTGATGTCGGCGAGCCACAGCACGTTCGGCGCCAGCGGCCGGAACTTGCGCTCGACGAGGTCGTCAGCGACCCGCACGCCCGGGACGCGGATCGTCGTGCGGCCGCGCTTGCGCGCCACCAGCCCGGAGATTCCGGCGGTTCGCATCAGCCGCTCGACGCGCTTACGCCCGACCCGGATCCCCAACGCGAGGCGCAACTCTGCGTGGATCCGCGGCGCACCATAGACCTTTCGTTTCGAGGCGTGGATCTGCTTGATCTGCTCGAGCAGCCACGCGTCCTGGAGCGCCCGGTCTGACGGCGCCCTGCGCTCCCAATCGTGGAAGCTCGTCCGATTCACGCTGAGCGCCCGGCAGAGCACGGCGACGGGGTAGTTGGCCTTCTCCGCGGCGATGAACGAGAACACCTCGCCTACCGCCCGTCGGTCTCCTTGGCGAAGAAGGCCGCGGCTTTTTTCAGGATCTCGCGCTCCATCCGCAACGTCCGGTTCTCGCGACGCAACGCCCGCAACTCCTCACGCTCATCCGACGTCAACCCCTGGCGCTTGCCGGCGTCAACATCAGCCTGCTTGACCCAGTTGCGCAACGTCATATCTGAGACGCCCAGGTCCCTCGCGATCTGGACCAACGGCTTCTCGTTCAACCGGACGAGCTCGATCGCCTCACGGCGAAACTCCTCGGGATACGGCGGCCTCGACTTGGGCACTTGAACCTCCTTGCCCGGGTCTTTCGACCCAAGCGCTCAAGTGTCCTCGAAACCGGGGGAACTCCACGCGCTCCACCGCCTCGCGCTCTGCAAAGGCCTCCACGACCCCGACACCGCCGCCTACCTCGCCCGCAAACAAGCCGAAGGCAAAACCCGCCGCGAAGCCATGCGCTGCCTCAAACGCCACCTCGCCCGCCGCGTCTGGCACCTCCTCCAGCCCAACCACACGCCGCCACCGCGCTCACCGCAACCCGCCATCGCCATCCACTGCAACACCCCCTACAACAGCTTCAACTTGACATAGGAGCAACGCGAACACCGGCACTCTGGCGCGGCTCGCCCCACGCAGTGGGTCGAAGTCGACCGAGCGCCTTGCGGGCGGTCCTGGAGGGCGCGGTGGCCGGGCGCTCTACTCTTCCGGGCGTGAGCGAACTCCAGACTCGCCCGATGACGGCGGAGGAGTTCGGCACGTACCGGAAGCGGTCGATCCGGGACTACGCGGCCGAGCACATCCGCGCCGGCAACTGGCATCCAAGCCAGGCCGAGGAGCTAGCTGCCAAGCAGTTGGATGACCTCTTGCCTAACGGTGTCGACACCGCGGGGATGCTCTTGCTAGTGGCGCAGACGCCGAGCGCAGGCGTAGTCGGAATGGTGTGGGTGGAGTTTCAGCACGGATCCACGACCGGCGCTTGGATCTACGACATCCAAATCGTCGCGGAGCATCGTGGTCGCGGGTACGGCCGCGCGTTGCTGCTTGCGGCTGAGCGCGAGGTCGAGAGACGGGGCATCGAGTCGATCGCCTTGAACGTATTCGGAGGGAACGCCGTCGCGCGCGACCTCTACGCCACTGCCGACTACGAAATCACCGCGCTGCACATGCGCAAGAGACTAAATAGCGATCACACCCGCTAAGTCATCACACGGCCCCAGAACGACCCTGGTTGCGTCTCTGAAGTGCTGTAAATAGCGTCGGGTGCTGTCGAGGCGACGGCGTAGGTTCCCTCATGTCCTGCAAGACGATGAAGGAGGCCTACGCCGTGAGACGTACCGTACCGCCGTCGGCGGAGATAGAAGCCAGGATTGAGCAGATGTTGTCGGTGGGGGTTGGTGAGCACCCTCGCGAGTCGCTCTCGGAGCTGGCCCGGCTCGGAGCGCGGCTGATCATTCAGCGGGCCGTTGAGGACGAGTTCGACGCCTGGTTGGGCCGCGCGCGCTACGAGCGCCGGCGCGACGAAGGCGGCGGCAGCGACGAGGAGAGCGGGCTGCGCAACGGGTTTCGCCCGCGGCGGCTGCAGACCGCGGAGGGCGAGCTTGAGATCGAGATCCCGCAGGTCCGTCAGGCGGCCGAGACGTTCGCGTCGAAGCTGTTCCCGCGGACGCCGAAGTTGTTGCGGACCGAGCCTTTGAAGGCGTTGGTGATCGGTGCGTTCGTGCGTGGCCTGTCGATGCGTGATGTCGAGTCGCTGTGCGAGCAGGCGGGGCTGGGGAAGCTGTCGAAGTCGACGGCCTCGCGGATGTGCGAGGAGCTCAAGGAGCGCTTTGAGCGATTCCGGCGCCGTGATCTCTACGAGATCCGCCTCGTCGCGTTGTTTCTCGATGCGACGTTCATCGCCGTCAGGCCCAATGGGCCCAAGGAGGGCGTGCTGGTCGCCTGGGGGTTCACCGAGGACGGCGAGCGTGTTCTGCTCGCGGTGAGTTTGGGGATGCGCGAGTCCTTCGAGGACTGGCAGACCCTCGGCCGTGATCTGATCAGTCGCGGGCTCGGCGCGCCGATGCTGATCGTCGCTGACGGTGCGCCCGGACTGGCCAAGGCGATCGAGCAGTGCTGGCCGGCCTCGGACCGCCAACGCTGCGCCGTTCATCGCGCCAGAAACCTCTACGCCAAGCTCCCCGAGCGAGAACGCGAACGCGTCAAGCACGCCTATTGGCAAGCCTTGGATGAGGCGATCAGCGAACAGGACGGCAAACAGCGCCTCCAGGCGTTGGTCGACGAGCTCGACAAGGATGGGTTCACCGCTGCTGCGCGCTGTCTCGCCGACGACCTCGACGCGCTCGTGGTGCACCTGCGCTACCCGCTCCGCCATCGCCGCAGATGGCGGTCAACGAACCTGCTCGAGCGCTCGCTCGGCGAAGTCAAACGCCGCACCAAGGTGATGGGCCGCTTCCCCGGCGAGAGCAGCTGCCTGACCCTCGTCTGGGCCGTCCTCGACCTGCTGATCACCCACCAGACCAACGGCATCCACTTCAACGCGCTCGACCGTCAACGCCTCAAACGAGCACGCTACGAAGTCACCGAACAAACCACCCCCGAGGAGGCCGCAGCCGCCTAAACTGACCACCACCGGGAACCAAAATCTACAGCGCCAAAGAGACGCCACCACGACCCTCGCTCAGTGCTGCTTGGCGCGATCAGCGACAGCGCTGAGTTCACGCGGGAGCGGCACTCACGGTGACCGGTCAGGAACGTTTGCTCCGCTGCCGGGCTACGGCTTGATCCAGACCGAGGCGTGGGTGGGCTGCACCGCCCGGTTGACGGCGTCGAGCAGGTCGGCGCGGATCGCGTCGATCTCGACCGCGTCGCGCAGCCGCGCGGTGAACGCCGCGACGGTCGCCTCGGCGTCGTAGCGGGCGCGGTTGAAGCGCCGATCCACAAGACGCTGGATGCGCTTTCGTAGGGGGTTGAAGAGGGCAGCGGCGGCGAGCGTGGACGCCGCGACGCCGACGCGGCCGGAGAACGCAAGCGTGTTGGTGGTCAGCGCGATCAGGCCGATGAAGACGCCGACCAGCAGGGCGGTGAGGATCGCGTAGGCGAGTGTGCGGCTGATCAGCCGGTCGATCTCATACAGCCGGTAGCGGAGAATCCCCACGCCGATGGTGATCGGCAAGGCGGTGAGCGCGATCGGAAGCACGACGTTGCCCACGTAGGCTGGTGCCCCACTCCAGACGATCGTGATGAGCAGCGTGGTGATCGCGATTGCGCCGCCCGCACCCAGCCATTTCAGCTGCTGGCGACGCTCCCCGCTGGCAGCGCGGAAGCTGAGCACGCGGCTGCAGACGGTCGCGACGCAGAAGATCCCGAAAAACACGGTGACGCCGTCCTGAGCAGGCCCCACCCACGCGGCGATCCCGTGCGGATGGCTGGAGCCGGCAAGGTTGCCCCCGGAGTCGATCGGCATTCGCAGGCTAAGGGCCACGACGGCGACGTTGAGCGTGCCAGCCACGTAGACGGCAACCGCAGTGAGGTACGCGCGCAACGGCCACCTCCAGCGCGGCGGCAGCCGGCCATCGGGAAAGAACAGAATGACCAGCGGCAGCATCATGAACGCGTACACCCATGCCTGGCTCACCAATACCCCGACCGCACCCAATGGCAGTCTGCCGTCGTGGACCGTGTAATCGAGGTACGCGTACTCGGGGCCGACGGTCCCCGCCGTCATCGCGATCGACGCACCGAGGAGCAACCATCCGATCGGGTTGCGCGGCTCGCGTCGCGCCACGACCAGTCCAACGCTCGCGAACGCCACCGCGAACAGGAGGAACAGCCCGCCGACCGACGGACCCGACGACGTCGTGCGATCAATCAGGATGGCAAGCGGGATCGTCGCGAACGGCGTCAGCAGCGCCACACCGCCAACGACCGCGGCCGTCCGTGGCGACGCCCAACCCCACCGGCGGCCCGCCCTGACGGCGGCGCCGTTCGATGCCCCAGGGGTCGATGATGCCAGCTGCACCTCGGCCGGAATCTAGCTCGCCGAGCGTTCCGAGAACGTTACGAACACCGGCCCCGCGCTGTCGCTCTGCGACGGCGCGGCAGGTGGCCCGCCCCGGGGGCGCGCTACCTTGCGTGGCATGGCAAAGCGTGCTACCTTGCCTGGCATGACATCGAGCGAGCAGCGGCGGACCGACCTGTTGCGCGGCGTTCTCGACCTCTGCCTGTTGGCGGTGATGGACGAGGAGCCCGCATACGGCTACGAGATGACGCGGCGACTGCGGGCCCGCGGTCTGTCTGCCGTCGGTGAGGGGTCGATCTATCCGCTACTCGGTCGCCTGGAACGCGACGGGCTGGTGGACACCCACCGCGCAGCGAGCAACGGCGGGCCACCACGCAAGTACTACCGAGCGTCGCCCTCCGGGCAGCGAGCGCTCGCGGCGGGCGCCGCGCAGTGGCGGGAAGTTCGGGACGCCGTTGACGCTGTGCTTGATTCCGTTCAACCAGAGGTATCCCTATGAACAGCAGAGAGAGATTCGTCACCGAGTGTCGGCAGGAGTGGAGGCGGCTCGGCGTATGCGATGGCGTTGCGAATGAGATGGCGGCTGAACTCGCCGCCGACCTGGAAGAGGCCGCGGCTGAGGGCGCTTCCGAGGAGGAGGTACTCGGGCAGGCCGCCTTCGATCCACGAGTGTTCGCGGCCGCGTGGGCGACGGAGCGAGGCGTGACGCGACCGCATCCCACACGGGCTAGGCCGTTGCTGCGACCGCCGATGCTAGTGGCAGTCGTCGCGCTCTTGGTCGGCGCCGCGGGCGCAGGACTCGCATTGCTGTCGTACCAGTCGGGTGCGACGGCGGCGGGGAGCCGTCAACTCGGCCTCGTACCAAGCGGCAACCTCGGCCTCGCCCTCCACGCGCTCGGCGGAGTCCTCGTGGCCCTCGCCGTGCCCGGCGCGGTCACCATGCTGCTGTGGTGGTCATGGACGCGACTCGGAGCTGGCCGGCTAGGGGCGAGCGTCCGAGGTTTCACCATGTAGGAAGAGGAGCAGCGCCCGGAGCCTCGTGACGAGCACGGGCACACGCTGTCGCTCAGCGCGACGAGCAGCAGCACTGAGATCCACGCGGGAGCGACACTCTGGCTGGCGGAGTCTCGAGAGTCCAATGGGGACCCGCGCGGCCGCGGATGACTTGCGGCCTAATCCGTGGCGTTCGCGCGGGTGCGTGCCGACCCCGGCGATCGGCAGGCTGGGGGGAGGTAGCGATGCCGACACATAGGTCGTGCTCTAGCCAGGAGGAGCGGGAGGGCTTGAGCGTTGGGCTTGAGCGTTGGGCTTGCGCCCGAAGGGCGCGCAGACCCCGGCGTTGCGGTGTCGGCTCCTGGGTGGCGCCGACGGCGAGCCGAGCAACGAGCTCACGGGTTGCAGCGGCGCAACGGTGGCCTCGTTTTTCGCCTACCCTGGGGGCACCAAGATGAACGGAAAGCAAGCTTTGGGAGCGATCCTGGCACGAGCCTCCGCGGTGGTTGTCTGTCTCTGCCTGGCCGTCGTCCTGCTGCCGAGCGCGTCCGCGGCCGCCGGTCAGGTGATCCACGTGACCATCGAGGGCAAGCAGTTCCGACCGGCGGCGATCAACGTCCACGACGGCGACGTCCTTCACATCTGCAGCAAGGATCCCTTCAGCGACAGTCTCTTCAGCCTCAGCCCACACAACAGATTCGGTGCCGGATCGGCCAACCAGGGTTTGCGTTTCAGGGACGGTTCGTGCGCAGAAGTGACCCTGCACGATCCCACCGGACAGCCGATCAACGTCCGGATCTTTTCGCACCAGCACTCGCAGGAGAGGTTGCGGATCGCCGTCTACCCGAAGGGTGATCCGCTCCCGAGCTCGCCCGTCGGCATCGTTCCCACTTCCTCGCCTCCGCCGACTACCTTCACGCTCGATTCGAGCCTCACGCAGGTGCAGAACGTAGACGCGAGCGAGCTCACGATCACGTCCACGCCCGACGGCAACGGCGTTGTCGACCACACCGGCCCAAACGGCGGCGCCGGCAAGGGTGGCGAATGGAAGATTGAGTACGACTGGGCGGTCCCGAGCACGCTTACGAGCGGCAAGCAGGCGGAGATCTCCATGCAGATCACGGTCAGCGAGGTGAACCCGCAACAGCCGCTCTCCTTTCAGATGAACGCGATCGCACCAGGCTTCGCACAGGCGCTGCCGTGCCAGTATCCCGCCATGCCGTCGTGTTCGATGACCTTTCCCTACGCGGTCGCTGAAGACCAAGTGAGCGCGGGCGAGATCACGATCGACGTCGGGTTTGACGACTCGCACGTGATCTTCCACTACAAGCCGAGCAAGTAACTCCGGCGGCTGCGACCGCACCAAGCTGGGGCCGCGAAATACAACCTCCTCCAGCGCCGCGATCAAGCCACGACCGAGCGCGCTGGCCGTTAGACAATATGGATTGGGTGTCTGTCCGGCCTGGCTTGTAGAAGGGGCCGGTTCCCCCATGTCGGTGGTGGGGGGATGTTCAGCCGTGCGGCTCTAACCCGCGCGGCGGCCCACAATCGAATAGGAGGAACCAGCCATGGCGAAGGCTAGATCCCTCGTCGGCTTGGACGTGCACGCGACGAAGATCGTCGCGGCGGTGCTCGATGGCGAAACGGGGCAGTTGCAGTCGTTCGCGATGGGCGGCGAGAGCGCCCGGGCGGCCGCGTTCTGCGTGGGGCTGCCCGGCCCGGTGCGGGTCGCGTATGAGGCGGGCCCGACCGGGTACGGGCTGGCGCGCGAGCTCGCGGGGCGCGGTGTTGAGTGTGTCGTCGCGGCGCCGGGCAAGATCCCCAGGGCGCCGGGCGACCGGGTGAAGACCGATCGCCGTGACGCCGAGCTGCTCGCCAGGTTGCTGTTGGCCGGCAAGCTTCATCCGGTCAGGGTGCCCGGCGATGAGGAGGAGGCGCTGCGAGACCTGGTCCGCGCGCGCGAGGCGGTGCGGGTGGATCTGATGCGCGCCCGTCACCGGCTCTCGAAGCTGCTGTTGCGCCACGGCATCCGCTTCGCTGACGGCGCCGCGTGGACCGCTCGCCACCGCGACTGGCTCGCCACCGTCACGCTGAACTGGCCGGCCGCACAGGCGACGCTGCTTGACTACCGAGGCGCGATCGACGCGCTGACGCACCGCCGCGACCAGCTGGAGCGCGAGATCATCGCGCTGCTGCCCAGCTCGCCGTGGCAGGTCCAGGTCGGACGGTTGCGCTGCCTGCGCGGGATCGACACGCTCACCGCAGTCGGGTTGTGTGCGGAGATCGGCGACTTCGAACGGTTCGCCCGTGCCGAACAGCTGATGAGCTACCTCGGGCTGGTCCCGAGCGAGTCGAGCACTGGCCAGCAACGCCGGCTCGGCGCGATCACCAAAACCGGGTCCACTCACGCCAGACGACTATTGGTCGAGGCGGCCTGGCACTATCGCTCACGCCCGAGCATCGGGCGCGCTCTGACCGACCGCCAAAACGGACAGCCGCCCGAAGCGATCGCGGTCGCCTGGAGCGCACAGCGGCGCCTGCACCGCACCTGGCAGCGCCTCGAGGCACGCGCGAAACGCCGCACGATCATCGCCGTTGCCACCGCGCGCGAACTCGCCGGATTCTGCTGGGCGATCACCCGAATCGAGTGAACCACCAACCCCCACAACCTGATCCCGTCGACTGGGCCGGTGGCGGCCCGGCACGCGCGGGGAACCCGCGACTGCGCTATGAGCAACCAGCCCCCACCCGGCCGGCCACGCCCGATGTTAGACAGCGGCTCCCCACGACGAACCATGGTCCTGCGGCACCCAACCCGCGAATATCAGCCTGACCGCGCGTCGCGCACAGCCCGCCGGACCGCCACCCGCCCAGCCGACCACACCACCACCAACCAACGCCAAACGCGACAGATCAACCACCCCCACTTGACACCACGCCCCCCATATCAGCGCGAATAGGGACAGCGTTGGGATCACACGGGAGCGACGTCGGGGGGTGCTATCGCCGCAAAGTACGAGACACATATCGAAGATTCGTCGAGCCCCTCCAGTAGCTTGCAGCGATGCGTCTGATCGTCGCTCGCTGCGAGGTCACCTACGCCGGTCGGCTGGCGACGGTGCTGCCGATGGCCGTGCGCCTGCTGGTGTTGAAGTCCGACGGCTCGATGATGGTGCACGCCGACACCGGGGGATACAAGCCGCAGAACTGGATGACCGCGCCGACGCGGATCGAGATCGAGGGCGACCCGCCGACGCGGATCGAGGTCCACAAACGCGGCGGCGAGGAACGGCTCGAGATCGCGATCGACGAGGTGCTGTTCGACGAGACCCATGACATGGGCGAGGCGGCAGCGCTCGAGAAGGATGGCGTCGAACGCGACCTGCAGGAGCTGCTGGCGGCGGCTCCGCAGCGCTGTGGCGAGGGCTTCCGGCTGGTGCGCCGGGAGTGGCCGACCGACATCGGGCCGGTCGATCTGATGTGCCGCGAGCCCGGCGAAGGCTGGGTCGCGGTCGAGATCAAGCGGGTCGGGACGATCGAGGCCGTCGAGCAGCTCAGCCGCTACCTCGAGCGCATTCGGCTCGACCCTGCGATGAGCGAGTGCCGCGGCGTGCTGGCCGCCCAGCAGATCAAGCCGCAGGCGAGCGTGCTCGCAGCGGCCCGCGGAATCGCCTGCGTCGAGGTCGACCTCGCGGTGCTGCGCGGCGAGCGTGAGCCGGACCTGACGCTGTTTGCCTGAGGCCGGCGGGTGATGGCGCCGTCATCACCCGGGCCAGCGCTCAGCGCTCGCCCGGACTCTTGATCGGGTACTGCGAGAGCGGCACCGAGAGATCCAGCGCCGTGCGGACGATGCGGCTCTGCTCCAGCGCATGGGCCGCCGGGTAGCCCTCGCCCGGGCTCGCGCGCTCGGGGCGCCCGATGTAGCCGTAGGCGAGATCGCTGGACAGGACCTGCAGCAGGCGCCCTCGCATGTAGCCGCGGGCGCCCATGTTGCGCGGCTCCTCCTGGACCCAGGCGAGCTCGGTCAGATTCGGGTAGCGCGCGATGATCTCGAGCAGCTCGTTCTCCGGGAACGGATAGAGCAGCTCGACGCGGCCGACCGCGACCCGCTCGTTGTCGGCCCGGTCGGGGTGCCCGACCAGGTCGTAGTAGATCTTGCCGGTGCAGAGGATCAACCGCGTGACCGCCGCGTCGTCGCGACCGGGCTCGGCCAGGACGGGGTGGAACTGGCCGTCCGTGAGGTCGCTGAGCCGGCTCGCCGCCTGGGACAGCCGGAGCAGTGACTTCGGCGTCATCACGATCAGCGGGCGCTGTTTGATGATCGTCGCCTGACGGCGCAGCAGGTGGAAGTACTGCGCCGGGGTGGTCGGGTTGGCGACCCGCAGGTTGCCCTCGGCGGCCAGCGACAGGAAGCGCTCGAGGCGCGCCGAGGAGTGCTCTGGGCCCGAGCCCTCGTAGCCGTGCGGCAGCAGCAGCGTCAGCCGCGAGCTCTGCCCCCACTTCGCCAGACCGGAGGCGATGAACTGGTCGACGATCACCTGCGCCGCATTGACGAAGTCGCCGAATTGCGCCTCCCAGATCACCATCGTCTCCGGGGACTCCTGGCTGTAGCCGTACTCGAAGCCCAGGCAGCCGATCTCCGAGAGCGGGCTGTTGTGCAGCTCGAACGGCGCGACGGAGGTGGGCAGCTGCTGGATCGGGCAAATCGTCTGGCCGTTGGTGGCGTCGTGCAGGACCAGGTGGCGCTGGCTGAAGGTGCCGCGCTCGGTGTCCTGGCCGGTGAGGCGGATCGGCGTGCCCTCGGCGAGCAGTGAGGCGTAGGCCAGGGCCTCGGCGTGCGCCCACTCGATCTCCCCGTCGAGCGCGTCGCGGCGGCGCTCGAGCTGGCGCACGAGCTTGGGGTGCACGGTGAAGCCTTCGGGAATGCGGAGCAGGTTGCGGTTGATGTCGCGCAGCAGCTCGGCCGTTACCGTGGTGTCGATCTCCGGCGACGCGCTGCGATCGAGCTGGTACTCCCCGGTGGAATGCTCCGCGACCCCGAGCTCGAGGCGCTCGGCGATCTGCGCCCGGAGCTCCTGGTGGCGGCGGGTGAGCTCGTCCCACGCCTCCTGCTTCAAGCGTTCGACGTCGGGCGGCGAGATCAGGGTCCGGCGGATCAGCTCGTCGGCCCAGAGCTCGCTGACGCGCTTCTTGCCCTTGATCGTTGCGTACATCTCGGGTTGCGTGTAGGCCGGCTCGTCCGCTTCGTTGTGGCCGAAGCGGCGGTAGCCGATCAGATCGATCAGCACGTCGTGACCCCAGCGCTCGCGGAAGGCGAACGCGAGACGTGCGGCCGAGATGCACGCTTCGACATCGTCGGCGTTGACATGGATGATCGGGATGTCGAACCCCTTCGCGAGGTCCGAGGCCCAGCGCGTCGAGCGGGCGTCGTCCGGATCGGTCGTGAAGCCGACCTGGTTGTTGGTCATCAGGTGCAGGCTGCCGCCGACCGTGTAGCCGTCAAGCGTCTGCAGGTTGAGCGTCTCGGCAATCACGCCCTGCCCCGGAAACGCGGCGTCGCCGTGGATCATGATCGGGACGGCAAGGGTCATGTCACGCTCCGCGTGCGGTCCCTCGTGGGTGCTTTGCGCGGCGCGCGTCGCGCCCATCACGACCGGGCAGACGTACTCCAGATGCGAGGGGTTGGACTCGAGGTTGACCTGGATCGACTCGCCCGACGCGAGCTTGTAGGAGCCCTGGGCGCCATGGTGGTACTTGACGTCGCCGGTGCCGCCCTGGGGGATCGTCGTCACCGCCTCGAGCGTGGAGGCCCCTTCGAACTCCGCGAAGATCGTCTCGTAGGGGCGGCCGAGGTTGTGGGCGAGCACGTTGAGGCGCCCGCGGTGGGCCATCCCGACGACCACCTCGCGCGCCCCCCCTTCGGCGGACAGGCGGATCATCTCGTCGAGCATCGGAACCGCCATGTCGATCCCCTCGATCGAGAACTGGTGCTGGCCGAGGTAGGTCTTGTGCATGAAGCGCTCGAGTGCGTCGACCTCGATCAAGCGGGTGAGCAGTGCCCGCTGCTCCTCCGGGCTGAGCGGCTGCCGGAAGGCGCCGCTCTCGATCTTCTCGCGCAGCCAGCGCCGCTGCTGGTGCGAGGCGATGTGCTCGAGCTGGTAGGCGATCGTGCCGCAGTAGGTCTCGCGCAGGTGCGGGAACGCCTCGGCCAGGGTCGCCCCCGGGACGAAGATGTGCAGCAGCTTCGACGGTATCTGGGCCATCAGCACCGTGGTCAGCCCGATCGCCTGGGGATCAAGCGCCGGGTCGCCGGGCGGCGTGGAGCCCAGCGGATCGAGCGAGGCAGCGAGGTGCCCGTGGGTGCGCAGCGAGCGCACGAGGGCGTTCGCGGTCGCCGCCGCCTGGAGCAGCTCCTCGCTCGGCGGGGCCGCGGGGGTGAGCGGCGCCGCCGGGACCGCGCGGGCGGGCAGCGGAGCCAGCGCGACGCCGAGTGCGCCGAAGATCTCCTCGTAGAACCCGTCGGCCCCGCCGAGCAACGCTTCGATCCGCGCGAGGAAGCGCCCGGACTCTGCACCCTGGATCACCCGGTGGTCATAGGTCGAGGTCAGCGTCATGACCTTCTCGGCACCGATCTGCTCGGCGATCTCGCCGAGACCGACCGGGAAGGAGATCGAGCCGGTCGCCACGATCGTGCCCTGACCGACCATCAGCCGCGGCACCGATGCGATCGTCCCGAGGCCCCCGGGATTGGTCAGCGTGAGATTCGCGCCGAGCAGGTCGTCGGCGGTCAGCGTGTTCGTTCGCGCCTTCTCGACCAGCGTGTCGTAGGCCGCGAGAAACTCGTCGAAGTCGAGGGCACCGGCGTTCAGGATCACCGGCACCATCAGCGTGCGCGATCCGTCCTTCTTCTCGACGTCGACCGCGAGGCCGAGGTTGACGGCGCCGTCGTGGACCCGCTGGGGCTTGCCGTCGATCTCGGCGTAGTGATCGGCCATCACCGGCAGCTCGGTCGCGGCGCGAGCGAGGGCGAACGCGATCAGATGGGTGAACGAGACCTTGGTCCCGGCCTGCTTGAGCTGGCGGCGGCGGCCGTCGAGCGTGCCGACAACGATCGTGCGGAAGCTCGTCGCCGCCGGAATCGCGCGACTCTCGTCCATGTAGCGGGCGAGCATCGCCGCGCCGCCACGCAGCTCCGATGCCACGCTCGGTGGGCGGCCGTCGCCGGCCGGCTGCTCGGCTGCGGCGAGGACGTCCGCCTTGACGATCCGCCCGGCGGGACCGCTCCCCTCGACCGAGCCGAGATCGACGCTCAGGGTCTCGGCGGCGCGCCGTGCCACCGGCGACGCCTTTGCGCCGTTTGCCGGCGGCGCGCTTGCGCCGTTGGCCCGCGGCGGGGGGGCAGCGGGCGCGCCGGCGGGTGCGGCGGCGGCGGGCGCGGGGGCGGCCCGGCTGGCCGAACCCGAGGTCGACATCCGGCCGATCACCTGGCCGACGGTCACGGTCTCCCCGGGCGCGGCGAGCAACTCGGTGATCGTGCCGCTCGTCGGCGCGGGCAGCTCGACATCGACCTTGTCGGTCGAGATCTCGACGACGGTGTCGCCGGCGGTGATGACGTCGCCGATCGCAACGGTCCATTCGAGGATGGTTCCCTCGGTCACCGACTCCCCGGCGGAGGGCGTGACGATGTCGACGGTTGCCGCGGCTGCGGGCGCGTCGGCGCGTTCGCTGACGGCGCCGTCCCCACCGTTGGCTGCGATCTCGGCCAGCAGGGCACCGACGGCCACCGTCTGACCCTCGGGCGCGTAGATCTTCACCACCGTCCCGCTGATCGGGGCCGGCACCTCGGCGTCGACCTTGTCGGTCGAGATCTCAACCAGCGTCTCGTCTGCGTGGACGCGATCCCCCTCTGACTTGCGCCATTCGAGGATCGTCCCTTCGGTCACCGAGTCGCCCATCTGAGGCATCACGACTTGCGTCGTCGTTGCGGCGGCCATCTATACGGACTCTAGCGCGCCGGCAAGCGGCACCCGGTCGGTGTCACGCCTCGGCGCGGGCGCGGCGGCGTTCCTCGCGGATGAACTCGGCGCTGCCGAAAAACGGCCCGATGCCGCCGAGCACGGCGACGGCGACCGCGACGCGCAACGGGACGATCCGCAGGCGGACGGCCGCCAGGCAGACCAGCGACATGCCGATCCACAACAGGCCGTGCGAGAGCCCGAGGATGAAGGTCTCCGGTTGCGGGTTGTTGAAGCCGAAAGCGACGATCAGCAGCGCCGTGTAGACCAGCGAGTGGAAGAACGAGACGTGCTTCAGGCGGCTGAAGGTGATCACGGGCCGGCCAGCATCGTCGCCATCCTCCGCAGCGGCTCGTCGGCCTCCGCCGGCCAGCGATCGATGTCGGGCGGCCACCACGCGAACGCGTCGTGCTCCGCATCGGGGACCACCTGGACGTCCGGCGCGAGCCACGCCATGCCGAGCAGCAGGACGAGCTGCTGCGGCAGGCAGACCAGCGCTTCGACGGTGATTCGCTCGGCGCTCACCGACCATTCCTCGCGCAGCTCGCGTCCGAGGGTGTCGGCGGGGTTCTCGCCGGGGTCGACCGCCCCTCCGGCGCCGAGCGCCCAGCGCCCGGCCCAGGTCGCGAGCCAGCCCGCGCGGCGGCCGGCGAGCCAGCTGCCGTCACTCGCGCGCACCACGCACAGCGCGGCGACGCTCTGGGCCGCGTCGGTACGGTCGAGCCGCAGCGCCCATCGGACCGGCTCGAGCTCGAGGATCAGCTTGCCGCCGCCGGCGCGGTGACCGACGAGGCGCGCGGAGAGCCCGTCATGCGCCGGAGAGCCCCGCTCACGCAGCGCGCTGATGGCGGCGTCGGCGGCCGCGATCGCGGCCTCCGGCGGCTCGTAGGGGGTCTCGCGCCAGTGCACTTCGACCTGGTCGAGCTCCCACGGACCGCGGGCGAGGATGCCGGGGGTGAGGGCCATGGCGTACAGGCTAGATGGCGCGGGCCCGAGGATGATCTGCTCGTGCCCGGCGGCGGGCGCAGTCGCGGCGGCAGTGGGCGGGACGGCGAACCGCCCACGCTAGGCTGCTTCCATGAGCAGCTTCCACGGCAGTGGCGGTCACGGCATCGGCCTCGGCGGCGCAAACGGCTCCGGCAGCGGGCGCGGTCGCGGGCGCGGTAGGCGCGTGCTCGGCTCGGGCGAACCGGGGCCGGAGCTGCTCGATCCGCAGCGCGAGCGCGACGGCCGCCGAATCATGCGCCTGTTCGCGCCGTACAAGGCGCGGCTGCTCGGCGTCATCGCGCTGATCGTCTTTTCCTCGGCGCTTGGCGTGATCCCGCCGTTTCTGCTCCGCCTCGTGCTGGCCCGGGCGCTCCCCCAGGGCAACCTGACGCTGCTCAGCGAGCTCGTCGGGGGGATGATCGCGATCGCCATCGCGACCTCGGCGCTGAGCGTCGTGCAGACCTATATCTCAACCGACATCGGGCAGCGGGTGATGCACGACCTGCGCGTCTCCGTCTACCGCCACCTGCAGCGCCTCTCGCTGGCGTTCTTCACCCGCACGCGCGCCGGCGAGGTCCAGTCGCGCATCGCCAACGACATCGGCGGGATCGACAACATCGCCACGAGCACCGCCACGACGATCGCGCAGAACGCGACGACGGTGATCGCGACGACCGTCGCGATGGCCCTGCTCGACTGGCGGCTGGCGCTGATCTCCTTCGCGCTCGTCCCGTTCTTCGTCTGGCTGACGCGGCGCGTCGGGCGCGAGCGCCGCGTGATCACCTCCCGCCTGCAGGGGCGCCTTGCCGACATCTCAACGCTGGTCGCCGAATCGCTCTCGGTCTCGGGGATGATGCTCGGCAAGACGATGGGCCGCTCGGACGACCTGGCCGGCCGGTTCAGCGAGGAGTCCGACCAGCTGGCGGGGCTCGAGGTGCAGTCGCGGATGGCCGGTCGCTGGCTGATGTCGACGATCAACATGGCCTTCTCGATCCAGCCGGCGATCGTCTATTGGATCGCCGGCCAGAGCTTCGCCAACGGTGGCCACGCGGCGTCGATCATTCCGACCGTCGTCGCATTCACGACGCTGCAGACTCGCCTGCTGTTCCCGATCGCGCAGCTGCTCTCGGTGGGGACCGACGTCGAGGCCTCGCTCGCCCTGTTCGACCGGATCTTCGAGTACCTCGACCTGCCGGTCGACATCGTCGAGGCCGAGCACCCGGTGGAGCTGCGCCCCACCGAACTGCTGGGCGAGGTCCGGCTCGAGGGGGTCGGATTCCGCTATGACGAGAATTCCCCGTGGACGCTGCGCGACGTCGACCTCGTCGTCGCCGCCGGTACCCGCACGGCCGTCGTCGGCGAGACCGGCGCGGGAAAGACGACGCTCGGCTACCTGATAGCGCGGCTGTATGAACCGCAGGCCGGGCGCGTGACGATCGACGGGATCGACGTGCGCGAGGCGAGCTTCGCCTCGCTGGCCGCGACCGTCGGCGTGGTCTCTCAGGAGACCTACCTGTTCCATGCCACGGTGCGCGAGAACCTGCGGTTCGCATGCCCGGAGGCCACCGACGAGCAGATCGAGGCCGCTGCGCGGACGGCTCGCATCCACGACCTCGTCGCGTCGCTCCCGGACGGCTACGACACCGTCGTGGGCGAGCGCGGATACCGCTTCTCCGGCGGGGAGAAGCAGCGGATCGCGATCGCCCGCACGATCCTGCGCAACCCGCCGGTGCTCGTGCTCGACGAGGCGACGAGCTCGCTGGACACGCAAACCGAACACGACGTGCAGGAGGAGCTCGACCAGCTCGCCGAGGGGCGTACCACGATCACGATCGCGCACCGCCTCTCGACGGTGCGCGACGCCGACCAGATCGTGGTCCTCGATCACGGCGCGATCGTTGAGCGGGGCACCCACGACGAGCTACTGTCGAGCGGCGGCCGCTACGCCGCGCTGCTCTCGCACGACGGCGCCGCCGAACCACTACATTGAGAAGATGGCATCGCTTGAAGCCGAGATGCTCGAGTTCATCCGGCGCGGCTTGGATCATCACGCCCTCTCCTGTCCGCTGGCGCCGCGGGCGATCCTGCTGAACCCCGGCAACCACGAGCTGTTCGGCTGGGATGAGCTGTGGGGGATTCCCGTGCTCGCCGACGACCGGGTCGCACCGAAGCGCTTTCGGATCGACTGCGACGGCTCGGCGTTCGGCATCGAGGCCGAGATCAGCGACGCGATCGCGATCGAGCAGCCGCTCGTGATCCCCGTTGGTCCGGGCCTCCCGCGCGAGGACGAGCCCACGGCGGGGTGATCGCGACCCGCCAGCGGCCGTCGGGATGGCGACCTGCGCCGGGCCTTGACAGGTGACCAAATGGTCACGTATGATGTCCGCATGGACGCAGTGTTCAGGGCCCTCGCCGACCCCACGCGACGCAGCCTGCTCGACGAGCTCTTCAGGGACGACGGGCAGACGCTGAGCGCGCTCGAGGAGCGGCTGCCGATGACGCGCTTCGGCGTGATGAAGCACCTCCGGGTGCTCGAGGAGGCAGGCCTCGTGGTCACGAAGAAACGCGGGCGCGAGAAGCTCCACTTCCTGAACCCCGTCCCGATCCGGCTCGTCCACGACCGGTGGGTGAGCAAATACGCCGAGCCGTGGGCGGCGACGCTCAGCGAGCTCAAGAAGAGAATCGAGGACGACGTCATGGAGAAGGTGTACGAGATCTACATCAAGACCACGCCCGAGCGTCTGTGGGAGGCGATCACCGACAGCGAGGCGCGGCGGAAATACAACTTTGGCGTCGCGGTGCAGTCCGACTGGACGCCCGGCTCTCCCTATACGGCTGCTCACCCGCATGCGCCGGGGGCGCTGCTGGAGGGCGAGAACCTGGAGGTCGAGCCGCCGCGCCGTCTGGTCCAGAGCTTCACCGCGCTGTGGAGCGACGACGTCAGGCGCGAGGGCCCATCGAGGGTCACCTGGGAGATCGAGCCGATCGGCGATTCGTGCCGCCTGACCGTCACCCACGACCAGTTGCGCGAGGACGCGAACGCCGAGATCTACGGCGGCTGGCCGCAGATCCTCTCCGGCCTCAAGACGCTGCTCGAGACCGGCGAGACGCTGACGACGCCCGGCTCGCTGCTCTACTCTCAGGCCCCCGAGCCGGTTGCCTGAGACCCGGTGTTTCCGATCGAGGCGCCGCCGCGGCGCGGCGGCGCCTCGTCGTGTGCCGGTGGCGCTTAAGCGCGTACGCGAACCGGCCGACATAGTTGGCGTGAGCATGCGGCGTCCACCCTGGCGCAGGATGACCTGGATTCTTCTCGTCTGGTGCGCCGTCGCCGGCGGCTGGATTGTCGTCAGCGCCGTCACCGGCTCGAGCATCCGCGCGGCCCTGCCGATCGGCTTGATCGGCCTGGTCATCCTCACGCTGATCTGGCGCCTGAGCAGATCGAAGGCCGCGCCGGCGGAGCTACCGGCTGCGAGCGCAGGCCCGACCTTCGAATGGTGACGGGTGGCTCTGCGCGCAGCCGCCCGACTGCTCCGCCCGTTCTCCTGCTTCGATTCGCGTCCGGGATCAGATCTCGAGCCGTCCCGGCTGCAACCCGGTGTCGGGCAGCGCCCTACGCCACAACCGACACGTCCGCGGGGACGACCTCGGCGAACTTCACCGTGTCGATGAACTGCCGGAAGCGTGTGATCTTGCCGTCGCGGAGGTCCCAGACGTGCACAACGGGGACGTCCAGGGTCTTCCCGGTGACCTTGCCGGTACCGGTGTAGCGGACGACCGCGGCGACGGTGTCACCGGAGGCCACGAATTCCTCGGCCGTGACCGCGAAACCCTCCACATCGCTGGTGATCGGAACAAAGATGTTCTGCACCACGGCATCGGGGCCGCGGTATACGCCTCCGTACGGCATCCCCTCGGCCTCGTGCCATTCGATGTCGTCCGCGAATGCGCCGAGCACGCCCGGCACATCGCCCTGCGCGAAGCTGGCGTACGTACTCTTGACTACCTCGAGGCTCTGCTCACCCACGATGCCCCCTCTTGGTCGGACTGTTTGGAGGCTCAACCTACCGGTCGGCGAGCCTCCGCGCTGGACTGACGCCGCGGGCCGCGAGGTCGCAGGCCGCGCTACCACTTCTCTGCGGCTCGCCCCCAGCGGATCGGCGCCGCCGCTAGCGGCTCGGCTGCTCGACGATCTCGATTCGATATCCGTCCGGGTCGCGCACGAAGCAGATCCGTGAGCCGCCCTCGCGGATCGTGTAGGGCGGGCGCTCCGGCTCGATGCCCTGCGTCGCGAGCTGGGCGAGCGTGGCGTCGAGGTCGTCGGAGGTGATCGCGATGTGGCCGTAGCCGGTTCCGAGATCGTAGCTGTCGACGCCGTGGTTGAACGTCAGCTCGAGCCGCGGCGAGTCGCCGTCGCCCGGCTGATTGAGGAAGACGTTCACCGCCTCGTCGCGGATCGGCATCCGGCGGATCTCCTCGAACCCCAGCGCGCGGTAGAACGCGACTGAGCGCTCGATGTCCGTGATCCGATAGCACGTGTGCAGCAGCGCCACGACCTGCAGCTTAGCGACGTGCGACCATGAGCCGATGATCATCGAACACTCGCGCAACGCCCAGTATCTGTCGAACAGCTACCTGGTCTGCGATCACGCTGGCGGCAGTGCCGTCGTGATCGACGCGGGCGGGCCGGTCGAGCCGCTGTTTGACGCTGCCGATCGCCTCTCTGTGACGCCGTCGATGGTGCTGCTCACCCACCACCATTCCGACCACGTCAGCGAGGTCGGGGAGCTGCTCCGGCGCTGGCCGGACATGCCGGTGCTGATCAGCCCACTCGAACGCGACCTGGTGGCGGCCGCCACCGACACGATCGACACGGGCGACCGGCTGACACCCGGCGAGCTCGTGATCCGTCCGCTGCACACGCCCGGACACACGCTGGGCATGCTGTCGTTCCTGGTTGAGCACCACGGCGCCGCGGCGGTGTTCACCGGCGACACGCTGTTCCGCGACTCGGTCGGAGGCGTGCGCGCACCGGGGCACACCACCTATCAGGCGCTCAAAGACTCGATCATGGGGACGCTAATGGAGCTCGATCCGGCGACCGAGATCCACCCGGGCCACTCCGAGCCGACGACCGTCGCGCAGGAGTGGGAGCACAACCCGTTCATCCGAATCTGGCGCGGCCTCGACCGCGAGGGCTCGCAGTCGTGCGTCGCGCTCGGCGACGCTGCGACCCTGATCCTGCTCGGCCCGGACTACGACGGAGGCCACAAGGCATGGGTGCGCTGGCCCGACGGGTCCGACGACATCGTCCCCGGCTCGCGAGTCGAAGCGATCGCCTAGTGCAGCCCGCTGGGAGCCTCTTCGCCCGCCCGCTGCGCGACCGAGCTGCGGGCGGGAGGCGCTAGCCCGATGGCCCGCGAGAACATACCGACCTCGCGGGTGGTGCGCTCGGCGACGATCGGCCGGCTGGCGGCCGGACAGGCCGTCAGGCAGTTCGGCACGCGCGCGGCGAATCTCGCGCGCGGCGATGAGGCGAGCGAGGCGGCGCTGGCCCGTCGTCAGGTCGAGACGGCCGAGCAGATCGTCGCCGTGCTCGGCACGATGAAGGGCGCCGCGATGAAGCTCGGCCAGGTGATGTCGTTTCTCGACGTCGGGCTGGTCCCCGAGGAGTATCGCGAGGAGTTCCAGCGCAAGCTCGCGGAGCTCCGCGACTCGGCGCCCCAGGTTTCCTTCAAGGAGATGCGCAAGGTCATCGAGGCCGAGTTCGACGATCCGCTCGAGGAGATCTTCGCCGATTTCGACATCGAGCCGATCGCGGCGGCCTCGATCGGGCAGGTCTATCGGGCGACCCTTCACGACGGGCGCACGGTCGCCGTCAAGGTCCAGTATCCGGGGGTCGCGGGCGCGGTGCGTGCGGACCTCAAGAACCTCGGAATGATCATGCGGCTGCTCTCGCGCATGGCGCCCGGCCTCGATGTCCAGGGGATCGCGCAGGAGATCCGCCTGCGGATCGACGAGGAGCTCGACTATGAGCTCGAGGCCGCCAACCAGCGGGCGATGGCGCGGATCTTCCGCGGCCATCCGTTCGTCTACGTCCCCGACGTGGTCGGGTCACTGTCGCGCGAGCGCGTGATGGTCAGCGAGTTCGTCTCGGGTACCGGGTTCGAGGAGCTCAAACGCGCCGCCGCGGAGCAGCGCAACCGCATCGCCGAGATCGTCTTCCGCTTCTACTTCGGCTGCATGTACCGCCATCACCAGTTCTCCGGCGACCCGCATCCCGGAAACTTCATGCTGCTGGCCGACGGTCGCGTCGCCTTCCTCGACTTCGGGCTCTACAAGCGACTTCCCGCCGAGCTCGCCGAGTACGAGCTGCAGATCGCTCGGCTCGGCATCCGCGGCGAGGGCGCCGCGCTGATCGCGCACCTGCACGCCGGAGGCTTTCTCGCCGAGCCCGATCGCTCCACCCCGGAGCAGATTCTGCGGCAGTTCGAGGACGTCACCTGGTGGTATACGCGCGACGCCGAGATCGAGCTCACACCCGAGATCGCGACCCAGATCGTGATCGACATGAGCGACCCCCGTTCGCGCCACTATGCGCAGCTGCGCCACGAGAACCTGCCGCCCGACCATCTCTTCGGGCGACGCACCGAGACCCTGACGCTCGCCGTGATGAGCCAGCTGCGCGCGACCGGGAACTGGCATCGGATCGCCCGGGAGTGGATCTTCGGCGACCCGCCGGTGACCGAGCTCGGCCGCGCCGAGGCCGCGTTCTACGGGCTCAGAGCGACTGAATCTGCATCAGGCTCGTCGTCCCCGGTACACCGCTCGGCAACCCCGCCGTGATCCCGACCCGCTGACCGGGGTGACACCAGCCGAGCTCGATGACACGGGCAGCCGCGTCGAGGATCAGCTCCTCGGTCACCTCGTGGCGACGCATCCAGGCCGCCTGGACCCCCCACATCAAGCCGCAGCGCTGGACCGTCTCGTGGCCGGGGGACAGCGCGTAGATCGGGACGTTCGGCCGGTGCGCGGAGACCAGCCGAGCTGAGCGGCCCGACAGCGTCGGCACCACCAGCGCGTCGAGCTCGAGCTCGCGCGCGGCGACGCAGGTGCTGTAGGCGACGGTGTATGCCGGGTCGCGTGCGTCGCGGCGGACGCGGTGCTCGTTCCACTCGAGGTAGTTCGCGGTTGCCTCGGTGCGCTGGGCGATCGCAGCCATCATCGCGACGGCGCCGACGGGATGCGCGCCGACGGCTGTCTCCTGGGAGAGCATCACGGCGTCGGTGCCGTCGAGGATCGCGTTGGCCACGTCGGCGACCTCGGCGCGCGTCGGGCGGCTCGAGTGCACCATCGAGTCGAGCATCTGGGTCGCGGTGATCGACGGCCGGGCGAGTGCGCCGGCGAGTTTGAGCAGACGCTTCTGGACCAGCGGCACGTCCTCGATCGGCAGCTCGATGCCGAGATCGCCGCGCGCGACCATCACGCAGTCGGCGGCCCGCAACACGGCCTCGGCGTTCTCGACCGCCTGCGGCTTCTCGATCTTGGCCACCAGCGGCAGCCGCGTCCGCTCGCGGACGAACTCGATGTCCGCCGCCGAGCGCACGAACGACAGCGCGACGAGGTCGACGCCGATCGACTCGCCGTGGGCGAGCAGCTCGAGATCGCGCTGCGGGACCGCCGGAAGACGGTCGACCGGTCCGGGGATGTTGAGGCCCTGGCGCGAGACGACCGTGCCGCCGATCTCGATCTCGGCGTCGAGCTCGCAGAGCTCCGGGCGCGTCGCGAGCACCCGCAGGCGCACGGCGCCGTCGGCCAGGTAGATGATCGCGTCGGGCTCCACCGATTCGGCCAGCTCCTTCCAGCTGACCGACATCTTCCGCTGGTCGCCGATCGTCTCCTCGCCGCACTCGAAGGTCACCGTCTCGCCGGGGGTGAGCTCGGCCATCCCGTCGCGCAGGGCGCCGATCCGCAACTTCGGTCCGGGGAGATCCTGGAGGATCGCCACCGGGCGCCCGACCCGGGCCGCGGCGGCGCGCACCCGCGCGGCGGTCTCGGCATGCTCGTCGAGGCTGCCGTGCGAATAGTTGAGGCGTGCGACGTCCATCCCGGCTTCAACCAGCCGGGCGAGCGTTTCGGGCTCACGCGAGGCGGGACCGATCGTGGCGACAATCTTGGTTCGACGCATTGCGCGCGCCACCTTAGCTGAGCGGCTGCCGCGACAGCGCCCGCGCACCGCGTGCGGCAGACGGCGGACCATCGAGCCGACGGCTCACGGCGCGTCGAGGTCCGGAAAATGCGCCGCACAGTGCTCGCGCAGACGATCGCGGAGCCACGCTCGTTCCTCGGTAGAGGCCACGCGCAGTCGCGCGAGCAGCTCGCGCTGGCCCGTCAACGCGGGCGTGTCGGCGATCGTCCAGCTGACCGCCAGACGCTCGAAGAGGAATTCGACGGCGCGCTGCCAGGCATCCTCGCGGCTCGCGCCGGGGGCGAGATCCTGGCCGCTGCGGATCCTGGCGTAGCTTGCCCGCGTTGCGGGTGTCAGGGCGCCGCGCAAGACGATCACGCTGCCGTCGAGGTCGCGGTACTCGCTGCTCGGCGCGCGCAGCCGCTCGCGTCGAGCCATCAGCGGTCCGGTCCCGGCTCGATCGGCAGCTGCTGTGCGACGAGGCTGCGACCGTCGCGCTCGTAGCGCACATCGACGGAGTCGTCCTGGCGGTAGGTGCCGATGCCGAAGGCGCCGACGAGCCAGCGCCATCCCGACACGCGGTCGCGGGCGAGCCGGCGCGGAAAGTGCAGCGCGCCCGCGCGCAGCTGATAGTCGGTTCCGGCCTGCTGCAACACGCCGTTGACGTACACCTCGAAGGGCTCCGCAACGCCGGCGGGCAGGCGCACGATCGATGTCTCGCTCACGGTCGCGATTATCCTCCCCCCGTGTCCGAGGAGATCCCCTATCGCGTGCGCCGCGTGGCGCGCGCGCGTCGCGTGAAGGTTCGCGTCGATCCGCAGCACGGCGTCGAGGTGGTGCTGCCGGCCGGGGCGCCGCTGCGGAGCGCCGCCGCGGCCGTCGCCGAGCTGACCCCCTGGATCGAGCGCCAGCTCGCTGAGCTTGCGCAGGCGCGCGAGCGGATCGGCCGCGACGGCACGCTCCCGTATCTCGGAGAGCGCCTCGTGGCGGTGCCCGAGGCGGGGCGCGTGCGCGCGCACCGCCGCGGCGGGTTCCTGCTGATACCGGCGGGCGACGCCGCGATCCCGGCCATCGAGCGCTGGTACCGCCGCGCCGCACGCGCCGAGATCTCCGGGCGCCTCGATGCGGCGAGCGCGGTGATCGGGACGCCCTACACGAGTTTGACGATCCGCAACCAGCGCACCCGTTGGGCGAGCTGTGCGAGCGGTGGCGCGATGAGCTTCAACTGGCGTCTGCTGCTGGCCCCCGAGCGGGTGCTCGACTACGTCGTCTGGCACGAGGTCTGTCACCTGAAGATCGCCGATCACTCGCCGGCCTTCTGGGGGCTGCTCGACGAGCACTGTCCCGACTGGCGCCAGCAGGCGGCCTGGCTGCGCGAGAACGGGGTGGCGCTGGTGTTGTGAACGACTTGCACCGGCGGTTGCGGGCTCGGGGCTCGCTTTGTACCGTCGCGCCCATGTCGCGGAAGCTCTTTTGGATCGCCGTCGTGTCCGCCGCCGCAGCCGGCGCGGCGCCACTCGGCGCGCTCGCGGCGCGCAGCGGCGAACCGCGGGCGCTGCCGAAGGGCGATCTCGTGGTGACCTTCAGCGGCACCGGCGGTGGCAGCTATCGCTACCACCAGCCGGCGCTCGGCGGCTCGGGCAGCGCCTGCCGGGCCGCCGACACGACCTACACCGAGATCGACACCTACCACTGGAGCGACCGGTTCGTGCTGCCGCCCGGCGGTGGCGCGAGCGATGCCCCGTCGCCCCAGGCCGGCGGCGGGCAGCTGAGCGCCACCGAGCAGCTGCTGCAGTGCGCCGGTACGGCCGCCGTGACGAGCACCTGCACGCAGGCGCTGCGGGCGCCGTTCAGCGGCAGCTCGGCCGACCTCGCCTATCCGGGGGTGACCGTCGGCGCATCCGGACGCTTCGTCACGGCGGGCGCGGTCGGCGAGCTGGTCGTCGCGACACCGCAGCCGACCTGCAGCGGCCTCGGCGTCCGAGTGGGAAACCTCGTCGAGGGCTTCTCACAGCTGCAGGCGAGCGTCAGCTTTCCGCGCGCGCTGCTGGCGAGCACCGGCGATGCCGTGCGCCGCTTCACGATGGCCGGCTCCGGCCTCTACCGGGGCGTCACGCTGAGCGGCGCATGCGACTCGGCGTCCTGTGCGGTCAGCACCTGCACCGATGGCAGCGGTGGCGTCGGCGCGCCCAGCGCATGCAGCTTCAACGAGAGCTACAGCGGCACGATCGAGGTACGCGTCGTCAGGTAGCCAGCGCGCGTCGCAGCGCGTCGGCTGCGGACTCGCCGCGACGACGCTCGACGACGGTGCGTCGCAGGCGCCCGGTGAACGCCTCCTCCGAGCCGTCGCCGCGCAGGTCGACCCCGCCGCGCACGGTCCCGCGCAGTCCCCACGGCCCGGCGATCTCGACCCGCGCCGCCACCTGGCGCTGTGGTTCGATCCGCCGCTTGAAGAACTGCAGCTCCTCGCGCGAGGACTCGGGCGCCAGGGCCGCGACCCGCCGCGTCAGGGCATCGAGAGCCGCCTCGAGAGTCTCGAGATGCTCGTGCTCAACGCGCGAGCCGGCGCGGCTGGTGAGCGTCCACGGCGGTGCGCTCAACCCCGCATCTCGAGCGGGACGTATTCCCGCGTGCGCTCGCCGATGTAGATCTGGCGCGGGCGGGCGATCTTCTGCTCGGAGTCCTGCACCATCTCGAGCCACTGCGCGATCCAGCCGCTCGTGCGACCGATCGCGAACATCACCGGGAACATCGACATCGGCATCCCGAGCGCCTCGTAGATCAGCCCGGAGTAGAAGTCGACGTTCGGGTACAGCTTGCGCGAGACGAAGTAATCGTCCTCGAGCGCGATCTTCTCGAGCTCGGTCGCGATCGCCAGCAGCGGGTTGACGCCGGTGACCTCGAAGACGTCATCGCAGTGTTGCTTGATGATTCGCGCGCGCGGGTCGTAGTTCTTGTAGACGCGATGACCGAAGCCCATCAGCCGCTCGTTGCCGGCTTTCACGCCGGCGATGAAGTCGGGGATGTTCTCCTTGGTCTCGATCCTGTGCAGCATCCGCACGACCTCTTCGTTGGCGCCGCCGTGCGAGGGGCCGTAGAGCGCCGCGATGCCGCCGGCGACCGCCGAGTAGGGGTCGACGAGCGAGCTGCCGATCGCCCGTACCGAGCTCGTCGAGCAGTTCTGCTCGTGATCGGCGTGAAGGATGAACAGGACGTCCAGCGCGCGCGCGATCCGCGGATCGGGCTGGTATTTCAGCTCGGTCATCTTGTAGAGCATCCCGAGCAGGTTGCCGGCGTAGTTGAGGTCGTTGTCGGGGTAGACGTAGGGCATGCCCATGTTGTGGCGGTAGGAGAAGGCCGCGAGCGTCGGCATCTTGGCGATCAGGCGGATCGTCTGGATCGCCCGGCTCTCGGGGTCGTGGATCTGGCTCGCGTCGGGGTAGAACGTCGACAGCGCGCCGACCGCGCCGAGCAGCATCCCCATCGGGTGCGAGTTGTGGCGGAAGCCGTGCATGAACTCCTTGACGTTCTCGTGCACGAACGTGTGGATCGTGATCAGGTGCGTCCACTCCTCGAGCTGCGCCGCCGTCGGCAGCTCGCCGTGGACGAGCAGGTACGCCACCTCGAGGTAGCTCGAGTTCTCGGCGAGCGTCTCGATCGGGTATCCGCGGTACTCGAGCACGCCGGCGTCGCCATCGAGGAAGGTGATCGCGCTGCGGCACGACGCCGTGTTCATGAACGCCGGGTCGTAGGCGAGCAGGCCGAAGTCCTCGTCGGACGTTCGGATCTGGCGCAGATCGAGCGAGCGGATCGCGCCCTCGACGATCGGGATCTCGTAGGTTCGGCCGGTGCGATTGTCGGTGACCGTCAACGTGTCGCCGGGTCCGCCCGCTCCATTGGCCCCCGTTGTGGTCTGCGCCTCTGTGCTCATCGCGTCTCCAGTCGGCCGTTCGCTTGCTCCCCGATTATGAGCCACGCGGCACCTCGGCCGCGCCACCGTAGCGGCTCTCGGTCGCTGTCACCTGCCCCTGGTAGTGGCTGCCGAGCTCGGCGTGGCCGTACGGACGCTGGGCCGGCGCGTCGAGCGCCATGAACGAGAGCTGTGCGATCGGAAGGCCCGCCCACAGCTTGATCGGAACCCGCGTGAGGTTGTTGAGCTCGAGCGTCAGCGTGCCCTTCCACCCCGGATCGCAGAAGCCCGCGGTCGCGTGGACGATCAGGCCCAGCCGCCCGAGCGAGGACTTCCCCTCGATGCGCGCGACGATGTCGTCGGGGATCGCAACGTACTCGAGCGTCGCCCCCAGGCAGAATTCGCCGGGATGGATCACAAACGGCTCGTCCTCGCCGATCGTGATCGGCTCGGTGAGGTTGGTCGGCGGGTCGCGCAGGTCGATCGCCGACGCGCGGTAGTTGTGAAACACGCGGAAGGAGTTGCCGAGCCGCAGATCCACGCTCGCCGGCTGCACGAGCGCCGGATCCCAGGGGTCGATCGTGATCGTGCCGTCCGCGATGAGCCGGCGGATCGTTCCGTCGGAGAGCACCGATGAGGCGCTCACGGGCCCAGCCGTTCCCGGCGCGAAATGCTCAGTGCTCGACCTTGCGCGCCCGCGCGACGACGCCTCGCGTGCGCGGCGGCGCCGCGGGCCGGGCTCCGGCGTGCGGACCGCGGCGCGGCGCATACGGCCTGTGGGGACGCGGCGCGCGCGGGTGCGACGGCCCCCGGACCTTGCTGCCGCCGTCCTCGTCAGCGCCGACGACCGGCTGCTCGTCGGTCTTGTGGATCGCCCACCAGACGATCCACAACATCCCGCCGATCGGGATCTTGAGCAGCAGCATCAACCAGATGAAGGTCCAGGTCATGCGGGCCCGCTGATCCTACTACCGGTTGGTCGCGCGCGCGAATGATCCGCCGAGCGCCGGAATGGGCGGTCCGGGACCGCCGTCCGGGGCGGCGCTGCGCTCAGCCGCGCAGCGCGATCGGCGCGTCGGTGAAGCGCGTGACCCGCTCGAGCTCGCGGACACGTTCCGCAACCTCCTCGCCGGTCAGCCGGGCGACGCGCTCGGTGCCGAACTCCTCGACGTTGAAGGACGCGAGCGCGGTGCCGTAGGCCATCGCGCGGCGCAGCAACTCGTCGTCAAGCGCGTCGGTGCCCTGTGCGGCGATGTAGCCGACGAAGCCCCCGGCGAAGGTGTCGCCGGCGCCGGTCGGGTCCACGACGGTCTCCAGCGGGAACGCCGGGAGCGAGAAGTAGCCGTCACCGGTGATCAGCGCCGCCCCGTACTCGCCCTGCTTGGCGATGATCGCGGCGGGGCCGGGCGGCCCCCAGCCGAGGATCTCGCGGGCGGCGCTCAGCGTGTTCGGCCGGCCCGTCAGCTGCCGCAGCTCGGCATCGTTCAGCACGAGGCAATCGACGGTGCCGATCGTCTGCACGAGCGATTCGCGGGCGATCTCGATCCACAGGTTCATCGAGTCAAGCGCGGCAAACCGCGCGCCCGTGCACTGGGCGCGCACGGCCCGCTGCAGATCGGGCTGGATGTTCGCCAGGAACAGGACCTCGCTGTCCCGCGCCGCGGGCGAGAGCTTGGGCTCGAAATGCTCGAACACGCCCAGGCGTGTCTCGAGCGTCTCGCGGCTGTTGAGGTCCCAGCCGTACTCCCCGGCCCAGAAGAAGGTCTCTCCGCCGGCGACGTGCTCGACGTCGCTGACATCGACGCCGCGGCGGCGCAGCACATCGAGCTCGGCGTCGCCGAAGTCATCGCCGACGGGCCCGACGACCCGCACCTCGTCGAAGAAGGATGCCGCCAGGGCGAAGTGCACCGCGGCCCCGCCGAGCATGCGCTCGCGCTCGCCAAACGGCGTCTTGACCGCATCGAAGGCGATTGATCCGACGACTGTGACCGACATGCGGGCGGGAAGGTTACTTTGCCGGTCGGGGGCGTGCGATGCGGGACGCCCGGCGGGAGCGCGCGCTCGGGCCGCGGGCGTGCCGGTTCGCCGGGGTGCCCGGCCGAATAAGCTGCACGCGATGACTTCATTCAAGGATCTCGGGCTGTCCGAGCCGGTGCTCGAGGCGCTGCGCGAGATCGGCTACCAGTCGCCGAGTCCGATCCAGGAGCAGACGATCCCGCCGTTGCTGGCCGGACGCGACGTGATCGGCCAGGCGCAGACGGGGACGGGCAAGACAGCCGCGTTCGGGCTGCCGATGGTCGAGTACATCGATCCGGAACTCGACGAGGTGCAGGCGCTCGTGCTGACGCCGACGCGCGAGCTGTGCATCCAGGTCACGCAGGCGCTGCGGGTCTATGGCGCGACGCGCGGCGTCGATGTCGTGGCGGTGTTCGGCGGCGCACCGATTCGCAACCAGGAGGCGCAGCTGCGCGGCGGCGGCCACATCGTCGTCGGCACCGTCGGCCGCGTGCTCGACCTCGTCTCGCGCGCCTCGCTGGTACTGCACGACTGCCGCTACGTGGTGCTCGACGAGGCTGACGAGATGCTCGATCTCGGCTTTCTCGAGGACGTCGAGAAGATCCTCGCGGCGACGCCATCGGGGCGCCAGACGGCGCTGTTCTCGGCGACGATGCCGCCGCCGATCCGCGCACTGGCCGACCGCTACCTCTACGACCCGCTGGTCATCGAGGTCGAGGCAGCGACGCTGACGATCGACACCGTCGAGCAGTTCCAGCTCGCCGTCGAGACGCGCGAGAAGGCGGCGCGGCTGGTCGAGGTGCTGCGCGCCGAGCAACCGGACCAGGCGATCGTCTTCGTGCGCACCAAGATTCGCTGCGATCAGCTGTTTCGCACGCTGCGTGACAAGGGCATGAACGTCCGCGCGCTGCACGGCGACCTCACCCAGGGTCAGCGGGACGGCGTCATGCTCGCGTTCAAGGGCGGCCGCGTGCCGATCCTCGTTGCCACCGACGTGGCGTCGCGCGGACTCGACATCTCGACGGTCACCCATGTCATCAACTTCGACGTTCCGACCTCGCCGGACACCTATGTGCACCGGATCGGGCGGACCGGTCGAGTCGGGCGCTGGGGCCGCGCGATCACCTTCGTCGAAGCCCGCCAGAAGCGCGAGCTGGAGGCGATCGAGCGCCGCGCCGGAATCGAGATCGCCCCCTGGTCTCCCGGTGCCAGCGCCAAGCCGGCAGCGGTGACGGAGCGCCCGCGCCGCCACTCCAAGCCGCACGTGCGCCATCCCGCCGACGAGCCTCGCGCCCGGCTGCTGGCCAGCGGCGGGCGCGCAGCGGGCATCGAGGTCGCCGACCTGGTCGCCGCGATCACCCGTGCAACCGCGCTCGACGGAGAGGCGGTCTCCGATGTCACGATGCTCGAGCGTTTTGCGCTGCTGAGCGTGCCCGCCGACGAAGCCGATCGCGTCATCGAGCGCGCCTCCGGCGTCGAGGTGGCGGGCCATACGCTGGCGCTCGAACGCGCCGGCACCTGAATCCACGAGCCGACTGGAGCTGCCCGATGTCCACCGCCACGCTGACCACCTCCGAGGGAACGATCGAGATCGAGCTGTTCGACGAGGACGCGCCGAACACCGTCCAGAACTTCACGAGCCTCGCGCAGAAGGGGTTCTACGACGGGCTGATCTTCCACCGCGTGATCCAGGGCTTCATGCTGCAGGGAGGCTGCCCCGAGGGCACCGGCACCGGCGGGCCCGGCTACAGCTTCGACGACGAGTTCAACTCCCATGCGGTCGTGCGCGGTGCGCTGGCGATGGCCAATGCCGGCCCCAACACCAACGGCTCGCAGTTCTTCATCGTCACCGCCGAGGCCTGTCCGTGGCTCGACGGCAAGCACACCGTGTTCGGCGAGGTTCGCGACGGAATGGCCGTCGTCGATACGATCGACGCTACCAAGACCGACGGGCGCGACCGCCCGGTCACCCCGGTCACCATCGAATCGGTGACGATCGCCGGCTAGCGAGCCGGCTGTCGCGGCGCATGATCGAGGTCCGCAACCCCGCGACCGGCGAACTGCTCGCGACCGTCCCGGCACTCGACGCGACGGCGCTGGCGGTGCTGGCGGAGCGCGCGCGGGCGGCGCAGCCGCAGTGGGCGGAGCTCGGCTTCGACGGACGCGCGCGGGTGCTGCGCCGGATGCAGCGCTGGCTGCTCGACAACGCCGAGCGGGTGATCGAGACGATCGTCTCCGAGACCGGCAAGGCCTACGAGGACGCCCAGCTGCTCGAGCTCGGCTACGCGGTCTCCGCGCTGTCGTTCTGGTCGCGACGCGCGGGGGAGTACCTCGACGAGCGGCGGTTCTTCGCGCACGCGCCGCTGATCGCCGGCCGGCGCCTGGTCACGCGCTACGCGCCGCGTGGTCTGGTCGGGATCATCGGGCCGTGGAACTTCCCGCTGCTGAACTCCTTCGGTGACGCGATACCCGCGCTCGCGGCCGGCAACAGCGTGCTGCTGAAGCCCTCGGAGCTGACGCCGCTGACCTCGCTGCTGGTCGCCGAGGGGCTGCGGGCGTGCGAGCTGCCCGACGGCGTCTTCGCGGTCGCCACCGGCGGCGCGCAGACCGGCGAGGCGCTGATCGACCTCGTCGACTTCGTGATGTTCACCGGATCGACTGCGACCGGACGCAAGGTGGCGGTCAGGGCCGCCCAGGCGCTGACGCCGTGCGCGCTGGAGCTCGGCGGCAAGGACGCGCTGATCGTGCTCGACGGGGCGCCGCTCGAACGGGCGGCCAACGTCGCCGTCTACTACGGGATGCTCAACGCCGGCCAGAGCTGCATCTCGCTGGAGCGCGTCTACGCCGAGGCGTCGATCTATGACGAGCTGCTGGCCAAGCTGGTGGCGAAGGTCCAGCGGCTGCGCGTCGGCGAGCCGCGCGGTCCGGGCGCGGTCGAGGTCGGGGCGATCAGCTCGCCACGTCAGCTCGAGATCATCGAGTCCCACGTCGCCGACGCGCTGGCCAAGGGCGCCAGCGTCCCGGTCGGCGGCCACCGCTTGCCGGGGCCGGGCACGTTCTTCGAACCGACTGTGCTCGTCGACGTCGACCACACGATGCGCTGCATGACCGAGGAGACCTTCGGCCCAACGCTGCCGGTGATGAGGGTCGCCAGCGCGGACGAGGCCGTGGCGCTCGTCAACGACTCGCCGATGGGGCTCGGCGCGGCTGTGTTCGCGGCGGATCTGGCGCGCGGCGAGGCGATCGCGAGGCGCCTGTCGGTCGGCGCGGTGTGCGTCAACGACGCGGCGGTCAACTACTTTGCGCTGGAGGCGCCGATGGGGGGGACCAAGGAGTCCGGCATCGGCGTGCGCCACGGTCCCGAGGGAATCCGCAAGTTCACCAGCACTCAGACGATCCTGCTCACGCCGCGGCTGATGCTCCGCCGTGAGCCCCAGATGTACCCGTACACGAAGGCCTCGGCGCCGCTCGTGCGCCGGCTGCTCAGCGCCCTCTACCGCCGCTGACGCGGCACGTGCGCGGTTTCGCCTAGCCCGCCGCGGCCGCGTCGAGCCCGGAGGCGATCGCCTGCGCGATCAGCTCGAAGTGCTCCGGCTGCGCCGTCAGCGGCGGCGAGACGGCGACGCTCGAGCCGAGCTGGCGAAGCAGCACCCCGGCCTTGCGCGCGGCCATCGTCAGGCGACCGAGTGCGGCCGGGTCGCGGGTCAGCAGCTCGCTGTCGAGCTCGACCGCGGCCAGCGTTCCGACACCGCCGCGCACCTCGCCCGCCGCCGGGTGATCGGCGAGCCCGCGCAGCGCGTCGAACAGCACCTGCTCCATCTCGCGCCCGCGCGGCACGAGCTTGTCGCGCTCGAGCAGCTCGATGTTCGCCAGCGCGGCGGCGGCGCACGTCGCGTGCCCGGCGTAGGTCGCGCCCTGGCGAAACACCGGGCTCCCCGGCCCGTTCCAGAACGGCTCGGCGACTCGGTCGCCGACGATCACCCCGCCGAGCGGCAGGTAGCCGCTCGTGACCCCCTTGGCAAAGGTGATCATGTCCGGAACCACGTCCCAGCGCTCGATGCCGAACCAGGTGCCGAGCCGGCCGAAGCCGCAGATCACGGCGTCGGCGACGAGCAGCACGTCGTTGCGCGCGCAGATCGCCGCCACGCCCTCGATGTAGCGGTGGCCCGGCGGGTACAGCCCGCCCGCGCCGATCACGGGCTCGAGGAAGAACGCCGCGATGCGCTCGGCGCCGACGCGCGCGATCGCCTGCTCGAGGGCCTCGACCGAGTCGTGGGCGACCTGTTCGGACTCCACCTGCGGGCCGTACCCGGTGCGGTTGGCGGCAATGCCCCCGATCGCGGTGCCGTAGCCGTGGGTGCCGTGGTAGCCCTGGCTGCGACTCACGAGGACCGTCCGCTCCGGCTGGCCGAGCTCGTACCAGTAGCGCCGCGCGAGCTTGGCCGCGGCGTCGATCGAGTCGCCGCCGCCCGAGGTGAGGAACACGCGCGCGGGCATCGGCGCGCGGTCGGCCAGCACCTCGACGAGCTCGAGCGTCGGCGCGGTCGCGAAGTCACCGAAGTTGGAGTAGGCCTCGATGCGCGAGAGCTGTTTGGCGACCGCGGCGGCGATCTCCGGTCGACCGTGGCCGACGTTCGCATACCACAGGCTCGCCGTCGCATCGAGGTAGCGGCGTCCCTCCGCGTCCCAGACCCATACATCCTCGCCGCGCTCGATCACGAACTCGGCGCCTCTGACGCTGCCCATGTCCGCGAACGGATGCCAGTACCGCGTGTCCCGCATCAGGCTGCCTCCTCGTCGACCCGGCCAGTGAGCTGCCTGACTCGGGCGCCCAGCCGGTCGCCGACAGGGTATTCGTCGGCGCTCCCCGGCGGATCGTCAGCCGCCGACGGCTGCCGTGTCGTCAGCCACGGCCGCCGCGGTGTCCGCCGGTGAGGCCAGCACGCGCAGCGCATCCGGTGGTATGTGAACCAGCACGGGGGTGCCCTGCGTCCACGCCTCGCCGGCGCCGGTGTTGGCGATCGAGGCCTGCATCGTCGCCCCGGTCGCGAGTCGCACGATCACCTGGAGGCTGGCGCCGACGTAGATCGTGCGCTCGACCATCGCCGGGAGCGCGTTGTCGTGGACGTCGCGGTCGTGGGGGATCAGCGTGACGCGCTCGGGGCGCGCCACGATCTTGACCGTGCCATCGGCGTCGACGTCGCCGCAGCGCGCCCGCAGCTGGAAGTCGCCGACCCGCACCGTGCAGCCGCCGGACTCGTGGCCGTCGACGCGGGCTTCCATCAGGTTGGACACGCCGAGGAAGTCCGCGACGAACACGGTGGCCGGATTCTCGTAGACCTCGCTCGGCGTGCCGACCTGCTCGATGCGTCCGCCGTTCATCACCGCGAGACGGTCGCTCATGCTCAGCGCCTCCTCCTGATCGTGGGTGACGAACACGAAGGTGATCCCGACCTCCTCCTGCACCGCCTTCAGCTCGACCCGCAGCTGCTTGCGGATGCGGGCGTCCAGCGCGCCGAGCGGCTCGTCGAGCAGCAGCACGGCGGGACTGAGCACGAGCGCCCGGGCCAGCGCCACGCGCTGCTGCTGACCGCCTGAGAGCTGGTTCGGACGCCGCTTGCCAAGCCCCTCCAGCTCGACCAGGGCGATCGCCTGCTGCACGCGGCGTTCCAGCTCGTCCTTGGCGACGCGGCGGCGTCTCAGTCCGAAGGCGATGTTGTCGAAGACGTTCATGTGCGGGAACAGGGCGTAGTTCTGGAACACGGTGTGCACGTTGCGGCGATGCGGCGGGACCTGGGCGACGTCGACGCCGTCGAGCACGATCTCGCCGGCCGTCGGGCGCTCGAAGCCGGCGATCATCCGCAGCGTCGTCGTCTTGCCGCAGCCGGAGGGCCCGAGCAGCGAGAAGAACTCGCCGCCGCGAATCGCGAGGTCGATGCCGCTCACGGCCACGGCGTCGTCGAACTCCTTCACCAGTCCGCGCAGCTGGACCTCACCGGCCATGGCCAACCCTCCGATCGTCGCCTGCGGTGCGCGTCATGCCGCCATCCCGCTCAGCTCGCGCAGCGCCGAACCCTCCTCGGACACCTGCCCGCGGCTGAACAGCCGGTAGAGCAGGAAGGCGACCGCGATCCCGAGCAGCGTCACGGCCACCAGGATCGTGGCCAGCGCGTTGAGCGCGGGCGTCGTCGTGCCACCGCGCGCGTTGGAGTACAGGTACATCGGGATCGTCGTCGTCGCAGAGTTCGAGGACATGTACTGCGTGACCACGAAGTCGTCGATCGACAGCGCGAACACGATCAGCATGCTGGCCAGGATCGCCGGCAGCAGCAGCGGCAGCAGAATCAGCCGCAGGGAGGCGAAGGTCGAGGCGCCGAGGTCGCGCGCGGCCTCCTCGTACTGGCCGCCGATCGAGGCCAGCCGGCTGCGTACGATGACGACCACGTAGGACAGCGAGAAGGTGACCTGGCCGACGACCTGCGCGCCGGTGCCGAGGTGGACCAGGCTGAAGGGAATGAGCGTCAGCTGCGTGAACACGAGCAGCAGCGAGACGGCCATCACGATCTCGGGTGTGACCAGCGGGACGAGCATCAGCCCGTTGGCCAGCCCCGAGCCGCGGCCGCGCCAGCGGGCCAGCCCGAGAGCCAGCAGCACTCCCAGCGGCGTGGCGATCACCATGTCCAGGCCGGCGAGGGTCAGGCTGTGCGTCAGCGCGTGGACGTAGTCCGGGTCGTGAAAGATCGACAGCGTCGGATCGCCCGTCCACCAGCGCAGCGAGAACCCCTGCCAGACGCTGCGCGAGCGCCCGGCGTTGAAGGAGAACAGGATCGCGACCGCCACCGGGACGAGCGCCCACAGGACGTATGCCCAGGTGACGAACACCAGGAAGCGAGGTCGCCCCCAGCTCTGCCGCCGGCTGCCCGGCCATCGCAGCCGTCGGCGGCCCGCGGCGAGGGTTCCGCCGCCCGCGCTCGCCGGCGCGCTCACGCGAACCTCCTGGCGTCGCGCGCGGTCTGCATCACGTAGTAGGTCATGCCGACCAACAGGATCCCCATCAGCACGACGACCAGCGAAGCCCCGAGGTTCTTCTGCGGACCCCCCTGTACGAACAGGTTGATCTCGTTGCCGAGCATGTTGGTGCGCGGCGAGCCCGAGATCAGGTCGTTGGTGTAGTAGTCGCCGAACATCGGCAGCACGACGAGCGCGCTGCCGGCGAGCAGGCTCGGTCGGCTGAGCGGGAGCGTCACGTGCAGGAAGGCGCGAAACGGCGTGCAGCCGAGGTCGCGCGCGGCCTCGATCTGACTGCTTGTCGATCCGGTCCAGGCCGGCGAAGACGGGCAGGATGAAGTACGGGATGTAGCCGTAGACGAGCGCCAGGATCACCGAGTAGGCGTTGCCGTTCAGCCAGTCCGGCGGGTGGGTGATGCCGATGTCCATCAGCAGCTTGTTGACGTAGCCGTCCGAGGACAACAGCCCGATCCAGGCGAGCATCCGCAGCAGGTAGCTCACCCAGAACGGGATCACCAAAAGGACGATCAGCAGCGCCTTGGTGCGCTGGGCGTGGCGGGCGACGTAGTAGGCGACCGGATAGCCGATCGCGAAGCACAAGCCCAGCGACACCGCGACGAAGACGATCGTGTTGCGCGTCGAGGGCCAGAACTCCCCGCCGGGCACCGCACCGGAGATCGCCTTGAACAGGAAGCCGACGTTCCAGGTCCCCGGATTCCAGGCCGGGACCGGCTGCAGCAGGAAGTTCTCGCGGCCGAAGGCCATCGCCAGCAGCGCGTAGGCCGGCACGACCGTGAACAGCACGAGCCAGGCGACCCCGGGCAGCGCGAAGTTGCGCCAGTGCGTGCGCCCGGACACCTCAGCCCGCTCCGCCGGCGCTCATGCCGACTTGACCGCCGCCCACGCGTTCTCCCACAGGACCTCGCCGTACTGGCTCAGCGGCCCCTGCACGAGGCCGGCTTTGAACTGGCTCTCGCGGATGATCGTCGAGTCCAGCGTCGGCGGGACCAGGCCCTGCTTGACCACAGCCTCCGGGGTCATCGCGTTCAGCGGCTGCTGATAGAAGGTGTAGGAGAAGTTCTTGAAGGCCTCGTCGGGGTCGAGCAGGTGGTTGAGGAAGAGGTGGGCGAGCACCGGATTGGGCGCTCCCCGCAGGACCCCGAACATGTCGTTGTTGATCGGGCCGCGCCCGTCGGCCGGCCACCAGTAGCGCAGCACGCTCGCGGGCGTGCCCTTCGGGGTGTACCCGGGAGAGGACGCCATGTCGCCCGACCATGCCTGGTGCAGCCACAGCGAGCCGTCGGCCAGGTGCTGGTACTCGTTGGTGTCGAACTTGAGGTTGGTCGTCTGGACCAGCTTGACCAGGGCGTTCCTGGCGTCGTCGAGCGCCACCGCGCTCTCGCTGTTGGGGTTGGTGATGTCGCGGTCGAGCAGACCCATCGTCAGACCGTCGTGCTGGTCGTCGAGCAGGCCCACCTTGCCGGCGATCTTCGGCCCCTCGGTCCACAACGCGGTCCACGGATTGGCGAGCTTGGCCGGGTTGAAACCGGGCAGGAAGTCCGCGCGCCATCCGATCCCGGTCGTGTAGATCGTGTAGGGCACCGAGTAGCGGCTGCCCACGTCGTACCACGGGCTGGCGAGCGACGGCCAGACGTTGGCCGCCAGGTTCGGGAGGTAGCTGTGGTTGAGCGGCTGCAGCACCTTGCCGACCACGAGCCGCTCGAGGAAGACCGTCTCCGGCACGAACACGTCGAACTGCACGGCGCCGCTGGTGAGCTTCGCGATCGCCTCGTCGATCGTCGTGAAGGTGCTGATCTGCACCTTGACGCCGTACTTGCGCTGGAAGTCGTTGATCACGTCCTGGTTGATGTACTGGATCCAGTTGTAGAACTGGAGCGGTCCACGCTCGGGCCGCAGTCCCGACGCGATCGGCTTGTTGTCGTGGTAGATCGGCAGCGTCAGGGGCCGGTTTGGCCGGGCGAGCGGCAGGCCGCCCGGCCCGACGTCGGCGTCGGCGGCGATGGCGCCGACCGGCACCGTCGTGTCGGCGCAGGCGTCGAGCAGGCTGGCCCCGCCAAGCCCGGCGGCCGCGAGGGCGCCGTACTTGAGCAGCGTGCGGCGATCGATTGTGCGAGCGTGTCCGCCTCCGCCATCGGCCCGCGCTCCCGGTTCGCCGCGGCGCCTCACCAGCGACTCCCGGACGGCGTCGCGGCCTGTTCGGATGCCGCGCCGTGCCCCGCGAGCGCTCGGCTCGGCGTCAGCTCGCAGCCCAGCTCGAGCGACGCCAGTGCCAGGCAGCGCCTGACCATGCGCTCGCGGCTGACGTCGGGCTGACCGAGGGTGACCTGGACGCCCAGCCCGTCCATCAGCGCGCTCAGGCCGAGCGCCACGTCGTCGGGGTCCGCCTCGGCGGAGAACTCGCCCGCGCGCTGGCCCTCGCGGACGATCCGCGCGATCAGCGCCCGCTGGCGCCGATCCAGGCGCGGGTAGGACGTGCGCACCTCGGGTTCGCGCCGGGCGCGTACCCAGATCTCCAGCCACAGGGTCCAATCGCCGAGCTGGCCCTCGCCCAGACTCGTCTCCTCGATCAGGTGGGTGAGCTTGGCGGCCGCGCCGTCGCAGCGTTCGAGGCGCTCCGACAGCCGCCCGTACCACTCACGGTCGGCGTGATCGACCGCCTCCTCGAGCAGCCGGTCCTTGGACTCGAAGTAGTAGAGGATCGTCGCCGAGCTGGTGCCGGCGCGCTCGGCGATGTCGCCGATCCGCGTCTCGAACAGTCCGCGCTCGTAGAGAACCGCAGCCGCCGCCGCCACGATTTGCGGCTTGCGCAAATGCTCCAGTTTCGGTCGGGGACTCATCCTTCGCCCGGCGCCTCCCCTCGGTGGGCGCGATACCTGAACGACGGCTCAGGAAACTACTCCGGCGCGACGGTGCCTGTCAAATCGCGCCTGCGGTTGGCGAAGAAATCCCTGCACAGAGGGGGATTTCAGATGAAGACTAGTCGAAGGGGAGCTGCTCGCCGAGCCCGAGGTCACGCGCCAGCACCGCCCCGATCGAGCGGCGCGCCCGATCGAGCCCCATCTCGCTGTCGCCGAGCAGCGCGCGGATCCCGAAGCCGTCGATCAGCGCCAGCGCGCGGTCGGCCACGGCCTCGGGGTCGCAGCGCGCGAACTCTCCGTCGCGCACGCCGGCGCGGATCGCCGTGACGAACCATTCGCGCATCCGCGCGTAGAGCTCCTGGGCGACCGGGCGCAGCTCGTGATGGCGGACGGCGCGCAGCCACAGCTCGACCCACAGCACCCAGTCACGCTCGAGCTCGGGCGTGCCGGGCAGGCACTGCTCGACCATCTGCGCGAGGCGCTGCGCATGCGAGGAGACCGGCGGCTGCGCACCGGCGGTGCGCGAGTCGCCGACCTGGCCGTAGGAGTACTCGAGCGCCTCGGCGAGCAGGGCCTCGCGGGTGGCGAAGTGGTAGTGGACGAGCGAGGTGGAGACCCCGGCGGCCATCGCGATGCGCGCGATCCGCACGTCATCGATGCCCTCGCTGGCGATTCGGTCGACCGCGGCGGCCAGGATGCGCTCGCGGGCGCTCGCCGGCGGCGCCGGGCGGGGGCTCGCCGCGCCGGGGTCGGGCCCGGCGGCGTCGACTGCGAGGCCGGCGCGCTCGCTCACCCGGCCAGGTCCTGGCGCACGCGGTCGGCCAGCCAGGCGACGCCCGCCTCGCGCGCCGACAGTGGGCCGCACTCGTAGTCACGCGTCGCCAGCCCGCGCTGGACGTTGTCGACGAGCTCGACGTCCTCGGCGAGCACCAGCGAGTTGAAGCGCTGGTTCAGCCGCTGCACCAGCCGCGTACGCGGACCGGTCCGCGGCGGCCGGTAGGAGCCGAACACGTCGCTGGTGCGTGCGACCCCGTCCGGCACGATCTGCCAGGTCGTGACCTGGTCGGGATAGAGGTCGATCGCGGTGTTCGGGTAGACGAACGCGTAGCGCCAGAGGTGGCGGTCCTCCTCGGCCAGTCCCGCCATCGGCTCGACCAGGCGCGTGTACAGACGTGCCATGCGGTTGCCGGCCGGCCGCTCGCGCAGCGGGGCCTCGAACCACAACCAATGGTCGTGCAGCTCGAGGTCGTAGCGCTTGTAGTCGAGCAGGCGCATCAGGTCCGGATGGGCGATCGGGATGTGGTAGCCCTCGACGTAGTTCTCGGCCACCACCTTCCAGTTGGCCGGCTGTCCGGCCCCGGAGAACTCGGCGAAGCGTTCGAGCGTCGGGATCGAATAGCGCTCGAGCCGGTTCGGCAGCTCGCCGACCAGCTCGGCGAGCGCGGTCGCGCCGGCGTCGAGGTTGACGAAGACCAGCCCGCACATGACCTCCGCTCGCACGGGCAGCAGGCCAAGTGCGGATTTGTCGATCGGCGTCGCGAAGGCGCGGCCTTCCGGGACTCCGATCAGCTCGCCGTCGAGGCGGTAGGTCCAGCCGTGATAGCGGCAGCGGATCGCCGCGCGGCACTGGCCCGAGCCGCTCAGCAGGCGCGAGCCGCGGTGGCGGCAGACATTGCGATAGGCGCGGATCTCGCCGTCCTCGTCGCGCACGACGAGCACGGGCTGGGTCCCCGCCTGGGCGGTCAGATAGCTGCCCGGCGCCGGCAGCTGCGAGACGTGCCCGGCGAGCTGCCAGGTGCGCTCGAAGATGCGCTGCTGCTCCAGCGCGAGGGTCTGCGGGTCGAGGTAGAGGCGGGGTGCGAGCGCGCTCCCCGGCGCGCTCAGGCGGCGCTCGCGGGCCTCCTGGGGCGGCGTGATGATGGGTGTGGTGGTCATCGGATGTCCAATCCTGACTTTGTAATCAGTTGCTGTTAGTCTACACGGATGCCCCGGCGACCGACGGCGATGTCGACCTCCTGGCTTTCCGTGACGCCGGAACCGGAGCGTCTGCTGCCCGGCGCCGTGGCGACCCTGCGCGCCGGTGCGCGACCACCGGTGGCCGCGATCGAGCGCGAGCGCGAACGCGTCGAGCGGCTGGTGGTTCGCGCCCGTCTGCGTGACTGGCTCGCCTACCTGAGCGGCACGCTGGAGCTCGTCGAGCGCCGGCTCGACGCCAGCGATCCGGCGGTGGTCCGCGCCCGTGAGACGGCGGCCGAGCTGATCGCCAACCATCACAACCTGCTGCTCGGACTGCCCGGTCCGGCCGCCCAGCGCACGGCCGGCGAGCGGGCTCGGCTGCAGGCTCGGGCCCGCGCGCTGACCACCCCATCCACGAACGGAGTAGCTCGATGACGACGACGATTCCCGTGAGCAGCGCGGACGACCAGTTGACCGAGGACCAGCGCGAGCTCCAGCAGCGCGCCCGCGGGTTCGTCGAGCAGATCCTGATGCCGCTCGAGCAGCAGGCCGAGCGCCTGGGCGGGCGGTTGCCCGCTGCTCAGATCGACGAGATCCGCAGCGAGGCGATCGCCAGGCGCCTGCACGGCGGACGCCACGCCGTGGAGCACGGCGGTCAGGGCTGGACGATGCTCGAGTGGTTCCTGGTCAACGAGCAGTTCGGCCGCGTGACCAACGGGCTGCACTGGCACGTGCCGAACGCCTACAACGTGCTGGCGTCGGGCAGCCCCGAGCAGATCGAGCGCTACCTGCGGCCGGCCCTGCGCGGTGAGGGCGGCGACGCCTACGCGGTGACCGAGGCCGAGGCCGGCTCGGACCCCTCGGGGATCGCGACCACCGCCCGGCGCACGGCGGGCGGCTGGGTGATCGACGGCGAGAAGTGGTTCGTGACCTCCGCCGACGTGGCCGCCGTGCTGATCGTGATGGCCAACGCCGTCGACGGCGCCGATCGCCTGCCCACGCTGTTCCTGGTCGAGCCGTCGGCCGCCGGCGTCGAGTTCATCGACGACCCGCAGTACACCCACAACTATCCGCACGGGCACCCGACGATCCGCTTCAGCGGCGTCGAGGTCGCCGATGACGCCGTGATCGGCGGCGTCGGCAATGGCGAGCAGATCCAGCGCGCCTGGTTCACCGAGGAGCGCCTCGGAATTGCCACCCACGGGCTCGGGGCGATGTGGCGGCTGCTGGACGAGACGACCGCGTGGGCCTGCTCGCGGATCCAGGGCGGCAAGCGGATCATCGACCATCAGGGCATCTCGTTCCCGCTCGCCGACTCGGCCACCGATGCCGCGCTCGGGCGTCTGCTCGCGCTCAGCGTCGCCGGCCTGATCGACGCGGGCGCCGATCCCAAGCTGATCCACGCGAAGGCGTCGATGGCCAAGCTGTTCGTCAGCGAGGCCGCCGGACGCTGCGCCGACCGCGCGGTGCAGGCCTTCGGCGGGCGCGGCTACATGCGCAGCAACGTGGCCGAGCGGTTCAACCGCGAGCTGCGCGTCGACCGCATCTGGGAGGGCACCAGCGAGGTGCAGCGCCTGGTCATCGCGCGAGCGCTGGAACGGCGTGGCGTCGAGCGGACGATCCATTAGTGGGCCGCCGCCCACCGCTGCACGCACAGCGTTTCCAGAAGACTCCCTGACATGGACCTGAGCCGCCTGCTGCATCCGCGCTCGATCGCCGTCGTCGGGGCCAGCGAGCGTCCCGGAAGCTACGGCGCGCAGACCCTGCTCAACCTCGAGGCGATCGGCTTCGCCGGCCCGGTGTGGGGCGTCAACCCCCACTACGAGCGCGTGCACGGGCGCGTATGCCTGCCGACGCTGGCGGACCTGCCCGAGCCGGTCGACGCCGTGGTCGTGGCGATCCCGGCGGCCGGGGTGGCGGAGGTCATCGATCAGGCCGGCGCGCGGGGCTGTGGCGGCGCCGTCGTCTACGGCGCCGGCTTCGCCGAGGTCGCCGGCGGGCGAGCGCACCAGGACGCGCTCGTCGCCGCCGCCCGCCGCCACGACCTGGCGGTCTGCGGGCCTAACGGCAACGGCATCGTGGCGATGACGGCGCGGGCTGCGCTGTGGGGCGACGCGTTGCCCCCGCGCGAAGCCGGCCACGTGGCGCTCGTCTCCCAGAGCGGCAACGTCGCCGTGAACGCGCTGTGGACGCTCCGGGGCCTGCGTTTTCACACCGTCGTCTCCTCCGGCAACCAGGCGGTGGTCGCGGCGGGCGACTACGTGGCCCACCTCGCCGCCGACGAGACCGTCCACGCGATCGCGCTGTACCTCGAGGATGACGGTGACGCCGCGACGCTGTGCGAGGCGCTCGCGGCATGCGCCGAGGCGCGCACGCCGATCGTGGTGCTCAAGGTCGGCGCGTCGCCGGCCGGAGCCATGGCGGCCGCCGCCCATACCGGTGCGCTGACCGGCGACCAGCGGGTGTTCCGGGCGCTGGTCGAGGACGCCGGAGCCGTCTGGGCGCACGACGTCCACGAGCTGCTCGAGCTGGCGAAGACGCTCGCCGTGACGCGCACACTGCCCGCGGCGGCCGGGCTGGCGATCCTGACCTGCTCCGGCGGGGACTCGAGTCAGGCGGCGGACGAGGCGGAGACCCTGAGCCTGGGTCTGCCGCCGCTCGCCGATGCCACCGTGACGCAGCTGACGCCGCTGCTCTCGAGTGCCGCGACGATCGGCAACCCGCTCGACTACACCGCGACGATCTGGGGCGACGCCGCAGCGCTCAGCGAGCTCGTGCGGATCGTCGGCGAGGATCCCCTGATCGACCAGGTGCTGGTCTTCTACGACCAGCTCCCGGGTCTCGAGGGGGCTGTCGAGCAGTCCTGGCGAGCCGTGCGCGAGGGGATCGAGCGCGGCGCGGCGGCCTCCCCGGTACCGACGATGGTCTGCTCGACGCTGCCGGAGCTGCTCGATGACGGCGCCGCGTGGCGATTCGCGAAGGCCGGCGTCGCCGCCGCCGCCGGGCTGCGAACGGGGTTGCGCTGCGCCGCGGCGATGCGCCGGCTGCCGGGCGACCCGGCCGCGCTGCGAGCGATCGCCGCAGCGAGCCGGGCGGCGACGGCGCGCGGCCGCGCCGATCCGGGGGGCGATGGACGCTGGCTGGCCGAGCACGAGGCCAAGGCGCTGCTTCGCACATGCGGCATCCCGATCGTCGAGGGCCGCGTGGCCAGCGACGAGGCCGACGCGCTGGCGGCGGCCGCCGAGCTGGGCGGTGCCGTCGCGCTCAAGCTCTCGAGCTCCGCGGTCCAGCACAAGGGTGAGCTCGGCGCCGTCGAGCTTGACCTGCGCACGCCCGGCGAGGTCGCCGGCGCCTACGCGCGACTCGCAGCGCTTGCGACGGCGCACGCGGGGGTCGTGCTGGTCGAGCAGATGGGCGAGCCCGGGGTCGAGCTGATCATCGCCGCCCGCCGCGACGCGGTGGTGCCGGCGCTGCTGATCGGACTCGGCGGCGTCTGGACGGAGCTCTTCGACGATGTCGCGATCGTGCCGCTGCCCGCCTCGCCGGCGCGCATCGAGCGCGCGCTACGGGGCCTGCGCGGCGCGCCGCTGCTGACCGGGGCGCGCGGCCGCGCCCCGGTGGACCTCGGCTCCGTCGTCGAGCTGGCGGCCGATGTCGGTCGCGCCCTGCTCGAGCTCGATCTCGAGCTGATCGAACTCAACCCCGTGCTCGGCGGATCGCGCGCCGCGCTGGCCGTCGACGCCGTGGCGCGGACGCGGCCCGGGCGCCGAGGATCAGCCGAGCAGGCGCTCGACGCGAGCGCCGGTGGTCAGCCCGGATTCGATCGCCCCGTCGATGAAGCCGGCCCAGCCGTTGGCCAGGTCCGAGCCGGCCAGTAGCACGCGACCCTCGGGCCGTTGCATCTCGGCGTGGTGGTGCGTGTACCAGCCCGGCCGATGAATCGCCCAGGTACCCCGCGAGAACTCGTCGGCGAGCCAGTCGTGTGCGGTCGCCGCCAGGACCTCGAAGCCCGGCAGGATGTCGTCGAGCTGACGCTGCACGCCGGCGAGGTCGGTGACGTCGCAGGCGGCTGCGTCTCCCCCGAAACCGATCATCATCTGGCTGCCGTCCTCGAGCACCAGCTCCGTGTCCAGGTAGCCGAACGGGTGTCGCGGCCGAATCGCGTTGTGCGTACGGGTGTCACCGCGTGCGCGGATGAAGATCTTGATCCCGCGTGATGCCTGGCCGAGGGCGATCGCCTGGCGCTTGCCCACCGAGAGCGCCGGCTCGAACTCGATCCGCCCGAGCGTGTTGAGCGGCACGGCGACGATCGCCGCGCGGGTGTGCAGCAGCTCACCGGCGCGGGTCTGCACCGCGACCCGATCGCCCTCCTGGCGCACGGCGGCCACCGGCGTGGAGAGTCGCGACGGAAACGGCGCGGCGGCGGCGATCGCGTGCAACAGCGCCCCCGTGCCATCGGCGAGGGTGACGCGACCACCCGTGTACTGCGTCAGTGCCAGGCTGTAGCCGGACAGCGCGTGCCAGCGGAGCACCGAGACGGCGCCGGCTTGATCGAGGGGTCCATGGGCGAGCGACTCGAGCTCGGCCCACAGCACGTCGTGCTCCTCGTCGGCCAGCCCCAGCTCGGCCACGCGCTCGGCGATCGTGAGCTGATCGAAGCGAGCGAGGCGATCGAGGGCCAGCAGCGGGTCGTGGGGTGCGGGCAGGGCCTCGTCGACGCCGTCGACGAAGCGGCGCCAGCCGCGATTGGCGATCGCGTCCCGCTCGGCGATCGTCGCCGCGCGTCGCTCGCCGCCGACGAACCAAGCGGCGACCTCGGCGTCGTCGCTGAGGGCGACCCGGAGCCCCGCGCGCGTGATCTCAGACCAGGTGTGGGGCTGGTGCCAGTGCACCCAGCCGCCGCCGTATTCGATCGGGATGCCGTTCCACGGCGCCGTCCAGGTGCGGCCTCCGAGCCGGTCACGCGCCTCGAGCAGCAGGACCGAGCGGCCGCGCAGGGTGGCCTCGCGGGCGGCCGTGACGCCGGCGAACCCGCCGCCGACGACGATCAGGTCAAGGGGCGGCGGCTGGCGCGCTGCGGCCCGGCTCATGGCGTGCTCCGGCGCCCGCAGCCAGCCGCGCGCGCGGCCTGTCCCCGGGCGTCATCGTCGGTCGGCACCGTCTCTCGCTGTGCGATCGGCCGACCCTAACACATCCTGACTACAAGATCAGGATGTTGTCGACGAGGCGGGCCGGCGGTCCGTGGTGGCGAACCCGGTGACGCCCCGGCGCCTAATCGAGCTGGCGGCGAATCTCCTCGATGCGCTCATCGGAGATCGAGGCGAAGGCCTCCAGCACCGCCGGATCGAACTGCCCGTCGCTTGCCTCGATCACATCGCGCGCCTTGGCGATGCCGACCGCGGCGCGGTACGGTCGATCGCTGGTCAGCGCGTCGAGGGCGTCGGCGAGGGCGAACACGCGAGCGAACACGGGGATCTCCTCGCCGGCGAGGCCGTCGGGATAGCCGGCGCCGTCCCAGCGCTCGTGGTGGTGGCGCACCAGCGGCCGCGCCGGCTCGAGGAAGGCGATCTCGCTGATGATCGATTCGCCGATCACCGGATGGCGTTCCATGATCGTGCGCTCGTCGGCATCGAGCGTCCCGGCCTTGAACAGGATCCCGTCGGGAATCGCGACCTTGCCGATGTCGTGCAGCAGGAAGGCGCATTCGAGCTCGGAGTCGCCGGCGATCTCGAGTCCGCTGGCCACGGCCAGCTCGATCCCGTAGGCGGTGACCCGGTCTGCGTGGTGGGCGGTGTAGGCGTCGCGCGCCTCGACCGCGCCGGCGAGCGCGCGAACCGTCGCCATGTAGCTCTCGCTCAGCTCACGCGCCCGTTGGCGCTCGCGCCGCGAGGTGGCCCTCAGGTCCGCGGCGTAGCGATCGAGCTGCTGCTCCTTGACGGCGTTCTCGGTTCGCTGGTGCTCGAGCTCGGCGCGCAGCGCCGACAGTTCGCTCGCTTCGTCGGGGGTCGTTCGCCGAGCCGGCGGGGTCGTCTGTGCCATCGCGCCAGGGTAGCGGTCAGGTCGGTCGCGCCAGGCCGCGTAGGATCAGCGCCTCCACCGTGCTCGACACAGTCCTTCTCGCCCTCGCCGCGTCGCTCTTCTGGGGCACCGCGGACTTCACGGCAGGGCTGAAGGCGCGCACCGTGCCGCTACCGGTCGTGCTGCTCGCCAGCCAGGGCGTCGGACTCGCCCTGTCGATTGTCATCGTGGCGGTGAGCGGGCGGGCGGCGCCCGGCCTCGGGCAGGAGCTCGCGGGGCTCGGCGGGGGCGCCGGCGGGATCGCCGGCCTGGCCTGCTTCTACCGTGGGCTCGCCACCGGGACGATGAGCGTGGTCGCGCCGATCGCCGCGACCGGCGTCGTGATCCCGGTCGTCGCGGGAGTCCTGGGCGGCGACCACCTGGCGGCGATCCAGGTGCTCGGGATGCTCGCTGCGGTGGCCGGCGTGGTGCTGGCCTCGCGCCACCCGGACCCCGACGCCAAGTCGGCGGATCGGCGCGTGCATCGCAGGACCATCCAGCTGGCGCTGCTCGCCGCGGTCGGTTTCGGCTCCTACTTCCTGCTGGCGCACATCGCGGCCCGCGGCGGCGTCGGCTGGCTGCTGCTGAACGCGCACATCACAACCGTCCTCGGCGTGCTGATCGCCGCGCTGTTCGTGCGCTCGACCCTTCGCGCCCCGCGCCGTGCCGACCTCGGCGTCCTGGCGCTGGCCGGCGCGCTCGACCTCGCGGCCACGGGCCTCTACGGGATCGCCAATCGCCACGGGCAGCTGAGCATCGTCGCCGTCGCAGGATCGCTCTATCCGGTGACCACCGTCCTGCTCGCCCGCAGCGTTCTGCGCGAGCGCGTGGTTCGCGTGCAGGCGCTCGGCGTCGGCCTGGCACTCGTCGGCGTTGCGTTAATCGCGACATGATTTGCCGCGCCGAACGAAACATTCCGGTTGTTTCGGGGTCTTAGTGGGAAGCGCCCCGGGGGGAGACGCGACTACGCCGATGCGAAAGACCAAGCTCACAGCCCTGCTGATCGCCGCCACGCTGCTCGGCGCCGGCGCCCTCGGCGCCGCGCCGGCGTTCGCCTCCCACAGCGAGACCGTGTTCTTCGAGGCGCCCCGCGACCTGCTCGGGGTCCCCGCGGCGACGCAGGCCAAGACGCTGGCGAAGCTCAAGTCGCTCGGCGTGCACGCGCTGCGGATCGTGCTCTACTGGGGCGAGGTTGCTCCCAGCCCCAAGCACAAGCAACGGCCGAGCTTCAACCAGGCCAACCCGGCCGCCTACCACTGGGGCTCCTACGATCAGCTGATCAACGCCGTGACCGCGCTGCACTGGACGGTGCTGCTGACGGTCAGCGGTGGCTTCGGGACGGTGCCCCGCTGGGCCACGCCCCACGGCGAGGATCAGTACAGCTACCCGAGCGCGACCGACTTCGGCCAGTTCATGCGAGCCGTGGGCAAGCACTACGGCAAGAAGGTGAAGCTGTACTCGATCTGGAACGAGCCCAACCAGCCGCAGTATTTGAGACCGCAGTACGTCAAGGGCCAGCTCGTCTCGCCGGCGATCTACCGCAGCCTGTTCCTCGCCGCCTATCATGGCCTGCAGGCGTCCGGCAACTTCTCGGGCATGCGGGTGCTGATGGGCGAGACCTCGCCGGTCGGCGTGCAGGCTGCGGGGATTCCCGCGCCGCTGGCGTTTCTGCGCGGCGTGCTGTGCCTGAACGCGAACTACCGGCCGGTCGGGCACTGCTCGAAGCTGCCCGCCTACGGCTATGCGCAGCACCCGTATTCCGAGGGCCCGGGACCGTTCTGGATCCCGTCGCACAAACTGGACCCCCGCGCCGACGACGTCACGATCGGGACGATCGGGCGCCTCGTCACGGCACTCGATCGCGCCGCAGCGGTCGGTGCGATCCGCTCCGGGATGCCGGTCTATGTGACAGAGATGGGGGTTCAGAGCGTGCCGAACCCGATCTTCGGGGTCTCGACGGCACAGCAGGCCGAGTTCGACGCGATCTCCGAGAAGCTCGCCTGGAACAACCCGCGCGTGGTCGCTTACGACCAGTACCTGCTGCGCGACGACCCGCCCGTGCACAGCTCCAACCCGATCCTCCGCTGGCCCGGCTTCGAGTCGGGCCTGGAGACCTATCAGGGCGCCGCGAAGCCCTCCTTCAGCGGCTTCCGCCTGCCGCTCGTGGTGACGCGCACGCATGGCGGCGTGTCGTTCTGGGGGCTCGTGCGCCCGGCGAGCGACCCGCCGTCCGAGGGCGGCCCGGCTGCGCCGACCGGGCCGACCGGCGCCACGGGAGCGACCGGCGCCACGGGAGCGACCGGAGCCACCGGAGCGACCGGAGCCACGGGTGCGACCGGAGCCACGGGTGCGACCGGAGCCACGGGTACGACCGGCACGACCGCGACGACCGGTACGACGGGCGCCAGCGGAACGACGGCCAAGGCGCTTGGGCGCACGACTGTCGTGTTGCAGTACTCGTCAAACGGCGGGAAGAGCTGGCACACGCTGATGCGGGTGCAGACCGACTCCACTGGCGCGTGGAGTGCCACCGGGCACTTCGCCACGCACCGGCTGTGGCGCACCGAATGGGTCTCGCCCACCCGCGCGACGTTCACCGGCGCGCCGACGCGCGCCTACACCACGACCTCGCCGACGCCCGAGCGCTGACCCTGCGGCGCCCGCGCGGGCGCCCTCCGGTCCTGCGCTCGCGCGATTGCGACCGGGGTCGTGGCGTACGCTTGAGCGGTGCCCGAGCTGCCAGAGGTCGAGATCACGGTCCGCCGTCTGCACGCCGCGCTGCGCGGTGAGCAGATCGCCTCGGCGCGGGCCCCGGGAATCAACACGCTGAAGAGCTTCGCGCCGCCGCTCGACGCGCTGGTGGGCCGCCGGGTCGACGGCGTGCGCCGGCGCGGCAAGCAGATCATCATCGAGGTCGACGGCGAGCTGGCGCTGCTCTTGCACCTGATGTCGGCCGGCCGGCTGCAGCTGTTCGACCGGCCCGCCGGGCCGCGTGACCGCACGTCGCGACTGCTCGTCGCGATCGCCGACGGGCGCGAGCTGCGCTTGCGGGAGTTCGGCACCAAGCAGGCGGCGTGGGTCAAGCTGCTGGCGCTCGAGGTGCTCGCCGCGGAGGAGTCGCTGACACGCCTCGGCCCGGAGGCGTGGCCGCAGGCGCCGGACGATCTCGGTGCGCGCCTGGCCGAGCCGCGTCCGCTGCACGCCGCGCTGCGCGATCAGCGGGTGATCGCCGGGATCGGACGCTCGTGGGTCGACGAGATCCTCTGGCACGCGCAGCTGTCGCCGTTCAAGCGCGGGGCGGACCTCGACGCGCAGGAACTAGCCACGCTGTCGCAGTCGATCGTCTCGACGCTCGACGGCGCGCTGGCGCACTACGAGCGCACGGTCGAGCTGCCGATTCCCGACAAGCTGCCGATGCCGCTGCAGGTCCACCGCCACGAGGGGGAGCCCTGCCCGCGTTGCGGGACGCGCCTGGCCGCCGTCAACTACGAGGACTACGTGATGAGCTACTGCCCCCAGTGCCAGACGGACGGACGCGTGCTCAAGGACCGCCGCCTGTCGCGCCTGTTGAAATGATCCCGCGGCGTAACGGCCGCCGGGACGGACGAGTTCAGTCTGCCGGGCCGCGGAAGGGGGCGTTGATCGCGTAGGTCGGCGCCGGCATCCGGTGCTATTTCGGGGGAAGGGTGCGGGCGTAGGTGACGGCGCGGTTGACCCACGCCGCGAGCTCGCGCTTGGTCTTCAACCCGTCGGGCGCGACGATCACCCACCCGTCCATCGTGCGCCCGCCCATCTTCATCAACTCGACGTGGGGGCGCGCGAGGGCTGCGTCGGTGTCGGCCGGGTCGATGCGGACCAGCAGCCCGCCGGTGCGCGAGGCGCTGACGGACATGTGGCCGTTCAGCAGGAACGCGAGGCCGCCGAACATCTTCTTCTCGCTGATCGCGTCCTCGTCGGCCAGCAGTTCGCGAAGGCGGTGTACGAGATCCTCGTCGTAGGGCATGTCTGGTGGCGAGCCTACATCGGGCCGCGCGCGTTGTCACGGAGCGGCGACGGCGCGCACGCTGCGTCGGGCTCGGGAGCGGCGCCGTCCAGTCGAGTCCGCGGCGTTGGCCGTAAGCTGCTGCCGGCGTGAAGGTCAACCGCTCGATCCCGCGATCAACCGTCATCCCGGTCCTCATCTACGCGGACGTGCGCGAGGCGGTCGACTGGCTCTGCGCGGCCTTCGGGTTCGTCGAGCGGGTCCGGATCGGTGAGAACCACCGCGCGCAGCTCACCTTCGGCGACGGCGCGGTGATCATCGGCGACGTGCGCGGGGATCGCCACCCGCCGCGTGCGGGTGAGAGCACGCATTCGGTGATGGTTCGCGTGCCCGACGCGCGCGGCCACTGCGAACACGCCCGTGCCCACGGCGCGTGCATCCTGACGGAGCCAACCGACTATCCGTACGGGGAGCGGCAATACACCGCGCAGGACCCGGCGGGCCACCAGTGGACGTTCTCCGAGACGCTCGCCGATGTCGCTCCCGAGGAGTGGGGCGGGGTGTCGGTCCTGCCGCACTGACGTCCCGATCGGTGTTCGCGACGACCCCTGCGGGTCGGTCGCCGTCAGCTGCGCGTCTTGCCCGCGCGAAGCATCTCGAGCGCCTGGGCAGTCCGTCGCGCGCGGGTCTCGAGGCGCTTGGCCTCCTCGATCCAGCGCGCGTACTCCTTGCGGTGGGTGTACGCGAGCCGGTCGAAGGCGGCTTGCGCCTGCGGATCCCCGGCGAGGGCTTCGCTCAGCGCGGCCGGCACGTCGACCGTTCGTTCGGCCAGATCCAGGGTGATCTCGACTTCGATGGCCTCGCCGATCGCCACCCCCGCGCCATCGCGCACCGCGCGACTGAAGCCAAGCGCAAACTCGCCGCCCATCCGTGTCACCGTCGTGCGCCACTCGTAGCCGTTGACCGCCGCGAGCACGGGAAAGCGCTTGGCCCCCTCGCCGATTGCGGCCACCTGATCATCGTCCAGCACGATCGCGGCAGCCGGGCCGCGCGCCACGAGCGTTGACTTGAGGCGAATCGAACCGATGGCGCGAACTCTTACAGATGAACGCCGGCGTGGGCCGGCGCGCCGGTTGACGTGGCCGCGACCCGCGGCGATGATGGCGTCTGTCGCCCGCAGGGGGCGGGCGCGAGACGACAAAGGGGAGACGATGTCTGCTGAGAACGTGACGGTGCTCCGCGACGCGTACGGCGCGTTCGCGCGGCAGGACATTCCGGCGGTGATGGCCGCGTTCGACGAGAACATCGAATGGCAGGCGCCGGATTCGCTGCCGTTCGGAGGGTTGTACCGGGGCCACGACGGGGTGGGCGGCTTCTTCGGCCAGTTGCCGACCTATTGGCAGGAGCTCAGCGTCGAGCCCGAGGAGTTCATCGACGGAGGCGACACGATCGTTGTCGTGGTGCGCGTCCGCGGCACCGCCGCCGGTGGCTCAATCGATCAGAAGCACGTGCACATCTGGCGCATGCGCGACGGCAGGGCGGCGTCGTTCACAGAGTATTCGGACACCGCTCGGGCGCTGCAGGCGCTCGGCCAGGAGATCCCGGCGACGGCGTGAGCGGCGGTCGGCCCTGATCTGGGTGGCGCGGCGTGGGCGGCGACGGCCCGCGCCGCGCGCGGGACTCGAGCGGCGGCCTGCGTGTCACGGTTGCGCCGCGCGTCCAGGACCTGCCGGCACGCGGGACACGATCAGGGGAGCGCCCGAGTACCACGAGCAGCGCTCGCATCGCGATGACCTCGATGCCTGGTACGGAAAGCCGCTGATGCTCGGAGGCCCGGGCCGCTCTGGGCGGCGACCGATCGCGACCAGTCGGTCAGGATTGGTCGAAGCGTCCGCGCGATGTGAGCGGCGTGCGCTGGATCACCTCGGGGAGGTACTCGTCGAGGAACACGCGTGCGACGAGTTCCTGGCGCGACGCGACCCCGAGCTTTTCGAACAGGCTCTTGATGTGATCGGACACCGTGTGCGGGGAGAGCACGAGGACGCCGGCGATCTCGGCGTTGCTCAGGCCGGCGGCCAGGAGTGTCGCGACCTCGCGCTCCCGCGCGGTCACGCCGCTGACCTCCAGACGCAGCGTCGCCGACCGCGGTCCGGATGCCGGCTCGATGACGATTGCCACGCGCCCGTCTCCGGCGCTCGGCTGTGAGGCGTGCAGCGTTATCCAGCCGATCGGGCTCGGCACGGTGACGACGTTGCTCCCGCCCTCGGGACGGAGCGGGCTGTTGCGGACGAACAACGCGAGTGCCAGCACGCACGCCGGGAGCGAGCCGTTCGCGTTCTCCACGGCATCGCCGCCGAGCGCGGCGAGCAGGGCGCGCGCCGGAGGCGTAATCAGCTCGACTGCGTTCGCGGCGTCCACGACAACCAGACCGGGCGCCTCGGTCCCGGAGCCGCGTCGCGCCGCGTCGAAGCGCAGCGACGCGCGGATGCCGTGCGCAACGGCTCCGGCAACACGCGCAAGGGCATCCGCGTCGCGCTGTGTGAACGCGCCGCTCTGCGCGCGTCGCGCAATGTGGACCGCGCCCCACACCCGCCCACGGATCACGAACGCCGCGCGCAGCTCGTGCGGGATGCCCGCAGGCTCGAGCAGATCCCGGTAGCGTGGGCTGCGCTCAGGGTGCCCGCGAGTGGCGTGGTCGAGAATCCCGACAGGCACCCGCCGGGCCGCCAGCTCGGCGAAGGTGTTCACGTCCGGCTCGAGGTACTCGCTGCGAACGATCAGCTCGCCGGCGGCATTCACCGTCTCGGCCGTGAAGATCCCGTGCTCGACCAGCTCTGCGGGCGCGTCGCTGGTCATCAGCCGAGTGTGCGGATCGAGCGTGTGCCAGCAGCTCGCGTCATTGTCGATCACGCGTCGCAGCCGCGGCGCCAGCTCCGCGAAGTAGTCGGCGCGTGGGAGCCCGCGAGCGCCGAGGAGCACGACCTCCTCGCGGAGCCGCTCGACAGACCAGCGAGGCGACGCCATGCCGGCATTATCCATCGCCGGGCGCCCGCATCCAGGTGCTCGAAAGATCCCCGCTCGCGGGGGATGGAAACGACGCGTCGCGGGCACGATGCTTCCGGTCAACAGCCACACACACGCCGACGGAGGAGGAGAACAGATGAGCACGATGACCACCAACGTGAAGCCGAGCGTCGCGGGACCCGGCGAGGGCGAGGCCTACTGGTTCTTCGGCACCCTCACCACGATCAAGGCGTCGTCTGAGAGCACCGGCGGGCGCGTCGCAGTCACCGAGAATCTCGCCCCGCAGGGAGCCGGATCGCCACTGCACGTCCATACCAACGAGGACGAGTGGTTCTATGTGATCGAGGGCGAGCTGACTTTCTGGATCGACGGCCGCGTGAGCGTCGCCCCCGCCGGCTCGTTCGTGTACGGCCCCAAGGGAATCCCGCACACGTTCGTCGTCAGCTCGGAGACGGCGCGCTTTCTGCTCGTCGTCGAGCCCGCCGGGTTCGAGGCCTTCATCCGCGCCGCCGGGGAGCCGGCCCCGCGGCTGCAGATCCCCCCGCCCGCGACCCAGCCGCCGGACGTCGAGGCCCTTGCGACGCTCGCCGGGACATTCGGCCTGCAGATCGTGGGGCCGCCCGGCATCCCCGCGTAGCGGTTCATCGGCCCGGCGAGCGTGCGTCAGCGGCTGACGCGACCGGGGCGTGGCGGTCGGACGTCGTCGCGAACCGTGGCGAGTGGACGACGTATACGATCCGCCCCGTGATCGAAACCGGCGCCAAGGCCCCCGACTTCACGCTCCCGGACCAGGACGGCAACGACGTCACGCTCTCGCAGCTGAAGGGCAAGACGGTCGTCCTCTACTTCTACCCCAAGGCGGACACCCCTGGATGTACGGTCCAGGCGTGCGGCGTGCGTGACCGCCGCGCGCAGTACGAGGCGGCTGACGCGGTGGTGCTCGGCGTCTCCCCGGACAAGGTCGGGGCGCTGAGGAAGTTCGCGGACAAGTTCGGGCTCGCGTTCACGCTGCTCGCCGATCCCGACCACGCTGTCGCGGAGCGCTACGGCGTGTGGGTCGAGAAGTCGCGCTACGGGCGAACCTTCTTCGGCAACTCGCGCACGACCTTCATCATCGACGCCGACGGCGTCGTCCGGCACGTGATCCCGAAGGTCAAGCCCGAGACGCATGACGACGAGGTCCTCGCCGCCATCGCGGCCTTGTAGGCGAGCTCAGGCGACCAGACCGAGCGTCGATGCTGCGTCCGGTGCCGTGGCGGCCGACCGTTCGGCAGCGCGGATGCAGTTGCGCCCGGCATGCTTGGCCTCGTAGAGCGCGCCGTCGGCCCGCGTGTAGAGCTGGGCCGGCAGCTCGTCGGGGCCGGCCTCCGCGATGCCGATCGAGATCGTCACGTCGGGCTCGCCGGGGTGAGACTCGGCGACGGCGAGGCGCAGACGGTCGGCGACGCTGTAGGCGCCGTCGCGGTCGCAGTGGACGAGCAGCACCGCAATCTCCTCGCCGCCGACCCGGGCCACCGCGTCGATCGCGCGCACCCCGTCCAGCAGCGTGGACGCCACGCGAGTCAGCACGCGGTCGCCGACGACGTGCCCGTGGCGATCGTTGATCGCCTTGAAGTGGTCCAGGTCGCAGAGCAGGATCGAGAACGGCTCGCTCGAACGGCGGTGGCGCTCGATCTCGTGGCCGACGCGCTGATCGAAACCGCGCCGGTTGAGCAGACCGGTGAGCGGGTCGCAGGTCGCGAGGCGGGCGAGCTCGTCGTGTGCCGCCGTCAACTGGTGGCGCAGGACCCAGACCGCGGCGACTGCGCTTGCGAGCACCAGCGTCGCGGTCGTCCAATGCGCCTGGGCGACCTCGGTCGGCGGGCGGGAGTCGACCAGCCAGCCGTACGCCGCGCAGCAGATCACGAGCACCAGGATCGAGAACGGCGCCGCCAGGAAGCAGGCGCCGAAGATCGCCGAGAGCAGGAACAGCACAACCAGATCGGCGAAGCTGGGTTGGCTGACCACGGCGGCGAGCGTCAGCAGGCCGGTCGCGACGACGACCAGGCCCGCCAGCGTGACGTCGCCGAAACGCTCGCCCGTGCGCCACGTCGTCACCACCCCGGCGAGCGAGAGCACGCAGACCACGGCGGTTGCGATTCTCAGCGGGTAGCCCAGATGCGCGAACGCGGCGCTTCCGGCCAGCAGCGCCGCGCTGGCCGCGAGCAGCACCGCACTGGCGTGTGCGCGGACCCGTCGGAGACCGAGCTCCATAATCTGGGGATCGGCAGGCGCGCCGCGCGTGTCCTGCGCCGTGGACGAATCGGCCAGGGCCCGGGCCGGGGCTCAGCGCTTCGGCGAGTCATGCGCCCGCGCGGCGCACTAGCGTGTATGGCGTGCACGCGCCGCACGCCAGTCGAACCGAGCCTCTCCCGGCCGGCAAACACGGAAAGGAGCCCGATGTCCACGATCACGTTGCACGATGAGATAGCCGATTTCGAGCGGCTGCTTGCAGGCGCTCAGGCTTTGATTGCCGTATCGCGTGAGCCTGGCGCATGGCTCCGCGCCGCGGATCAGGATGACGACGAGGACGACCTGTTCGGCGATGACGACCTCGGTTTCGACGATGTCGACGAGGACGAGCTCGAGGAGGACGACGACGCACTCGACGAGGACCTCGACGAAGACGAGCTGTGAGGCGCGTGCGGCGCCGGTTCACGCGCAGTCCGTAGGCTTGCACCGACGTGATCGGGGTGCTCGCCTCAGCATCGTTCTCCAAGAGCGTCGACCAATTCTTCAACGGGGTCGGCAAGTTCTTTTCGGACCTTGCCGCCGTCCACTGGCCCGTACTGGCACTCGGGATGGCGCTGTTCGCGCTGAACCTGACATTGCGCTCGCGCGCGATCTTCAACAGCATGCGTGCCGCGTACCCGCAGGAGCGCTTCCAGTGGCGGCGCATCTGGGGCGCGTATTTCGCGGCCGTCGGCTTCAACAACGTCGTGCCGGCGCGCGGCGGCGACGTGATCAAGGTCTTCCTCGCGAAGAGCTCGATCCCGCGGTCGAGCTACGCGACGGTCGCCGCGTCGATCTACACCGAGGCGCCGTTCGACGCCGTGGTCGGGGTGTTCGTGCTGATCTTCGCGTTCACCCAGGGCGTGTTCCCCAAGCCGCCCGACTTCGCCAAGCTCAACGCCTTCGACCTCTCCTTCCTGGCGTCCAACTTCCGCCTGACCCTGTTTTTGATCACGGCGCTGGCGATCGCCGGACTCGTCATCTTCGCGATGCTCTCGCGACGGGTCGTCGCCTTCTGGGAGCGGCTGCGCCAGGGCTTCACGATCCTGCGCGATCGCCGCCGCTACCTGCGCCAGGTCGTAGCGCTCCAGGCCACCGCATGGCTCTGCCGGGCCGCTGCCTTCTGGTGCTTTCTCGACGCGTTTCGGATCGGCGGTTCGGTGGGCAACGTGATGTTGGTGTTCGGCGTCAACGCGGTGTCGGGCATGATCCCGCTGACCCCGGGCGGCGCGGGCGTGCAGCAGGCGCTGTTCATCCAGGTCTTTGCCCACGGCAGGCACAGCGACATCGTCGCGGCCTACTCCGTCGGCCAGCAGATCGTGATCGCCGCGCTGACCGCCGGCGTCGGCTTCCTCGCGCTGATCGTGATCTTCCGCTTCCGCTCGTTCAAGGAGGTGATCCACGCCGGCCGCGCGGACCGCGCCGCGGAAGCTCGCGAGGTCAAGCGCGACGACCCGGCCGAGCCTACTGCAGCCCGGCGCGTGCCTCGCGAACGAGTGTGACGGCCTCGGGGAAGATCACGGCCATCAGCGAGCGGATCTGCTGAGCCTGCTGCTCCGCGTTGCCCTGGACGTTGACGCGGTTGATCGCGGCGACGGTCATGTCGACCGCGAGCTTGATCGCGTTGTCGGCCCACGCGAGCCGCTGCTGGCCCTGCATCTGCTCGGCGAACTCAGCCATCCGCCGCTGCAGCTCATCGGGATCGCCGAACAGGCCACCAAATCCCTCCATGCAGGAAGCCTAGCGGGCCTCGCACGATTACACTCTCGCGATCATGGCCGACGCCGAGCGCCAGCTCGCAGTGGAGGGCGCTCAGCGCCTGCGCGTCGCCGTGTGCTCGGTGGCGGCCGGGCTGTTCTTCTTCGGCGGTCAGCTGGCGGTCACCGCGGTCGGCGCCAAGGAGAAGACGATCGGGGTGCTGCAGGGCCTGGCCCCGGCCCTCCACGGTCTGGCCGCGGCGCCGATGGACCCGCGCACCGTGCACGAACAGTTCCTTGTGCACAACCAAGTCGCGCTGATCGCCGCGTTCCTGGTCAGCAATCTCGGGGCGTTGTTGATGATCCCGCCGCTGCGCTATCTGGCGGCAGCCGAGCGCGCCCGCTCGTCGGCGCCGTCCGCACTCACCGGCTACCTCGCACTGTACGGGCCGATCCTGCTCGCGGTGTTTCTGCCGGCGTTCGAGATTTCGCTGATCATCGGCGCGCACAACTACCTCTCGCATTCCGCGCGCGACGCGGCGGCGATCAGCGCGGCGACGGGCGGCGGCCTGCGCGTGGCGTTCCAGCTGATCCTGACGCTCGGCACGCTCGGCGTCGCCGGGGCGTTCATCATGATCTCGATGCGCGCGATGCGCGTGGGTCTGCTGACCCGGATGATGGGGATCGTCGGGATCATCGGCGGGGTGCTGTTCCTGATCCCGCTGACCCCGCTGCCCGTGGTCCAGGCGTTGTGGCTGGTCTTCGTGGGCGCGATGCTGCTCGGGTTCGGCGGGCGTCCGCTGCCCGAGGCGTGGATCGCCGGCGAGGCGCGACCGTGGCCCCCCAGGCAGTCCTCGCGGCCGGCGCGCCCGGCGCGCCAGCCTGCCCGCGGGATGCGTCGCGGCGCGGTCAACCCTCCCGTCCCGGCGCCGGCGGCGCCGCGTGGGCCCTCGCCCTCGGCGTCCAAGAAGCGCAAGCGCCGCCGCTGAGCAGCGGTGGACGCCGCGGAGAAGACGGAGCTCGCGGCGTCCGGCCACGCCGACCGATAGCCCGCCAGCTCGATTCGCGCTTGTGCGGTGCGCGCCGGCGCGCGGTGCCCGGTGGCGGCGTCAGACCTTGTGAAAGCGCGGAGCCCAGCAGCCGCCGGCGTCGCGCTCGAAGTCCTGGAAGATCAGCGGGGCCTCGTGCAGCATCACGCGCGCGATCTCGTCAAACACGCTGCGCAGCTCCTCCTCGGCCCCTTCGGCGGTGCGCATCTCGATCACGTGGCGCAGCGTCCGCAGGTTTGCGCTCCAGACGATGTCGGTGGACAGGCCGATCGGCGCGAGCCGGCGCAGCGCCGAGGTGACCTCCTTCTTGACGTGGAACGGAACCCCCTCGCCGTCGATGCCGAGCGTCTGGGCGGCGTCGCGCTGGAACTCCTCGAGCTGCTCGACGATCGCCAGCACCCGCTCGCGGACCGGCTCGAGCGCGGGTGCCACGCGGAAGCCGATATCGGTCAGGCGCACGTAGCGCAGGCTCTCCTGGCTGAACGCCGAGCCGGCGCGGTGGCGGACCAGCTCGTGGGTGAAGACCCGCGAGACGTTGCGCAGCGCGAACGAGTAGCTGGCGTGCTCGAGCACGCTGCCGTGTGCGCTGCGCAGCAGGTTCTCGAAATACTCCCGCCGGTCGCTGCGCACGCGCGTGACGTTGACGTTGAGGCCGGGCTCCCAGCTGCGGTAGCAGGCGCGCCCGGCGAACTCGACGAGCAGCTCCCCGGCGTTCGGCGCGCCGTCGGCCTCGTCGAGCCGCCGCTCGAGCCAGCCGGCGCCGCCGACGTCCGCCAGGTAGGCACGCATCCCGTCGACGTCCAGCGACGGGCGGGCGAGCAGATGAACCGTCGGCGTCGTCTCGTGCACGGGTCGATGACCGTACCGCCGGCGGCGGACGTCCTCGCTCCGGCTCAGAGGATCCCGGTGAGTGACCCGGCGGCGTGCTGCACGAGGTCGAACAGCGGCTGGGGAACGATGCCGAAGAAGATCGTCGCGGCGGCGAACGCGAGCGCGACGAGCGTGACCTCGAGGTGACCTCCCGGGGCGTCGGCCTCGGGGGAGCCGCCGGCGAGCACCGGGCGTGCGTTCGCCGTCGCCACCATCGGAGCGGGGGCGTCGCGCATCCAGACCGCCGCGATCACGCGCAGGTAGTAGCCGAGCGAGATCATCGAGCCGACGACGATCACCACGCCGAGCCAGGTGTAGCCACCGTCGACGAGCGCTTGGATCAAGTAGATCTTGCCGATGAAGCCCGCCGTGGCCGGGATCCCGGCGAGTGAGAGCATCGCGATGGTCAGCGGCCACGCGAGCCACGGGCGTTCGCTGCCGAGGCCCGCGACGGCGTCGATGTCGTCGCCGTAGGGCGTCTCGCGCTCGCGGGCGATGATCACGGCGAAGGCCGCGAGGTTCATCAGCAGGTAGACGGCGAGGTAGAAGATCGTCGCGGCCGCGCCGAGCTGGGTCGACACCACGACGCCGCCCATGATGTAGCCCGCCTGCGCGACCGACGAGTAGGCCAGCATCCGCTTCAGCGAGGACTGGCCGAGCGCGCCGACGTTGCCGACGATGATCGTGATCGTCGCGAGCGTTGCCAGCGCCGGGCCCCAGTCGATCTGGTTGCCAATCAGCGCGACGTCGAAGACGCGCAGCAGCACGCCGAACGCGGCGGCCTTGGTGGCGACCGCCATGAATGCCGTGATCGGCGTCGGCGCGCCCTCGTAGACGTCGGGTGTCCACTGGTGAAACGGCGCGACCGACGCCTTGAAGCAGAGCCCGACGAGGACCAGCGCGACGCCGGTCAAGAGCAGCGCGTCGGAGCTGTGCCCGGCGGCGATTGAGTTGGCGATCTTGGCGAAGTCGGTTTGGCCCGTCGCGCCGTAGAGCAGCGCGAGGCCGTAGACCAGCGTCGCCGAGCCGACCGAGCCGATGATCAAATACTTCAGCCCCGACTCCAGCGACGAGGCTCGATGCATCTCGGTGGCGCACAGCACGTAGAGCGGGATCGAGAGCAGCTCGATGCCGATGAACAGGGTGATCAGGTTCTGAGCGCTGACCAGGATCGACATGCCGGCGATCGACGCCAGCAGCAGCGCGTGATACTCGCCGTGGGCCGATTCCCGTGGGGCCCGCGCGCGCCATGACAGCAGCACCGCGGCGAGGCCCGCGACGCTGAAGATGAGCGTCAGCGCGAGCGTGAGATCGTCGACCTCGAGTGCTCCGGAGATCGCCGAGACGTGGTCGTTCCACTGCCAGATCGTCACGCCGAGCGCTGCGCCGAGGGTCAGCAGCGTCAGCGCCGGCACGAGCTGCTCACGCGCGAAGCGCGAGCGCATCAGGCCCACGAGCAGCACCACGACCGAGCCGCCGAGCAGCGCTTCGAACGGCGAGATCGCCGCGTAGTCGATGTGGGGAGCGCTGACGTGTGCCAGTGCCACGAGCGCCGTGACCGTGCTCATCGGTTGGCCACCGGGGTGCTCGACGGGGTGCTCGCCGCCGCCGCGGCGGCGGCGATCGACGTCGTGACCGTCTTCTCGGCGCGCGAGAGCTCGATCTGCGGGTACAGCGCGAACAGCGTGATCGCGCCGATGAACGGCACCAGGATCAGCGCGTCGCGCCAGCGCAGCTCGCGCGAGTCCACGTGCGGCCCGGCGCGGTTGTGCATCGAGCGGATGAACACGCGCAGCACGTAGACGCTCGCCATCAGGACGCCGGTGAAGGCGATGATCGAGAACACCATCTTGGTCTGGAAGACGCCGAGCAGGATCAGGAACTCGCCGGCGAAGTTGCCCGAGCCCGGGATCGCGAGTGCCGCGAAGGCGACGATCAGGAAGATCGTCGCGAAGACCGGCGCGCGCATCGCGATGCCGCCCATGTCACGGATGTCCTCCGAGCCGCCGGCGCGCGCCGCGAGCAGCGCGACGATCATAAACAGCGGCGCGACGACGATCCCGTGGTTGACCATCTGCAGGACGGCGCCCTGAGCCCCCTGGGGGGCCAGGGCAAAGATCCCCATCGTGATGAACCCGAGCTGGGCCACCGAGGAGTAGCCGACGATCAACCGGGCGTTGGTCTGCGTGAAGGCCATCGCCGAGCCGTAGAGGATCGAGGCCAGGCCGATGAGGAGCATCAGCGTCTGGAAGTGGGCGCTGGCGCCCGGCATGATCGGCAGCACGATCGCCAGGAAGCCGTAGGCGCCGACCTTCGAGAGCACGCCACTGAAGATCGCGAGGACCTCGATCGGCATCTCGCGATAGCCGTCAGGCATCCAGCCGTGCAGCGGGAAGGCGGGCATCTTGACCAGGAACGCGGCGGCGAAGAGCAGGAAGATCCACTCCTGCGAGCCCTTGCCGATCGGCGCCGCCTGCAGCGCCGTGTAGGTGAAGTTGAGCGGCTGGCCGCTCTGGTGCGAGCTCAGCACCGCCAGGGCGACCGCGCCGGCGAGCATCAGCAATGAGCCGACGAGCGTGTAGATGACGAGCTTGGTCGTGGCCAGGACCCGCCCGGGCCCGCCCCAGACGCCGGTCAGCAGGTAGAACGGGATCAGCATCAGATCGAAGAAGCCGACGAACAGGGCGAGATCCTGGGCGAGGAAGGCGCCGAGCACGGCCGACTGGGCGATGCCGAGCAGCAGGAAGAAGAACTCGGGTTTGACCCACGAGCGCAGGTTGGCGGCGAGCAGGCAGAGCGAGAAGACGAGCGTCGTCATCGCGACCAGGAACAGGTTCAGGCCGTCGACGCCGAGTTTGTAGTGGATCCCGAGCGAGCGGATCCAGACGACGTCGATCACGTGCGCGAGTTGCCCGCTGTGGCCGTTGTACTCGGCGATCAGGGCGATCGCCAGCCCGAGCGACCCGAGTGAGCCGGCGAGCGCAAGCACGCCGGCGGTGCGCCGGCCGCCGGCGATCGCGCCGATCAACGCTGCGGCGGCGGGGAGCCAGATCAGGATCGAGAGCATCAGGCCATCAGCTCTGCAGCAGGAAGTAGAGGGCGACGGCGGCGACGCCGACGAGCATCAGCCCGGCGTAGAAGCGCAGGATCCCGCCCTGCGCTGCGCGCACGAGCGCGGAGCCGGCGCGCACCAGCCCGGTTGTGCCGCCGATCAGGACCCCGTTGACGACGACCCGTTCGAAGGTGTTCTGCGAGAAGCGGCCGAACCACGCCCCCGGGCGCACGACCAGCGCGTCGATCAGTTCGTCGAAGTACCACTTGTGCTCGAACAGCGTGGCGAGCGGGCGCAGCCGCGTCGCGATCGCCGGGGCGAGCGCCGGCCTCGCGACCCAGACCACGTAGGCGGTGGCGATGCTCCCGACCGAGATCACCGCGCCGAGGATCAGGCCGAAGTACAACAGCCCGTTGGAGGGGTGGCTGACGATCGTCGAGTCGGCGAACGTCGGCGCCAGGAAGTGGTCGAGCCAGCTCGTCGTCTTGGGGATCGAGACGATGCCGCCGACGATCGCAAGCAACGCCAGCAGGCCCATCGCGAGGCGCATCGAGAGCGCCCGCTCGGCGATCACGTGGTCGGGCCCGGGGAAGCCGACGTCGGTGTCCTCGACCTCGCCGTTGGCCGGGTTGGTCGGCACCTCCGGGTGGAACAGGTGGCCGTGCTCGATCAGCTCGCTCGCCTCCGGGCACGGCGCGCCGAGGAACGCGCGGAAGATCATCCGGAAGGTGTAGAGCCCGGTCAGGAACGCACCCGCATACCCGGCCACGTACAGCACCCAGTGCCAGCCGCCGCGCCCGCCGACGAACAGCAGGATCGAGTCCTTCGAGAAGTAGCCGCTGAACGGGGGTACGCCGGTCAGCGCGAGGCCGCCGATGATGAAGCAGCCGAAGGTGAAGGGCAGCGCCCGGCGCAGGCCCGACATCCGGTCCAGCGACTGGCTGCCGCCCATCGCCGAGATCAGCGAGCCGGCGGCCATGAAGAGCAGCGCCTTGAAGAAGGCGTGGGTCATCAGGTGGAACAGGCCTGCGGTGTAGGCGCCGACCGAGACGCCCATGATCATGTAGCCGATCTGCGACATCGTCGAGTAGGCGATCACGCGTTTGAGGTCGGTCGCGGCGAGGCCGATCGTGCCGGCGATCAGCAGCGTCGCGGCGCCGATGATCGCGCCGACGTCGCCGGCTGCGGGGGCGAGCTGGAACAGCGGGTGCATGCGCGCGATCAGATAGACCCCGGCGGTCACCATCGTGGCGGCGTGGATCAGCGCGCTGACCGGTGTCGGGCCCTCCATCGCGTCCGGGAGCCAGGTGTGCAGCGGGATCTGCGCCGACTTGGCGAAGGCGCCGACGAGCAGCAGCAGGCAGCCCGCGACCAGGTCGCCGTTGCCGGGGGCGAACACGTGCGGCGCGGCGCGGAAGCTGGCCACCAGGTCGAGCGTGTGGGTGTGGCGGAAGATGAAGAAGGTCCCGAGCACCAGGCCGATGTCGCCGAGCACGTTGATCACGAAGGCCTTGATGCCGGCGCCGGTCGCCGTACTGCGGCGATACCAGAAGCTGATCAGCATGTAGGAGGCGGCGCCGACGAACGCCCAGCCGACGATCAGCAGCAGGAAGTTTCCCGCGAGGACCAGCGTCAGCATCGAGAAGACGAAGAAGTTGAGGTAGGCGAAGAAGCGCGCGTAGCCGCGGTCGCCCTGCAGGTAGCTGACCGAGTAGAGGTGGATCAGCGTCGAGACGCCGGCCACCACGCAGATCATCAGCACCGAGAGCGGGTCGACGAGGAGCGTCACTTTTGCGTTGACGCCGACGGTGCCGGCGAGCGTCCACAGCGTCGAGACGAACTGGCGGTGCCCGGGAGCAGCCTGCTGGAGCTTCGCCAGGGTGACGAGCGCGAAGGCGAACGACACGGCGATCGCGCCGGTGCCGATCCAGCCCGCGCTGCGGCCCGGCAGCCGGTTGTACAGCACGCCGATGACGATCATTCCCGCGAGCGGCGCCGCGAGCACGAGCCACGCCGCAGTCGTCGCGCTCATCCCTGCAGCTCCCGCAGCTCGTCGACGTCGACCGGCAGGGAGCGGCGGTGCATCGCCACGATCAGGCCGAGCCCGACGGTGACCTCGCAGGCGGCGACGACCATCACGATCAGGGCGAAGATCTGTCCGTCGCCGTTGCCCCACATGCGCGAGAAGCCGATCAGCGCGAGATTCGCCGCGTTGAGCATCAGCTCGAGGCAGAGCAGGATCACCAGCGGGTTGCGGCGGACGAGCACGCCGCCGGCGCCGATCGCGAAGATCAGCGCGCTGACCGCCAGATACCAGCCGATGTTCATTGCTCGCCGACCTCGACGCGGCCGCCCGCTTCGGCCATCGTCCCGGTTCCCAGCGGCCGCGGGCGCATGACGTCGATCACGCTGATCGTCGGCGGGTCGCCCTCGACGCCCTCGCTGATCCCGCCGCGCCGGCGGGCCAGGGTGACCGCGCCGATCGCCGCGACGAGCAGCAGGAAGGAGGCGATTTCGAAGGGGGCGAGGAACTTCGTCAAAAGCAGCGTGCCGATCGCCTCCGGCGTGCCGAAGCCCTTGACGTATGGGGCGCCGGCACTGTCGACCGCCTGCAGGCCCGACCCCAGCACGGCGATGAACAACTCGACCACCAGTGCCGTGCCGCAGGCGAACGCGCCGAGTGTGGCCGCGCGGCCGGGGGAGGAGCCGAGCTCCGACACGTCACGCCCGACGTAGGCGACGACGAACATGTAGAGCACCATCACCGCTCCGGCGTAGACGATGACCTGCGCCGCGGCGACGAACTCGGCGCGCAGCAGCAGAAACAGCGCCGCGAGCGAGAGCAGGTGGCCGACCAGCGCGAGCACGCTGTAGAAGGGATCCCGCAGTACGACCACGCCGATCGCCCCGGTGATCGCGCCGATTGCGGCGATGAAGTAGAGGACGGTTGACATCAGCTGCTCGCCGCTGCCGGCACGGTCGTCGTGGCGCCGGGCACCCTACTCGCCCTCGGTGCGCAGCGGGGTCGTTTCGACCGGCTCGGCGAGCAGCATCTCCTTGGTGAAGATCAGGTCGGAGCGGTTGTAGTCGGACATCTCGAAGTCGTGCCCCATGGTGATCGCGTCGAACGGACAGGCGACCTCGCAGTAGCCGCAGAAGATGCAGCGGCTGATGTTGATCTCATAGACCGCGGCGTAGCGCTCGCCGGCCGAGATGCGGTGCTCTGCGGTGTTCTCGGCGGCGACCACGCGGATGCAGTCCGAGGGGCAGGCGGCGGCGCACAGCGAGCAGCCGACGCACTTCTCGAGGCCGCTGTCCTCGAAGCGGTGCAGCTTGTGGCGACCGCGAAAGCGGGGGTAGACCGGGACCTTCTCCTCGGGGTACTGGATCGTGTGGACGCCCTCGATGACCCGCGCGAACGTCGTCTTGAGGCCCCGCAGCGTCTCGCCGAAGGCGCGGTAGGTGCCGCCGGCGGCGCCCGGCGCCGGGGCTCGCTGGACGGTGATCTGGTCCTCTCCCGGCGACCAGCTCATTTGTGCACCGCCACCACGATGATCGCCGTCACGAGCGTGTTGACGGTGGCCAGCGGCAGGAGGATCTTCCAGCCGAAGCTCATCAGCTGGTCGTAGCGCAGGCGCGGGAGCGTCGCGCGGATCCAGATGAAGAAGCTGATGAAGATCATCATCTTGGCGAGCACGATGAAGGGGTCGACCCAGGTGGGCGGGTGGATCCCGAACGGGAGCAGCCAGCCGCCGAGGAACAGCGTCACCGCCACCCCCGAGACGACCATCATGTTGAGGTACTCGGCGAACAGGAAGGCGACCATCCGCGTCCCGCCGTACTCGGTGAAGTAGCCGGCGACGAGCTCCGCATCCGCCTCCACGAGGTCAAAGGGCGAGCGGTTGACTTCGGCGAAGCTCGCGATGGTGAAGACGAGGAAGCCGACGAACTGCGGGATGAAGTACCACATCCCGCCCTGGGCGTGGACGATCGCGGTCAGCGACAGGCTGCCGGCGGTGATGACCACGCCGATCAGCGCGAGCCCCTGGGAGACCTCGTAGGAGATCAGCTGGGCCGCGGCCCGCATCGCGCCGAGGAAGGAGTACTTCGAGCCCGAGGCCCAGCCGCCGAGCATCAGCCCGTAGAAGGCGATCGCGCCGAACGCGAGCACGTAGAGCGGGCCGATCGATGGGTCGACGCCATAGAGGCCGACGCGCGTGCCGAAGATCCGCGGCGCGTCGCCGAAGGGCACCAACGCGAAGGCGGCCACCGCCGTGAGGATCGAGATCATCGGTGCGACCACATACAGCGGACCGACCGACGTGACCGGGCGCGAGTCCTCCTTCGTCGCGAACTTGATGATTTCCGCGAGCGGCTGCAGCAGCCCGTACGGCCCGACGCGGTTGGGCCCGTAACGGCCCTGGAAGCGCCCGAGCAGCTTGCGCTCGTAGACGATGATCAGCGGCAGGATCCCGAGCGCGATGCCGAAGATCAACAGCGACTTGATGATCTGGATCCACCACGGCTCGAAGTAGGTGTCGAGCGCCAGCGTCATACGAGCGCCTCCTCGACCGAGCCGCTATCCGGCTCGGCTTCCGCGGGAGGCTCGGGTATCGGCAGGATCTCGATCGTCGACCCGCGTAGGACGTTCGCGCCGTCGGTCGCGATCCCCTGCTGGAGGAAGGCGCTGCCGGGCGGGATCCCGTCGCGCGGCGCGACCCGCGCGTGGATCTGGGCGCCCGTCTCGTCGGCGACGAGCATCTCGACGCCGTCCTCGAGGCCGAGCCGACGGGCGTCGAGCGCCGACAGCTCAACGCGCTGGCCCGGGTGCAGGAACGCCAGCGCCGGTGATGCCGCGACCTCGGGCCCGGCCCAGATCGAACGGTAGCTGCCGAGCGCCAGCGCCCCGCCGCGCGCCGCCGGCGGCCGGGGCGGCCGCGGCTCGGCGCCGCTGCCCGACGGCGCGGGCAGCGCCGCGGCCTGCTCGCGGGTGGGCCAGCGCACGCCACGCCCGCCCAGCTCCTCGAGCGTCAGCCCGGTGTAAAACGGGACCGCGTCGAACAGCGCCGCGCTCGCCATCGCCCCGCTGCGGATCCCAAGGTCGGTGCCGAGGCGGGCGGCGAGGTCGGCGAGAACCGACCATTCCGCGCGCACGGCGCCCTGGCGGGCGATCGCCGGACGCAGCCGCTGCACCCGCCCGTCGGGATGCGTCACGGTGCCCTCCTTCTCGGCCGCCGCCTCAGCGGGGAAGACGACCGTGGCGTGCTCGCGCACGGCGTCGGTGAGGAAGCTTGCGTGGACGATCACGGTGCTCGCGTGCTCGAGCGCCTCCGTCCACGCGGCGCGGTCGGGCAGGTCGCGCAGCGGGTCGAGCTGCAGCAGATAGATCGCCGTGAGCTCACCGCTCGTGAGCGCGGCGGCGATCGCAGGTGTGTCGTAACCGCCTTCGAGGGCCGGCTCGCCCAGGCCCGGTCCGGCGTTCGGCATCACACCGGACTCGCGCAGGCCACGCCCGTTGGCGGCCTCGGGGATGCCGATCAGCCCCGCTCCCGGGTGCGCGGCGAGCTCGAGCGCGTCGGCGAGGGCCAGCAGCCCGCCGGCGCCGCCGTCGAGCAGCCGCTCGCCGTAGAGGATCACCACCTCGTCGCCGGCCTCGCGCAACACACCGGCCAGCGCCTGGAGCGCATCGGCGCTGCACCCGGCGGCGCCGGCGAGCTCGTCCGTGTCGGCGCCGCGCAGCGCGGCCGCGAGGCCTGCGGCGAGCTCGGCGCCGCGGCCGGGGGCGAAGCGCAGCGTGTGGGCGCTCGGGTCCAGCGCGCTCGGGCGGTCGGTCGCGACGGCCAGCTTGACGTGGTGGCGGCGCACTCCCTTGCGGATCCGCAGCTCAAGGATCGGCGCGTCGTCGAGCGGCTCGCAGTCGAGCACGAGCACGGCGTGGGCGAACTCGAGGTCGGCGACGGTGGCCGCGAGCGCCGGCGCGCTGAGCGCTCGCCACGCGTCGAGGCTGACGGCGCCGGCCGGGCGGGAGTCCAGGTGCGGGGAGCCGAGCCCCTCGCGCAGCAGGCGGCCGAGCAGCAGCCCCTCCTCATTGCTCGCGCCGCCGCCCGCGAGCGCCGCGCTCCGGGACCCCGCCCGGCGCAGGCCGGCGCTCGCCTCGGCAAGCGCGCGCTCCCAGCCGACCTCACGCAGCTCACCGCCGTCGCGGATCATCGGGGCGGTGATCCGCTCCTCGACGTGGACCGCCTGGTAGGCGAAGCGGCCCTTGTCGCACAGCCAGCCGTCATCGACGTCGTCGTGCTGGCGGGCGAGCACGCGCAGCACGCGCTCGTCACGCACCGTCAGCGTGATGTTGCACTGCGCCGGGCAGAGCGTGCACAGCGTCCCGGCGCCCTCGATCTCCCAGGGCCGGGCGCGGAAGCGGTAGGGGCGCGAGGTCAGCGCCCCGACCGGGCACAGCTCGATGATGTTGCCGCTGAACGGCGCGACATAGGGGTGCCCGTCGAAGGTGCCGACGAAGGAATGCTCGCCGCGCTCGAGCAGGATCAGCTGGTAGTCCTCGGAGATCTCCTGCGCGAAGCGCACGCAGCGGTAGCAGAGGATGCAGCGCTCGCGGTCGATCGCGATCAGCGGCGAGAGCTCGAGCGGCTTGCGGAAGTGGCGCTTGGGCTCGATGAAGCGCGAGTGGCCGCCGCCCCAGCCGAAGGTGATGTCCTGCAGCGGACACTCCCCGCCCTTGTCGCAGACCGGGCAGTCGAGCGGGTGGTTGATCAGCAGGAACTCGACGACCGCCTGTTGCGCGACCCTCGCCCGCTCGGATTGGGTGTGGACGATCATGCCGTCCTTGACCGCGGTTGAGCACGCGGTCTGGAGCTTCGGGATCCCCTCGATCTCGACCAGGCACATCCGGCACGCCCCGACGGGCTGCCCGAGCTTCGGCTCGTAGCAGAAGACCGGGATCTCGACGTCGGCGAGCTTGGCGGCGTCGGCGAGCATCGCGTTCTCCGGCGCCTGGATCTCGCGGCCGTCGATCGACAGGGTGATCGTGTTGGCGGTCGGGCGCGGCATCAGGCGGCCCCCGCCAGCTGCTGGGACTCCATGTGCGACTCGAGCTCCGCGCGGAACTTGACGATCATCGAGCCGATCGGCATCGCCATCGCGTCGCCCAGCACGCAGAGGCAGTTGCCGATGATGTGCTCCTGGACCGAGGCCATGATGTCGAGGTCCATCGGCGTCGCGTCGCCCGCCGCGATCCGTTCCAGCATGCGCACGGTCCAGTTCGTCCCCTCGCGGCACGGCGTGCATTTGCCGCACGATTCGTGGCGGTAGAACTTCGCCAGCTTGAGCGCGACGTCGAGCACCGGCGTGGAGTCGTCGACGACGATGATCGCCCCCGAGCCGAGCATCGTGCCGGCCTTGGCCAGCGAGTCGAAGTCGTAGGGGACGTCGAGGTCGGCTTCGGTCAGGACCGGGGAGCTCGAGCCGCCGGGGAACCAGAGCTTGACCCTGCGGCCCTCCGGCGGGCCGCCGGCGAGCCCGTAGATGATCTCCCGCGACGGGGTCCCCAGCTCGACCTCGTAGTTGCCGGGGCGCTGGACGTGCCCGCTGACCGAGACGACCTTGGTGCCGGCGCCGTTGGCGACGCCGAGCTTGGCGTACTCGGCACCGCCGATCTCGATGATGTAGGGCATCGTCGCGAGCGTCTCGACGTTGTTGATCAGGGTCGGCCCCTGGTAGAGGCCCTGGACCGCCGGGAACGGCGGCTTCAGCCGCGGGTTGCCGCGCTTGCCCTCGAGCGAGTCGAGCAGCCCCGTCTCCTCGCCGCAGATGTACGCCCCGGCTCCGCGGTGGAGCACGACCGTGCAGGAGAACTCGCCGCCGATGATCCGTTCGCCGATGTAGCCGGCGTCGAGCGCCTCGGCCAGCGCCGCGTCGAGGATCCTCGCCTGCTCCTCATACTCGCCGCGAACGTAGATGAACGCCCGGGTCGCCCCGGCCGCGTGGGCCGCGATCACGAGTCCCTCGATCAGCATGTGCGGGCTCTTCTGCATCAGCTCGCGGTCCTTGAAGGTGCCCGGCTCGGACTCGTCGGCGTTGCAGACCAGGTACTTGTCCATGTCGCCCTTCGGCAGGAAGGCGGCCTTGCGCCCCGCCGGGAAGCCGGCACCGCCGCGGCCGCGCAGACCGGACGCGTCGAGCTCGGCGACGACCGCCGCAGGCTCCATCGCCAGTGCCTTGCGCAGCGACCGGTAGCCGCCGCGGCGCTCGTAGACCGCGAGCGTCGCGAGTCCCGGTTCGTCGATGTCCTTCAGCAGGATCGTCGGGCTCATGCGCTGTTCGCGTTGGGATCGGCGCTGCGCCGAAGCGCCAGGGCGAGCTCGGGGATGGGATCGCGCCCGGCTTGCAGGTCATCGACGAGCCGCCGCGCGTCGCCGGGCCCGAGCGGTCCGTAGTAAACGTGGTCGACGGAGACCATCGGCGCGATGTCGCAGGCGCCGAGGCATTCGAATGAGCGCAGGTTGATCTGCGGATCGCCGGCGGCGGCCTCCGCGAGCTGCGCGTAGAGCTCGTCGGCGCCGCGCAGCGAGCAGGAGATGTTGGTGCACACATAGACCGAGTGGCGGCCGACCGGCTCCAGCTCGAACATGTCGTAGAAGGTCGCCACCGAGCTGAGGTATGCGGGCGTCACACGCATCACGCAGGCGACCTGTTCGATCGCCTGCGGCGAGCACCAGCCGTGCACGCGCTGGGCGGCGGCGAGCGCGGGCAGCGCGGCGGAGTGACGCTCGGGGTAGAGGGCCATTGCCGCCTCGATCTCGGCGCGCAGCTCCGCGGGCACCTCGACCAGTGCCGCGTCGGGTACGCCCGCCGGCTCCTTGTCGAGGTCGGCGGCCTGATCCCAGCCGGGCACGCGGGAGCCACGGGCGTAGCGGGGGACGCCGTTCACCGGTCGATCCCGCCGAGGATCGGGTCGAGCATCGCGAGCGTCGCGATGAGGTCGGCGATATAGGAGCCGCGGACCATTGCCGCGGTGGCCTGGAGGTTGACGAAGCTCGGATCGCGCATGTGCACGCGGGCCGGCTTGGACGAGCCGTCCGAGCGCACAAAACAGCCGAGTTCCCCGCGCGGCCCCTCGATCGGGTAGTAGATCTCGCCGGGCGGGACGCGGAAGCCCTCGGTGACCAGTTTGAAGTGATGGATCAAGGCCTCCATCGAGGTCGCCAGCTCATGGCGCGGGGGCAGCGCGATCTTGCGGTCCGCGGTGATGTGGAGACCCTCGGGCAGCCCGTCGAGCGCCTGCTCGATGATCTTCACCGACTCGTAGATCTCGGCCACGCGGACGGCGAAGCGGTCGTAGTTGTCGCCGACGGTGCCGACGGGGATCTTGAACTCGAAGTCGCCGTAGGAGCTGTACGGCGCCGCCTTGCGCAGATCCCACGGGTTCCCCGCGGCACGCAGCAGGGGGCCGGTGACGCCGAGCGAGAGCAGCGTCTCCTCGTCCAGCGGGCAGACCCCGCGCAGGCGCTGGAGCAGGATCTCGTTTCGCCGCAGCAGGTCGGCGTACTGGTCGACGCGGCCGGGCATGATCGCGAGGAACTCGCGCAGCTTGGCCTCGAACCCGGGCGGGATGTCCTCCATCACGCCGCCGACCTGGAAGTAACGGGTGTGCATCCGCTGGCCGGAGGAGAACTCGAAGAGGTCGAGGATCGTCTCGCGCTCGCGGAAGCAGTACCAGAACATCGAGATCGCACCGAGGTCGAGGGCGCTCGTGCCGAGCCACACGAGGTGGGACATGATCCGGTTCAGCTCGAGGTGGATCACGCGCAGGTACTGGGCGCGCTTGGGGACCTCGCACTCCAGGATCGTCTCGACGGCCCCGCAGAAGGCCATCGCGTTGAAGTAGTACGACAGGTAGTCCATGCGCTCGATCACGGGGATGGCCTTCCAGTAGGCCTTCTGCTCCGCGGTTTTCTCGATCCCGGTGTGGACGTAGCCGATGATCGGCTTGAGGTCGCGGACGACCTCGCCCTCGAGCGTCACGAGCAGGCGCAGCACGCCGTGGGTCGCAGGATGGTGGGGGCCGATGTTGAGCGTCAGCAACTCGACCGTCTCGCCGCCGCGCTGAGCGGAGATCTGCTGTTCGAGCGGCGACAGCGTGATCGAGTCCTCGCGCGCGCGATAGTCCGAGTGCGTGCTCACCTCGTCCATCCCGGGCTGGTCGCGTCGTTGTAGGTGAACAGCACGGGCTCGCCGCCGACCGGGAAGTCGCGGCGCTGCGGGTGCCCCTCGTAGTCCTCGGGCATCAGGATCCGGCGCAGGTCGGGATGGCCGTCGAACCGCACGCCGAACATGTCGTAGACCTCGCGCTCCTGATGGTCGGCGGTCGGCCAGTCCGGCGTCACCGAGGGCACGTTCGGCTCCGCGATCGGCACCCGCAGCTTGACCGTGAGCCGGTCGACGCGCGCCATGTCGAGCAGTTCGTAGTGCACGCCGAGACGCGGCTCCTCGGGGTAGTAGTCGACGCCGTGCACGCTCATCAGTGCGCGGAAGCCGTGGTCGTCGCGCAGCGTGGCCAGGACGTCGCGAACGGTTCCCGGCGCGATCTCGACGCTCGCCTGCGCGCGAAAGAAGGTCGTCGCCACGACTCCTCCGGGGATCTGCTGCTCGAGCCGGCCGGCGATCAGCTCGAGCCCGACCTGGTCAGGCACCGGCGGGCTCCGCGGCGCCGAGGGTCTCCTCGGTCCCCTCGGCGCCGTAGCGCTCGCGCCAACCCATGTCGGGGTCGTCCTGGATCATCTTGCGCAGCTTGAGGATCCCGTGCATCAGCGCTTCGGGCCGTGGCGGGCAGCCCGGGACGTGAACGTCGATCGGCATGAACTTGTCCGCCGGGACGATCGCGTAGTTGTTGAAGACACCCATCGACGACGAGCAGGCCCCCATCGCGATCGCCCATTTCGGCTCGAGCATCTGGTCATAGATGCGTCGCACCACGGGCGCCATCTTGATTGAGACGCGCCCCGAGAGGATCAGCAGGTCCGCCTGGCGGGGCGAGGCGCGAAAGGCCTCCCAGCCGAAGCGGGCGATGTCGACGCGCGCCGCGACGACCGACATCATCTCGATCGCACAGCAGGCCAGGCCGAAGGTCGCCGGGTAGATCGAATTCGAGCGCCCCCAGCTCACGGCGCGATCGAGCGTCGTCAGCAGGAGCGACTGCTCGACGTGGCGCTCGAGCTCGAGGCCCTCGAGGTCACCGCGCAGCATGTCGCGCGCGAGCAGCCCTCGGGCGCGGAAGCTGCCGGGCTCGATCGGCTCGCGCGTCAGCGCCATTCGAGTGCCCCGCGCCGCCAGACGTAGACGAACGCGACGAAGAGCAGGACGATGAAGGTGATCAGCTCGCCGAGCGCGAAGGCGCCGTAGGCGCGCAGCTCGGCGGCGATCGGGAAGATGAAGATCACCTCGACGTCGAAGAGCATGAAGAGCATCCCGATCAGGTAGAAGCTGATCCCGAAGCGGAAGCCGCGTTTGACCTCGGAGGGGAGACCGCATTCGTAGGGCTGTGTCTTGGCCGGGATCCGCCGGCGGGGGCCGAACGCCGTATTGAGCAGGGCGAACGCGCCGCCTACGATCGCCCCGAGCGCGAGAAACACGATCGCGGGCAGGTAGGTTCTGATCACAGCAGGCGTTATATCACTACCCACCGACCTTGTGACGGAGTGTTACTTAGTGGCAAAACGCTCGATATCCGGGCACGGGAGGCCCCGATGAGCGCGCGCGACCTCGCCGTGTGGGGAGGCCTGGCGCTCGCCGCACTGGACGGCGCCGTCGGCCTCTTCGGAGCCTTCCGCTGGTACCGCGTGGCGCCGAGCCGCGAGTTCTGGCTGGGGGTCCGCGCCGGCCAGGCACTCGCCCTCGCCTACGCCGCGCTCGCCGGAGTCCTGCTGCTCGACAACCACCACCCGGCGCAGAGCATCTTCTACCTTTACGCGCTGCTGCCGATCATCATTGGCTTCGTGGCCGAACAGCTGCGCCTGGTCGCGGCCGATCAGGTTCTCTCGGCGCGCGATCTCGACGACGCGCGGGCGGTCGCGACGCTGCCGGAGCCCGAGCAGCAGGCGATCGTGCTCGCGATCCTGCGGCGCGAGATGGGCGTCATGGCGCTGGCGGCGCTGGTCATCTGCGTGCTGGCGCTGCGGGCCGCCGGCACCTATTAGGCCGCGCGGAGCGATCCGCGCGGCGGCCGTGGCGCGAGCCACGAGGGAAACCCGGCGTCGGCATTGGTTGCCGCCGAAAAGATCGATCGCGGACGAAAGAGGAGCGACCGTCTTCCACCGACGCCGGGAGTCACTGATTCGCCGTCGCGGGTCGGGCTCCTGCACCGCCGGGTGCGGTTTACGGTCCGCGTGACGGGAGCGGTTCCCCATATGATCTGCGCGCGCATGGCTCGTCCCGCACAGATCGCCAAGACCGTCGCGGTCAGCGCGTTTGTCGCGCTCGCGGTCAGCGCGTGCAGCTCGCAGGGCATCAAGCTGGCCAAGAGCAGCCCCTACCGGACCGGCGCGGAGCTGTTCGTCAACCACTGCGCCGGCTGCCACTCGCTGTCGGTCGTCGGTGCCGACGGCTCGGCGAGCTCGGTGCAGGGGCGTTTGCGGACCCAGGCGCCGAATTTCAACTTCCGCCCGGAGTGCGTCCAGAACGTGCTCTATGCGATCCGTAACGGCGGATTCTCGGGCCAGATCATGCCCCAGGACATCGTCGTCGGCCCCGCCGCCATGGCGATCGCCCAGTTCCTCGCGAAATACGCCGGCTTGCAGGCGCCGCACGCGCCGACGATCGGGGCGAGCGCCGCATCCTGCTCAGGCTAGGACGCCGGCGGTTCTCGACCTCCGGCTGATCCGCGAGCAACCCGAGGCCGTTCGTGCGGCACTCGCGCGGCGAGGCGAGTCGGCGGCGGCGCCGCTCGACCGGGTGCTGGCGCTCGATGCGCGCCGGCGCTCGCTGCTGCCCGAGCTGGAGTCGCTGCGCGCGGCCAAGAACGACGCATCGGAGGCGATCGCGGCCGCCAAACGCGCCGGCGAGGACACCGCCGAGGCGATCGCCCGGATGCGCGAGGTCGGCGAGCGCGAGAAGCAGCTCGAGCAGCAGCTCGCAGCGGTCCAGGCCGAGTTGGACGGCGCGCTGATGAGCCTGCCGAACCTGCCGAGCGCCGATGCGGCCGACGCCGACACCGTGATCCGTTCGGTCGGCGAGCCGCGCAGCTCGCCGGCGGCCGATCACCTCGAGCTCGCCGGTCCGCTGATCGACATGGAGGCCGGGGCCCGCCTGTCCGGCGCGCGCTTCGCGTATCTGAAGGGTGATCTTGTGATGCTCGAGCTGGCGCTCGTGCGCTGGGCGTTCGAGCGGCTGCGCGCAGAGGGCTTCGAGCCGGTGATCCCGCCGGTGCTCGTGCGCGAGCAGGCGCTTTACGGCACCGGTTTCCTGCCCGACACCGAGCAGCAGCTCTACCGGCTGGCCGACGACGAGCTGTTCCTCGCCGGAACCTCGGAGGTCGCGCTCGCATCGCTGCACGCCGGCGAGATCCTCGACGCCGAGGCGCTGCCGCTGCGCTACGCCGGCTTCTCATCGTGCTTTCGCCGCGAAGCCGGGGCGGCCGGCAAGGACACGCGCGGGATCTTCCGGGTGCACCAGTTCGACAAGGTCGAGATGTTCGTCTTCGCCACCGCCGAGCGGGCGACCGCGGAGCACGAGCGGATCCTCGCGATCGAGGAGTCGTTGCTCGGCGAGTTGCAGATTCCCTATCGCGTGGTCAACATCGCGGTCGACGATCTCGGCTCCTCGGCGGCCAAGAAGTACGACTGCGAGGCGTGGCTTCCCGGCCAGGGTCGCTACCGCGAGCTGACCTCGTGCTCGAACACGACCGACTATCAGGCGCGCCGGCTCGAGATCCGCGTGCGAGCGCAGGGCGGACGGCCCACCGCAGCCCACACCCTCAACGGCACGGCAGTCGCCGTGGGGCGCACGATCATCGCGCTGCTCGAGAACCACCAGCGCGACGATGGCTCGGTCGTGCTGCCGCAGTGCCTGGTGGAGTTCGGCGCACCGGCGGTGATCGGCGGGGCGTGAGCGCGACGGCTGCGCGCCGGGCGGCTCGCGATGGAGCCCGTCCGCTCAGTCCGCGACCGGTGCGGCGGCGCTCGGCCGCGTCGCGGCGCTGAGCGGCGCGGCGGGCAGGTCGATCGCGAACGTCGCACCGCCGCCGGGAGCGTTGCCCGCGCTCACGCGACCGCCGTGTGCCTCGACGATCGCCGCGACGATCGCGAGACCGAGTCCGGCGCCGGCCTTGCCACGGCCGCGGCCGCCCTCGCTGCGCCAGAACCGCTCGAAGACGCTGGCCTGCGACCCCTCGGGGAGGCCGGGTCCGTGATCACGGACGGCGAGGCGGACGTAGCCGTCCACGCTCGCGACCGACAGCTCGATCGGCGACCCTGCGGGGGTGTGGGTCAACGCATTGCGCATCAGGTTGGCAAGCACCTGTCGCAGCTGGGCGGGATCGCCGGTGACGACGTGCTCACCGTCGATCGTCACGGTCACCGCGCGGTCGCGCGCGGCAACGCGGGCGTCATCGGCGGCGTCGGCGGCGAGCGGGGCGAGATCGACGGGCTCACGTCGTGCCTGGGGCATCTCATCCAGTCGCGCCAGCGCCAGCAGGTCTTCGACCAGCACACCCATCCGCGCCGCCTCCTCTTCGATCCGCGCCATCGCTTTCTCGGTGTCCTCGGGGCGGCTTGTCGCACCCATCCGGAACAGCTCGGCGTAGCCGCGGATCGAGGTCAGCGGCGTGCGCAGCTCGTGCGAGGCGTCGGAGAGGAACCGGCGCAACCGCTCCTCGCTGGCCTGCCGCTCGGCAAAGGCCTGCTCGATCTGCCCGAGCATCGCGTTCAGCGCAAGGCCGAGTCGGCCGACCTCGGTGCGTGACTCGGCGGGACTGACGCGCCGCGTGAGGTCGCCCGCCGCGATCGCGTCTGCCGTCGCACCCATCCGATCGAGTGGCCGCAGGCCGATCCGGATCAGGAACCACGAACAGGCGGCGAGCGCGAGCAGGACCGCCGCGATCACGATCGCTTCGACATTGCGCAGCCGCGTCAGCGTCTGGGCCACGTCGTTGAGCGGCACCGCGATGATCATCTCGCCCGAGCCGGTGTCACTCGTCTTGGCGAGCACGCGATACTGCACACCCGAGCCCGCGACCGAGTCGACGGTGATCAGCTTGGGGTGCGCCGGATCGGTGGTCCGTGCGATCTGTGCCGGGAGCTTCGGCGGCGACTGGTACGGCGGCACGTGGTAGCCCTGTGCCTGCCCGCTCACCGGGCGGTAGATACCCCAGGTCCCCGATGGCAAGAGCAGGCCGGCGGTGGGGCCGCCGCCGGGCCCTGGTCGGCCGAACGCTCCCGGGAACGGGCCGTGGCCACCCGCGCCGGTGCCCGGACCCGGCTTGCGGAGCCCGAGATCGGCGTCGAGCACGTCCTCGAAGCCGTTGACGTTGCTCTTCCCGGTCAGCTGCTGGTCGACGCGCGAGATCAAGAACGAGCGCTCGGCCGCGTAGGTGACCAGGCCGGCGATAACCAGCCCGGTCGCAGTCAGCACGATCAGGCCGATCAGCAGTCGCGCCCGCAGCGACATCGCGCGGATCAGCTCCTGGGCAGCCGCAACGAGTAGCCGACACCTCGCACGGTGTGGATCAACGGCGGTTGCTCGACGTCGACCTTCTTGCGCAGGTAGCTGATGTAGGTCTCGAGCACCCGGGCGTCGCCGCCGAAGTCGTAGTTCCAGACGTGGTCGAGCAGCTGCGCGCGGGTCAGCACGCGGCGCGGGTTGAGCATCAGGTAGCGCAGCAGCCGGAACTCGGTGGCGGTGAGCTCGATCGGCCGCCCGCCGCGCGCCACCTCGTGGGTGTCCTCGTCGAGTTCCAGATCGCCGAACACGAGCGTCGAGCTGGTTTCCTCGGACAGGCCTGAACGGCGGAGGATCGTGCGGATCCGCGCGACGAGCTCCTCGAGGCTGAACGGCTTGGTGACGTAGTCGTCGCCGCCGACCGTGAGGCCGTGGACGACGTCCTCGGTCGAGTCGCGCGCGGTCAGGAAGATGATCGGCACGTCGGTGCGTGCCGTGGCGAGTCGCCGAGCGACCTCGAAGCCGTCGATGTCGGGAAGCATCACGTCGAGCACGAGCAGCTGAGGGCGGCGTGCAGCAACCGACGCGATCGCGTCGGCGCCGCTTGCTGCGGACTCGACCTCGAAGCCCTCGAAGCGCAGCGCCATCGAGATCACATCGACGATGTTCGGCTCGTCGTCGACGACGAGGACACGTACCGGTTCAGTGATCGCTGTCGTGCTCATGCGAGGCATTGTCGCGCGCGAACCTGGGAGTCTGCTGAGGATCGGCTGTGTGACCGTCCCCAGCGCACCGGCTCGTGCCCCCGCCGAGGGCGGCCGGCGCGTGGCCCACCGTCGCGGAGCGCGGCGGCTGTCAGGCAGCCGGACGGTCGGCGATGCGCTCGACGTGCTCGATGCGCTCGACGGTCCGTTCGGTCGGCGGCAGCTTCGCGTACAGCCTGGCGCGGACCTCGGCCTCCTGATCGGGTGCCGGCCCGAGGTTCTTGGGGCGCGTGAACCAACCGGAGCGCCGCGCACGCGCCGCTCGCACATCTGCCCGGCCGTCGTGATCGATCGGGTGTTCCCCGGTCATTCGTCGCCACCATAGAACGCCGGCCGGACGGCGTCACGCCGCGGTTCCGCACCTTGCGGGGGTTTAGCGGTCCGTCGCGGGGCCAGACAGGCCGCCGCGTCGCCGGCTTCGTTGGAGTGCTCTCATGCGCGCCGCGGGCGCTACGGTGTCGCGCCATGACGCCGCGCGCCCGGCTCGCCAGCTCGCTCTTCTCGATCGCGGCGATCGCGGCGATCCTCGTGCTGCTGGTCGCCGGCGGCGGCGACGGTGCGGGCGGCGGCGGGCCCGCGCCGCCGTGCGGCGCTGCCACCGACGCCACGTACTTCTCGACTGCGTTCGCAGTCGCACTGCGGATCAGTGCCGGGGAGCGCGGCGGCACGGCGGTCAGGCGCGACCTGCACACGATCGAATCCGACCGGGTGCTGGCCCACGCGGTCGCCGCCAACGACCTCGCGACGGTCCGCAGCGAGGTCCTCGCGCTGGTCTTCAACCACGAGCACATCGTGCGCCTTCGAGTGCTGCGCGACGGCCAGCTGCTCGACGACTACGGCGGGCCGCTGGTGCTCGCGCCGGTCAGCGGGACGCTGCGCGTCGGGGCAACGATCGTCGGGACGTTCGTGATGTCGATCCAGGACGATGCCGGCTACCAGAAGCTGGCGGAGCGGCTGATCGGCGCCCACACCGTGATGCGCTACCAGGGCCAGACGGTCATGCGGGACCTCGCGGTCCCCGCCGGTCCGCTGCCCGCCCGCGGTGCGGTCGCGGTCGGCCGGGTGCCCTATCTCGTCGGCTCGTTCGACCTCGGCCGCTTTCCGTCGGGCACGCTGCGTGTCTCGATCCTGGTGCACCGGCCGCCGGCGGTGCTTGCCCGCAGCAGTTGTCCGCAGATCCGCGCCGACGTGCTCGCCGACATCGCGGAGCGCGCCTACGACGAGGCGGAGACCGGCCAGGCGTTCGTCGGACCGCCGCTGACCGCGCTGGCCCGCGCCAGCTCGCTGACGGCCGCGCTCGCCGCCGGCGACGATGCCGGGGCGGCGCAGATAGTCAGGGCGATGGTTGGCGCCGGCGGTTTCGCGCGGCTGCGGGTCGTGGCCGGTGGCCGCGTCGTCGCCGACGCCGGCGTCTCGATCCCGCTGCTCGCGCCGCTCACCCGGCCGCTGGTCGACGCCGCCGGTCAGCTCGTCGGGCAGGCTACGTTCGCCGTCCAGAACGCGCACGGCTACGCCGACCTGGTGCACGCGCTGGCACGCGCACCGGTGCTGGTGCGGGCCGGCGCCCGACAGCTCGCCGGTACCTTCGCCGGGCCGCCGACGCTGCCGACGAGCGGGCCGGTCAGCTACCTCGGGGTCCGCTATGAGGTCGCCTCGTTCGCCGGGGTCCAGTTCCCGAGCGGGCGCGTGCGGATCTACGTGCTCGGGCCGGGCTGACGATCCGCCGCAGCGGCGTTCGCGCGCCGCGCTCAGGATCCCCGGACGCTGATCGCCTCCACCGAGCTCGGGGCGAGCTCGACGAGCGCGCGGCCGGCGACCGTCGCGCCGGCGGTGCTGTGCGCCGACGGCCCGGCCGCCACCACTCCGACCACGCTGACGGGCCCCCGAGCGGCGAGCGAGACCCACCTGGGAGCCGCCGCGTAGTTGCTGAGCACGACCGTCCGCGCGCCGTCGGGGCGGGTGATCGTGACGGCGTCGAGCGGGCTGCCGTTCGCATCCGCGCGGAGCACGCTGCCGGCTCCCAGCACGTCGGCGGCGAAGCGCAGCCCGCGCTCGAGCGGACGCGCTGTGAGGACCCCGCCGTTCACGACGAACGGGTCATAGGCGCTGCCGCTGGCGTGAAAGCGCACCGAGGAAAAGCCGGCACGCAGGGCGCGCAGGACCATCCGCACGGCCCAGACCGCCGCGGCCGGCTGGTCGGAGATCCCGGCCACGCCGCCGCAGCTCACCGAGTTGGTCTCCGAGATCACCGCCGGCAGTCGCTCGGCGCGCGCGTCGCGGGCGAGCCGCACGCGCTCGTCGATCTTGGCCTGGATCTGCCTGCTCAGCAGCGCCGCGGTCGTCGCTGCGGCCGGACTGCGGCAGGCGTCCAGCGGATAGAAGTGCGCGTCGATCGCGCGCAGGTGCAGGGTCGACGTGAGCGCCGGCACCCTCCGAACCCAGCGCCCCGAGGCGAAGTCGGGCCCCTCGAATACGCTGCCCGCGCCGAGCACCGCCTCGACCGCCCTCGCGCGCGCGAGGTAGGTCGCCCACGGCATCGCCGCGCTGGTCAGCGCGTGTCCGTTCCACCAGCGCACCCGGGTGCCGTAGATATCCGGCTCGTTGCCGAGCTCGAAGCTGAGCAAGCGGCGCGGGATCGCCGCGCGCGCACTCGCCGCCAGCGCGCCGGCCCAGCCGGGTTCGCCGGATGCGAGGTTGAGCCCGACGATGACCGGGGCTCGCGTCTCGCGTTCGAGGCAGGCCACACGCGACCAGAAGCCAGGCGGCAGATCGCTGACGCCGGGGTACGCCGGGGTGCCGGCCGGCGCAACCGCATCCTGGGAGTCCCCGCCGATCCGGATCGGCGGCGATCCGAGCGACTCGAGCGCGTGCACGAGTGCGCTCGGGGGGCAGCGGCCGCTGCCCAGATCGTGCGCGAGCAGCGGGTACTCGATGCTCAGGCCGATCGCGTGGGGGCCGACGCTGACGGCCGGTCCGGTTGGCGCGCCCAGCGCGATCGTGGCCGGCGAGGCCGCGGCGGCGCGCTCGCGAGGCGCCTCCCCCAGGCGCCCGGGCACGATCAGCGCGGCCAGTCCGAGCGCGATCACGGCCGCCAGCGCAAGCGCCGGCACGCTGCGGCGCATCATGCGGGGGGATAGGACGGGCCGGGCGCCGGAGCGTCACGGAAGCCGTCTATCTCGCTCAGCAGCGAGGCCGGCGCAGTCCCGGCGAGGACCTCGAGGCGGGGCAGCCGATAGGGGTCCTCGTGCGGGTTGGCCCACGCGCGGACGACCGTCGTCGACCCGCGGAAGCCGGCCGCCTTGACCGCCGCGATCACCGTCGCGTTGTAGTGGCCCGACGGGTAGCAGAACCACCGCGCCGCCACGTGGTAGCGGTCGCGGATCGTCGTCCTCGCGACCGCGACCTGAAAGTGCAGCGCGCTCGCGGAGAGGGTGATCAGGTCGGCATGGCTGAAGCCCTGCGTGTCGAGCTCCCAGCCGTCGCGCACGAGCGCGCGCACCTGACGTCGCGAGAGTCCCCCCTGCGACGGAGGCAGGCCGCTCAGCTGCAGGTTCTCGACGCCGACCCAGCCCAACGAGCGCATCACCGGGAGTGCCGCGGTGTACTGGGTCGCATAGCCGTTGTCGAAGCTGATCACGATCGGCTTGCCCTTCGGCAGCGGCGTCCCGTAATGCCAGTTGTCCCACATCTCATCCATCGTCACGGCGTGGTAGCCGGCCGCGGCGAGCGCGTGCATCTGCGCCGCAAACAGCTCGGGCGTGACGTACAGCCCCGGGAACGGTGCGTTGGCGGGCGCGGCGAGGATCACGTGGTAGATCAGGATCGCCACCGGCTCGGTGCCGCGCGGGCCGTTGTGGACGACGGCTTTCCGGGTCGCGGTGCGGCGCGTCCCGGCCGCAGGGTGCCGCGGGCCGGCGCTGCCACCATCGCTCAGGACGATCGTCGCGACGATCGCCAGGGCCAGGCAGAGGACCGACGCACCGGCGGTCCGCCGCCGCCTGACGTAGGTGGCCTCCGTTCGCATCGGCGGCTCAGCCGACCGCCAGCGTGACCGGGATGTTGCCGCGGGTCGCCTTCGAGTACGGGCAGATCTCGTGCGCACCCTCGATCAGCTCGCGGACCTCGGCGGCGGTCAGCCCCGGCACCGACGCGGTCAGCGTGACCGCCAGGCCAAAGCCGCCGTCGTCGCGTCCCAGTGACACCTCGGCGGTGACGGTCGAACCCGCCACCCGCTTCTTGAGCCGGCCGCCGGTGACCTTCAGTGCACTGTGGAAGCAGGCTGCATAGCCCAGCGCGAACAACTGCTCGGGGTTCGCCCCGCCGCCCTTGCCGCCGGTCTCGCGCGGGGTCGCCAGCGCGAATTCGAGCGTCCCGTCGGCGAGCGCGGCCATGCCGTTGCGCCCGTCGCCGGTCGAGATGCCGGTTGTCGTGTACAGCGGGTCCATGTCGGGCTCTCCGTTCGGTCGGGCGAGGCATCGGGCTCGCGCGGCCACATCATCGCGCACCACCGACCCGCCGCGGCGGCGCGGCGACCGGGTGGCGGCCGGCCGCCGGCGTGCGCAAATCGTGGGCGCCGCGGAGTGGTCCGCCCGCCTGCGGGGCGGCGGGCCGCGGCGGGAGGCCGGCGCTCCCGCGGGCGTGCGAGCGCCGCCGATCAGGCCGTCGCGGTCAGGGGCGCAGCGGCTCGAAGAGGACCTCGCCGCCCATCGCCTGCGACACCACGTTCGCGGTCGTGGTGAGGTGGTTGTGCAGCGAGCGGGCGGCGAGATCGGGGTCGTGGTCGATGCACGCCTGCAGGATCATCGCGTGCTCGGCCCGGCGGGTGTCGAGCTTGCGCGCGACGCGCACCGCCAGGCGGTAGCGCTGGCTGGTCTCCCACAGCGGCTGGATCAACCGCAGCAGCCAGTTGGACGCGCCGGCGTCGTAGAGCGCGAAATGGAACGCCGTGTGTGCGGCCCAGGTCTCCGGCGAGTTGTCGTCGGGCAGCTCGTTCAGCGCCGCCAGCCGGGCCGTGGCGACGGCCGCTTCCTGCTCGCCGAAGCGCTCGGCGGCGCGCCTCACGGCGAGCGGCTCGAGCGCAAGCCGCGCCTCGTAGACCTCGGCCAGATCGGCGATCGAGAGCTCGGTCACACGACCCCCGCGATGGGGGATGTTCTCGACCAGGCCCGCCGCATCGAGGCGCCGCAGGGCCTCGCGGATCGGCATCGCGCTCATCCCCAGGGCGACGCCGAGCTCCTCGATCGGCAGTCGCTCGCCGGGCGCGAGATGCCCGGCGACGATCGAATCGTGCAGCGCTGCGAACGCCCGGTCGGCGAGCGTCCGGTGGGCGTCGACGACGCCCGCGCGGGCGAGCTTGGTCAGGCCTGTGGACATGGCCTAGCGCCCGCCGGCGCCCTCGCTCAGCAGGGCACCGGCCGCGAGCACCGCCTCCACCTGCTCGTTGAACAGCGGTCCAATCGCGCGCTGGAGCAGGGAGCGCAACACGCCGCGCAGCTGCACGTCGGCGCTCCAGCTGGCAACGGTCTGCTCGCCGTCGGAGGTGAGGTCCAGCTCGATCGACAGCTGCAGCTGGTTCTCGCCCGGGGCCCCCAGGCCGCTGATGCGGACGTACTCGGAGGGACGCTGCTCGGCGATCTCGAAGTCGATCGCCAGGCGCGTCTCCCCGAGCGCGGTGATCGGGTGGGCGACGGCGCTGAAGTGACGCTCGTCCTCGACCGCGACGTCGCCGACGCCGGGCAACGCCCCGGCCAGGCGCGCCGGGTCGCTCAACACCGCCCACAGCGCATCGCGGGGCGCCGCCACGATCTGCGATCCGGAGATGATCATCGTGAGATCACCTCGACGCCCCGCGGTCCGGCCGCCGCCGCGCTGCGCAGCAGCTCGTACACCCGCTCGGAGTTGTTGTGGGTGTCGAAGACGATGTGCGCCCCGTCGGGCAGCGCGTCCTCGATCGCGCTGGCAATCGTCGACAGCGGTGCGCCGCCACCCTCACCCATGCCCTTGGCGCCGTTGGGGGTGAACGGGGATGGACACTCGATGTCGCCCGTGCGGATGTGCGGGACGTCCAGTGAGGTGGCCGCGTGGTAATCCGCGAACGTCGAGTTCAGCAGCTGCCCGTCGTCGTCGTACTCGAAGGCCTCATACAGCGCCGCCCCGACGCCGTGGCCGGTGGCGCCGTGGACCTGGCCCTCGACGATCATCGGGTTCACCTTGCGGCCGCATTCGTCCACGGCGGCGTAGTCGAGGATCGTCACCTGACCGGTCTCGTCGTCGACTTCGATGACGGCCGCGTGGACCTGGCTGGCGTAGGTCAGCGTCAGCTTGCCGGTCTTGGTCTCGTGGTCGGGCACCTCGAACGGCGGCCGGTAGACGTAGCGGCAGTTGAGCGTGACGGAGTCGGCGAGCTCGCCGGGCAGCTCGGCGACGTTCGCGAAGACCGTCGCGGCGATGCCGATGAAGGGGATCGCCGCCTCGGGGTTCGCGGCAAGGCGCACGAACCCGTCCGCGAGCTCGATGTCGGAGTCCTCGCAGCCGAGCATGCATGCCCCGACCTTGATGATCTCGCCGCGCAGCCTCTCGGCCGCACCCATCACGGCACCCAGGCCGGTCACCGCGAACTGGCTCGCGTAGGTGCCCGAGAAACCCACGTAGGTGTTTGCCGCCTTGTTGTACCCGGCGGCGACGTGGACCTGGTCGGGGCTCATGCCGAGGATGTCGGCCGTGACCTGCGCCGCGGTCGTCTCGTGCCCCTGCCCCTGCGGGCTGGTCCCGATCGTGACCGTCACCTCGCCGTAGAGATCGAGCCTGACGATCGCCGCCTCGCCGTTGCCGGAGAACGGCAGCGCCGAGTTGATGATCCGCGACTGGCCGAAGTTGTTGGTGCCGGAGTCGAGCGTCGAGCCGATGCCGATGCCAATCCGCTTGCCGCTGGCGCGCTGACGCTCCAGCGCCCCCTCGTAGTCGATCAGCTCGAGCGCGCGATCGAGCATCGCGGGATAGTCGCCGGAGTCGTAGATGCAGCCGTTCGGCGTCTCGTAGGGGAATTCCTCGGGCTGCACGTAGTTGAGCTTGCGCAGCTCGACCCGATCGAAGCCCAGCTCGTTGGCGACGATGTCGACGACCCGCTCGATCATCCACAGATGCTGCAGCCGCGAATAGCCGCGGTTGGGTCCGACCGGGCACTTGTTGGTCAGCGTCTCGGTGTAGTCGACCCGGACATGCTTGAAGCGGTAGTTGCCGGGCACGACCTGCGCCCAGATCACAGCGCCGAGCGGCTCGTAGCGCAGATAGGCGCCGGCGTCGTCGAAGGCCCGGACCTTGAAGCCGAGGATCGTGCCGTCGCTCATCACCGGCACCTCGATGTCGAGGAAGGTCCGCTCGTTGCCGTGCGCCGAGGCCGCGAGATGCTCCCAGCGCGACTCGCTCCACTTCACCGGCCGGCCCGCCTTGCGTGAGAGCAGAGCCAGCGCGGTCAGGTAGGTGTAGCTGGTGATCTTGATCCCGAAACCACCGCCGATGTCCTGGCTCGAGAACTGCATGTGGTCGATGCCCAGGCCGATCGCCGGCCCGATGAACATCGCCGCGAACATCGGCATCTGGTTGTTGGTGCGGAACTCGACGATTCCGGTGCCCGCGTCCCAGTTGACCAGCGCTCCGCTGGTCTCCAGCGGCGTCGAGGAGAAGCGGTGGAAGTGCAGCCGGTCGATCCGCACGACGTGGTCGGCGTTCTCGATCGCCCAGTCGATGTCGCCGTAGTCGTAGACGCCGTGCCAGGCGACGTTCGATCCGATCTCATCGTGCAGCACGGGCTTGTCGGGCTCGATCGTGGCGACGCTGTCGACGACCACCGGGAGCGGCTCGTAGCTGACCTCGATCAGCTCCGCGGCGTCGCGCGCCAGCTCCGCCGATTCGGCGAGCACCGCGGCGACCGGCTCGCCCATGTAGCGAGCCTTGCCGACAGCCATGCAGTAGTCCTTCATCGCGCCGGCGGGCTCCGGGGCCATCTGGAAGTAGGGCTGCTGCAGCTCACCCACCTCCTCGCCGGTGAGCGTGGCATAGACGCCCGGGACGGCCTCGCAGCGCGAGACGTCGATCGCCGTGATTCGCGCGTGGGCATAGGGCGAGCGGACGAAGTGCACGTGGCCCTGGCGGTGCATCCAGAGGTCGTCGACGAACGCGCCCTGGCCCTTCAGCAGACGCTTGTCCTCCTTGCGCGGCACGTTCTTGCCGGTCCAGGCACCCAGCCGCTCGCTCTGCTCGATGGCCGGGTAGAAGGTGGTCTCAGCTGACGGCGTGGTCATTGCGTGACGCCTCCCCGCGCGGCGGCGGCCTCGATCGAGCGGATGATGTTCATGTAGCCGGTGCAGCGGCAGATGTTGCCCTTCAGCGCCCGGCGGATCTCGGCCTCGCTGGGCTGCGGGTTCTCGGCCAGGAGCGTCTTGGCGTTGAGCACGATGCCGGGGGTGCAGTAGCCGCACTGCACCCCGTGGTGCTCGCGGAACGCCTCCTGGATCGGGTCCAGGCCGTCGGGGCCCTCGCCGAGGCTCTCGATCGTTTCGATCTCGCGCCCGTCGGCCTGGACCGCGAGCATCATGCAGCTCTTGATCAGCTGGCCGTCGCAGATCACCGAGCAGGCTCCGCAGTTGCCCGTGTCGCAGCCGATGTGGGTGCCGCGCAGCCCGAGTGTCTCGCGTAGGAAATGCACCAGCAGCCGGCGCGCCGGCACGGCGGTGCGGTGCGCCTCGCCATTGACCGTCACATCGATCACGTGGACCGCGCCTTCAGTCGCCATCCGCCACCTCCGCTCGTCGTAGCTCGTCGTTCACCGGTCGCCCTCCGCTCCGTGAGCGATGGCGTCGAGGAGTGCGTGCTTGGCCATCACGGCTGCCATCTCACGTCGATATGAACCGCTCGCGTGCACGTCGGAGGGCGGCTCGAGGCCGTCGCCGGCGAGCGCCGCGGCCGCGCTGACCGCCTCGGCGCTGGGTGGCTCGCCGACCAGACGGGCCTCGGTCGCGGCCGCGCGCACCGGGGTCCCGGCGACGCAGCCGAGCACCACGCGCGCCGCCGTGACGGTCTCAGCGGCGCTGACCCATGCGACCGCGCGGGCGAGCGCCCACGAGTCGGCCGCGATCTGCAGCGAGCGGTAGCCGACGCCCGCGCCGTCAAGCGGCGGCAGCGAGATGCTGCGCAGCAGCTCGCCGGGACCGACGGCGGTGCGAAACAGGCCGACGAAGAACTCCGCCGCGGGGACGCTGCGCGCGCCACCCGGACCGGCGATCTCCATCGTCGCGTCGAGCGCGACGAGCAGCGGCGGGTAGTTGGACGCCGGGTCGGCGAAGCAGGCGTTCCCGGCGATCGTGCCGCGCGCGCGCACCTGGCGATCGACGGTGCCCGCCGCGACCTCGCCGATGATCGGCTGCGCCGTGCGCAGCTCGGCCGATTGCTCGAGCTCGCGGTAGGTCGTCGCGGCGCCGATCGTGGCCGAGCCATCCGCCGAGACCTCGATGAAGCGCAGCTCGTCGAGCCGGCTGATGTCGACGAGCAGCTCGACCGACGCGGCACGGTGCTTGAGCACGTTGATCAGCGTCTGGCCTCCGGCGAGCACCCGGGAGCCCGCGGTCGTGCCGAGCGCGGCGAGCGCCTCCTCGAGGCTGTCCGGGCGCACGTACTCAGTGGCGGCTAGCAACATCGCTCTCGCTCCCTTCGCTGAGGTGGTCGGCTGTCGGGCGAGGCTCGTGCCCGTCGAAGATCGCCAACGGCACGCTCGACAGCGGCGCGCCGCCGTCGGGCCCGATGCACCAGGTGTCCTGCATGTACAGGCATGCGCTGCCGCCGTCGGCGATCGCGTGGGGGTGCATCGAGAAGATCATGCCCTCGCGCAGCTCGACGTCGACGCCCTCACCGATCTTGGGGTGCTCGATCATCGTCATCCCGATTGAGTGCCCGGTGACGTGGCCGAGCGGGTAGCCGCGATCGTGGAACGGCGTCGAGACCGCACGGTGGACGTCGTGCGCCGTCGCGCCGGGGCGCATCGTCGTGCGGGCGGCGGCGGCGTACTCCGCGTAGGCCTCGAGCATTCGCTCGGTGTCGGCGCCGACCGCGCCGCGCGTCAGCGGGCGCGAGAACTCGACCCAGTGGCCGCCGGGGCCGGCGACCTCGAGCGAGTACAGCAGCAGGTCGTCGGGCGCGATCGGGGTCTGGGGGTCGGGGATCCGGAATTCGGGCGTCGCCGACCCGGCGCGCCCCCACAGGACCATGTCCATCGTCTGGCGGCCGGTGCCCAGCCGCGTGAAGATCCGTTCGGCGGCGGCCATCAGCTCGGCCTGCGTGCGCCCCGGCTCGTAGGCCTCGTGCACCGCCCAGAACCCGGCCTCGTTGATCGCCATGCTCTCGCGCACCAGCGCCAGCTCCTCCTCGCTCTTGACCGCCCGCGAGAGATCGAAGACGACGTCGAAGTCGACGAGCTCGAACGGGCCCTGCTCGAGCGCGCGGAAGTCGCGCACCGGCATGATGTAGTCGAGCCCGTAGACGCCGAGGCGCGCGACGCGCCGCTCGCGCAGATGGTCGCGGATCCAGGCGCCCGGATGCTCGGCGAAGACCGGCTCGCGAACCCAGCCGTCGGCGTGATCGCCGACCCAGCGCGCCTCGCTCGGGAAGACGGTGATCGGATCGCCGCTCGACGGGAGCAGCACGTAGGCGTAGCGGTGCACGATCCGAAAGCCCGAGAGGTAGCGCACCGCGCCCTCGAAGCCGCTGTACTCGCTGCCGCTGACCAGCAGCGCGTCGACACCGTGCTCGGCCATCGCCGCCCGCGCGTTCGCGTAGCGCCGAGCCACCTCCTCGTTGCTCGGCGTGCGCGCCGGGTCGGTCATTCGCTCACCGCCGGCGGCTGCGAGGCCCAGGCGCGCTCCATGCCGACGATCAGGGCGACGATCGCCTCGTTGAGCGGCGTCGGCACGCCTTGCTCGGCGCCGAAGCGCACGATCCCGCCGTTGAGCGCGTCGATCTCGGTGCGCCGGTGCGCGAGCGCGTCCTGGAGCATCGACGCGCGGTGATCGTAGGCCACCCGGGCGGAGTGGTCGATGAGCGCCTCGGGGTCCGAGTCGAGCGTGATGCCGAGCGCCGCGGCGACCGTCGACCCCCTCGCGCACGAGGCCCGAGATCAGTGCGCGGGTCGCCGGCAGCTCGCACAACCGCCCCTGCGTGAGTCCGGTCAGCGCGCCGAGCGGATTGCTCGCGGCGTTGAAGATCAGCTTCGTCCATTGCGCGCCGCGGGCGTCGGCCAGCGCCTTGGTCGGCATCCCGCCGCGCGTCATCGCATCGGCGAGGCGCTCGATCTCCGCGGCCGAGGCCGGGCGGTCCTCGAACGGGCCGATCCAGGTATCGCCGGCGGTGTCCATGTGCACGACCCCGGGCGCCACGACCCGCCCGGCCGGGAACGTCGTCCCGCGGATCACCCGCGGCACGTGCTCGGCGATCAGCTCCTCGTTTCCCACGCCGTTCTGGACACTACATACCGCGCCGTCGAGGAAGATCTGCGCGGTCGCCTCGATCGCCGCCGCGGTGAACATCGACTTGGTCGCGACGATCCCGAACTCGCACGGCGGGATCTCGCTCGGATCGGTGCGCGCCCTGACCCGGGCGAGCACGTCGGCCTCGCCGGTCAGTCGCAGTCCGCCGGCGTTGATCGCGGCGACGTGCTCCTCGACGACGTCATAGGCCCAGACCTCGACCTCCTCGAGCGTCCCGAGGTGCGCCGCGAAGAGGCTTCCGACCGCCCCGCAGCCGACGACGCACACGCGCATCAGGAGACCACCGCCGCGGCCTCGGCGCCGTCGGCAAGTCCCCACGAGGCCTCCCTGGCCCGGACCAGCCGGTACATCGCAGTGCTCAGCGGGACCGCCACGCCGAGCCGTCCCGCCTCGCGCACCAGCGCGCCGGTGATGAACTCGACCTCGGTCGCGCGCTCTGCCAGCACGTCTTCGAGCATCGACGGGCGGTGCGCGTAGTCGCTGTGGGCGGTCTCGCCGCGCGCCACCGCCAGGACGTTCATCTCCCACGGGTCGTCGTGCAGCAGGACGCCGGCGGCGCCCGCCACCGCGACGCCCTCGTCGATCAGCCCGTGGACCAGCCGCCCGAGGTCGCCGAACTCCTCCTCCTGGGCGAACAGCGCGACGTGCGGCAGGCCGGTCATCGCCGCGACGGTGTTGATCGCCGAGTTGAAGATCAGCTTCGACCACTGCGCGGGCAGCAGGTCGGGCATCGGCTCGGCCTCGAGCCCGGCCGAGATCATCAGCGACGCGAGCTCCTCGACCAGCGCATAGGGGGTGGCGGTCTGCGCCCACGGGCCGAGCCAGGTCGCGGTGTCCAGCTCGTACTCGACGTGGGCGTCGTCGTGGCGGGTCCCGCTCATGAAGGTGACCGCCGAGATGACCGGCCACGCCCCGTGACGAGCCACGACAGCCTCCGCGCCGAGCCCGTTCTGGACCGTCATCATTGCCGCCCCCGCGGCGCGGCCGGCCAGGCGCGCGGCGCTCGCCTCGAGGTCGAGCGCCTTGCAGGCGAAGATCCCGACGTCGAACTCGGGCAGCTCGGCGGCCTCGGCGGTGGCGAACACCGGCGTGCGCAGCTCGTGCTTGCCGCTGATCCGCAGCCCTCGCTCGCGGAGCGTCGCGGCGTGCTCGGGCCGGCGCGTCAGGACGCTGACCTCGCAGACCGCTCCGAGGTGCCCGGCGAGCAGGCTGCCGATCGTTCCGCCACCGATGATGCAGACGCGTCCGATCATCGCGCGCGGAAGTCGTCGGGGTAGCCGGAGAGCTTCTCGCTGCCGCTTGCGGTCACGAGATAGTTGTCCTCGAGGCGCAGGCCGCCGCCGCCCGGCCAGTAGACGCCCGGCTCGATCGCCAGCACCATGCCCTGCTCGATCGCCGTCGGGACGGCCCGGTGCGCGAACGGCGGTTCGTGGGCGCGGGCGCCGATCCCGTGACAGATCGGGTGGCTGGGCTGGCCGGGGTAGCCGATCTCCGCGAGCCCGTCGCGGATCAGCACGTCGAGCTCGCCGAGACTCGCTCCCGGACGGACGTGCTCGACGGCGGCGCCGTAGACGCCGAGCAGGCCGTCGAGCAGCTCGTCGTATTCGCGACGCAGCGTGCCCGGGCAGGCGTTCTTGGTCAGATCGGACCAGTAGCCGTCGGCGCAGACCCAGATCTCGAGCAGCGTCGGCTCATCGGCGAGCACCGGGCGGTGGCCCGTCGCGCTGAAGGTGCGAATCCCCGGCCCCGCCCAGACGAGCGTGAAGGCCCGCGCCAGCTCGACCTTGCCCTGATAGCCCGTCCCGACCGCGTGGACGTGCGCTTCGAACATCGCGCCCACCTCGCTCTCGCGCATCCCGGGGCGGATGTTGTCGCGCACCTGCTCCATGGCGAGCGTGGCGAGCTCGTTCGCCAGGCGCATCCGCTCGATCTCCTGCGCAGTCTTGATCATTCGCGCACGCGCGAGCAGCGGTGCCGCGTCGAGGACGTCGGTTGCCACCGCGTCGAAGCCGTCGAACCAGCCGCTCCAGAAGACCGTCGGCTCGCCGACCATGCGGTCGGCCGCCTGGGTGCCCTGCGATCGCTCGAGCCCGACCGATCCGCGGTCGCCCTGCGCCAGCAGCTCGAGGCAGCGGTCCTGCGCGCGGACCGCCGGCGGGCGGGGGTCAGCGGGGTCATAGAACGGGAACGGCCGCACGTCGGCCGTCCAGGCGGTGCGCTGGGCCTCCTCGTACTGCGGCTCCATCACCAGCAGCGTCGGCTCGCCCTCGAGCGGGACGATCGCGACGTCGTAGCCCTTCATCGGCCAGTAGTTGGTCAGGTAGCAGACGTTGTCGGGGGAGCGCGCGACGAGCGTGTCGACGCCTTCGGCGGCCATCAGCGCGCGGACCCGGTCGAGCTTGGCGGTATCGATCGGCCAGCCCATCTGCTCACCAGCGGCGCAGCGGCGGCGCCGGAACCCCGTAGGCCTGCTCCCAGGAGATCACCGGGTTGGACAGTGTGCCGATCTTCTCGATCTCACACTCGACCACGTCGCCGGGGCGCAGGTACATCTCGGCGGCGTTCTCGCGGAACCCGGCGACGCCGGACACCGTGCCGGTCGAGACGATGTCGCCGGCGCTGTAGCCGAGCGCCGAGTAGTGCGCGAGGATCTGCGGGATCGTCACCGACATGTGCGAGGTGTTCGACTCCTGGCGCAGCTCGTCGTTGACGCGCAGGCGCATTCGCAGGTCGTGCGGATCGCCGACCTCGTCGGGGGTGACGATCCACGGCCCCAGCGGGCAGAACGTGTCGATCGCCTTGCAGAAGGAGAACACGCCGGAGCGCATCTCGCGTCGCTGGATGTCGCGCGCGGTGATGTCGTTGAAGATCGTGTAGCCGGCGATGTAGGACGCGGCCTCCTGCGCATCGAAGTGGCGTCCCGGCTTGCCGATGATCACCGCGAGCTCGAGCTCGTGGTCGAGCTCGTCGGTCAGATGCTCGGGGTAGATGATCGGATCGTCGGGCCCGATGATCGCGTCGACGTTCTGGAAGAAGACGATCCACGGCGCGATCTCGTGCGACCAGCCGACGACCTTCGACTCGTCCTCGTGCTCGCGAAAGTTTCCCGAGGTGTGGAAGAACTTCTTCGGCACGATCGGCGCGCGCAGGCGGACGTCGGCGAGCGCGACCCGTTCGCCCGACGCCGCGGCGGCGGCGGCCGGATCGAGCCCGCGCTCGAATAGCGTGCGCATGTCGGGCACGTCGAACACGCTGATCTCACCATCGTCGAGTGCCCCTGCCCGCCGGGCGCCGTCGGCGGTCTCGAAGGTGACCAGCCTCACGCGCTCACCCCGCAGATGTCGCTGGCGACGAGCGCGTAGACCGCGGTGATGTCGCGCAGGCCGGCGATCTCGAGGTTCTCCCCGTCGGGGTCGGGTAGCCCGCTGGAGGTGCCGTAGTTGACCGTCTCGATGCCGTAGCGGGTCAGCGCCGAGGCGTCGGAGAACCAGCGCACCGTGTCGCGTGCCGGCGGCGCGCCGAAGACCTGCCGGTGACCCGCGTCGATCGCGGTGATCAGCGGATGGGACTCCGCGATCTGCGCCCCGGGGGCGCTGACGTAGACCTCGGAGGTGATGCCGAGCTCCGGGTAACGCTCGCGCAGCTCGCGGACCAGCGTCGCGAACTCTGCGCGGGCGGCCGTCATCGCCATCGTCGGCGGGACGCGAATATCGAGAAACAGGTCGGCCCGGTCCGGCGTGCGGCTGACCCGCCAGGGCTGGCCGGCGCGCAGCGCACCGACGTTGACGACGCCGTCGATCCCGCCGTAGGCGGAGCGGCGCTCCCACTCGGGGATCCAGGCGAGGACGTCGGTGAGCACGCGCTGCATCCGGACGATCGCGTTCTCGGCGAGCCGCCCGCTGGAGAACGCGGTGTGGATGAAGGGCCCGTGGGTCGAGATCCGCGCCCACATCGTGCCGTAGTGGCCGAGCACGACGCGCTGCTCGGTCGGCTCGCCGAGGATGCACATGTCGGCGATTCCACCGTGGGTCGGCAGGTAGCGGCTGCCGGCGGCGTAGCCGCGGTATTCGCTGCCGCGGAACTCCTCGCCCCACTGCGCCTTCTCGATCTCTCCGACGACCGCCGCGATCACGATGTCGCCACGCAGGCGCAGCCCGGCGTCCTGGATCGCGCGCACCGCCTCGACGTAGCACGCGAGCGCGCCCTTCATATTCGAGATGCCCAGACCCCAGATGTGCGCGTCGCGCACGACGGCGTGCGGCTGGAACCCGGGCTTCGCCCGCAGATGCGGCTCGCGCCCGGAATAGGAGGTGTCCATGTGACCGTTGAACATCAGGCTCGGGCCGCCCCCGGTGCCCTCGAGGCGCCCGACGACGTTCGGACGGCCGTCCTCGACCTCGTGCCAGCTGACCTCGAGGCCCATCTCCTCGAGCGTGTCGCGCATGCACTCCGCCATCTGCTGCTCGCTGCCGGTCGGGCTCGAGATGTCGACGAATGAGCTCGCGGTCGCCACCAGGCGAGCCTCGTCGACGTGGGCGGGGAGCGTCGGCTCCGCGCTCATCGGTCCAGGCGGGGTAGGACCTCGGTCGCGAACAGCTCGATCTGGCGCTCGCGATTCTCCCCCCAGAGCTCGAGCATCACGTGCGTGCAGCCGGCGGCGCGGTAGGACTCGATCGCGCCAACGCAGTCCGCCGGGGTGCCGGCGATCGGCTTGCACTTCTCGAGGATCTCGTCGCTGACCGCCGCCGCCGCTGCGAGCCGCCCGCCGTGCTCCATCGCCTCGGCGATCGGACGGATCTCCTCCTGGGTCAGCCCGGCCACTTCCAGCAGCACATCCGCGGAACCCTGGATGTTCTGCACCTTGTTGGCGAGATACATGCCGGCGATCTCCCGCGCGCCCTCGCGCCCCGTCGCGCGGTCCTCGTCGATCGAGGCGACGATCGTGCAGCCCAGGTCGATCTGCTGCGGGTCGCGCCCGGCCTTGGCGGCACCCCGCGCCATGTTGGCGTAGCTGTAGCGGACGAACTCGGGCGTCGTGATCGATGCGGTCAGCAGGCCGTCGGCCTCCTCGCCGGCGTATTCCTGCATCCGCGGACCGGTCCCGGCGATGTAGATCGGGACCTGACCGCGCGGCGCATCGGCGTCAGCGGCGAGTCCGGGCACATGGGCGCTGAAGGCCGGGCCGTCGTAGTCGAACGGCTCGCCGCCAAGCACGCCGCGCACGATCCGCACCGAGTCGCGCGCGGGGTTCAGCGGCTTGACGTCGTCCGCGCCGATCTCCTTCATGAAGATTCGTGAGGCGCCGAAACCGAGGCGAAAGCGGTCCGGCCCGGCCGCCTCCTGCGTCACCCGCGCGTCCATCGCAACCTGGATCGGATGGCGCGTGAACGGCGAGATGATCCCCCAGCCGACCGTCAGCCGCTCGGTGTCACGCGCGATCAGCGGTGAGATCGCGGTCGCCGACCGTGCCTCCATCGAATGCTTGCGCCACCACGGGTAGGCCTCGGCGAGCCAGATCGTGTCGAAACCGTGACGATCGAGCGCTCGCGCATGGCCCAGGATCTCGGCCAGCGGCTCCATCGTCAGTTGCATCACGCCGATCCGAAACGGCACACCCGCCACCCAGCACCCCGCTCCTGTCGCGAATACCGCGCCCAACACACTGCGTCTGGGCTCCCGGTGTTGTCTTTGGATATTTGATCACATCTTCGGTTGCACAGCGGCCCGGCCGATTTGAGCGACCACTACGCTTGGCGCGTGGGTGCTCCGGAGCGCGACAACTCGGTAGCCGGCGGCGAGGGCATCGCCATCCGTGAAGCGGTGAATGACGATCTGGCGGGGGTGCTCGCGATCTATAACGAGGTCATCGCGTTCTCGACGGCGGTCTTCAGCGACCAGGCCGTGACCCTCGAGGACCGTCAAGCTTGGCTCGCAGCGCGCCGCGAGCAGGGCTATCCGGTGCTCGTCGCCTGCGACTCGAGCGGCGTCGTCGGGTTTGCCAGCTTCGGCGACTTTCGTGCCTGGCCGGGGTACCGCTACACCGTTGAGCACTCGGTACACGTGCGCGCCGACCGTCGCGGCGAGGGCATCGGGACCGAGCTCGTACGGGCGCTGATCGGGCGCGCCGCTGCGCTCGGCAAGCACGTCATGATCGCCGGCGTCGAAGCCGAGAACGCGGCCTCGATCCGCCTTCACGAACGCCTCGGCTTCACCGCTGCCGCCCGCTTCTCCGAGGTTGCGTGGAAGTTCGATCGCTGGCTTGACCTGGTATTCCTGGAGCGGCGATTGCCGTAGCCGGCGCCGCGCTCGCCGAGCCGTCCGGCACCGTCCGGCGGATCTCGAGCAGCGGGATGAAGCGGTGCGCGAGCGGTCCGATGGCGAGCGCGTAGAGCACCGTGCCGACGCCGACCGTGCCGCCGAGCGCCCAGCCCGCGGCGAGCACCGAGACCTCGATCGTCGTGCGCACGACGCGAATCGAATGTCCCCGCCCCGCCCAGGCGGTCATCAGCCCGTCCCGCGGGCCCGGACCCAGGCCCGCGCCGATGTAGGCGCCCGTCGCCACGCCGTTGAGCACGACGCCACCGACCAGCAGCGTGATGCGGCTGACGAGCGCGTGCGGCGGGTGCGCGACGGCGAGCATCAGGTCGATCACCGCTCCGACGACGAGAACGTTGCACAGCGTGCCGATGCCCGGGCGCTGGCGAAGCGGTATCCAGGCCAGCAGAACCGCCACGCCGACGATGATCGCCCAGGTGCCGACGCCGAGCCCAATCCGGCGCGAGAGGCCCTGGTGGAGGACGTCCCAGGGATCGAGGCCGAGGCCCGCGAGCAGCAGCATCGCGTCGCTGACCCCGTAGAGGGTGAGGCCGAGAAACAGCTGAACGAGGCGTCGAGCGCGGGGTGGCGGCACCGTGCGACGTTCGCAGATCGGCGCGCTTGCCGGGCGCTCGTGGCTCCGGAGGCGCTGTTCGTGACCGGGCTAGTACAGACGTCCAACCTTGTTGGCAGGGTCTCATCGGATGCATCACCATGCGCGTCGCGTCGGGCGACCGAAGCCGGCAGGCGAAACCCGCTTCACCGCGATCGGCGGCCCCTCGCAGATCGACGACATCTTCATCGACCCGTGCGGTGCCCGAGCGGACCTGATACCCATGTGGTCCGGCCGACCGCAACGCGCGGATCGTTGAACACGCGGGCCGGGTGCCTCGGAGCGCCCGGCCCGCGGTCAGTTCCGGGGGAGAACAAGCTGGCGGAGAGGGAGGGATTCGAACCCTCGGACGAGGTTTCCCCCGTCACGCGATTTCCAGTCGCGCCCGTTCAACCGCTCCGGCACCTCTCCGGGCGTGAGCGGAGTCGAAGGCTACGCGACGCGATACTCTTCCGCGCAGTCGTTCCGCCGCCGCGACCAAGGGGCACCGTGCTCGCCGTCAGCAAGGCCTTCTCCAATACGTTTGGACTGATCGTCACCTTCGGCGGCATCGGCGTCGTCGTCAACGTGATCATCGTCTACATCGTGCTCCAGGTTCGCGGCGAGCATCAGCAGAACGAGGAGTACCGCGCCGAGCGCCAACGGCGCTTCGGTTCGTAAATCCGCCGCGATGTCGGCGGCAGGTGAGCGGGGTGACGGGCCGCAGCCCGGCGTCTTCGCGCAACTGAGCGTGCGGCGCGGCCGCGCGGCCGTCGAGTTCTACAAGGCGGCGTTCGGGGCCGAAGAGGTCTACCGGGTCGGCGGCAGCGATCGGCACGAGGCGGTGGTCAGTCAACTCGCGATCGGGACGGCGTCCTTCTGGGTCGCCGACGAGTCGCCTGCGCACCTCCACTTCAGCCCGGAGTCGCTCGGCGGTAGCACGACGCGGATGCTGCTGGTCGTCGCGGACCCCGACGCCGCGGTCGAGCGGGCCGTCGCGGCCGGCGCGACGGAGATCCGCCCGGTCGGCGTCGAGCACGGCTGGCGACTCGGCCGGATCCTTGATCCGTTCGGCCACCATTGGGAGATCGGGTCGCCGCTGATTCCCTGGCCGCCCGCCGACGGTCACGGAGACGCGCACGCGTGCCCGTCTCAGACCAGCTCGACGGCGTCCCCGACGCGCACCGAGCCGGGCTCGAGCACCGTGCCGTAGACACCGCACGCGAGTGGCTCCGTGGTGGCGGCGTCGCCGCGATAGCTCGCGAGCGCGTCGAGCGTTTCGACGTCACGGATCCCGCTCTCGGGGTCGAGCTTGGTAACCAGGCATCGCCCCACGTGACCGCGCATGATCACCGTCGCGGCGCCGATCCGCAGCGGGCGTCCAAGCCACTCGTCCTCCTCGTGCGCTGCCGTGCCGTCGATCTGAAACAGCATCCGGAACCGCCGCGCGTCGATCGGCCGATCGAGTCCCGCGGCCTGGGACACGCGTTCGATCGACGCGCGCGAGATCAGCGACACCGTGCCCTCCGGGCCGCGGTCGACCGCGCCCCATTCGCTCTCGACCAGCCGCACCGGCTGCCCGACGTACGCCGACAGCGCAGCCGACCACGGTCCGACCACCTCGACGGCGGCGACCTTGGTCGAGAAGAAACGCGGCTGGAGCCTGGCGCCGGGTTCGACCGTGGCGGTCACGACCTTCCCGTCCGGGAAGCGCAGTGAAAGCGAACGGTCGGCCTCAGAGTAGTCTGCGACGACCGCCTGCAGCGTCCTCAGCCGCTTCGCGTTGACCATCTGGTCGTCCCCGTCGATCAGGAAGAAGCGACGGTTCTCGCGGACGCCGCGATCGCCGAGCTCGACGGCGTCCCGCGCGATGGCTCGCAGCCCCTTTACGGGCGCCACCACCACGGCCACCACGCGCGCCGTCACGACCCGCTCACCGGTGTCACCGCGTAGATCGCCCCGCTCGGCGCCGCTGCTGCGCTGAGTCCGCCGGCGACGATTATCTCGCCGTTCCCGCTCACCGCGCTGGTGTCCGATAGCGCGAGCGGCAGGATGCCGGCGAGGCTCACGGCTCCGCTGGCCGGGTTGACCGCGTAGATCGCGCGCGTCCGTACTCCGGCCATGTTCGTGCCGCCGATCACGTACAGCTTGCCGCCGAGGGCTGCGGCGCTCTCACGGTCACGCGCGTGCGGGAGCGTCGCAACGTTGGTCACCGTGTCGGTGGTCGGGTCGAACTGGTACACCGTTGCGCTGGCGATCCCGGCCGTGGAGCCGCCGGCGATGTAGACCTCGCCTGCGATCGCCGCCGCGGCCGGATAGCGGAGCGCGACCGGGAGGGTAGCGACGATCTGCGGCGCCGAGTTGGGTGTGTAGGCGACGATCGTGTCGAGCTCCGCGCTCCCGGTATATCCGCCGATCACATAGGCGGTCGTGCCGACGGTGGCGACCGCCGCATCGGCGGTGGCCGCCGGCAGGCTGCCGGCAACGGTGAAGCTCGTGCCCGTCAGCTGGTAGATCGTCGAGCCGGTCCCGCCGAACAGGTAGACGTTTGAACCCAGTACCGCAGCAACGGCGGAGGCCTCTGGCGCCGGTAGCGTGCCCGCGTTGGTGGCGGTCGCGGCCTGGAAGTTCTGGACCGTGTCGATCGGGTTGCCGGACGCGTCGAGGCCTCCGAAGAACAGCGCGCCGCCGGTGCCGAACGGGACGGCCGCCATGCGCGAGGCCGGAGTGGCCAGCGACCCGAGCGTCGAGACGGTCACGGTTCTGGTGCTGCTCGGCCTCCTCGCGCCGGTCGCGCCGGTCGCGCCGGTGCGCCGCGAATGCGGGGCGCGCGTGCCGCTGAGGCCGAACGGCAGGTGCACGTGCAGCGACGCAAGGACCACGACCGCAACCGCCACGACCGCGGCGAGAAACGCGGCGACGCCGGCGAGCCGGCGGCGCATCCGGATTGGGCGGGGGGTGCGCCGCGCGAGCCGGTCGCTTGTTCGCTGGGTCTCGGGGTCGGTGTCGCTCATGCCGCGAGCCGCCCTCGCGGCGCGCCAGAACCCAGGGAGGGCTAAGCGACCCTTTCAGGGAAAGCTCCAACGATGATCAGGCTGTGGGTCAAGAAAACTCGAGTTCTTCGCTTATGCACCCTATCCCCCACGGGCGGATCGGATCACGCTCACCCGCGGCTGTCAAACCGTGCGAGCGTGCTCGCAGTAGCCTGCTCGGATCTGCGGTCGCTACACGAATACTGCCGCACCTGACGCGCTCGAGCAGCGCTTCGGTGTGCGCATCCCGTTCAGCGAGGGCTCGCGCCGCTACAACATCGCTCCGACGCAGACGATCATCGCGGTCGTGCGCGGCGAGGACGGCACGCCGGAGGCCCGTGCGATGCGCTGGGGCCTGATCCCGCCATGGGCGAAGGACGCAAAGATCGCCTACAAGATGATCAACGCGCGGGCCGAGACGGCCGACGAGAAGGGTGCCTACAAGCGCCTGCTGGCCACGGCCGACCGTCGCGCGCTGCTGCTGGCCGACGGGTTCTACGAATGGCTGCGCTCGGAGGACCGAAAGCAGCCGCGCGTGCCGTTCCGGTTCACGCTCGCGGACGGCGCGCCGTTCGCCTTCGCCGGCCTGTGGACCCCGGGTACGCTCGACGGCGAGCGGATCGAGTCGGCGACGATTCTCACCACGGCCGCGAACGGGCTCGTCGCCGCGGTGCACGACCGGATGCCGGTGATCCTGGCCGGCCCGGACGGCGAGCGTGCCTGGCTCTCGCCGGAACTGGACGCACTCGCCGCGAAGGCGCTGTGCGTCCCGCTCCCGGCGGAGCAGATGATCGTGACGCCGGCGAACCCGCTCGTCAACAAGGTCGGCGGCGATGTCCCCGAAGGGCCCGAACTGCTCGTCGCGCCGAGCTAGCGCTGATGCGGCCCCGTCAGCGCGAATCGCTGGTCTGCTCGGCGCGCTGCGCCGGCTCGCCGGCACGCGGGGTTTCTCGTCGCTCGTCGAGCCAGCGCCTGACGAGGGCCCAGCTCGCTCCGTCGGCGGCGATGTGGCTGCGGTGCCGACCCGCCTCGCCGGGGATCTCGAGCAGTTCGGCGGCGCCGCCGGCAGCTCGCGCCGCCTGCGCGTAGTTGCGGCTGCGCCGCACCGACACCGTCGCGTCATCGGTGCCGTGGACGAGCAGCACCGGGATCGCGAGCGGCAGCAGCGCGATCGGGTCGGCGACCGCATAGCGCTCGGGCACCTCGTCAGGCCCGCCGCCCATCAGCCGGCCGACGGCGCCGCCCGGAGCGTCGCGGTAGGCCTGGGCGAGATCGTTGACGCCGGCGGCCGACACCGCCGCGACCGGCTCGATCTGCGGGCGTGCGCCGGGAGCGCCGTCGGGCAGCCGGCCGCGGCTCGCCGCCCAGAGGGCGAGCTGGCCACCGGCGGAATGACCGTAGAAGGTGACCTGGTCGAGATCGAGCGGGGCCGCGACGTCGCGCAGATGGTCGATCGCGGCGGCGACGTCCACGAAGGTCAGCGGCCAGCCACCGCCCTCGCCGCGCCCGATGCGCCGGTATTCGACGTTCCACGCGGCGTAGCCCCGGCGCGCGAGATCGCGCGCGAGCCCGCGCATGACGACCTTCGTGACGCCGACAGACCACGAGCCGCCGTGGATCGTGACCACAACCGGATGCGGGCCGCGACCGGCGGGGAGGTGCAGCTCAGCGCGCTGGCAGCGGTGGTCGGAGCCGTAGCGGTAGGACCGCCCGGGCGCGAGGTAGTCGGTCAGCAGGCGGGCGCGCGACATCGAGCGCAGATACGCTCAGAGGGCGTCCCACGGATCATCGTCCGCGTTGGCCGAACGCTCGATCCGTTCGAGCACCTCGTCGGTCCGGCGGTCCTCGACCATCGCCGCGAGCCCGTCCGCGATCGTCGCCGCCCAGACGCGGCGCTTGACCGGAGGCTCATCGCTGTCGTCGGGGAGCTCAGACCAGTCGACGGCAACCAGCGATCCGTCGCTCACGGGCGCGTCCCGCGGCGCGAACTGTCCGGAGGCGTACAGCGTCAGCTGCGCCTGCCAACCGTTTGGGCACAGCTCGCCCATCAGCGCGCGCGCTCGCACCTCCTCGCTGTGCGGTCGTGCGCCGCCGCGCCAACGTCGCAGCTCCCGCGAGAGCAGCAGCCCCGCCAGCACGAGCAGCAATCCGCCGACGAGAACGAGCTCCAGCTGCGCGACGACCGCAAGGCTCCGGCCCGCGACAGACGCTCCCGATCTGATCGCCGCTACCACGACGACCGCAACGCTACACCCCCGCGTTCCCAGATCAAGCCTCGATTCCCGCAAGCTACGACGATCATCGTCCGTCCGTCGGTTGCGGTTAGGCTGAACGGCGATGCGGATCGCGATCGCCCTGTTCGACGGCGCCGAGGAGCTCGACTGGGCCGGCCCGTGGGAGGTGCTCGCGAGCTGGGCTCAGCACTGGCCCGATGACGGCGTCGAGGTCGTCACGGTCGCCGAGGCCGCCGACCCGGTGCGCTGCGCGAAGGGGCTGCGCGTGCTGGCGGACCGCACCTGGGATCAGCTGGGCAGCATCGATGTGCTCGTCTACCCGGGGGGCATCGGGACTCGCGCGCAATTGGGTGACGAGCGGATTCGCGCGCGGATGCGATCACTCGCCGCCGCCGGCACGCTGATGACCAGCGTCTGCACCGGATCGCTGGTGTTCGCCGATGCCGGGCTGCTCGACGGCCGGCCGGCGACGACCCACTGGGGCGCGCTCGAGCTCCTCGCGACGCTCAGCGAACGGGTCGAGGTTCGTCCCGAGGCGCGCTTCGTCGATGACGGCGAGATCATCACCGCCGCCGGTGTGTCGGCGGGGATCGACGTCGCGCTGCACCTCGTCGCCCGGCTGCAGTCCGCCGAGCGAGCGGCCGCCGTACGCCGCCAGATCCAGTACGACCCCGAGCCGCCGGTCTAGCCTCGCGCACGGTAGGCGAAGTACGCGCGCGGCGACTCGTCGGTCGGCGTCAGGCCATCGTCGTCGCAGCTCTCGAGCAACACGAAATCGCCGGCCAGCGCGTCGTCGATCGCCGCGAGCTCGACGCCGAGCTCGCCGATCCGCTCGTGGTGGAGCACCGATCGGCCGTCGGCCAGCTGCTCGCGGATCCGCACGTGCCAGACCGACTGACCGTCGCCGAGCCAATCGACGTCCATGGTGATCGTCGCCCCGTCCACCTCGCTGACCCACGGCGGCGCGTCGCCGAGCCGGCGCAGCTGCCCGACCGTGTTGACGTCGAACAGGAACAGCCCGCCGGCGCACAGGTGCGCCCGTGCCCGTTCGAACAGGGCCCGCCACTGCTCGAGACTCACCAGGTGGTTGAGCGTGTCGAACATGCAGATCACGAGGTCGAACCGCTCATCGAGCTCGAATGCCGTCATGTCCGCCTGGACGAACCGCGCGTGGGGGACCTTCGCGCGAGCGGCCGCGAGCATCCGCGGCGAGCGGTCGAGCCCGACCAGGCGGTCGAACTGCTGCAGGCCGGCGAGTATCGATCCGCTGCCACAGCCGAGCTCGAGCAGCGAGGCCGCGTGCGGCATGTGCCGCTCGCGGTAGCCGAGTACGCGCCCGACGTTTGCCAGCGGGTCGTTCATCAACGCGTCGTAGAAGCGCGCGAAGTGGTGGTAGGTGGGCATTTCTGGGGTCTTCTCGCAGGTCGTGGCGGCCTGCGACTCGCCGGCATCGTGGCGGCGCGGGCGCCGAGATCTCCCGGCGGGGTCCCGTCGCTGCTACCGTATGTCAATCAGGTCGGGCTGCAAGCCCGGCGCACGCAGTGCCGGCGGTCGTAGCCCTTGCTTTTAGCAATCTCCACGTTCGCAGCACGCGACTATGTGGAGGAAGCACAGAATGGCTACTGGAACCGTCAAATGGTTCAGTGACGACAAGGGTTTCGGGTTTATCACGCCCGATGACCAGTCAAAGGATCTGTTCGCCCATCATTCGGCGATCGTCGGCGAGGGTTATCGCTCGCTCACCGAGGGCGCAAAGGTCTCCTACGAGGCCGAGGCCGGGGACAAGGGTCCCAAGGCCGTCAACATTCAGGTCATCTGAGGCGCCGGAGCGCACGCGCTCCGAGCCGACAGACCAGCGGCTGACACGTCCGCCCCCTCGGGGGCAGGCGTGCCAGCCACCAGTGGATCAGAAGTTCGACCGCTGGCTGACGACGTAGTTGCTGCTGTTGTTCAGCACGCGGGCAGCGTTGCCGCGCAACTGGCTGAATGACAGCGTCAAGGCGCCGGGGTGGTCGCCGAGGCCGGCCCGGTCGGACTCGACCTGCACGGCTGCGATGCTCGCGTTCCTGATCACGTCGAGGAACGCCGTGCCGTCGGCCGCGAAGTACTGGCCGTTGTACTGCAGGACGCCGATGCCAACGTCGCCGCCGCTGATGTTGTCGCCGCTCACCGAGGTCCATCCCTGGTCGAGCAGGACACCGGCGTAGCGGTTGGCGACCAGCGTGTCGCCGAGCACCGAGATGGCCGGCGCCGTGGGCGCGGTCTGTTCGTCGTTGTACACCCCGACGTCGTTTGCGCTGATCGTCGACCCCGTCACGCTCGAGCCGGCTGCGGCGCCGAAGAAGAGCACTCCGATCGACTGCGTGTCGTTGAGGATGTCCGGACCGCAGACGGCGACATCGCATTCATTGCCGCTGATCGTCGAGCTGTAGATCATCCCCGAGGCGCCGTTTGAGATCTGGATCCCGTTCTGGGCGATCGCGGGCGTCGGACCGCTGCCGGTCACCGTCGTCGAGCCGATGTCGGCGCTCGAGCCGACGCCGTCGACGGTGATTCCGTTCTTCTGATAGCCGCTGATCTTCACACCCGAGAGGTTGGCGTGCCCGACCTCCACCGGGGTGGCCCAGGCCATCCCGACCTGGATCCCGACGCCGCCCTGACAGCCGTTGAGCGGAACGGCTCCGGCGGCGACAACCGACGAATTGGCGAGGTTGAGGGTGGCGCCGCCGGCCACGAGAACGCCGTAGAGGCTGTCGTCGCAGGTGGTGGCCGGCCAGGCGGCGTCGATCGTCAGTCCGGTGATGTTCACCGTGCCGGTAGTGCAGATCGCGATCGCGTCCTGGTCGGGCTGGTAGGCGGCCGTGCCCGGGGCGCTGTCGCAGGCGGTCGTCGAGTTCGCCGGGACCGCGGGCAACTCGACGATGACCGGCCCGGCCGCGACCAGCGAGACGGGCTGGGTGATCGTCAGCGCCTCGACGTAGGTGCCCGTGCAGACGCGGATCGTGGCGGCGGCCGGTGCAGCGTCGATCGCGGACTGGATCGTGTTGTAGCCCGGCTTGGCGCAACCGCTGTCGGCGGCGCTGATCGGGGCTGAGGAGACCCAGATGTTCCTGGCCGGGGCCGCCGGCGCGGTCGTCGGCACGACGGCGAGTCCGACGACTGCGGCGAGCGCGATCAGTGGGTTGAGCTGCACGATGCTCCTCTTGGTCGGTGAACGTGCCCGTGTCCGCGGCGCTCGTTCGGAGTCCCGACGGTAGCCGCCCCTGGGTCGACCCACTCGTGACTTTCCTCACCACATACCTGCAGAGGTTTCCGGCGATGCGGCGCTAGGCTGATGAGACCGAGCGTCGGCATCGGCCGGATCTGCCGGCCGGCCACGCCGACGAGGTGAACGTGCCAGAGCCACCGAATCACGACGACTGTCAGGCGGCGGCACGCACGCTCGCCGGGCGAATCCACCGTACGCCGATGTTCTCGTCGCGGACGCTCGGCGCCATCCTCGGCCACGAGGTCCAGCTCAAGGCGGAGCTGTTCCAGCGAACGGGCTCGTTCAAGCTGCGCGGTGCGATCAACCGCGTGGCGGCGCTGACGCGCGAGCAGCGCGCGGGCGGTGCCGTCACCGTGTCGGCTGGCAACCACGCCCAGGCAGCCGCCCTGGCGTGCGCCGAAGCCGGCGTCGACGTCGTCGTGTTCATGCCGCGCTGGGCGAGCGCGACCAAGGTTGCCGCGACGCGCGGCTACGGCGCGACGGTCGATCTCGAGGCGGCCAACGGCGCCGAGGCGTTTGCCCGCATGCACAGCCTTGCCGCCGAGACGGGGCGCACGGTGCTGGCGCCCTTCGACGATCCGCTGGTGATGGCCGGTCAGGCCACGGTCGGGCTGGAGATCTGCGCCGAGATCCCGGCGCCGGGGGCGGTGCTCGTCCCGGCCAGCGGTGGCGGGCTGGTGTCCGGGGTTGCGATCGCGGTGAAGGCGGTGTCCCCGCGCTCGCGGATCGTCGCCGTCCAGCCCGAGGCAACCGGCACGCTGCGCGCCTCGCGCCCGCCGGCGACTCCCGAGGCCGCGGCGCCGGTGCCTTCCGGCGCGACCATCGCCGACGCGCTGACGGCGCCGGCGATCGGCGAGCTGTGCCTGCGCGTCTGCGCGGAGCACGTCGATGAGGTCGTGCACGTCAGCGAAGAGGAGATCCGCGCCGGCATGCGCTTCCTCTACGAGCGGGCCAAGCTCGCGTGCGAGGCGGGCGCCGCCGTCGGCGTCGCAGCGCTGCTGGCCGGCAAGCTCTCGGACCTCGGTGACGGGCCGGTGGTTGCCGTGATCTCCGGCGGGAACATCACTCCACAGGCCGCCGCATCGATTCTGGCCCCCGCTTGAAGGCGGTGCTCGAGCGGCCGCTGCTGGTGGCCGTCCTCGCCGTCGGCCTGCTCGCGGCAGCCCCAGCCGGCGCCGGCGCCGGCGTGCGATCGCTTCCGCGACGCGCCGGCCTCGTCGCGCTGCGCCCGGGAGCGCAGCCCCCGCCGAGCCTGTTTGGCATCAACACCGGCACCTATGACACCAGCGAGGCGCGGCTGTCGCGCGATCTGCCCACCGCGGTGGCGCTCGGCGCGCGCTGGGTCCACTTCACCGGCGATTCGATCAAGTACTCACGGGGTCATGTGTCCTTCGCGCTGATGGACTCCGAGGTCGATCGTGCACGCAGCCTCGGACTCGGCGTGGTCATCTCGCTGGGCGGCATCCGCGGCGCATGCTCGACGAAGCCGGCACGCGCCGATCCGACAAGCTGCCCACCGACCAGCCCCCACGATCTCGCCGTCTACGCGGCCTACGTGCGGGTGCTGCTGCGCCATTTCGCCGGCCGCGTCCGCTACTACGAGTCGTGGGTCGAGCCCAACCACACCTCGATGTGGGCGGGCGGCGTGAACCCCGCCCAGTACGCCGCGGTGCTCGAGACCGAGTACGGCGTGTTCCGGACCTCGGCGCCACGCGCGCAGCTGATGTTCGCCGGCGTCGCCGATTTCGGCATCGCCGACGGCTCACCCAACGGCGTCGCGGTGCTTCCCTATACGGACCAGGTGCTCGCCGATCTGCACGGCCGCGCGGCCTTCGACCTCGTCGCGCTGCACGCCTACCGCTTCCCGCCGTCGCTCGCCCCCGACGACGCCGCCTACACCCACTACCCGGTCGGCCCGGTCTGGCGCAAGGACACCTGGACCCAGCAGCTGCAGGCCTACGAGCGGGAGTTCACCGCCCACGGCTACGGCGCACCACGGATCTGGCTGACCGAGTTCGGCTGGCCCGGCAACCGGCAGCCCGGGAGCGATTACTTCCCCAGCCTGCAGGCCCAGGCCACCGACGTGGCCCAGGCGTACCGCGACCTCGAGAGCCCCTCCCTGTCATTCGTGCAGGCCGCGTTCTGGTTCAACCAGCGCGACTACGAGCAGGGCGCGTCCAACCCGGACCCGGGGTTCTTCGGCCACTACGGCCTGCTGTTCAACGATTTCAGCGCCAAGCCGGCGGCGGCAGTCTTCGAGCATTTCGCGAGCGGCGGGCGCTGAGTCGACCGCGGGCGTCACCGGCTCTCCAGCGGATCGACGCCGGCGGCGGATCGAGCGCTTGGCCGTCGACGACATACACTGGGCAGGTGAGCGCAGCCCGCGAGGCCTTCGTGCTGGAAGCCGAGTTGGTGCTGGCGGACGACACCGATCCGGCGGCCCCGGGCGCTGCGGTGACGGTCGCCCTGTGCGGCCATTGGGAACACGAAGGCCCCTGTCGCTGGCCGCACAACAACGCGATCGCCACCGGCGGAGGGGGGACGGCCCGGTTCAGGACGCTGTTCGTGGCTGACGGCGCCGACGAGCAGGCCGTTCGCGGCCTGATCGCCGGAGCACTGGCCGACGCGGCCGGCTGGTCGGTGACCTCGAGCGGGGCGCGCCCGGTTGCCGCATCCGAGCACGATCTCGCGCGAGCGCTCCTGGCTACCCGGGTCGCCCACCCGTCGTGACGCGGTGCTCCCCGGTCAGCTCGCCCTGGGCGTGAGCGCGACGACCGGAATCACCCGCTCGGTCTTCGCCTGATACTCGGCGAACCCGGGCGAGATCTCCGTCTGGCGAGCAAACAGGCGGTCGCGCTCTGACCCGACCAGCTCGCTTGCGGTCACCTCGATCGTCCTGTCGTCCACTTCGATGCTGACCTCGGGGTGGGCCTTGAGGTTGTGGTACCAGCCGGGATTGCTGGGCGCGCCGGCCTTCGATGCGAACACCACGTAGCGGCCGCCTTCGGCCAGGTAGACCAGCGGGGTTGTGTACCGCGTCCCCGATCTCGCGCCGGTCGTGTGGAGCAGCAGCAGCGTGGCTCCCGCGAAGCGGCCGCCGACCCGTCCCTGGTTGGCGCGGAACGCGGCGATGATCTGGGCGTTGTAGTCAGACGGTGCTGTGGACATGGGTGGGCCTGCGGATCTGCGCGCTGGTCGATGCCGGTCGCGCCGCGGCTACTGCGCTGCCGGGATCGCGCCGGCAGCGCTGAGCCGGCTCTTGGCCTCGCGGAGCACGTCGTCGGGCAGTGGGCCGGCGGCAGCGACCGCGAGGTTCTCGCGCAGGTGTTCGATGCTGGCGGTGCCGACGATCGTGGTGTCCAGGTCCGGGTGCGACAGCGTGAACCGCAGCATGAACGCCGTGCGGCTCATCCCGTCGAGCAGCTCGTCCAGCCTGGCCGTGTCCCAGAAGTCGCGCATCGTCTCGTTGGAGATCATGTAGTAGCGCCGGCTCTCCCAGTCATCGGGCGTACCGCGAGCCACGCCGCCGCGGATGATGATCCCCGCCCCTGCCGAGGACGCGCGCGTGATGACCTCCTCGTGCTCGCGTTGCAGCGCCGAGTAGGGAATCTGGAAGGCGTCGAAGACGCCCATGTCGATCTGCTCGTTGAGCGTCGGCAGGATGCCCGACACTCCGACGAAGCGGACCTTTCCCTCGTCGCGCAGGGCCAGCGCCTCGGCCAGCGCTCCCTCGGCCTCGAACTCCTGGCGGCTGAGGCTGCGGTGGAACTGCACCAGGTCGAGGTGGTCTGTGCGCAGCGTGCGCAGGCTGTGCTCGACCCCCGCACGGATGTTCTCCGCCGTGTGGATGTGGTCGGTGCCCATGCCCGCGCCGGGCACGCACCCGCACTTGGAGGCAAGCACGTATTCCGAACGACGGTGGGCGATGAACTTGCCGATCAGCTCCTCGCTGCGCCCGTAGTCAATCGATGTATCGATGAAGTTGATGCCCTCGTCGAGCACCGCGTTGAGCAGCCTGCCCGCATCCTCGTCGGCGATCTGAGGGCCGCCCTGGTCTCCCCGCAGTTCCATCGCGCCGAATCCGAGCGTCGTGACCTCGAGACCGGTGCGACCGAGCGTACGGCGCGGAATATCAACCATTCTCATACCTCCGGGTGGACACAGACATGCCGCGGCCGCTCGTTCCGGGTCTGGCCGGCTCGGCGATCGCCGCAGCGATCCACCCTAACACCCGGCGGCGGCCCGACGGCCTCGATCCGGCGCGTGCCGCGCTTCGAACCCGGCGGACGATCGCGTAGGTTGCCGTTGTGCCTGAGGGCGAGATCTCGATCGACGACCCGCGAGCGGAGGACGTTCGCCAGCTGCTCGAACGCCATCTGGCGTTCGCCAAGTCGCGCACCCCGCCGGAGGACGTCCATGCGCTCGAGGTCGACGGTCTGCTCGATCCTGCCGTGACGGTCTTCGGCTTCCGCCGCGACGGCGAGCTCCTCGCCGTCGGCGCGCTGAAGCGCCTCGATGCGCGACACGCCGAGCTGAAGTCGATGCACACCGCCGAGTCGGCGCGCCGTCGCGGGATCGGCCGCGCGATGGTCGAGCACCTGCTCGCCGTCGCCCGCGCTCGCGGCTTTCGTCAGGTCAGCCTCGAGACGGGGTCGATGGCGGCGTTCGCTCCGGCACGGCTGCTCTACGCCAGCGTGGGCTTCAGGCCGTGCGAGCCGTTCGCCGATTACTGGGCGAGTCCGAACAGCGTGTGCATGACGCTGTCGCTGAGCGGCCCACACCCGGCCGGCTGAGCCTCGGGTCACGGCAGGATGAGGTGGCTGTCGCCGAACTCGTGCCAGAGGTAGCCGGCATCGATGGCCTCGCGGTAGCAGGCCTCCAGCAGGGGCCGCCCGGTGACGGCCTCGAGGATCGCGAGGTGCGATGCGCGCGGTTCGTGCCAGCCGGTGATCAGCCCGTCGACGCTGCGCACGCGTCGATCGGGGGCGATCACAAGCGTGGTCCATCCCGTCCCCGGCAGGACCATGCCGCCGGCACCGGTGGCCGTTTCGAGGGCGCGCACCGCCGTGGTGCCGACGGCGATGGCGCGGTGGCCGCGACGGCGAGCCAGGTTGATCAGTTCGGCGGTTTCGGCCGGGACGTCGTACCACTCGGCACTCGGCGGCTCGTGTGCCTCGGGGGACGCGACGCCGGCATGCAGCGTGAGCGGGGCGAACACGATTCCGCCGGCCACGAGCCGGGTCACCAGCTTGGGACTGAAGGGCCGCGCCGCGCTCGCCATCTCGGCGCTGCCGGGCGCTCGGGCGAAGATCGTCTGATAGGCGGCGATCGGCCAGTCGTGGTCGATGTAGCCGTAGCGGATCGGACGGCCGTGTCGTGCGAGGTATTGGGACAGGGGGCGGGGGAGGCTGAGGTCCGCGATCCACAACCGCACCGAGATCGCCCGGAGCGCGCCGCCCGCGGCCGGGGCCAGCAACCGTGCCGCTCCGCCCTCGGCGAGTCGCAGCACCATGCCCGGGGTGGCGTCGAGCCACGGCGTGCTCGCCGCTCGGCGATCGGGGCCCCGGGCGCTGCAGGCGGGAGCGTGTCGCAGCTCGACGACCCACCGCGTTCCTGGATCGTTACTCGCTCCGTCCGGGTCGCGGGTGGAGAGGTGCAGCTCGGCGGGCTCCCCTGCGAGAGTCTGCGCCTCGAGCGAGGCGGGAAGCGTGGCCGACGTGTTGACGACGAGCACGTCACCGCGTTCGAGCAACCGCGGAAGCTCGCTGAAGCGGCGATGCTCGATGTCCCCGCCCGCTCGGTGCGCGACGAGGAGGCGAACGTCTTCGCGTCCAAGACCGCGCTCCTCCGCGGGGGCGGTGGCCTCGAGCCGGCCCGGCAGATCGAACTCGATCGTCGCCTCGCGCTGAGCGGCCGCGCGCTCGCCTCCTGCGACGGGGTGCAGGGCGGAGCTCACTCGTGTCGCTCGGTGTCGAGCTCAGCGGCGAGATAGCGTCCGCTCGGCCGACTCGAGCCGATCAGCTCGACGATGCTGCCGACGACGCTTTCGGGTGTTGGCCGGTCGCTGATGTCCTCGCCCGGAAATGCGAGCTGATGCATCTCGGTGGCCATGTCGCCGGGGTCGACTGTCCAAACGCGCAGCCAGGCCTCCTCGACGGCGAGCACGCGCCCGAGGTGCTCGAGCGCGGCTTTTGAGGAGCCATAGCCCCCCCAACCCTCGTAGGCCTCGATTCCGGCATCCGAGGTGATGTTGAGCACGCGGGGATCGCCGGAGCCGCGCAGCAGGGGAAGTGCCGTTTGGATGACGGCGAGCGGTGCGATCGCGTTCGCCTCGAAGACGGCTCTCAGCTGCTCCAACGGGTAGCCGGCGAGCGACGGTTGCGGGCTCGGCCCGAGAATCCCGGCGTTGTTGACCACGAGGTCCAGGCCCCCGAGGTCCGCCGCCGATCGCATCAGCGCGTCGCGATGACCGGAGTCGCCGGCGTCGCCGGCGATGGCGGCCAGCCGGACCCCGGCTGGCAGGCCGGCGCGAAACTCCGCCGCCGCCGCCTCGAGCTCGACCGCTCCTCGCGCGTCGGTGACCACCGACCAGCCGCGCTTCAGCAGTGCCCCGGTGAGCGCTCGGCCGAGGCCCCGGGAGCCCCCGGTGACGAGCGCGACCGCCGCCCTCCCGCCGCTCATGCTGCCCGCCGCAGGCGGTCGTAGTTGAGTCGCAGGAGCTCGATCACATCATCGACGTCCGCCTCGGTCTCGATCCGGCGGGCGGCGGGCCCCTGCGCGTCGGGGAACACCGGGTGGGGGACGACCCGGCCCTGCTCGATCAGTCCGGTCCAGACCGGTTTGGGAAAGCCGAAGTGTGCGGCGTGGTCGCCGTGCAGATGACCGATCTCCCGGCGACCGAGCTTGAACGCGAGCTCGCCACGTCTGCCCGGGCCGGCCTCAACTCCTGGCCACGCCGTGACGGTCTCGGCGATCTGCTCACTCGGTGTGCGTGTGGGTGCCATCTCTGCCTCCTCGAGGTCCGTGATCGTGTGGAAGGCCAACCTACAAGCTAAAGTTAACTTGAAGTCAAGGGCCGAACCTGATTTGCTTCCAGGATGGCCGCCCTGATGCCAATCGGCGAGGTTGCGCGCCGCAGCGGCGTCGCGGCCTCGGCCCTGCGCTTCTACGAGCAGCGCGGTCTGATCGGCTCGGAACGGGCCGGCTCGGGTCGCCGCCAGTACCCACGACCCGTGCTGCGGCGAATCGCGTTCATCGTCTACGCACAGCGCGTCGGGCTGACGCTCGATGAGATCGGCACGGAGCTCGCCAAACTGCCCGAGCATCACGCGCCAACACGCCGCGACTGGGCACGCCTCTCGCGCAAGTGGACGGCGAGAATCGACCACAGCATCGCCGAGCTCGAGCGCCTCAAGCAGGGCCTGACCGAGTGCATCGGCTGCGGTTGCCTGTCGCTCGACCGCTGCAAGCTTGCCAACCCCGACGACTGGGCGGCGCGCCTGGGGCCCGGCCCGCGCTACTGGATCGCCGATCCCCGACCCGACTGACGACGTCCGTTGTGGATCTGCTCCCGCGCCGGTGAGCAAGACGCCCAACGAGCCTCAGGTTCAAACGAGCGGGCGGACGGTCCACGTCAGCCACCCAAACCGAGCTGGTCAGGCGAGAGGGCGCCGGGCTGACTCGGCCGCCCGTACTATGCGCGGATGGGGTCGGAAGTGCCGTGGGAGCACGTCACAGAGGCGGACGTGGCGGACTTCCGCCGCCGGCTGCACGACAGTCTTGCCCTCCTCGAGGAGGTGCTGCGCCGGCCCGGCTTCGGAGTCGGTGAGATGACGATGGGAGCCGAGCTCGAGGTCTCGATCGTTGACAGCGAGGGCCGCGCGCTGTGCTGCAACGACGAGGTGATCTCGACGATGGGTGATCCGCGGGTCACGGTCGAGCTCGAACGCTTCAACCTCGAGTGGAATCTGCCCTGGTGGCCGCTCGCAGGACGGTCGTTCGGGCGGCTCCAGCGTGAGCTGGAGATGGCCCTGTCGGCGCTCCGGGAGGGCGCACGCGCCCACGGCGGTCGAATCGTTCCGATCGGCATCCTGCCGACGCTCACCGTGGCCGACCTCAACGTGAGCTCGATGACCGCCGCCGACCGCTACCGGGCGCTCGACGCGGCGCTGGCTGCCCGGCGAAGCGGCCCCGTCCGCATCTCGATCCACGGCGAGGACGACTTTCTCTGGGAGACCGAGCACCTCTCGTGTGAGGGCGCGAGCACGTCGTTCCAGCTCCACCTGCGCATCGCTCCGGATCGCTTCGCCGACGTGTACAACGCGGCTCAACTGGCGGCCGCGCCGGTCATCGCGGCGGCGGGAAACGCACCGACCTTCCTGGGGCATCGGCTGTGGGAGGAAACGCGGATCGCGTTGTTCAAGCAATCGGTCGATGTGCGTGATCCCGGTGCACGCCAGCGGCATGACGACCCGCGCGCGTCGTTCGGCCGCCGTTGGCTGCGGGAGAACGCGCTGGAGCACTTTGCCGAGTGCGTGGCCCTGCATGAGCCGTTGCTGCCGCTGCCGTTCGAGCAGGTGTCGCGGGGTGGGCTGCCCCAGTTGCCTGAGCTACGGCTGCACCAGGGCACCGTGTGGCGCTGGAACAGAGGCATCTACGATCCGACAGACGACGGCCACCTCCGGCTTGAGCTGCGGATGCTTCCAGCAGGGCCGACCCCGGTCGACATGGCGGCGAATGCCGCGCTCGCAATCGGTCTCGCCTTGGGGCTCGCACGCGAGCCGTGGCTCGTGGCCGATCACCCATTCGAGCTGGCGGAGCGCAGCTTCTATGCGGCAGCCCGCGAGGGGCTCGCGGCGACCATTGACTGGCCGGGCGGCGCCCGCACGGCCCGGGAGCTGGTGCTCGAGCTGCTGACCTGCGCCCGCGACGGGCTTGTGGACGAGGCGGGCGTCGTCGCCGATGAGGCCGACCACCTGCTCACCTTGATCGAGGCGCGTGTCGCAGGTGGCCAGACCGGCGCGCGCTGGCAGCGGGCTGCCCTTGCCGCGTTCGAAACCCGCCTCGGTCGTGAGGCGGCGCTGCGAGCAATGCTCGAGCATTACCTCGCGCATGTCGAGAGCGGCGAACCGGTGCACACCTGGCCGGTGCCGTCGGGGTGAACAGTCTGCTGCGCCACGTCGAGGCGCCGCCTGCCTCGGCCATCCCGGCTGATCACGTCGCGTTCCTGCGCTCGCTTGGCGGCCCGGCGGCGATCCGCCTTCGTGGCCGCGACCGGACTCGGTGCCGCGTGGTGGTCACGCTCCTGCACGGCAACGAACCGTCGGGTCTCGTTGCGCTGCATGGGCGCCTGCGTGACGGCCGAGCGCCGGCGACGGACACGCTCCTCGTGCTCGGCGGGGTGGAGGCGGCGCTGGCCGGCCCGCCACTATCCCGCCGCGCGCTGCCGGACGGCACCGACCTCAACCGGTGCTTCGGGCCGGGCGCTCTCCCAGGGCCCTCCCGCGACCTGGCGCTTTCGATTCTCGAGGCGGTTCACGCGGTTGCGCCCGAGGCGCTTGTCGACATCCATAACAACACGGGGCACAGTCCCCCATACGCGGTCGCCGCACGGATCGGCGACGCGGAGCGGCATCTCGCGCGGCTCTTCGGCGATCGGCTCGTGCATTACGACCTGAGCATCGGCGCGCTCGCCGAGCAGACGCCGGGCCTGTGCCCGACGGTCGTGATCGAGGCGGGCCGCGCAGGCGACCCCGCATCGAACCGCACCGCCCGGCGCGGTCTCGACCGCTTTCTCGACGCTGACATGCTCTTCGAACGGGGGGCCGAGGTACCCCGGTTGGACATGTTCCACCACCCGCTGCGCGTGGAGATCGCCGCAGGCGTGCGCCTGGCCTGGGGCAATGCGCCCGAGCCGGCGGCGCAGCTGACCATCGCCGAGGACATCGACCGACACAACTTCGAGCTGCTACTCCCCGGGACCGAGCTTGGCTGGCTCGCGCCGGAGGCGCCGTGGCCGCTCGTTGCCCGTGGCGCCGACGGTGCCGACCGCTCGCACGAGCTCTTTGCCCGCGACGGTGCGCGGCTGGTCGCCCGCCGCGCGATCGTGCCAATCATGATGACCACCAATCCAGAGATCGCGCACAGCGACTGCCTGTTCTACGCGGTCGAGTGGCAGCAGCCCGCGGGGATCCGGGCCTCGAGCCGCGATGAGTGACCTGCAGTCGCTCACGCGTACCGACTCCCGAGTTTGCACGCTGAGAACGGCGCGAGGCTTGAGACAGCCGGTCGCCGCGATCGCGGCAGGCGCGGGCGAGCGCGAAGCAGGCCCGCATCGCCACGTCGCGCGACCGGACGACGGAGAGGGCGGGATTCGAACCCGCGATGGAGATTTCGCCCCATACTCGCTTAGCAGGCGAGTGCCTTCAGCCGCTCGGCCACCTCTCCGCGGAGTGCCCAGTGTAGAGCGCCACACCCGCGTGCGATCATCCGGGCACCCTGGAGGGGTGGCAGAGCGGTTGAATGCGACGGTCTTGAAAACCGTTGTGCGGGCAACCCCCGCACCGAGGGTTCGAATCCCTCCCCCTCCGCTGGGCCAGCCGGGTCGGGCGGCGCCGCGCGTCGGCCGGATCTGGGTCGAGCGCAGCCGGAGAAACCTCCCCAGCGAGTCTTCGATGGGCGGATAAAATCGCTGTGCCGTGGTACGCCGCCTGATCATGACCGCGCTCGTCGCGATGGTGGCGATGCCGCGCTCGCGTTCTCAAACGGCGGCGGGCCCGGATACGACGACGCGCACACGGACGGGCAGGGAGACGACGGTGACCGCCGCCCCGGTGACCACGACGACCACCAAGACCGCTCGGGAGGAGACCGTGACGACCACCGGCTCCGCCACGGTTGTCACCACCACCTCGACCGAGCCGGACTCCACGGTGACGAGCACCGGCACCCCCACAGTCGTCGTCACCACCTCGACGGAGCCGGACTCCACGGTCTTCACCGAGGCCTCACCCACGTTGGTCTTCACCTTCACGACGACGCCCGTTACCGTCACCACGACGGAGACGACGACGAACACGGAGACCGACACCGTGACGACCACGGTGACGTCCACGGCGCTCACGCCGCCCTAGTCCGCGTTCAGTGGCCGCTGAGGCTGCGCACCGGGTAGAGGTAGACGAACCCGTAGATCAGGGCGATGACCCAGCCCAGGGTGGCCAGACGCGGCACGCGTGAGGGCGAGAAGAGCCACGCCGTGGCCATGTAGATGCCGGGCATCACGAGCAGCATGTAGTAGATGTAGGAGATCCGGTCGAACGCCGAGGCCTGGATCACGAAGGGAATGAACGTGCCGACGCACCAGGCGGCGCCGAACGCGGCGACGCGGTCGCGCTCCCGCCAAGCGCCGGCGATCGCCGCCAGCAGGGCGGGCATGGCGACGAGGATCACGAACGGGTTGATCTCACCCTTGGCCGCGAACAGCGCCTTGCTCGCGATCGTCTTGCCGCCGGCGATCGAGTTCACCGCGACGCGGGCATAATCGATCGGCACCTGATCGATCAGCCACTGCCAGGGCGTCGAGCTGATCCCCGTCGCGTTGGGGATCGCCTTCAGCTGCGCGGCGTAGGAGAGCATGTGCGCGATGTGGGTGAACGGACTCCCGGCGTAGGTGATGCGGGTTCCCGGGTCGTAGGCCGGGACGAGCAGATCCATCAGCCACACGCCGAGCAGCACGGTGACCAGACTCACCATCACAATCAGCGACAGCGACAGCGTTCGCGCGCGGAGCGTGGACCAGATCGCGTGGCCGTCCGCCCGGGCCCAGGCGACCTCGAACGCCTCGTACAGCGCGAAGGCCGGGATCACCGCCAGTGCCTCCAGCTTCATGCAGGCGGCCACCCCAAGCGCCAGTCCCGCGGCGACCCGCCAGCCGCGCACGTACAGCGCGGCGGAGATCAGGGCCATCGCCACGAAATAGACGTCAAGGGTCGCGATCCGGCTGTGGACGAGCATCAGGTTGTCCAGCGCCATCACCCCGCACACGCCGGCGGCGAGCCACGGGCTGCCGCGCGCCCCCCGGACCAGGGCATAGAGCGCCAGGATCGCGATCAGTCCGAAGATCACGCTGCCGATGCGCCAGCCCCACGGGTCGTCGCCGAACAACTCGATGGTGCCCGCGATGATCAGCTTCGCCAGCTGCGGGTGTTCCGCGTTGGGATCCTTGTGCAGCGGCGCGTCGGCATACGGCGCGCCCGCCGGCGGATGGATGCCGTCGATCACCCGCGCCGCGTTGACGTAGTAGGCCTCGTCGAAGATCAGCGTGTGGCTGGTACCCGCGATGCAGGGGGACGAGCACGGCTCGCCGAGATAGAACACCCTCGCCCCCAGCGCGTAGAGCACGATCACCGCCAGTGCGACGGCCGGTGCGCGGCGGTGAGTGACGAGTCGCCGGATCTCTGCCCTGAGGCTCCGCAGCACCCCGGCAGTATCGCCAGTCATGCGAATCGGCGCGGTTGCGTGCGATCCGCGGAGCCAGGGGCTCGGCCGGGCCATTGCTCCGGAAGGAGGCAACAGTCGACCACCCGTTGTGCTTGTGTGGTAGCTTGCGCAACCATTGGTTGCACATCATCGAGGAGGTCGTCGAGGTGATTCCGAATCAAATCGAGCGCGAGACGCTGATCGAGGCGCCGCTTGAGGTCGTCTGGGCCGTCGTGACCGAGCCGGCGCAGATCACCCGCTGGTTCAGCGACGCGGCGCAACTCGATCTGCGCCCCGGCGGCGAGGGCGTGCTCTCGTGGCAGGAGCACGGGCCCGCCCGCCTCCGTGTGGAGCGCGTCGAGCGCCCGCACCTCTTCTCGTTCCGATGGATGCATCCCGAGGGGTCTGAGCCGATCGAGGGCAACTCGATGCTCGTCGAGTTCACGCTGAGCGACGAGGGCGGCAGGACCCGGCTGCGCGTCGTCGAGAGCGGGCTGGCGGCGATCGACTGGGCCGAGGAGGAGAAGCGCAGGTACCTGGACAGCCACAGTCGAGGCTGGGAGCGCCACGTCGGCGAGCTGGGCCGGTACGTGGCGGCTCAGGGCAAGGCGGCGACGCGCCGATGAGCACGGCTCTGGTCGACGAGGAGCGGCTCTGGGCGGCGGTCGGCGAGCCGAGCCGGCGCCGGCTCCTCGATGTCCTGCTCGCGCGCGGCGAAGCGACCCCCAGCGCGCTCGCCGAAGAGTTGCCGTTCACGCGCCAGGCGGTCTCGAAGCACCTCGCCGTCCTTGGTCGGGTCGGGCTCGTGGAGGGGCACCGGCACGGCCGCGAGGTCCGCTACGTCGTGCGGCCCGAACGCCTCGACACCGCCTCGCGGGCGATGGCGCGCGCCGCGACGCAGTGGGACCGGCGGCTGGCGGCGATCAAGGACCTCGCAGAGGCCGCCCACCGCGACCAGCTGAGCGATTCCAAGCAGTAGGAGAACCGCCGGTTTCCGACTGGTCCCACCGATGTGAGACGCCGACGCCGGCGCTCGGCCACCCCAAACTGTTGTAACGAAACGAAGGAGCCAAGCAATGACCGACCACAAGACCGGAACGCGCGAAGAGTGGCTGGCGGCCCGACTGGAACTGCTCGAGGCCGAGAAGGCGCTGGTTCGCCGTAGCGACGAACTGGCGCGCCAGCGGCAGCAGCTGCCCTGGGTTCGAATCGACAAGGACTATCGCTTCGAGACCGACCAGGGCACGGCGTCGCTTGCCGACCTATTCCGAGGACGCTCGCAGCTCCTCATCTATCACTTCATGCTCGGGCCCGATTACAGCGCAGGGTGCCCGTCCTGCTCGGCGATAGCGGACGGCTTCGACGGCTCCGTCATCCACCTCGCCAATCACGACGTCGCGTTCTCGGCCGTGTCGCGGGCTCCGCTCGCGAAAGTGCAGGCGTACAAGCGGCGGATGGGCTGGAGCTTCCCGTGGGCGTCCTCGTTCGACAGCGACTTCAACTACGACTTCCAGGCGTCGCATACCGAGCAGCAGTGGGAATCCGGGGCCGTCGAATACAACTTCCGCTCGGCCGACCTTCGGCCGCCGGACGGCGAGAAGGGCCGTGAGCTCGACGACTTCGCCTCGTCGATCGTTGGAACGGACTATGAGACCTTCAGGCGAGAAGGGCCGGGTGTCAGCGCGTTCGCGCTCGAGGACGGCGTCGTGTACCACACCTACTCGGCGTATGCGCGCGGGCTGGACGGCCTCTGGGGCATGTACCAGTGGCTCGACCGCGCGCCGCTCGGCCGCAACGAGGACGGCGGCTTCTGGTGGCGACGCCACGACGAGTACGACAGCCAGTGAGGGACACCCGCTGAGCGGACAGTTGCGTTGCGCGGCCGCACGGCAGCCGTTGGCGCGCTGACTGGGGGGATTTAGGGCGGGTAGCGGCCGGCCGGGCGGCGCGGTCGTCCGGCCGTACCTACCGGGCGGCCTGTCACAGTTGTGCGCGGGCGGTCCCTGCTGCGTTGAACGATCCAACCCGAGAACCGGCTGGAACCCGAGCGAAGGCCCGGACAGGGGCGCCCACCTCGGGCGCGGCGCGTCAGGCCGCGAAGCGCGGTGCCCCGCTGGCCAGGCATCGACGCACCGGGAAGCACGCCGACGAAGGACACGAGCTCAGCGTGAGGGGGGGCCTTGCGGCGCTCAGCCTCGACGCGCTGTCGAGCGTCGCCTACGGCCCCGAGGCGATGGTGCTGGTGCTGGTCGCCGCCGGCTCGGGCGCCCTGCGCTTCACGCTCCCGCTGACGCTGGTGATCACCGCGATGCTGGCGCTGCTGGTGATCTCCTACACCCAGGTGATCGCGGCGCACCCTGAGGGCGGCGGCGCCTACGCCGTCGCGAAGCTCAACCTCGGCCGGATTCCGGCGCTGCTCGCAGCGGCGTCGGTATTCGTCGACTACGTGCTCACCGTCGCGGTCAGCCTGGCCGCCGGCGCAGCCAGCCTCGGCAGCGTGTTTCCCGGTCTCGCGCATCACCTGCTGGCGGTCTGCCTGGTCGGGCTGGCGTTGCTGACCGCCGTGAACATGTTCGGGATCGCCGAGTCGGCCAAGCTGCTGATGGTCCCAACCGCGGTGTTCGTCGTGAGCATCCTCGCGGTGATCGTCGTCGGACCGTTTCATTCCCACCCGGTCGCCAAAATCGGATCGAGCCTCGGCCCGATCCGCCCGACGACCGCGCTCGGGATCGTGCTGATCCTGAAGGCGTTCGCCTCCGGCTGCTCGGCGGTGACCGGCGTCGAGGCGATCGCCAACGGCGTGCCCGCGTTTCGCGCGCCGCGCGTGCGAACGGCGCAGCGCACGGAGATCTCGCTCGGAGTCCTGCTCGGCGTCATGCTCGTGGGCCTCGCGCTGCTGATCCGCGCCCACCATGTGGTCCCACGCGGCGGGGTGACGATCCTCGCCCAGGTCACGGCGGGCGCGTTCGGCACCGGCTGGCCGTTCTACGTATCGAATCTCGCCGTGACGCTGGTGCTCGCGCTGGCAGCGAACACGAGCTTCGGGGGCCTGCCGGTGCTGATGAGTCTGCTCGCCCGCGACAACCGCCTGCCCCACCTGTTCTACCTGCGCGCCGAGCGGCCGGTCTACCGCTACGCAATCGGCGCACTCGCGCTGGCGGCGACGCTGCTGCTGATCGCGGTCAGCGCCGAGACGAGCCGGCTGATCCCGCTGTTCACGATCGGCGTCTTCGTCGGCTTCACGATCAGCCAGGTCGGGCTCGTCCGCCACTGGCGAGAGACGCGGCCGCGGCGCTGGCAGGCGCGCGCCGCGGTCAACGCCGCCGGTGCGGCGATGACGGCGATCGCCGTCGTCGTTTTCCTCTCGACCAAGTTCCTCGCCGGAGCGTGGGTGGTGACGCTGGTGGTCCCGCTGCTGATGTTCGTCTTCTGGCACACCGAGACCTACTATGCGAAGCTCGCTTCGGCGTTGCAGCTCGGCAAGACGCCGGGCCTTCCGCGCCGGCGAAAGAGCGTGGTGATCGTCCCGACGACGACCGTCACCCTGCTCACCGAGCGCGCCCTGAGCACCGCACTCTCGCTCGGCGAAACCGTCGTGGCGGTGGCCGTGGCCGGCGACGAGGACGAGTGCGAGCAGATCAAACGCGACTGGGAGCGGTGGCGCTGTGCGGTCCCGCTCGAGGTGCTGCTCGACCCGCACCGCTCGCTCGTGCGCTCGGTCCTGCAATACGTGGAATCGATCCGGTCGCAGGACGCGACGATCACCGTGCTGATCCCCGAGATCATCCCCAGCAAGCGCCGCCACGAGCTCCTGCACAACCAGCGCGGACGCCTGCTCGAGGCGGCGCTCAAATCGCGCACCGACGGCGTCGTCGTCGCGACGCTGCCGTTCCACCTCGACGACTAGCCTCCCAGATCGTGCTCGGGCGACACCGGCGGCAGGTCGCTGGGCGCCCTGCCCCCGATGCTCCTGCGCGCTTGCGCGGTCCGCCTGGTCGCCCGGACGGACCGCGCCGCGCATTCGCCTGGAACTACCTAGGGGCCGACCGGGGTGGTGACGCCCTGGAACGTGTTGCTGGTCGCGGCGGCCGGATCGCTGACCGCCGGGTTCAGCCAGATCCCGATTGTGTCGCCGAGGATCACGTTGTCGGCGATCGTGATGCTCTGCGGCGTCACCAGCGACCACACGAGGACCCCGGTCGTCTGCATGTCGGCCTGGAACTGGACCGGTGCGGCACCGAGCCCCGTCGGCGGCGAGAGCGGCGTGTCACCGGTGAGGTTGTTGACGCCGATGATGTTGTGCTCGATCTCGTTGCCACCGATGAAGGCGCCCGGCGCGTGGCTGTGGAGCGTCACGCCGGCGATGCCGTTGTTCTCGATCAGGTTGCCCTCGACCACGTTGTCGTAGGACGCCGAGCCCGGGAACGGAGCCGCCATCAGCACCCCGGCACCGAAGCCGGTCAGCCCGTTGCTGAGGACGACGTTGTTACGCACTGTGTTGTCGTAGACGCCGCCCAGCGACGGGTTGGGCGCGAGCGTCGCCGGGTTGACGGCGAGGCCGTTGTGCGACGGCATCGTGATGCCGCAGTCGGAGGCGTTGTTGGAGACGAGGTTGTGCTCGATCACGTTGTCGTGAGTCGGGCCGAACTCGTCGCTGAGCAAAATCCCGCCGGAGTTCCCGGTCACGTAGTCGTGTGACACGGTGGAGTCCGCGACGCTCATCAGGTGGATGCCCTCGCCGCAGTCGCCCGGCACGTTGCCGGCCGCCTGGCACTCCATGTAGGGCGAGGTCGGCGGGCCCTGGTCGTTGCCCTGGACGATGTCGTGGCTGATCGTGACATCGGTGATCGGCACGCCGGTGATGCTGCCCGCGGGCGAGCCCGGGGGGATCAGCGCCGGGTCGGGGGTTCCCACGGCGAGGATGCCCTCGCCGGTCGCCCCGCGGACCGTGAAGCCGTCGACCGTGACGTTGGAGGAGGAGATCACGACGCCGTTGTCCTTCCCCTTGGCGTTGATCACGGCGTCCTCGCCCTGGAGCGTCAGCGGTTCGGCGACCGCGACGTCCTCGGCGTAGGTGCCGGCGCACACGATGACCGTGCTCGATGGTGCTGCGGCCGTGACGGCCGACTGAATCGTCGAATACTGCGCCTGGGCACAGGAGCCGCCCGAGTTCGACAGCGCGCCGGTCGGCGACACGTACAACGTCCCCGACACCTGCTTTGGCCCGCCGTGGGAGTGCTCGTGGTGGGCGGCATGGGCACGGTGCGCGCTTGCGTCCACCGCGGTCGTCGCGAGTACTGCGCCGGCGACCAAGGCGGACGAGGCCACGAACGGTACGAGCCTGCGGAAGATCGACGATCTCATCAAAGTTCCCTCTTTCTCTGGAGTCGGAGCGTCGGCGACCGCTGCCCCGGACCGTCGTGGTCGCCCCGCCCGGACGATACCAATCGCCCCGAGCCGGGCGAACTGCTTCGCCGTGCGCGGCGGGCTGCTCGCTCAGGTCCGGTGCGCCACCCCGAACGGCGTTCCCTCGGAGTCCCGGCAGATCGCCCAATGTTCGCCCGGGTGGATCACGCTCCCGCCGAGCTCCGTCACGCGCTCGAGCGCGGCGGGCAGGTCGCTGACGTCGAAGTAGGGCAGCGAGAAGCTGTCGCCCGGCCCGGTTCCGCGCTCATGGATGCCAAACTCGGGGCCGCCCGAATGCGTCTGCCATCCGCGCCCCTCGCCCTCCCGGCGAACCTCGAGCTCGACGCCGAGCAGCCCGACCCAGAAGCGGGCGGCTCGTTCGGGATCGTCGGCCGGGAATTCGAGCAACGAGAAGGGCGGGGTCGGCACCGCTCGGACGATAACGCCGTGTCGAGCGCCCTGCGCCGCGGCTCGAGGTCGCTGCTGGGCGCTGTCACGGCCGTCGGGGCGCCGGTTCGAGTCGCAGTCCGCGGGCTGGGCGAGCCTCGGGGGCGGTGCCCGCCGTTTAGACTCCGGCGATCACTGCGCCCGTAGCTCAGCTGGATAGAGCGTCGGTCTACGGAACCGAAGGTCGGGAGTTCGAATCTCTCCGGGCGCGTGAGGCGAGCCCAGCTGGTTTTGGGTGGGCGGGCTGCGGCCCCGCTCGCGTGCGTCGGGGTGAGTTGTCGCTGTCAGCGAGCGGAGGAGCAGCGCGAGCCAGCGCATGAGCGCGTGCACGATCACGGATCCTCGCGTCGGGCGTCGGTGGGCTGGACGTAGACGAGGTGAGAAAGCCCCGGTCGATTGAGTCGGCCGGGGCTTTCGGTCTGCTAGGCGGTGCTAGGCCCCGTGGGGAGTGTCAGGGCAGCGGCGGGATCGTGTTGAACACGCCCCACGGGGTGTCGACACCCGCTCCGTTGATGCCCTGGGTCCCAGTAATGCCTGCGATATAGGCGTCGTTGTTGAACAGGTACAGAGGCCGGCCGTTGTAGGTCACCTGGTAAGTGCCGTCGGGCCTCACGGTGATCCCGAGGGCATGCTGGTCAACGCCTGGCCCGGCTTCAGGCCACTTTGAGGTGAGGAGCGGTGGCCAGTAAACGGCACACTGCCCTTGACAGACCTTCTCGTGGCCATGCTCGTCGTGGCCATGCTCGTGGCGTCTCGCGTCGCCCCACTCGCGGCTTCTGTCCGTGCTCAAGTTGTAGACGGGGAAGCTCGCGTTGGGGAAGACGCTGAAGTCATCGTTCATCGATGCGGCCAGTACGGTCTCATCGGGCCCAGTGCCGCCCACCGGAGCGGTCTCGAGCTGCAATTGAGCCTGACCCGTCGCGGGAGTGCCGCGACCCGGATCGACCAGGTACCAGATGCCTGCGGGACTTGTCACCGGATCGTCCAAATTGGCGCCTTGCGTATCCCCCGCCGCTTGGTCCAGGAAGAACCGGTACAACGGCTGACCGGCATAGGTCACCTGCTGCACCGACGACAAGCCAGGCAGGTCGGTGCGGGTTACCGTCCCGAGAAGGTCGGGGTTGACCCCCGGCCCCGCGATGGGAGCACCGCGGTGAGGAGCGCCGGCCAGAGGTCACTGTCGCAAGGCTTATTGAGGACGTTCGTGTTGTCGCTGCACGCGAAGTCTGCGCCAGACAGCGCGTGGAGCTGGTCTGAGGTGAGCAGGTACAGCGAGCAACCGGCGTAGTCGCCCGAACCGACGACCAGCACCCTGCCATAGGACGTGGTGGACGCGGCCGACACGGTCGCAGGGCCGGTCGGGGCGCTCTCCACATCGTCGGAACAAGGCTTGGTTTGGGCGCTCGCGGATGAGCTGAACAGAAGGGCCGCAGCGACGAGGCCCAGGGTAAGCGCGGCGGCTGCGGCACGGCCTGCAACAGGCCTCCCGAGCCGGCGAAACAGCGTTGTCATTACGACCTCCCATTGTCTCCCGCGGCCTGCTGGCCCGGGCCACAAACGACCAGGCCTCGCATCCGCAGCGCGGACGGAATAACCGAAACCAATGCCCCGGCGAAAGCCGGTCCGATCCGATCTGAGCATCACGCCACCTCACCTGTATAGAAGTAGGGGTCGAGTACACGCACCTGGGTGATCCGATCGACGGGGAGCCTGTTGCGGGCGGCCGTCTTGCGGATTGCCTCAGGGGTCGGCGCGTCATAGATGCAGAACGTGCGTGTCTTGTCCTCCGAGACGAACGAGCTGATCCAGGTCACGCCTTCCTCGGCGTTGCGCTCGACGACGGAACCGCAGAGCTCTGCTCCGCCGTTCCCGATCGGGATGTGCAACCCCTCCGGAAAGGTGCGCTGCACTACGTATCGCGGCATATCGGTCCTCCTCGTGCGTTGGCCGCTTGACATGCGACCAACGTACGGGCGACCCGCGGCGCCCGCATCGGGAGGACCCCCTATGTTGGACCTCGCCGATACCCATCTTGGACCCAACACGATCCAGGACGGAGATCACGTCGCTGGTCGTGTACCGCTGGTCTGCGCGACGCGGGAGCGATGCCCCGCGCTTGTGGAGCGGGAGTGCTCGCGAATAGGCAAGATGGGGAGTTCTCCCGATTAGCGGCCGGCCGGCCGGGCGTAGGATTGCATCGTGGATCTACCGGAACTGCTTGAGCGCTCCGATGAGCTGGGTGTTCTCCACGGGCTTGTCGCTGAGATGGCGGCGACTGGGCGGGGCGGGGTGGCGATTGCGTCCGGCGAGGCCGGGATCGGTAAGACGGCGCTTCTGCGCCGGTTCCGCGGTGAGCTCCCCCGGCGCGTGACGGCCCTGTGGGGAACCTGCGTTCCACTGTTCACGCCGCGCCCGCTGGGACCACTCCTGGAGCCGGCGGCGGAGCTCGGGGGCGAGCCGGCGCAGCTGGTGGCGGCCGGCGCGAAGCCGTTCGAGGTCGCGGTCGCGCTCGCCGGCGCGCTCGGCGCGATCGCACCGGTGGCGCTGATCGTCGAGGACGTGCACTGGGCGGACGAGGCGACGCTTGACGTGCTGCGGGTGCTCGCCCGCAGGGCGGGGGAGTCGGGGTTGCTGCTGGTGATCAGCTACCGGAGCGATCAGCTGCATCGCGATCACCCGCTGCGGATGGTGCTGGGCGAGCTTGGGAGCGGTGATGGCGTGAGTCGGCTGGAGCTCGGCGGCTTGTCGCGCGGGGCGGTCGGCGAGCTCGCCGGCTCGTCTTGCCTCGATGTCGACGAGCTGTTCGAGCGCACGGCCGGCAACCCGTTCTTCGTCACTGAGACGCTTGCGGCCGGGACGGATGATGTGCCCGAGACAGTGCGCGACGCGGTCCATGCGCGGGTCGCGCGACTCAGCCCGTCCGCTCGCGCGCTTTTGGACGCCATTGCAGTCGTGCCGCAACGCGCCGAGGTGTGGTTGCTCGAGGCGCTGACCGACGGCGCGCTGGACGCACTCGATGAGTGCTTGCGCTCCGGGGTGGTGCGCGCCGAGGCGGACGGCGTCCTCTTCCGTCACGAGCTGGCCCGGCTGGCGATCGAGGCGTCGCTGCCGCCCGATCGGGCGGTCGTGCTGCACCGCCGGGCGCTCGCCGCGCTCGCCGATCCGGCGCTCGGCGCCCCCGATTACGTGCGGCTCGCCCATCACGCCGAAGCGGCGGGGGACAGGCCCGCCGTGCTCCAGTACGCACCCGCGGCGGGTGAGCGGGCCGCGGAGCGCGGCTCCCCGCGCGAGGCGCAGCACCACTACTGGCGGGCGCTGCGGTTCGCCGAGGGCATCGCTCCGGAGGCACGCGCTGAGCTGCTCGAGCGGTTCTGCGAGCACGCCTATCTGTCTGATATGCGCTCGGAGGCGGCCGGCGCGATCGATGAGGCGATTGCGATCCACCGCCGCCGTGGCGACGCCGCGCGGGAGGGCCACGCGCTGCGGATGCGGGCGCGGCTGCTGGGCTGCATCGGGCGTGCTCGCGAGGCGGCCGAAACGATCCGCGATGCGGTGCGTGTGCTCGAGCAGGGTCCGCCCAGCGCCGAGCTCGCCCGCGCCTACAGTTACCTCGCCAGCACGGCGATGCTCGACTACGACTTCGCGCAGACCATCAGCCTGGGCGCGAAGGCGATCGCGATCGCCGAGGAGGTCGACGACCTCGAGGGGCTCGTCCACGCGCTCAACAACGTCGGCACCGCCGAGTTGGTCGCCGGTTATCCGGCTGGGGCGGCGAAGCTCGAGCGCAGCCTCGAACTCGCGCGTCAGGCTCACCTCGGGACCGACGCGGGTCGCGCGTACATCAACCTCAGTTGCGGGCTGATCCACCACTGGCGTTGGCGAGAGGCGCTTGTCTGGATCGAGCGTGGGATCGGATACACGCGCGAGCTCGGGCTCGAGGCGTGGGTCAAATGTCTCGTCGGTGAGCGAGCGCTGGTCGAGCTGGCTCTGGGCCGCTGGGACGACGCCGCTGCAACGGCGCAAGCGCTCCTCGACGGTCCCCGCGACCAGATCATCGAACCGCGCACCTACGCGCTGGTTGTCATCGGGCTCGTGCGCGCGCGACGGGGCGACCCGGGCTCCTGGCCGCTGTTGGACGAGGCGTGGGAGCGCGCGTCGAACGCCGACGACCTCCAGTTCCTCGGCCCGGTGTCCGCCGCCCGCGCCGAGGTCGGCGTGGCTGGAGGGGCGACCGGAGGCGATCGGTGCCGAGACGGCGACGACCTACGACCTCGCCTGCCGGCTGAACGAGCCTGCGGCCGCGGGCTGGCTCGCTTGCTGGCGGGCACGGGCGGGCCTTCCGGTCGAACCGCCGGACAACGTTCCCGAGCGATTTCGCCTTCAGCTCGACGGCGAGCCCGAAGCCGCCGCCGAGCTGCTGAAGGCCGAGGGCGCCCACTACGACGCCGCGATTGCACTCGTTCCTAGCAGCGATGGCTCATTGCTGCGCGCCGCCCACGAGCAGCTTCGAGCGCTTGGCGCCAACCCCGCAGCGGCGATCGTCGCGCAGCGGCTGCGCGAGCTCGGCGAGCGCAACGTTCCGCGGGGGCCGCGGGCAGCGACCCGCCAGAATCCTGCCGGACTGACGAACCGCGAGCTCGAGGTGCTGCCGCTGCTCGTGCAGGGGCTCCGCAACGCGGAGATCGCACAGCGGCTGGTCGTCACGCCGAAGACAGTCGACCACCACGTCTCCTCGATCCTGCGCAAGCTCGGGGTGACAAACCGCGGCCAGGCGGCCGCGGCCGCCGCCCTGCTCGGCGTGGTCGCGGATGAGGCGCACCTCACGCCGACCACGAAATAGGGTCGACCGCGCACAACAGCAGGGGTTAGCTACCGCTGCCCTGCATTCCGGGTCGGAAGCTCTTCCGAGTTTGAGCAGCAGAAAGCGCGTCCGGGCGTCGCTCGTCAGCGGTCGCTCCTCGAGCGAGCAGCAGCGAGCACCCGATCTGTCGAAGCCTGGAGCGCATCGGCGCGCAGGTCCGGTTCTGCGACGGCACGTGCAACTCGAACGCGCCGACGACTTCCCTCCAACGCGCGGACAGCGAGTGTTTGGACAGCACGCCCAGTCTTGGCGTGGCTATGGAGATGCGGACGTTCGCGTCGGCGACGACGCCGATCACGCCGCACGATGGCCAGCGGAGGCGCGGGCGACCCGTGTTCCCTATGTGTTCCGAAATCGTCGAATCAAGTCGCAGACAGCCAGTCGCATTTGTCCCCTGACTCGCTGCGAATCAACGTAACCAGTGCGCTTCTACGAGACTACGGAACCGAAGGTCGGGAGTTCGAATCTCTCCGGGCGCGTGAGGCGAGCCTAGCCACGGCTGGGCTGTTCTAATTCGGGCGTGGTGGGGAGAGTGCTTCGTGTCCCGATATGTCCGAGGAGGGCGAGCCAAGATCTGGGAAGTTCTGCCCACCATGAGCACCGGCGCTACGGCGACTGACTACATACGTGACACGGTGTCACCGGAAAGTACTTGTCGAAGAACCCCGGCACCGCGAACGGCACCGGGGAGAAGCTATCAACCATATCGATCACCGACTGACGTAGTGCAGTCAAATCGCTATAGAGTCGCGGCAGGGCCTGCCTGGCTGTAGCGGGCCAGCTCTTGTAGTCCTTGATCGGGCATTTGGTACCCGCTCGACTGCGGCAATCCTTGCTCAAATCGGCTGCGTCCTGCCCGACGGCAACCTCGGCTTCGCCAACCTTCCCCAGGTTGATCACGGAAATCACCTTGCCGAGCTTTTCCAGCCAGCGAAGGACCTTACCTACGGCACGTGTCTTCCAAGGCGTGCATGCATTGATCGGGCGGAGCGTACAATAATCGTCCCAATCGTTCACTAACGTGAGTAGGACGCCGCCTATCGTCCCTAACTGCTTCGGCGAGATCGTCTTCGGCTTCGGTTTCGGCGTTGGCGTCGGCGGTGTCTTGGTTACGTTGAAGTCTGCTGCGGTGCAGCAGTCATCATCAGCGGGGGCGACAACGAAACGCTCGCTGATCGGGAATGCCCCGTCGACAAGAGTGCCAGTCACGCCCGCTGGAGCGTTGGACGGAACGGTGACCCGCACGGCGAAGCTGCAAGCGACGCCAGTGTCAGGGTTGGCGGTGGGAGCGCAGCCAGGGTCGGACGACGTCGCGGACCCCACGTCGGCCTCATAAGTCACAACTCCATTGGCCTCTTCCCAGAACTGGATAGGCGCTGGAAAATAGAAGGGATTCCAGCCGGCGCCTGTGATCGTAACCTGCGTACCCGGAGGACCCTGTGTCGGATTGACCGTGACGGTTGACTGCGCCTGCGCTACGCAGGGCAGTCCCAGCGACAACGCTAGAGCCAGCGGGACCAGAATGCGAAGGCGTAGCGCGCGCCGCAACTCGCTGTTGGCGGGCACGCCGACAAGGAAGACGACCAAGCCACGGTGTACCGCGGCTGCCAACCGCCGCTCAGCTATCTTTGCCATCGTCCCCGCGTGGTCGTCGGTGATAGGCGGTGACAGTAGCGCACACACGGCGGGCCGTCACGCGTCCGTGACGGCAGCATCGGACTGGGCTCGGTTTCACGCGTGATTGATGGCTCTGAGAATCAGTGTTGAACGTCTCGCGTGCTATACGTCAGCCATGATCACACGAGTCGACTTCATCGGCATCCCGTCGCAGGACGCTGACCGGGCCCGCAGCTTCTACCGCGACACGCTCGGCCTTCGCCCTGACGGGCGCGGTGACTATGAGCAGTGGGCCGGCGATACGTGCTTCGGCATCTGGGAACCCGAGAAGGTCGGGATGCCGTTCGTCGCGCAGAAGGGCAACCCGTGGGCGCTAGGCTGCGACGATGTCGCCGCCACCCGCGCCGAACTCGAGGCCGAGGGCGTCGAGTTCGTGGGCGACACGCTCGACACCGGCGTGTGCCACATGGCCTTCTTTTCGGATCCAGACGGCAACGACCTCATGCTCCACCACCGCTACGCGCCCTACTCCTCCTGACCGTTTCGGTTCCGCACGACGATTGAAAGCCGATGTGATGCGCGCTCGGTAGAGTGCCCGGGCTCTGGCGGGCCCAATCGAAAGGGAGAGCGACATGGACGGATCGGTCCGGCGTGCGGCGCTGTCGGCGACGGTTTTTGCGGCAGCGACGCTGACGATGTTCGCCCCCCAGGCGTGGGCCACCGCCAAGAACGTCAACTTTCTCGGCACCTGGCAGACGAGCAACGGTCAGCCGTTCACCATCAAGAAGGAAAATCGCACGACCGGGGTTTGCTCGGGCACGACTTCGTTGTCGAGACAGGGGTCCTACAGGCTCGTTGCCTGCCACGTGAAGGGCGATCGCTACGCCTTTACGATCACCTACGGCGCGAGCTACAAGTCATATAACAAGGGCACGATCACTGCTAACAGACTCACGGGCAGCTTCCGCGACACCAACGGCGCCACCGGAACCTACTCAGCCGTCCGCACCTAGCCCGACAGTGAGGGCTCCCGCATCAAAGCGCCTGCTGCTGCTCGCGGTGGCTGTTGCGTAATTGGTGGTGTCCGGCGGGTTTAAGACGATGCCGGGATGCCCCAGAACTTCATTGCCTTTGATCGTGATCAGGAGTTGCTGCTTCCGCCGGATTTGAGGGATTGGCTGCCGCCGAGTCATCTCGCGTGGTTCCTGTTGGCGGCAGTCGAGGACATGGATCTGTACGCGTTCTATCGGCCCTACAACGCGGATGGTGTGGGCCGCCCGGCGCACGATCCGCAGGTGATGGTCGCGCTGCTGCTCTACGCCTATTGCCGTGGGCAGCGTTCGGCGCGGGTGATCGAGCGCGAGTGCGTCGAGGATGTCGCCTACCGCGTGATCACGGCGAACCAGTGCCCCGATCACACGACGATCGCGCGCTTTCGTCAGCGTCACGAGGACGCGATCGCTGGCCTCTTCGGCGAGGTCCTGACGCTGTGCGCGGACGCCGGTCTGGCGGGGGTCGGGGTGCTCGCGGTCGATGGGACGAAGGTGCATGCGAACGCGTCGCATCACGCGAACCGCGATTACGAGCAGCTTGCGCGCGAGATCCTCGAGGAGGCCAAGACGATTGACGCGGCTGAGGACGAGCTCTACGGGGATCGGCGAGGTGACGAGCTGCCGCCGGAACTTGCGACCGCGGCGGGGCGCCGCGCGTGGCTGCGCGAAGCAAAGCAGCGGCTCGAGGCGGAGCGTGCCGCGAATCCGAAGCCGGTGCGACAGTCGCGGCCGGCACGGGTGAAGGAGGCCAAGCGGCGGTTGGAGGAAGAGCTGTGGAGCGAGCAGCGCGCGAACGACGCCTACGAGGCTTACCGGGCGCGCGGTGTCGACAAGGCCGGGCGGCGGCTACATCACAACCACACGAAGTCCTACACGCCGCCCGCGACGCCGGCCGGGAACGTGAACGTGACCGACCCGGACTCCAAGAATCTCAAGGCCCCGCGCGGCTATATCCAGGGTTACAACGCGCAGGCCGTCGTCAACGAACACCAGATCGTGATCGCTGCGGAGATCAACACGGGCTCCTCAGACTTCGGGCACCTCGGCCCAATGGTCGACGCCGCACTACATCAACTCGAAGTGGCCGGCATCACCGAGCAGCCAGGCGTGATCGTTGCCGACGCGGGCTACTGGCACCAGCAGCAGATGGAACACATCACCAGCCAGGGCATCCCGGTCCTCGTTCCGCCCGACGCGGACAAGCGCAAAGGCACCCGGCCGGGCTGGGACGGCGGTCCCTACGCGTTCATGCGCGCAGTGCTCGAGACGGAGCTCGGCAAAGCGCTCTACCGAAAACGCCAGGCAACGGTTGAGCCGGTGTTCGCGAACACGAAGTTCAATCGCCGCTTCGATCGCTTCCAACGCCGCGGCAGAGCGGCCTGCCACTCAGAATGGCGGCTCATCAACGCCACCCACAACCTCCTCAAGCTCCACACCGCCCTCAACGCCGCCTGAACCGCATCACCGGCGGCTGAGCGCCTCGTTCTGTCATCGGCCCGACAGACAACAGCCCCCCGACCCCGGCGCACCAGCAGCAATTACGCAACAGCCACCGCGCGGAGCGGCAACGCTGCGACATCCGCCCGCGCAAGCGTCTGTGGTTGTCGGGTTGGGTTCCTCAAGAACTCTTAACCGTGTCGCCAGTGACCCACGGCCAGGCTCTCGATTCCGGGTCGTCTCACGACGACCGCTCCTCGGGCAGTTCGACCGCGACGACGGATTGGGACCACGTCAACGGACGGCCAGCACAGTGATCCGTCCGACGGTCGTGCCTGTCGTTAGTGTCAATCGCCAACATCCCGGAGCGGGCACGTCGACGATTGATGGATATTGCGTGGGCCCTCTGCGGGTCGGCCCAGCTGGCGACAAGACTTGAGCAAAGGATCCGGAGCGGTCAAGCCGCTCCCCGCGTAGCTGCACCGGCAACGCCGTCCTGACACGGGGAAAATCCCAGAGGACCTTCATACTCGCGCGGCCGTTCGGGGTCTGCCCCCCGGTGTAGATCTGAAGACCGGGCGCTTGGGCGCGCATCCATGCCCTGACCGCCGTGTAGTAGAAGAGGTGACCCACGACTCCCGCCGAGGTCGGTGACGCCGCGATCCATGGGTACGGCGCAAGTCCTGCCCCGCTGCCGGCGTGCGGCGTGTAGTGAACCCGCGTCGCATCACACCGGGTCGATGCGAGGGCCGCGGACGACACCGGAGCTGCTTCAACTCCACGGCCGCCTGCAACGAAGCCGGCGAGGACCACGCCAAGCACAGCGACACCGGTCAATCTGGGCGGCATCTACCGCGGCCCTCCTCCTCTCGCGCAACCGACCGAAGCGCGCCTTCGTCGGCGGATCGTTCCGGTCAAGAATCTCATCTTCCGCAGACCAGCGCCACCGTACCTACCTCGCGTCCATCATGCGCGACCACGACGTGCACCAAGAGCGGTCGCCTCGGTACTGTGCTGCTTGTGGACCCCACCGTCGGACGAGGTTCGCCTTCGCCGGCCGAGGGGGAGGGCGCCTTGCGGAACTCGGGTAGCGACTCCTATGACCGGTTCATTGGCCGGTACTCGAAGCCGCTGGCCGTCGCGCTCGCGGACGCTGCCGGAATCGAGCCGGACATGCGGGCGCTCGATGTCGGCTGTGGCCCTGGGGCCCTCACGGTCGAGTTGGCCCGGCGGCTCGGTCCCGGGAGCGTAAGCGCCGTCGACCCGTCGGACACGTTCGTCGCGGCGTGCGCGCAGCGCAACCCGGGCGTCGACGTGCGCGTCGGGCCGGCCGAGGCGCTGCCCTTCTCGCCCGGGTCGTTCGACGCGGCGCTGATGCAGCTCGTGCTCAATTTCGTCGACGACCCCTATGCATCGGTGGCGGAGGCGCGTCGGGTCGTGCGACCCGGTGGCACGGTCGCAGCGTGTGTCTGGGACGACGATGGCGGTGTGCGGATGCTGCGCCTGTTCTGGGAGGCGGCGGCCGCTGTCGATCCTTCGGCGGCGGGCGAGAACAAAGTCATGCGGTTCGGCCACGACGGCGAGATCGGCGATCTGTTCCGGGAGGCCGGCTTGACCGAGGTCGCGAGTGGTTCGCTCGAGGTGCAGGCGGCTTACGTGGATTTCGACGACCTCTGGAATCCGTTCGTCGAGTGGGCGGGCCCGGTCGGGCAGTTCTGCAGGTCGCTCGACCCGGAGCACCTCGCGGCTATCCGCGAGCAGTTGCGGATGCGGGTCGGCGACCCGGCGGGATCGTTCACGCTTCCCGCGCGCGCGTGGTACGCGACCGGTCGGGTCTAACCAGAGCAGGGCGCGCTGGCGCAGCGGGCCCACCGTTGGTCTCGCGCCAAGGAGCGGCGGTCGTCAGTGCTCGGTCGGGCGGACTTGTCCGGCCCTCTCACCCAGTCCGATCCGTTCCGCTGCGAGCGCTCGACCGTCGCCGTGGTTGTGCGGTAGGTTCCTCCGCGACTCCACCTATTGCGAGGGGGCATGTCATGTACGCAGTACTGATCGAGGTCGATACGAGCGGACAGCCGGATCGAGAAGTCGGGCTCAAGGCCCTTCGAGAGGAGATCGTACCGGGCGTTAGCAAGGCGCCCGGGTTCCAGGCCGGGTATTGGCTGCGGCCGCTGGCTGATGCCAGGGGCACGTCTTTGGTGCTGTTTGACACCGAGGACAACGCCGAGGCCGCCTCGGAGGGGCTCAGCGTCGGAAGCAGCGTCATGCCCGGAGTAACCGTGGTGCGCAGAGAGGTCCGCGCGGTCGCCGCCTCAGCCTGAGTGGCGGCTGCCTCGCGACGCAAGCGGCCAGCTCGTTGGGGAGCGCTACGGTTATGTCCGGTCCGGCACATAGACGTAAGCGCGCGGGCTGTTGCCCGCGCGCGTGCCAGCGCCAGCATCGCGCTGTTACTGGTCGCGCGCAGCAGCAGCGGCCTGCTCTTGGCTCAGGAGGGTTCCAGCTCGATCCACGTGGTGCGTTTTCCGGCTAGGCCGGTCATCAGTCGGTAGGGGACTCCTCTGAGGTTCCGAGGGTGGCAGTGGAAGGACGCGGTCTGTCCTTCGCTCGCCTCGAAAGACAACGGTGGGCTGCTGAATCCCAGGCGACCGAGCACGATGTGCCGGGAGCGGATCTGGAGAGTGTGGGCGCCAGGCGCGACTTCTAGCGAGATCTCCGCGCCGTTTGACACGCGGCCAACGGTCTCGCCGTCGAGGTCGACGGCATAGGGCCAGACAAGGTCGACGAGGCTGGAGGGGCGGGTGAGTTGGAGTGTTGCGCTCATGATGGTCGCCTTTCGGTGGTTGGGTCGTATCTGTTAGCTGGCTGTTGTCTCAGCCCAGTCGATGCTCTGTGCTGCCCATGGCTGCTTCTCGTGGATTTGCGATGTCGATCGGCGTCGGTTGGTTGCACCGAGCCTCGGCAGACCGAAGCGCCGGTTGTCGAGATTCACATGCCGTCGCGGTCGTCGTTCTCGCGGGCGGCGCGATCGGCTTCCTCGCGGGCCGCGCCGTAGAACCACAAGCCGTAGAAGTACGAGATGCCGATGAGGACAGCCCCGAACTGAAACGGCCAGATTGCGTGTTTGGTGGCGGCAGCGATCAGGCAGCCCGCGACGATGGCGACGACAACAACTGCGAGGCAAAGCCGCGCCGCGTGAAGCTTGACTAGTTCCTGGCGCTCATCGCCTTGAGCACCGACGGCCGCCCCGATGTCGGTGTCCTTTCCGCCGATCACATACAGGCTGACCGCCCAGCCGAGCACGATCACTTCGGAGATGAGCGCCGAGAGCCAGCTCTGGCTTATGCCAACGGCGACCGCGATCACGGTACCGGCGAGCACTGCTATCGCAGGCGTCCACAAACGGCGGTGCCTTGTGGAAGTCATTCGCTTCCCTCCTCTTCCGGGTCGAACAGTTCCTCGACCGCCATGACGAACACTCGAGCGATCCGAAACGCGAGCGGTAAGGACGGTGAGTAACGGCCGTTCTCGATCGAGATCACCGTCTGTCGCGAGACACCAAGGGCCGCGGCGAGCTCAGCCTGAGACATGCCCTGCCCGACCCGCTGCTCGCGAACCCGATTCCGCATCAGGTAAAGGTACCTTGACATCGCCCTGATGTCAAGGTACCTTTACTTAGCGCAACACCACCGGATCGGGAAGCAGCAGCGACAGAAGGTTCGCGGTCGCTATGGTTCGGATCGTGGTCGAGGTACTCCTAGCGTGTATCCCTCTACGGACGGACACAGGATCTGGCGTCGCAGGTGCGCCAGGGAGCTTTGGCGCGGGCATCCGGATCACCGAGCGGCAGGAACGTCGTAGCTTCCCGGACCGTAACGTGGCAGACCAAGGTCTGACCCGCCGCACCGCCCCGACTTCACCGCCCCCTCAAGACCACACAGAGACCGCGAGCGAAGCCGGGACCGGTAGCGGCTCCGAAGCCATGCGCTTCGGCCTGTTCGGCGATGCCCAGGCGCCACGCACCACGGACGGCGACCCGGGCCGCGGCTTTTGCGAGTACATCGAGACCAACGTCGAAGCCGAACGCCTCGGGTTCCATTCGACGTTCCTGGTCGAGCACCACTTCTCGGGCACCGGGCAGGTTTCGGCCCCCCTCGATCTTCTGAGCTGGGTGGCCGCACGCACGACGTCGATACGGGTGGGGACGGCGGTGCTCGTGCTGCCCTGGCATGACCCGGTGCTGCTGGCCGAGCGCGCGGCGACCCTCGATCTCCTGTCTGACGGGCGTCTTGACTTCGGCGTAGGAAAGGGCTACCGGCATTCGGAGTTCGCTGGCTTCTGCCTGCCGACGGAGGAGGCAGAGGCGCGCTTCGACGAGTCTCTGGCGGTGATCCTGAAGGCGTGGAGCTCCGATGAGCCCTTCTCCCACGACGGTCGGTTCTGGCGCTACCACGAGATCGTGGTGGAGCCGCCCACCGCTCAGAAGCCGCATCCGCCCGTGTGGATCGCCGCAGGTACGCCCGAGTCGGTTCGCAACGTTGCCGTGCTCGGTGCCAACCTGTTGCTCGACCAGTTCGCCTCCACCGAGGCGATCGGCGAGCGGATCGCTGTGTTCAAGGCTGAGTGTGAGGCTCGCGAGCGTGCGTTTGATCCGATGGACGTGGCGGTCGCGCGTAATCTCTACGTGGCACGCGACGCAGACGACGCGAGCGCGGCGCTCGCCCGGCAGGCAAGCATCCATGACCGCATGATCGAGCGCTCACGCGGCCCGGACGGATCCAGGCGCTCACACATCATGGCCTACGCGGACAAGGCTGGCGCGACCGAGGCCCATGTCCTCTTCGGCCCGCCCCAGGAGATCATCGCGGGGCTGCAAGCGCTGCAGGCGATCGGCGTCAGGTATGTGCTGATCAGCGGCGGAGAAGCCACCCGGCAGAGCATGCGGCGCTTCGCCGCCGAGGTGATGCCGGCGTTCCAACAGGACAGCTGACCTGGAATCGACCACGGTTTTGCGACAAGCAGCGGGACTACTGACCTCCTCCTGCCATTGACGTTGTGACGGCGTCGATCTCGGCCTCGGTAACCCGGCCATCGTTGGGGACGAGCGGGTGATGATGGGCGCACAGTTTCAGGTGGCCATGCGCGAAGCGGCCGAGCCGCCAGCACCGATTGACATGGCACGTGTGATGCCAGTAGGTCGCGAGCACAGCCGTGAGCAGCGTGACCTCGCCCAGGTCCGACCCGATGCCCGACCAGAAGTTGTAGCCCTTGCACCGCACCACGAGATAGGCGTTCCCCGTGCAAGACCCGAGCGGGTGGGCGAGCCAGCCAGACGCGCCAACAATCGCGTAAACGGCGATCGCTACGACACCGGCACTGCAGACGCCGATCGCCATCGTGTGCCAGGGTCGCTGCACATCGCCTCCTCGGGCTTCGCTTGACGGCGTACACCTCGCGCTTCCGCGGAGCGCAGGGGGTCCGTGTAACTGTGTCGGCGGTGGTTGATGGTCAGTCTGGCAGTCGACCAGGTCGGCATCTGCGGCAATGCTCGGCTCGATGCGGTTTCGATGGTCGCCGGAAGGAGAAACTCCAGGGCGAACGGAGCGCCCTCCGCGCGCCATGACCCGCTGCGCCGACCGCCGCGGCAGTTGCAGCCAGCGCCAACGTCGGGAACGCTAGTGGTAGCGGTCGAAGTCAGTTGGCCAGGGCAGCGGGAGCAGGTGCCGGTAGGGCCGGGCGTTCGCAATCACCGCCGCGAACGACGGCCGACGCGCCAGCATGCGGTAGTAGCGCGTCAGCTGCGGGTGCGTGCTCTCGTCCCATGGATGGATCGCCAGGGCATAGAAAAGGCCGGGCGCGGCGGCGCAGTCGGCGATCGTGAAGGTGTCGCCGGCGAGGTACTCGTGCTGCGTGAGCTGCGTGTCGAGCATGCCGTAGACCATGTCGAGCCGGCTGCGCGCGCGGGTGACCGCGCGCTCGTCGAAGCGCCCCTCGACCGTGTCGGAAACGATCGCCTGGACGGCGTCGGATACGTACTGGTCGCACAGGCGGTCCCACTTGCGCGCCTCCAGCGACGGCACGAGCTGCGCACCGGCGACATGTTCGATGATGATCGAGGTCTCGCCGACCACTTGGTCGCCGTCGCGGAGCACCGGGATAGACGCGGGCGGCCACAGCTCGGCCAGCTCGGCGCGGTCGAAGTCGCGCTGCTCCTCGAGAACATCGTAGGCGACGCCCACCTCGTTGAGCGCGACCAGAACCTTCTGGCAGTAGAGCGCGAAGGGGTGCTCATAGAGGATCAGCACGGGTCAGCCCTCCCCCCGCCCGTCAGCGCGGGGCCCTTCATGCCTGAAATGCTGGGGCGTCGCCTTCACGATCGCCCCCTTGCTATCCACGAGAAAAGTGATATCACGTAGATATCATTTTCGAAGAGGTTCCCCTGGAGGAATCATGAACGATGACCGGCTTGTGGATTTGGACGGCACAACGACGTTTCCGATCAGGTTCGACCGAGCGAGCCGCATTCCCATGACCGTGCTCGGCGCCGGTCCGAACGCCTCGCGCGTGAACGTGAGTGCTTCGGCGCTCGACGTTCGCATGGGGTGGGCATTTCAAGCCACGATCCCGCGCGAAGCCGTTGCATCTGTGCGGCCGCTGAACAAAGGCCTGAGCGAACTGAGTGGTCCGTTGGGCATCAGCGTTCTCCGCGGAGTCAACTACTGGCGAGGCGCCGCTCTTGTCAATGGCGCCGGTACCGGGCTGGTCGAGATCACGTTGCATCGGCCGAAGTGGGTGCGGCTTGGTCCGTTCCCGGTCCCGATGCGTCGGCTCATCGTCAGTGCCGAGGACCAAGCCGGGCTCGTCGCGGCACTCGACCCGAGCACCCCAAGCTCGCCAGGTTCGGGTGACCCGAGTCTGTAGTCACGGGCACGGTGGCTTGGGCAGACACTCCGGCCTCAGCGGCCAGGTCAGCCGTCAGCGGAGTCGTAGTTGTGGACGTCGTGGAAGGTGATCTCCGGAGGCGACGGGAATCCGACCTCCGCGACGAGCGGCCCGATGTGCGACGCGGCAAACGCGTCGAACTGCTCGCGCGTCTGCCACACGTCGGTGACCGTGATCCCGTCCTCGGTCGCTGTCACCCAGTGGAACAGGCTGCCCGGGGCGCCGCGCCCACGAGGCGTGCGTCCCATCTTCGCGAGTACCTGGTCGTACTGATCGAGCGTGGCGCCCCTGCACTCGATCACGACAGCAATGGCCATGGATCCCCCTCGGTCGTCGTGGGCCGGACGACTCTAGCGGACCCGTTGGGTCGTGTCCGAGTCCGCGGGTCCTCGGGGACACTCTCGAGCCGTTGGCCGGCCGGTCGGAGCCGACGACCGGCTCACGTTCACACCGTCGTCGCCGTGGCGTGCGGCATCTCGGCGCTTCGCAGCGCCGGGATCTGCTCCTCCCGCGCGGCCCCGTCATCCCGTGCGGCACGGTCGGTCAACGCGGCGGCCTCCGCCAACCGGGCGGAGAACCGCTCGGCGAGCACCTCGACATTCGGCTCGACCAGCATCTCGTTGTGCCCGCCGCGCACCTGCTCGACGGTGAGCCCGCCCCGGGCGACCTCGCGCCAGATCGTCAGCGCGTCCGCGATCGTGCCGTCGCGCTCCTTGGCCCGGAACAGCGTCACGCTGCCGGCATACGGCTGCGGGCGATACGCGGCCCACGCCTCCAGACCGGTCGCCATGCGCTCGCGCATCAACAGCGGCGTGGTCGGATCCGGTTCGCGCAGACGGGCCCAGGCGGCGACCTTGCGCAGATACGGTGACAGCACCCGCCGCGGCGAGCGCAGCGTCGTTCGCGCGTAGCGAAACGGGCGCAAGATCAGGAAGCGGGCCCGGTCTCGCGGCGGCAGCCAACGATGGTGCACGGCCGTGTCGATGATCCCGAGCAGCTCGACGCGCTCGTTCAGCGCGTCCAGCCGGCGAGCGATGTCAAAGGCCAGAAAGCCGCCGAACGAGTGTCCCACCAGCGCGTACGGTCCGGCCGGCTGGACGGATCGGATCGCCTGCAGGTAGCGCTCCCCCAGCGCTTCGATGCGCTGCTGGGGCGGGAGCGCCGGGTCGGTCAGCCCGCCCTGCAGCCCGAAGACAGGCCGGTCTGTGGCCAGCCGCAGGGTGAGCGCACGCAGGCGCAGGACGTCCCCGTGCCACCCCGGGAGCATGAACACCGGCCGCGCGCGCGTCCCGGGCGACAGGCAGACGACCGACGGCACGCGCAGCTCGCCCGGACCGTCGATCAGCTCAGCCAGTGCCGCCGTCGTCGGCGCGTGCAGCAGGGTTGAGAGCGGCAGGTCGATGCCGAGGCGTTCGTAGATCAGCTCGAACACGCGGACCGCCGCGAGCGAGCTGCCGCCGACGTCGAAGAAGTTGTCGTCGGGGCCGAGCGACGCGACCCCGAGGACGCTCTCCCAGATGGCCCGGAGTCGGGCTTCGGTCGGTTGCTCGGGCGGGTCCTCGGGAGTGTCGGTGAGTGCGCGCAGCCGCTGCTCGGTCTCGGTGACGGCCTGGCGGATCTGATCGATCGAGCCCGGGTTGCGCAGCGCCTCGACGTTGCCGACCGGGAGGCCGTCGACCGCGTCGCGCGCGGCGCGCTCCGAGCGCTTGCCGCTGTGCGTGGTCGGCAGCTCATCCACCTGCACGATGAGCTCGGGCACGTGGAGCGGCGAGGCGCAGCGGGCGATCTCGCGGCGGATCCGCAGCAGCAGGCTCGCGTCGAGCGTCGCACCCTCGCCGAGCACGACGAGCAGCACGACGCGCGAGTCGCCGCGCACCCCGGGGGTTTGCTGCTGGACCGCGAGCGCGTCGCGGACCTCGGCGACGTCGCGCAGGGCGATGTGGATCTCCGCGGGCCCGATCCGAACGCCCTGGACCTTGAGGACGCCGTCCGAGCGGCCGTGCATCCGTGCGTATCCGTCGGCGTCGAACTCGATCAGGTCGCCGTGCGTCCAGACCCCCGGGTTGTGCTCGAAGTAGGTGGCGTGGAAGCGCGTGCCGTCGTCGCCGACGAACCCCAGCGGCCGTGAGGGGAACGGGTTGCGGCAGATCAGTTCGCCGACCGTCTCGCCCGGCCCGGTGACGGCCGCCACGTCAAGGCCGAGGCTGCGGCACTGGAGCATGCCGCGGCGGACCGGCAGGTCGGGGTTGCCGAGCACGAAGCAGCCGATGATGTCCGTGCCGCCCGAGATCGACTGCACCGCGACCGCCCCGACGTGGTCGCGGACCCAGTCGTACTGCCAGTCGTGGAGGATCGAGCCCGTCGACAGGACCGATCGCAGCGCTGTGAGCCCCAGCGAGCCCACCGGCGAGGCACCGCTGTCCTGGCAGAGCTGCAGGTAGGGCGGACTCGCGCCAAAGACGCTGACGTCGTTGACCTCGACCAGTTCCCACAGCGTCTGCGGCTCGCTGAACGATCCCTCGAACAGGACGATCGGGCTGCCGCAGGCGAGCGCCGACAGCTGCCAGTTCCACATCATCCACGCGGTCGAGGTATGGAAGAAGAGCGTGTCGGCAGGTCCCAGGTCGACGTGCAACCGATGCTCCTTGGCGTGCTCCAAAAGCGTCCCGCCCGCCCCGTGCACGATGCACTTCGGCCGCCCCGTGGTCCCCGAGGTGAACAGCACGAACAGCGGGTGGTTGAAGTCGAACCGCTGCCACGCGCCGTCGTCGTCCTCGCCCGCAGCCAGCAGCTCGGACAGCCGCAGCAGCGGGACCCCGACGTCCGCCGGGGCCGCGCCGTCATCCAGCGCGACGACCGCCCTCAGCGACGGCAGGTCCCGAGCGAGCGCGCTGACGTGATCGCGCAACGCGGTGCTGCCGGTCTCGGCCCGATTCTCGAGGTTCGCCATCAGCACGACCGGCGCAAGCTGCTCGAAGCGGCTGAACAGGGCCGGCACGCCCATGTCGGGAGTGGCGATCGAGAACGTGGCGCCGATCGCTGCTGCCGCGAGGGCTCCGACGATCGCCTCCGGGTTGTTGGAGGCCACCGCGACGACCCGCTCTCCGGGCGAGACTCCGAGCCGCGCCAGCTCGGCGGCGAGGACGCGCACGCGGCGGCGCAACTCGCGGCGGGTCAGGCGCTCGATCTGGCCATCGACACGGTGGGCGACCAGCGCGAGACGCTCACCGTCCTGCGGTGTGTCGTAGCGCAGCAGGTTCTCCGCGTAGCTCAGCCGCAGCTCGGGAAAGAACGTCGCGTGCTCGCAGCGCTCGTCGGTGCAGACCGGCTCGGGGGTCCCCTCGTAGATCAGATCTGACCACTCGAGGAAGAGCAGCCAGAACTGGCGGTACTCGGCCACCGAGAACGCGTGGAATGCCGCGTGGTCCGCGAACTGCCGCCCCGTCCGCTGCTCGCAAAACCGCACAAACGCCGTGCGCTGCGATGTCACGCTCCCCGCATTCATTAAGGAATTGTCAGCGCCCCCTGAGACCGGCGAGTGGTGAACTTTGCTCCCCCTGGGTGTGCCTGCGTGCGGCCGCCACCGGGGAACCGCGACCCCAGGTCGGTCGGTCGTCGCCGGGCCGGTCGCACGCCGAGGATGGGCACCGCCGGGGGCGCGGCGGCAGCCGCCGCCGGCCTACTCGCCGAGCTGGTGACGCACCACGAGCGGCACGGCCGGCAACGTGGCGTTGGCCCACGGGTGAACGCCGCCGACGACCACGGCGCCGACCAGCCCGCGACCGGCGTTGACGGCGGCGACGGTCCATTTCCGCGGATCGGTGTCGCCCATCGCCGTGCCCAGCCCGGCGGCGAGTCCGACGCCGCTCGCCTTGAGCTGGGCTTCGATGCGGGTCCAGCAGCGATAGAAGGCCTGCAGCCGGCGCGCGCCGCTCTGATCGAGGATCTCCCGCGCCTGCGCCGGGGTAAACCGGCGTGCGACGATCGCTTCGAGCTCCCCGAGCGCCACGACGCGTTCGAGGTCGATCCCGACCGGACCGAGCGAGGTCACGGCGATCACGCTCCAGTCGCCGCTGCTGGAGACGCTGAAGTGCGGACCGGGCCCGTCCAGCCGCGGCTTGCCGGAGGGATCCGTCGCGAAGCGCAGCGCCGCGGGCGGGCACCCGAGACAGCGCGCCAGGGCGATCCGCAGCGCGGCACGCGCGATCAGGCGCCGCCGGCGCACCTCGGCGGTTCCCCGCTCGGCACGCTCGCGCTCCTGTGCCGTCAAGAGCTCCGCGGCGCGTTTCACCACAGCCGCCGGCTCGCGCAGATCGACTCGCCAGATCGAGATCCCGGGCGTGACTATCGCCACCGCGGCCTCGGCAGAGCCGGCACGTGCGGATCCGGGCCTGGCGCCGGCCTGACCACGCGCCGGAGGGCCGCACTGCTCGGGCAGATGCGGGCCATGGCCAGGCGGCCGATCAGGGCCGGCGCAGCGCGCGACGCCCGAGACCGGCGGTGATCGCGCTGCGGACCAACACCCTGGGGACGTTCAGGGCGCGCACGAGTTGCCTGAGCTCGCGGCGTTCGGCGGCCGACAGGTTCGAGGGCTTTCCCTTCGTCTGGCGCAGCAGCTGAGCGAGGCGGTCACGCTCCTCGGCGGGGACGGCCCGCCAGTGATCGTGGACCGTTCGCCCGACCTGCGCGGCGGTCAGGGCGACGCCGAGCGGGCCGAGCTTTCGTAGGGCTCCGAATCGCATCGCCTACGCCGGGGCGCCAATGCGCCGTCCGTTGCTCGACGAGGTGGCCGCCACCGGCGGCTTGCGGGTTGCGCGCGGCTCGAGCCGCGCGCCGGTGCTGGTCATCGGGCGATTCTAGTCGGCGGCTGCGCGCAGCGGACCCTGCGGGAGGACCGGCGCGCGGCGCCCGCCCGCGCTCGGGTGGTTCCGCGCCGGCGGGCTAGCGCTGCTCGTCCGGGCACCAATAGGTGGTGCGCCCGCCGATCCGCGCGCGCGACAGCGCGGCGCCGCAGCGCGGGCAGTGGCCCTCTCGCTCGCGGTTCGGGTTGAGCGCTCCCGTGTGCGCGCCGCCCCTTCGGACCGCCTGGCGGATCGCCGTGCGCACCGCGCGGCGCAGCGCGTCGAGCTCGGTCAGCGAGAGGTCGTTTGCGGGGCGGCGCGGGTCGATCCGTGCCTGCCACAGGATCTCGTCGGCGAGCAGGTTCCCGACCCCGGCGATCACAGCCTGGTCCATCAGCCGCGCCTTGATCGCGCCGCCGCCGCGGCCGACGCGCGCGCGGAACTCGGCGCGCGTGGCGATGGCGGCGTCGGGTCCCAGCCGCGAGAGATCGGGCGCGAGGACCGCCCGCCCGAGGCGGCGCTTGTCGCGCAGCGCGAGGCGCCCGCCGTCATCGAAGGTCAGCGCGAAACGATCCCAGCGCTCGTGCGGCGCCTCATCGATCGCGATTCGCCCCGCCATGCCGAGGTGCAGCCCGAGATCGGGGCCGGCGCCGTCGGTCTCGAGCCACAACATCTTCCCGATCCGGTTCGCGCTCGTCAGGCGCCGGCCGACCAGCGCGGCAGCGAGCTCGCCGCGTGCGTGCGGCCGGCAGACGTAGCCGTCGCCGTCCTCGACGGCCGAGATGCCGCGCCCAAGCGCCCGCTCCGCGATGAGCGCGCGTGCGCGTTCGGCCTCGGGAAGCTCCGGCACCCCTCGACAGGATAGGGCGGCGGCCCGAAGCTCACCGCGCCCGAGCCGCGCGGTCGGGGCCAGGCGAGGTGTCATCATCACCCGGGGTCGCGCGGACACGGCGGCCAGCCCGCAGCGCCATACAGCCGAAGGGAAAGACATGGCACCGTCCCCGATCCACCGCCGAACCGTGACGAGCAAGCGCAACGCGTTCCGCGCCGGCGCCACCGCCTTGGCGCTGGTGCTCGCCGCGCTGACGGCGGCCGCGGCCGGCGCGACGAGCGCCAGGCTGAAGTTGCCCGCCGAGCGCACGAGCCCGACCGGCAACTACTTCACGCTCGAGGCCTACAGCGCGCCGAGCTCTTCCAAGCCGGTGGCCAACTTCGAGATGAAGGTCTGCACGAGCGCGCACACGCCGTCGAACACGGCCATCGATCCGGCGCTGTTCACGTTGAGCCTCGCCCACGGCGGCTCGGTCTCCGAATCGACGACGGCGGCGAAGAAGCCGGCGCTGGTCGGCCAGCCGCTCAGGAAACTGCAGTGTGTCGAGGGCTGGCTCGGCTTCGCGGTGCCCAGGGGCAAGACGGTGTCGGCGCTCGAGTACGACTACAACGGGAAGATCTCCTGGGCCGTCGGCTGAGCGCGGCGGCGCGCCTCAAGCATCGGTCGTGAGCGCCGCGAGGAGCATCGCGCGCTGGGCCGCGGTGCCGCCCTCGGCGACCAGCCAGCCCGCGCCGGCGCGGCGCGCGCTGACGTCGTGGTCGGCGAGCGCCTGGTGGGCGGTCGGCGTGTCAAACGGCTGCTGGCGGCCGACGGCGAAGACGCCGAGGCCCTGCGGGAAGCCGATGCTCCCGAGCTCGGCACCGGTCAGCAACCCCGGGTTCGCGCGGTCGGCGACCAGGCCGGGCAGCGGGGCGGCCCTGCGGCCGGGGTTGGTGGCGTCGACGAGCACGGCGACGGCCAGGGCGCTGGTGCCGAGGCGGTAGCTGGCGTTCGCGCAGGCCAGGAACGCGCCCGGCTCGCGACGCGGCCAGGGCACCGCGCGCACGACGGTCTGGCTCAGCGCGACGAGTCCTGGCAGCGGGCGTGCGAGCACCGTGCATCCGCCGCGGGCCGGCTGTCGCGGGTTCAGCGCTCGCAGCGGCAGGTGCTCGACCGCGTCGGCGCGACCGATCGCCGGCATCGGCAGGACCCGTCCGCGTGCGTCGAGCCACTGCTCCCGCGGGAACGGGATCAACCGCCGGCCCTTGCCCAGCTTCGGCCTCAGGACGACACGGACGAGGGCCCGCGTCCCGCGCGGCAGGCGAGGATCGGAGACCGGCGTGAGAGTGGCACCGTCGGAGTAGCGGACCGCGGCCACCCGGTCGCTGAGGATCTCGTACTCGTAAAGGCCGCGGGGCCCGCCGAACACGGCGCCGTCCAGCACCAGCTGGCCGGAGCTCTCGACCGGGCCGCAGCCGTAGACGGTTGCCGTCGGGCGTGCGTGGGCGCTGAAGTCGGCGCTCGAGCACCAGCCGGTCCAACCGACCGTGAGGTAGGGGAAGACGCTGATCCGGTATTGCATCGGGCCGGCGCTGTGGAGCACGCCGACGCCGTTCGGCACAGTCCCGCGGAGCGGACGCGAGCTGCTCAGCGAGACGACCGCGGCCGCCGCCGACCCGCCGACCGCCAGCACGCCGAGCAGCGCGGCGAGCGGCCGGCGGCCGTGACGCACGAAGCGGCGAGCCGGGCGCTCCTGGCGCCGGGCTCCCTCGACCAGGATCCGCTGCAGTTCCGGGACTCTCATGCCTGTTCCTCCAGTCGTTGGCGCAGCGTGCGCAGGCCGCGGCTGACGCGCTTGCGCGCGACGCTCGGCGAGCAGCGCAGCGCCCGCGCAAGGTCGTCATATGCGGCCTCGTCGAGGACTCGGCCGCGGACCGCGAGCTGCTGGTCCTCCGGGAGCCCATCGAGGGCATCGAGCGCCGTCGAGCCGGTCAGCTCCCCGATCCGGGCGATCGCCTCGTCGTCGATGTACAGGCGCTCGAGGCGCAGGCGCAGACGGACGCGATCCTGCACCTGGCCGCGCGCCAGGCTGTCGGCGAGGAGGTGCCGCGCGATGCCGTAGAGCCAGGCGCGCGGCTCGCCGCGGGTCGCGTCGTAGTTGGCCCGCGAAGCGAGCGCGCAGGCGAACGTTTCCGCGGCCAGGTCGGCCGCGAGCTCGGCATGGCCGCCGCCGACGCGACGCACGAACAGGGCCAGCACGAAGTCCTCGTGGCGGGCGTAGAACCGCCCGAAGGCCTCGGCGTCGCCGGCCAGCAGCTCAGCATCCAGGCGGCGTTCGTCGGCGGGCTCCATCTACTCATTCTTCCCCCCGTGCGGCGCAAGTGTGACCGGCGTTCGCGCACCGCACGCCTACAATCACGCGATCGACGAGACCAAACGACACGCTCAGCTCGTCCGGCTCGACGATCTCCTCCAGCGGGTGCTCGCGACCAATGCGTTCCAGCGCGCGCGCCTTGGCGGTGCGCGGGTTCGCTCGATCGACGACCTGCGCGCGCTGCCCTTCACGACCAAGGACGAGCTGCTTGCCGACCAGGCGGCCACGCCGCCCTACGGCACGAACCTGACCTTCGCGCTCGAGCAGTACACGCACCTGCACCTGACCAGCGGGACGGTCGGAGAGCAGCTGCGCGTACTCCAGACGGCCGAGGACTGGCGGGCCAGCAGCCGCTGCTTCGCGCTCGTCCTGCGCGAGGCAGGCATCAGCGCGGCGGACCGCGTGGCCCTGCCGTTCCCGTTCGGTGCCTACCTCCAGTTCTGGGCCGCGTCGGCGGGCGTCGAGGACATCGGTGCGCTGGCGCTGCCGCTCGGCGGGCTGGAGGGCCGCGAGCGCCTGCGGGCGATCGCTGAATTCGAGGCCACCGCGATCGTCTGCACGCCGACCTACGCGCTCGGCCTGATCGACGTCGCGCTCGAGTGGGGGCTCGAGGACGCGTTCGCGTCGGTCAGGGCGGTGATCTGCCAGGGCGAGCCGGGCGCCTCGATTCCGGCGGCACGCGAACGGATCGAGGCCGCCTGGGGCGCCCGCGTGTTCGACCACGCCGGTTCCACGGAGGTCGGCGTGTTCTCCTACCCGTGCGCGGCGGGCGGCGGTCTGCACGTCAACGAGCGCGACTTCCTCTGCGAGATCCTCGACCCGGCCAGCGGCGCCGACGCCCAGCCGGGCAGCCAGGGCGAGCTGGTGCTGACCGCGCTCTCGCGCGCCGGCGTTCCCGCGATCCGCTTTCGCAGCGGCGACGTGGTCGACCTCGGCGGCGCCTGTCCCGGCGGCCACGACGACGTCTGGCTGCCCAATGGGATCGTCGGGCGGACCGACGACATGGTCGTGATCCGCGGCATGAACGTGTTCCCCTCGGCGATCGAGCAGACGCTGCGCGAGGCCGGGGTGCTCGGCGAGTACCGGATCCGCTTCTACACCGAGCCCACCGAGCGCGACGAGGTCAGGGTGCTCGTCGAGGCGACCGACCCGGCGATCGTGCGCGCGATCGAGGAGCGGATCTTCGGCCGCCTCGCGCTGCGCGTGCGCGTCGTGCCGGTGATGCCGGGCGTGCTGGTCGCGCAGCGGCTGAAGGCCCGACGGGTGGAGGACATGCGCCAGCGGTAGCGGACGGGCCGATTTGGTCCGTTCGGCTCGGCGCATGCGCCGAGCCGCGGTTGGGCGCATGCGCCCAACCGGACTGCCGGTCAGCCACCCGCCGGCGGGCCGACGGTCTCGAGCAGATCCGCGAGATAGCGAAGATGCACCCGCATCGCGCGCTCGGCGAGCACCGGCTTGCGCTGCTCGATCGCGGCGATGATCTCGCGGTGCTGCTCGCGCGCGACCGCCTCGACGATCGCCGGGGCGATCAGGTCACGCAGCCGCGGCTGCAGGACCGCCGAGGACCAGGCCGTCAGCGCGCCGGCGACGCGGTTGCCGGCGGCTTCGGCGATCGCCCGGTGAAAGCGGATGTCGGTCGTTCGCTGCACGAGGTCATCGTCGGGATCGCGTGACGCGTCCTCGACGGCGCGAACGAGCTCGGCAATCGCTGCGGGCGTCGCATGTTCGGCGGCCAGCCCGGCGAGCGGCACCTCGAGCAGCAGTCGCACCTCGGTCAGCTCGGCGACCGACGTCGCCTGCGTCGCGAGCATCGCGGCGATCGCGTCGCTGACCGTCTGCGCGAGGCCGCCGTCGGGGCTGCGCGCGACGAAGACGCCGCCGCCAGGGCCGCGCGCGGCGCGCAGGAGGTTCGCCCGCACCAGCAGCCGCACCGCCTCGCGGACCGCGGGACGGCTGACGTTCAGCTCCCGGGCCAGCTCCGCCTCGGTGCCGACGCGGTCGCCGGGCTCGAGCGCTCGGGACGCGATCGCCTGCTGGAGCAGCGCTGACACGCGATCGCTCGACGGGGCCACGCTCATGCCGCGAGTATAAAGATCGATCTTCTCGCCTCGGGCTCGGCGACCCCGGGCACGGCCCGCGTGACGCCCGGGGAACCGGGGAACGCGCTAAAGATCGCGCTTTTACGGTTATCTTGACTTATTCCGGGAGGCGGTCTAGCATCACGCCCCGGCGCCTGAGGGGGCGCGTGACCAAGTGGCGGAGGAGATGCGATGTCCGACGAAACAACCAGGGATTCCGGCGGTCTGAAGCGCTCTGAGTTCCTCAAGCGCAGCGGTGTGGCGGTTGGTGGCGTGGTGCTCGGCGGTGTGGCGGCGCAGCCGGCCTGGGCGCGGCCGCGCGGCCCCGAGGCGTTCGACGCCGCGTCGACGATCAAGATCGGCTACGTCAGCCCGCTGACCGGCCCCGCCGCCGGTTTCGGCGAGCCCGACCCGTATGTGATCAGCCTCGCGAAGACGGCCTTCGCGAAGGGGCTGAAGGTCGGCGGGAAGACCTACGGCGTGCAGATCATCGAGAAGGATTCGCAGTCGGTCCCGGCCACCGCCGCGCAGGTCGCGCAGCAGCTGATCGCCAGCAGCCAGGTCGATCTGCTGCTCACGACCTCGACCCCCGAGGTCGTCGTTCCGGTGTCCGCCGCGGCTGAGGCCGCGGGCGTGCCGTGCGTCTCGACCGTCGTGCCGTGGGAGGCATGGGTCCTCGGCCTCGGCGGCAAGCTCTCGGCGATGGGCGTGCCGACGTCCGCTCCGTTCAAGTGGGTCTACCACTTCAGTTTCGGCGTGCCGGATTTCGCCGCCTGCTACCTCGACCTGTGGTCGCAGATCCCCAACAACAAGAAGGTCGGCGTGATGTGGCCGAACGACGACGACGGCAACGCGATCCGCGCCGCGCTGGGGCCGGTCCTGCAGGGGGCCGGCTACACGATCGTCGACCCGGGCGCCTACCAGGACGGGACCAACGACTACACCCCGCAGATCACGCAGTTCAAGGCGCAGAACTGCCAGATCTTCAACACCTTCCCGATCCCGCCCGACTTCACGACGTTCTGGCGCCAGGCGGCGCAGCAGGGCTATACGAAGATGGTCAAGATCGCCCAGATTGCCAAGACCGGCCTGTTCGCCTCGCAGGTCGACGCGGTCGGGCCGCTCGGCTACAACCTCGCGAGCGGCGAGTACTGGGGGCCGACCTGGCCCTACACCTCGTCGTCGACCGGGGTCTCGAGCGCGGCGCTCGGCGCCGGCTACACCAAGAAGACCGGGCGCTACCCCAACCAGCAGCTCGGCGCGAGCCTCGCGCTGTTCGACGTGGCCGCCGCCGCGCTGAAGGCCAGCGGCAACCCGAAGAACAAGGCTGCCGTGGCCAACGCGCTGAAGTCGCTGAAGGTCCAGACACCGGTCGGCACGCTCCACTGGGGCGCCAACACCAAGGCCACAGGGTCCAACGTCGTCTCGACGCCGATCCTCGGCAACCAGTGGCGCAAGGCGCCCAAGGGCAGCCGGTTCAACCTCGAGCTGGTCATCTGCGGCCACGCCGACGACAAGCAGGTGCCGGTGCAGAGCAAGCTGGTCGCCTACAGCTAGCCTCGGCGCGCGATTCGGGCATAGGATCGCCGCCGATGCTCGCCGCCGTCGAGATCCGCAAGCAGTTCGGGGCGCTTGCGGCGCTCGACGGCGTGGACTTCGCGGTCTCCGCCGGCGAGGCGGTCGGCATCGTCGGCCCCAACGGAGCCGGCAAGACGACGCTGCTCAACGTCCTCGCGGGGACGCTCGCGCCCTCCGAGCGGCAGCGTCACCTTCCGCGACCACGACGTCACGTCGGCCGGGGCGAGCCGGCGCTCGCGCCTGGGGATCGCCCGTGCGCACCAGGTGCCCCGGCCCTTCGGCGGCATGACGGTGTTCGAGAACTGCTTCGTCGGCGCCACGACCGGCGGCGGCCTGCGGCGCCGCCACGCCTACGATCGCTGCCTGGAGGTGCTCGAGCTGTGCGGCCTGGCGGAGCTCGGCAACCGCCGCGCCGAGACGCTCGGGCTGCTCGGGCGCAAGCGGCTCGAGCTCGCCCGCGCGCTCGCGACCAACCCGGTCGTGCTGCTGCTCGACGAGATCGGCGCCGGGCTGACCGATGCCGAGGCAGCCGAGCTGGTCGTGATGGTCAAGCAGCTGCGCGGCGCGGGGATCGCGATCGTCTGGATCGAGCACATCGTCCACGTCCTCGTCCAGGTCGTCGAACGCCTGGTCTGCATGGACACCGGCCGGGTCATCGCCGACGGCGCGCCCGCGGCCGTGATGAGCGACGCCCGCGTCGTCGACGCCTACCTCGGAGGTGCCGTCGCATGAGCCTGTTGAGCGTCGAGCATCTCGACCTTCGCTACGGCCTGCTCGAGGCCGTGCGCGACTTCTCGCTGTCGGTGGGCGACGGCGAGACCGTCGCGCTGGTCGGCGCCAACGGGGCCGGCAAGACGACGCTGCTGCGCGCGATCGCGGGCGCCCACCGGCCGAGCGGCGGCACGATCGTCTTCGACGGCGTCGATGTGACGCGGATGCGCGCCTATCGCCGCGTGCAGCTGGGGATCGCGCTCGTTCCCGAGGGGCGGCGCCTGTTCCCCGGGCTGACCGTCGAGGAGAACCTGCTCGTCGCGGCGCAGCGCCGCCGGCCCGGCCGCTGGACGGTCGACACGGTGATCGAGGCGTTCCCGCTGCTCGAGCGCCTGCGCCATCAGCGGGCCGCCACGCTCTCGGGCGGCGAGCAGCAGGCGACCGCGATCGGGCGGGCGCTGATCGCGAATCCGAGCCTGCTGCTGTTGGACGAGGTCTCACTCGGGCTTGCTCCGGCGGCCGTCGAGGCCGTCTACCGCTCGCTGGCGGCCGTGATCGCCGAGGGCGCGACGATCGTGCTCGTCGAGCAGGATCTGACGCGAGCGGCGAGCGTCGCCGACCGCGTGGTCTGCATGCTCGAGGGACGGATCGTGCTCGAGGGCGCCCGCGGCGAGCTGACCCGCGAGCAGATCACCGAGGCCTATTTCGGCCTGCGGCGCGCCCAGGCGGTGGATGCGTGACCTGGGTCAACGACGTCGTCCAGGGGATCCTGCTCGGCGGCTTCTACGGGCTGCTCGCCTGCGGGCTGGCGCTGATGTTCGGCCTGATGCGGATCATCAACCTCGCCCACGGCGACCTCGCGGTGCTCGGCGCCTACCTGATCTACCTGCTGCTCGAGCACTGGCACGTGTCGCCGTTCCTCGGGTTGCTGCCGGTGCTGCCGGTGATGCTGGGGCTCGGCTACCTGCTGCAGCGGACGATCCTCGAGCGCAGCCTGCGCTCGGGGCTGCTGGTGCCGCTGCTGACGACCTTCGGGCTCTCGATCGTGATCCAGAACCTGCTGCAGCAGGGCTTCTCGCCCGACGTCCAGTCGCTCGGCGCCAGCGCCGGCTCCGTCGCGACGGCGAGCTGGCAGATCACCAGCCAGCTCTCGATCTCGGCGATCGGAGCGCTGACGCTCGGTGTCGCGGTGCTGATCTTCGGTGGCCTGCAGCTGTATCTGTCGCGGACCTCCTCGGGCCGGCGGATGCGAGCGACGGCCCAGGACCCCGATACCGCCGAGCTGGTCGGGATCGACTCGCGCGCGGTCTACGCGCGCGCCACGGCGATCGCCGTGGCGATCGCTGCGATCGGCGGCATGTTCCTCGCGATCCGCTCGACCTTCTACCCCTATTCGGGGCCGACGTATCTGATCTTCGCCTTCGAGGCGGTGGTGATCGGCGGACTCGGCTCCTCGTTGTGGGGGACCCTCGCCGGCGGCATCGTGCTCGGCGTCGCGCAGACGATCGGCGGGCAGATCAACCCGGAGTACCCGGTTCTCGCCGGCCACCTCGTCTTCCTGCTCGTGCTGCTCTCGCCGCGCGGCGGCATCCTCAACCTGCGCCGGGCGATGGCATGAGCGGCGCGGCCCCGCCAGCGCAGGCCCGCCCGGCACGCGCGATCGCGCGCTGGACGCGGCTCTCGGGCGGCTTCACGGGCGGCTTCGGCGCGCTCGTCATCGCGCTGATCTTCGTCCCGGTCGTGTTCGGCGCGAACACGACCCAGGAGATGACGACGCTGCTGATCCTCGTGCTGATGGCGGTGATGTGGAACGCCCTCGCCGGCTACGGCGGCCTCGTCTCGATCGGCCAGCAGGCCTACATCGGGCTCGGCGCCTACGCGACGGTGTGGCTGGCCAACCACAGCGTCAACCCCTACCTCGCGATGCTGATCGCGACGGCGTTCTGCGGCGTCGTCGCGATCCCGCTGTCGTTTCTGCTGCTGCGTTTCCGCGGCGCGCAGTTCGCGATCGGCACCTGGGTCGTCGCCGAGGCGCTGGCGATCTATGTGTCGTTCGACAACGCCCTCGGCGCCGGCTCGGGGACCTCGCTCAGCCAGATCGACTCCTACGCCCCGGGGCCGCGCCAGCACTACACCTACTGGCTGACGCTGGCGATGACGGCGTTCTTCATCGGCGTGCTGTTCGTGCTGCTGCGCAGCCGCCTGGGCTCCTCGCTGCAGGCGATCCGCGACGACGAGGACGCCGCCGCGTCGGTCGGCGTGCGGGTCGTGGCCGGCAAGCGGATCCTGTTCCTGCTCGCCGCCACGGGAGCCGGGGCAGCAGGGGCGATGACGCTCGCCAACACGCTGTTCATCGAGCCGACCGCGATCTTCAGCGTCAACTACACCGCCTTCATGATCTTCATGGTGCTGGTCGGCGGGCTCGGCACCTTCGAGGGCCCGATCATCGGCGCGATCGTGCTCTATCTGATCCAGCAGTGGTTCGGCAACGACGGCGTCTGGTACCTCGTCGGGCTCGGCGGCGCGGCGATGGCCTTTGCCCTGCTGCTGCCGCGCGGCGTGTGGGGCACGCTCGAGGAGCGCACCGGGCTGCGGTTCATGCCGGTCGGCTATCGCGTACAACCCGCTGCGTCGGCACACTCGGCAGAGGAGGGGAAATGAAGATCACCGCGGCCATCACGGAGGCCAAGGGCGCGCCGTTCGTGCTCGGCGAGCTCGAGCTCGGCGAGCTCCGCGACGACGAGGTGCTCGTCGACATCAGCGCCGCCGGCGTCTGCCACACCGACCTGATCTGCCGCGATCAGTGGATCCCGGTGCCGCTGCCTGCGGTGCTCGGCCACGAGGGTGCCGGCGTCGTCCGCGCGGTCGGGTCGGCGGTCGAGAAGGTCGCCGTCGGCGAGCGCGTCGGGCTGACGTTCGACTCCTGCGGCACCTGCCCGTGCTGCCGGCGCGGCAAGCCGTCCTACTGCCACCACTTCTTCGAGCACAACTTCGCGGCCAGCCGCCCGCTCGACGGCACAAGCGTGCTGGCGCGCGGGGACCAGGAGATGCACGCGCACTTCTTCGGCCAGTCGAGCTTCGCGACGGCGGCCGTTGCCCGCGAGCGCAACGTGATCTCGATCGAGAGTCACATCCCGCTCGAGATCGCGGCGCCGTTCGGCTGCGGCATCCAGACCGGCGCCGGCGCCGTGCTCAACACGCTGGCGCTGCCGGCGGGCTCGAGTCTCGCCGTCTTCGGAACGGGCGCCGTCGGCATCTCCGCCGTGCTCGCCGCGGTGATCGCCGGCGCCTCGACGATCATCGGCATCGACGTGCACCCGGCGCGGCTCGAGCTGGCACAGGAGCTCGGCGCGACGCATGTGATCGATGCCGGCAGCGCCGATGCCGTCGAGGAGATCCGGCGGCTGACCGGCGCCGGCGTGGACTTCTCGCTCGACACCACCGGCGTGCCGGCCGTCGTGCGCAGCTGCGTCGATTGCCTGGCGCCGCTCGGCACCGCGGGCGTGATCGGCGGGTCGCAGTTCGGCACCGAGGTCAGCCTCGATCTCAACACGGTGCTCGTCGGCGGGCGGATGCTGCGCGGCGTGGTGGAGGGCGACAGCGTGCCGGAGCTGTTCCTGCCGACGCTGATCCGCTTCTGGGAGCAGGGACGCTTCCCCGTCGAGCGGCTGATGAGGTTCTACGACTTCGACGCGATCGACGAGGCTGCGCACGACGCCGAGGCCGGCCGGACGATCAAGCCCGTGCTGCGCATGTCCGCATGACGCGGGAGTGGGCGTGAGCGCCACAATCCGCACGCAGGTGGCGATCGTCGGCGCCGGCCCGGCCGGGCTGACGCTCGCCGGCCTGCTCGCACGCGCGGGCATCGAGTCGGTGGTGCTCGAGAATCGCAGTCGCGAGTACGTCGAGCAGCGGATCCGCGCCGGGCTGCTCGAGCAGGGCACCGTCGAGGTGCTGGACGCTGCCGGGGTGGGCGAGCGGATGCACCGCGAGGGCATCGTCCATCACGGCCTGCACCTGCAGTTCGCCGGCGAGCGCCATCGCATCCCGCTGAGCGAGTTGGCGGCCGGGCGCCACATCGTCATCTACGGACAGACCGAGGTGGTCAAGGACCTGATCGAGGCGCGCCTGCAGGCCGGCCTGCCGCTGCGCTTCGAGGTCGACGACGTGAGCGTGCACGAGATCGACAGCGAGCGCCCGCGCGTGAGATTCACCCACGAGGGCGCGCCGCTGGAGCTCGAATGCGACGTGATCGCCGGCTGCGACGGCTTCCACGGGGTCTGCCGGCCGGCGATCGAGGGGCGGCTGCAGGTCTTCTCGCGCGACTATCCGTTCGCCTGGCTCGGAATCCTCGCCGCCGCGCCGCCGTCGAGCGAGGAGCTCGTCTACGCGCACCACGAGCGGGGCTTCGCGCTGCTCAGCCTGCGCTCGCCGGAGCGCAGCCGCCTGTATCTCCAGGTTCCCGCCGACGAGCGCCTCGAAGCCTGGCCAGACGAGCGGATCTGGGAGGAGCTGCAGCGCCGGGTGGCGCTCGACGGCTGGACGCTCGGCGAGGGGGCGGTGCTCGAGAAGGGCATCACCGGGATGCGGAGCTTCGTCGTCGAGCCGATGTCGCACGGCCGGCTGTTCCTAGCCGGCGACTCGGCGCACATCGTCCCGCCGACCGGCGCGAAGGGGTTGAACCTGGCCGTTGCGGACATCACCGTGCTGGCCGACGCGCTGATCGACTGGTACGCCAGCGGCAACGCGGCGGGGCTCGCCGGGTACTCCGAGACCTGCCTGCGACGCGTCTGGCGGGCCGAGCAGTTCTCCTACTGGATGACCTCGATGCTGCACCGCCTCGGCGACGATCCGTTCGATTTGCAGATCCAGCTCTCGCAGCTGCGCTACCTCGTCGCCTCCGAGGCCGCCGCACGGACGCTCGCCGAGAACTACGTCGGGCTGCCGGTCAACCATTCGGCGCTCGCACCGCGGTAGCTGTAGGCGTCGCGACCGCGACCGCGACCGCATCGCGGTCGCGGCGCCGCCGGTTGGCGCAGCGCGTCGCGACGGCGCGCCGGCGGCGGGTGGCCGTCGCGGTCGGCCCGGACGATCCTCAGGCGACGGCGGGCGGCGGTGCGCCGCGTTCGCGGACGCGCGTCGCCGTCCAGCGCAGCGCCGTGATCAGCCCGACGGCGCCGTAGAGGAAGACGAACGGCATGAAGCGGACGTTGTCGCGCGGCGTGATCGCGAAGAAGGTGTTCAGCAGGGCGATCGCGAGCAGCGCGAGGACGGGGACGACGAAGGCCCAGCGGCGCCGCAGCAGCACCAGGCCGAGCAGCACGCCGAGCCAGGCGATCACCGAGTAGATCTGGTGCTGGAGCAGGCTGGTCGTGCGCTTGAGGCCGCCACCGCCGATCGAGTTGCCTCCGCTCCACGGGAACGACCACATGTTCCACGCCTTGTTCCAGAGCATGTGCGCGAACTTCAGCGGCTCGCCGAGCATGTACTTGTTGAGGTTGTCGAACGCCCCGGCCTGGGCCGCCGCCGCGTCGGAGTCGCCCGGGTGCTCGGACTGGACCAGCGCGAACAGCCCCTCCGCGTCCCCCGGCGACAGGTGGCAGTACTTCGGGTGCGTCGTGCGGAAGTGCTGGCAGACCGCCTTCGCGGTGACGCTGACGTCGATGAATTGATTGCCCCCGCCGGGCAGGTAGGTGCCGAGGAACAGCGCGTGCGGTCCCGCGTCGACGATCGGCGTGAAGCGGTGCACGCGCAGCGACGCGTAGGCGACGAACGGCGTCACCGTGGCCAGGGCGACGAGCCCGTAGAGCAGCGCGCGCCCGAACGCGGCCCGGCGGCTCGGCCAGCCGCTGAGGACCAGGCCGATCATGACCACCGCGACGGCGACCGCGTAGTCCTCGCGCACGAGCCCGGCGAACCCGGCGAGCAGCCCGGCGAAGACCAGCGCGTGCACGCTGCGCCGGCGCGCCCAGCAGATCGCCGCGACCATCGCGATCAGCGCCAGCCCGCCGAGCGGCTCGCTCAGGTAGGTGCGGGTGATGTCGATCAGCGGCTCATAGGTGGCCATCAGCGCCACCGCCAGCAGCGCCGCCCAGGGGCCGGCGAAATACCACGCGATCAGCGCGACGAGCACCAGCGTCGCGAACTCGGTCAAGAGCTGGGAGTACTGCGCGACGCCGTGGGAGTGGGTCCGCACGGCGATCGTCGAGTAGCCGCGCAGCACCGCCGCCGCGGCGAACATCAGCGAGGCCCCCGGCGCCCACTTGAAGGTGGCGAGCGGCCGGTCGGCGAGGATCTCGTTCGCATTCTGCGCGTAGCCGACCTCGTCGCTGGAGATGCGGTTGTTGGTCCCGATCACATCGACGCGCAACACCGTGCCGGCGATGATCACGCCCGCGATCACCGCGAGCAGGATGCGGTCGATCCGCCGCGGGAACCAGCGCGCGCAGAGCGCCGCGCGGTGTTCGCGGCCGATCAGCGTGCGCAGTCGTTGCCCGAGCGGTGGTTTCACGGATCGCGGCTTGTGAGTGGACCTGCGTGGCGGCGGGGCACCGTGCGCACACGCCGCGGGACCAGCGGACGCGCGGATGCTAGTCGGTTGCCCGGCGCGGTGGGCCGCCCGCGCCATCAGGCGAGTGGCCACCCGCCGACGGCGCCGGCGCTGCGTGATGGGTTCTTCGTCCACCTCCTCGCCCCGCGGCGCTCGTGCGCCGCTGTGAGGGCCGATAGGGCTGGTGGTCATGAACAGATTGAGTCGAACTGCCGTCGCGATCCTCGCGGCCGGCGCCGCCGGCGTGACCGGCGTCGCCGGCGCCAGCACGGGCGGTGCGCGCGCGGCCACGGCGCCCGCGTTCCCGCTGATGCCGGTCGCGGGTGCGGTCTATACAGGTGTCTCGGCAGGTTCGCCCGGCCAGTTCCAGGGTGAGGTCGGCAAGCATCCCGCGATCTACGGCGAGTTCGTCACCTGGGGCGAGTCGATCCACTACGCCTTCAACCAGGCCGCGGCGGCCCACGCGCGGCTGATGCTGCACATCTCCTCGACGATGGGCTACGGCGGACGACAGGCGATCACCCCGGCCGGAGTCGTCGCGGGTGACGGCGACGGCTACCTGCTCACGCTGAGCAAGCTGATCGCCGACCACGGAAAGCCGGTCTACATCCGCCTGTTCCCGGAGATGAACAACGCGAACAACGCCTACTCGGGCTTCAACGCGGACGGCTCATCGCGCGGCCCCGACTATTCACCGAGCACCTTCATCGCGGCGTGGCGCCGAGTCGTGGTGGTTCTGCGCGGCGGTCCGGTCAGCGCGATCGACGCCCGTCTGGCGGCCCTCGGACAGCCGCCGCTGCACGGCGTCGGCGCCGGCGGGTCGGTCGCTCAGTCGCCGGTCTCCTTCGTCTGGACACCCGAGACGGCCGGCACCCCGAACATCCCGGCGCAGAGCGCCGCCGCCTACTACCCGGGGGACGCCTACGTCGACTGGGTCGGCACAGACTTCTACAGTCGCTTCCCGAACTTCGCCGGCCTCGAGGCCTTCTACAAGGAGTTCCCGAACAAGCCGTTCGCGTTCGGCGAGTGGGCGCTCTGGAGCCAGGACTCGCCGAGCTTCGTCGACCAGTTCTTCAGCTGGGTGAACTCGCACAAGCGCGTGCAGATGATCGTCTACAACCAGGGCTACGGCAGCGAGTTCCTGCTCAGCAGCGACCCGGCGTCGACCGCGGCGATCCGCCAGTTGATCGCCCCGGCGCGCTTCCTCGCGAACACGCCCGAGTGGTGAGATCGGGCGCGGGCGCGCGACGCTTGGCGTGAGCGCGGCCACGGCGCGCCGCGTCGCGGCGGCAGCCGGCGCGGGTGCGCCGGCGCGCGGATAGGCTAGGCCCGTGTCCCCGTCGTGGATCTGGATCCAGGCCGCGATCGTCGTGTTCGTCCTCGCCGGGATGATCATCGCGATCGTCAAGCTCGCCTGAGCGTCACCGTCGCACGTCGCGTGCGACGCGACCGCACTGCCGGCGAGAACCACTGAAGTACCATCGCGGTCGACCGATGTTTCGCTCGATCGTGGTCGGCACCGACGGCTCGGAGACCGCCAATGAGGCGGTCCGGCAGGCTGCCGAGCTCGCCGGCCAGCTCGGCGCCCGGGTGCATCTCGTCTGCGTCTATGAGCCGGTGCCGAGCTCGCAGGACGGACCGAGCGAGGTCGACGAGCGCGCCGAGTCCGGCTGGGTCCTGCGACCACGCGAGGCCGTCGACGCGACGCTCGCGGGCGCGGCAGCCGTGTTCGCGGCCGCCGGCGTCGAGGTCGATCTCTACGCCCAGCGCGGCGATCCGGCGGACGCGATTCTCGATGTCGCCGAGGAGCGCGGCGCCGATCTGATCATCGTCGGCAACCGCGGGCGCACCGGGGCCAAGCGATTCCTGCTCGGTTCGGTGCCGAACCGGATCTCACACCACGCCCCGTGCGCGGTGCTGATCATCCGCACCGCGTAGCGGTCCTGGCGGCCCGGGCTAGGTTGCCCCGCTGGGGCCTGTCGGCTGGGTTGGCCCGGTCGCGCCGGTTGCTCCGGTCGAGCTGGTCGGCCCGGTGGGTCCGCTCGGTCCGGTCGGCCCGGTCGAGCCGGCCGGTGCGGTGGCCTTCCCCGCGTCGACCAGGCCGGCGCCATAGTGGCGCGGGTCGTTCCCGTTCGCGCCGAGCGGCGTGGCGGTCGACTTGAGCCGGGCGATGATCGCGGCGACCGTCGGGTGACGCCCGATCACGCCGCTGGCGATGATCAGCGCGGCGATCGCGCTGACGTGCGGCGCGGCCATCGAGGTGCCGAAGTAGCCCGCTGGGAGGCCGAAGTGCCGCACGTTCGGCGACTCGACGTCGGCGAAGGTCTCCTGGTAGATGTCGCCGCCCTCGGGGGCGTCGGGGTGGCAGTTCGGATCGCCGCGCAGATCCGAGTCGGCGCCACCGCCGGGGGCCACCAGCGTCAGCCCGCTGCCGTAGTTCGAGTAGTAGCCCATGCAGCCGTCCTCGGTCGTCGCCCCGACCGCGACTACCCACTTCGCCTTGGCCGGGTAGGACAGCTGGCCGATGCCCTCGTTGCCCGAGGCGGCGACGACAAGCACGTTCTTGCGGTGGGCGTAGTCGATCGCGTCGATCAACTCGGGGATCGAGGCCGCCTTCACGGTGCCGGCGGTGAACTCGAGGCTCAGGTTGATGACCTGGGCGCCGTGGTTGACGGCGAAGAGGATGCCCTTGGCGATCTGCGACGCGTCGCCGTCACCCTGCGAGTCCAGCACGCGAACCGGCATCAGCCGCACCCCGTAGGCCAGGCCGGTGACGCCGACGCCGTTGTTGGTCGCCTCCGCGATCGTGCCGGCGACCTGCGTGCCGTGGCCGTTGTGGTCCTCGGCATAGGGGCTGCGCGAAACGAAGTCGTAGCCCTCCACGAACTCGTTGTGGCGGAAGTCCGGCGAGCGCACGAAGCGGCCGTGATCGGCGTAGGCGACGCCGGTGTCGAGCACCGCCACGATCACGCCCTCGCCGCCCGGATGGCCCTCCGCCCGGAGGTTGGCCCACGCCTGGGGCGCGTTGACGCCGAACGTGCCGGCGAAGTTCCACTGCAGCTGCTCCCAGCCGCGGGGGACGCCCGACGCCCCCGGGTCGTTGGGGTAGAACGGGAGGGGTGCGGCCTGCGCCGCGTGGGCGATGTAATCGGGCACCGCCCAGGCAACTGCCCGGCGCGCGCGCAGCCGTGCGATTGCGCTCGCGACGCTGAGCCCGCGGCGCAGTGTGACCGTGACGAAGGGATCGCTCGGCGTGCTCGTGTGTGCGATGCCGGCCCGCTCGATCGCCACGTGGCGCGCGGCCCCGGAGACACCCGACTTGAATCCGACGACGACGACGCCCCGCTCGTAGGGAGCGGCGGCCGCGTGCTCCGCGACTCCCCGCGAGGGCGCCGGGCGCGATGCGCCGGCGAGCGCGAGCAGGCTCACCGCGAACGCCACCAGGAGCGCCCTGCGAGACCATCGTGAGAGAGGAAAGCGCATCAGCATTGAACGCGCTCCGCGGAGGCGGAGCGCCCGCGAGCCCCGTAAGCCTAACGGTGGACCGCTGCAGCCCGCGAAGGTCGTCGGCCGGTGGACCGCTGCAGCCCGCGAAGGTCGTCGGCCTGCTTAGCTGCAGCGGTGGGCGAACGGTTCTTTCCGCTCGACGAGCACTTCATGCGACTCGCGATCCGCGAGGCCGAGCGCGCGCTCGAGCACGCGGACGTGCCGGTCGGCGCGGTGATCGTGCGCGACGGTGAGGTGGCGGGGATCGGGCACAACGAACGCGAGCTTCGCCAGGACCCGACGGCGCACGCCGAGCTGCTCGCGATCCGCGACGCGGCCCGCGCACTCGGCAGCTGGCGGCTGCTCGACTGCGTTCTCTATGTGACGCTCGAACCGTGCGCGATGTGCGCCGGCGCGATCGTCCTTGCCCGCCTCCCGCGTGTGATCTATGCAACGAGCGACCCGAAGGCGGGCGCCGCCGGCAGCGTCCTCGACGTCCTCGGCGAGCCGCGCCTGAACCACCGCCCCGCGGTCGCCGGGGGACTCCTGGCCGACGAGTCGGCCGCGCTGCTGCGCGACTTCTTCGGCTCGCGGCGCTGAGGGGCGCCGCCGGCCGGTAGTGCCGGGTCCGGTCGAGCAGCCGAGCGGCGGCTACGACGGCGGCGGCGCAGGCCAGAAGTGGTCGTCCAGTTGTCCACTGCTCACAAGATCGTCACAGCTCGCGTGGCCGGGCGCGCCTAGCTTGCGGGCGCAGCTGATCCTGCTCGGGGGACTCGTGCCGTATGACCAAGGAGAAGGACTTATGCGAACGCACCACGTAACTCGCCGCCGCCGCGGCCGCCTGGTAGCAGCGGTGGCCGCCGCGAGCGTGCTCGCCGGTGTCGCCGTCGCCACCGCAGAGGGCGATTCGCCGTTCGGAGGTTTTGGCGGCAGTGACATCGCTCCGGGCAACCTGCTGATCGCCCGCAGCGTGTACGCGACGCCGAACATCGTCGCCGGTTCGACCGGGGCGTCGGGCGCTACGGGATTGACGGGCGGCACGCAGCTGCCCCCGGGATGCACCACCGGTAACTGTATGTCGGCCAACACCGACGGCACCTACCCACAGGTGTTCAACAACGACGAGGCCGACAGCCACTTCGGCATCACCTCGCCGATCTACCTCGACCAGGTGAATCCCGACAACGGCCACCTGATCAACACGATTACGGTTCCGACGAACAACGTCGTGACGAGTTTCTCGTCGAAGTCGGAACTGGCGCTCAACCTCTCCACCAGCGGCCAGTACGTGTCGTTCATCGGCTACGCCGCGCCGCCGGCCACGGTCGACGTGTCGAATGCCAATACCCCGGGGAGATCGACCCGACCAACACGGACCCGGGTCCCTGGTACCGCGTGGTGACCACGCTCGACGGCGATGGCAACTTCCACTACACCGAGACCAACGCGTATACAGGTGACAACGGCCGCGCGGCGATCATTGCCGATGGCGCCTCGAGCGAGTCGGAGGGGGAGGGTCCGCGCGCGCAGGGCGCCGCGAACGCTCCGATCGCCTTTATGGCGGGCAACGCGGGCAGCGGCAGCGGCAAGCACCAGTTCCCGGGCGTAATCGAAGGCGCGGGCGCGCAGGCGCTTTCTCCGTCGATCGGGCCGGAGGCGTTCCAGAACCCGGGTGCGCCGACGCCGGTCGGCAGCTTCAACATCACGCAACTGTCGAATCTGGGGTCGGCGTACACGGCCGGCGACAAGATCGGCAAGGACACAAACTTCCGCGGCTTGACGATTTACAACAACGTCGTCTACTACACCAAGGGCAGCGGCGGCAACGGCGTCAACACCGTGTACTTCATCGACACAACCGGCAAGGCCTGCCCGAGCACGAGTGCCACGCCCGGCGTCGGCCTGCCGCAGCCCGGCGCGCCGCTGCCGAGCGCTCCGATCGCCTACAACCCGGCGAACATCGCGACGCTGGGTGTCTATCCCTACAACATGTGCATCCTCGCGGGCTTCCCGACCGTGCTCGCGGCGGCGACGAGCGGGGTGTCCTACCCGTTCGGGATCTGGTTCGCGAATGCGGACACGCTCTACCTTGCCGATGAGGGCAGCGGCGACAACACCTACGACCCGACCACCAACATGTACACCGCGGCCGGCGCCGACACGGCCGCCGGCCTGCAGAAGTGGGTCTTCAACGGGAAGACCTGGCAGCTCGCCTACACGCTGCACAACGGCCTGAACCTGGGCGTGCCGTACATCGTGCCGGGGTACCCGACGGGCAACAACACCGGGCCATACGGAACGGGCCTGCCGTGGGCGCCGGCCACCGACGGCCTGCGCAACATCACGGGCCGTGTCAACAGGAACGGCACCGCCACGATCTGGGCGGAGACGTCGACCGTGAGCGGCAGTGGCGACCAGGGCGCAGACCCCAACAAGGTGGTCGCAATCACCGATCAGCTCTCGGCGGCGACGCCGCCCGCCGGTGAGGCGTTCACGACTGTCGAGGCGGCCAAGGACGGTGAGGTCCTCCGCGGGGTCGCGTTCACGCCGGGCACGACGAACATCGACGGAGCGCGCTGACGGGACCGCCGGAACCGCGTCGACCGCGGTTCCGGCTCCCGACTCGCCCACCGGCCGCCCTCCGCGGGACACATGCGGAGGGCGGCCGTCGTGCTGGCGCCCGTCGTCTATGTCGCGCCCAGGGCGCCGAGCGAAGCCGATCGCCCTGCGCCTCTGGCGCCGCTGACACGCGCGCCTCTCCGATCACTCGAATGGCCGGATGGCCCGGGTTTCCGGGCGGAAACGGCGGCTTCGATCCCATTCCCGTGGCGATCCTCTAGCCTGCATCCGTCATCCGGAGGGGTGGCAGAGCGGTTGAATGCGGCGGTCTCGAAAACCGTTGTACGTCTTATTGGCGTACCGAGAGTTCGAATCTCTCCCCCTCCGCTAGAACGGGCGGATCTCAAGGCTGGTGCGCGATTCCTGGCTCTGGCCGGTCATCGCGGCGGGAAAGCCGGTCCGTCAACTGCTCCGTCCATCGGTCGATAGTACGGCCGTTAGAGGTCACCGGCCTTTGGATCTGGGCGGATACAAGAGCGGATGTTGCCGGCCACGCCGCGATGGAACCGCAATGGAGCACACTGTCACCCGGCATCGTCCCGGTTTTTCAGGGACGCAGTCTGAGTGCCGCATCCGTGGGATCCGGCGGTCGTCGAGTGTCGCTCGTCGCGCCAAGCAGCAACGTGACCCCGCGTAGACGCAGAGTGCTGCTTTCCCGAGAAGCAGCGGCGAGCCTAGCCCGATCGCTGACGACTGCGCGGTTCAGTGGCTGGTGATTGCCAGCTGGAACAGGTCGAAGATCGACATGGCGGTGCAGGACAGGGTGAGCCCCATCACGATGAGGGCGCTGCTGTGATCGGTGTGCTCTCTGGCGGCTGCTTTCGCGATCGTGTACGCGAACTCGGGCCGGCCGGGCTGCTCGAAGCGGACTTCAGGAGGGCTCATAGCCACTCGCCTGATAGGTCGATGGCGGGCTCTTGGCGATCGCGCCACCAAGTGCCGCGTGCTTGAGCGTCTGCATCAGGCCGCCCGGTGTGTCGCGGCCGTGTGCGAGGAGTTCGAACAGGACGAGCGCTTGGCGCGCTAGCACGACGATGATCAGCCCGAGCACCATGAGCCAGGCCGCGTGGTCGAGGTGATGCCCGAGCCTGATCTCAATGGCGGCGACGGCGAGCGCTAGCAGCACCGGAACAAGCGGGGCTATGAGCGACGCGAGCGAAGGTTTGGCGGGCACGGCTCTCCGCGCTTCGCGGCTGCTCGGCTGCGAGCTGAACGCGGCGAGTGCGATCCCGAGGTACGCGACAAACCAGCCGGTGTCGATCAGGCCCGGGCTCGTGTAGCCGGATGAGGCTGTGAGGTAGGTATAGGTGCTGTCGGTGAGCGCCATGACGAGCAGTGCCGCGAGCAGGCACCACAGCGATACGCGGTCACCGCTGGTCATGCCGCGGATCGCGAGCACGATGAAGAAGACGATCACCACGTCACCGAACGGATAGGCGAGCCCGACGATTCCTGCCCATGTGCCGGGATTGCTGCTGCGCCAAAGCGGACCGAGAACAAGCACCCAGCTGAGGAACAGGAGCGCGGTCGCGACGACCAGGCCGTCGAAGACCGAACGCGCCTTGCGCGTTGTGCTCCCGTGCGTCGCCGGATGCACAACCAGCGCAGCAACCGCAACGGGAATTGCGCTCAGATAGCCGACATCCGCCCAGGAAACAACCGGCACAGCGACGTTTGCGATCAGCGCGTAATAGCCCCAGATCATCTCGGCGAGCGTCCAGCAGGCCGTGGAGCAGCCGAGCAGCAACCAAAACAGACGCATGCGTCCGCTGTGACGAGCACGAGCGCGAAAGCACAGCACACACGCGATCGACGCCGCCACCGGAGTGAGAAGATCGTCGACCCACAGCGTCACCTCCGCTCCGCCGACGCGCAGCCCGATCCAGGCCGCGAACACGCCTGTCGCGAGCGCGACAACGCCTACTGCGCCGGAAAAGCGCCGACTGCTGAGAGCGGTTTCCATAAAGAGAGGCATCGCCAGATGAGTTGGATGCCATGACCATCCGATCAAAAGCTGGACTCTTTGGGCCGCAGCCGATCCTCATGGACCTACGGCCTGCCTCGATTGAGCTTCGTCCGTGAGTCCGCGTTCTTGAGATGCGCTTGGCATCGCGACGAACATGGTCGATGGACAGCAGTGCGTTTGTATTCGCGCGTTGCGCTTGCGACTCGTTTGCGTGGCTGGCCGAGATACGTCGGCGGTCTCGCAAACCGTTGTACGTCTTATTGGCGTACCGAGAGTTCGAATCTCTCCCCCTCCGCTCGAACCGCCAGGGCGGGCGGGCGACGTGAGGGCGAAGGCTGGAACCTGCCGAGCAGGCGAGCCCGACCGCCTCACAGCTACACTCGGGCTTCGGCGCGAAATGATGCGCGCGTGAGCCAGGGGAGGTGGGATGAGCGGTCATCGTTTTCGTGGACCCGGCGAGCGCGAGCGTGGCATTGCCGGTCGTGTCGCTGTTGCCGCGGCTGCCCTGTGGGGCGCATCCGCCCTGCTGGCGGCGTCGGCGACCGCCTCCGCCTGTTTGACCGGTGCACAGCCGCAGGCATTCGGCTACACCGGCGTTGAGCAGTGCTACACGGTGCCGGCCGGGGTGACCGAGGTCCGCGTTGTGGCGGTCGGCGCTCCCGGTGGCAACGGCGGCATCTGGCGAGGTGTTCCGGGTCCCGTACCGGCGGCCGGCGCCGGCGCCGACGGGGCGCAGCTCGCCGCTGACGTTGCCGTGTCCCCCGGCGAGGTGCTGTACGTCGAGGTCGGCGGCGCCGGCGGACAGGGCTTCGCCGGGAGCTCGTTCAATTCCGGCACCAGCGCGTTCAACGGCGGTGGTCCCGGCGGCGATCAGACCGCGATGGGCGGGGGCGACAGCGGTGGCGGCGGCGGCGGAGCCTCGGACGTGCGCACCGTCTCGTGCGCGAGCGCGTGTCCGGGTGACGCCACGTCGCTGGCCTCGCGCCTGCTGGTCGCCGCAGGTGGCGGCGGTGGCGGCGGTGGCGGCGGTGGCGGCGGCGCAGGCAGCAGCAGCGACGGCGGCGCTGGCAACGGTGGCGCCGGTGGGGCGGCCAGCACGCTGGCCGCCGACGGGTCGCCGGGCGGCCCCGTATCCGGAGGCTCTCCCGGTCTCGGCGGCAGCGGCGCGTCGGCGACCGGTGGAGGCGCGGCGGGCGCCGAAGGCCAGGGCTGCGCCGGCGCGATCGCTGCGACGGGCGGCGGACCCGGGGTCGGCGGTGGCGGCGGCCTTGCCAGCAACGCCGGTGGTGGCGGAGGAGGCGGCTATTACGGCGGCGGCGGCGGCGGCGTTGGCTGCGGCTCCCCGGTCGCGGGCGCGGGCGGTGGCGGCGGCGGGTCGAGTTACGGCCCGCCCGGCACCAGCATCAGCGCGGACACGACGGGAGTGCCGTCGGTGACGCTCACGCCGCTGTTCCCGCCGACGGCCGTGATCGGATCACCGGCACCGGGTGGTGTCTACGCGATCGGTGAGACGGTTGCGACGACGTTCAGCTGCAGCGAGGGGACGAACGGTCCGGGGATCAGCTCGTGTACCGACTCGGGCGGCGCCGCGGGCACGAGCGGCCAGCTCGACACCTCGAGTCCCGGCCCGCACACCTACACGGTCACGGCAAGCAGCGCCGACGGGCAGACGGCGACGGCGACCATCAGCTACACGGTCGCCGGGCCGACGGCTCGCGAGTGCCACGGGCGCGACTGGCCGGACGGGCACGACGGGTGCCGGCGATGGCGACACGACGATCCGGGCGGTGACGACGGCGACTAACGCGCCGGCGCGGGAGCGGCCCGTGTGACGTTGTCCTCAGGCGACGGCCCGCCGGTAGACGCGCGTTGCCCACGCCAGCGTCAGCGCGGCGAGCGGGACGAGCACGGCGAACGCCTGCCACGTCGCGCCGCCGGAGAACGTCCCGACGCCGAGCGAACGCGCTGCCGTCACGAGGTAATACAGCGGGTTGAAGTGGGCGAGCACCTTCATCCACCCCGGCCCGACCGAGATCGGCAGGAGCACCCCGGCGAGCAGCAGGACCGGCAGGTTCAGGCCGTTGACCACCGCCGCGAAGCCGCTGATCTCCTTGGTCAGCAGCGCGATCGCGACCGAGAACGACGCCATTGACAGCATGAACAGCGCGAGCAGGACGGCGAGCACCAGGAGCCCCGCGACATGTACGTGGAAGCCGAATGCCGCGCCGACGACGACGAGCACGGCATCGAACAGGAACATCCACGCGACTCCCGAGACCAGCGGCCCGAGCAGCAGCGCGAGCCGGCTCGTCGGGGTCACGCGGAAACGCTCGACGACCCCGGCCTGCAGCTCGAAGATCGTCCCGAAGCCCATCGAGATGCCGCTGCCGAAGGCGAGCAGCGCGAGGATCCCCGGCAGAAACCGGTCGAGCACGTCCGGCCCGCCGATCCCCGGCAGGGCCTTGACCAGCGGCGCGAACAGCGCCAGGTAGAGCAGCGGCGTCGACAGTCCGACGAACAGCCAGACCGGGTTGCGCAGGTACTGCAGCGTGTAGCGCCAGGACAGCAGACCCGTGTCGCGGGCGAGCTTCATGCCGCCACCTCCTCGGCTGCGGCGGGGCCCGCGTCACGCAGCGAACGTCCGGTCTTGGCCAGGAACACGTCGTCGAGCGTCGGCTCGGACAGGCTGATCGATCGCAGTCCGATGTGCTCGGCGTCGAGCAGCCGCAGAAGCTCGGGGAGGGCGGCGGATCCGTCGTCGACATAGCAGCGCAGCTGGCCCTCCTCGGCCGAGGTCACGCTGCTGATGAACGTCGCGGCGCTCAGCAGGGCACGGGCACGCTCGCGCGCATCGCCGTCCTCGCTCACCCGCAGCACGACCGAGTCGCCGACCACTTGGCGCTTGAGCTCGCGCGGGCTACCCTCGGCGACGATCTCACCGTGGTCGATGATCATCACGCGGTCGCAGAGCGCGTCGGCCTCCTCGAGGTAGTGCGTCGTGATGAACACCGTCGTGCCCCGTGAGCGCAGGCCGCTCAGGTGATCCCACAGGTTTGCGCGGTTCTGGGGGTCGAGCCCGGTGCTGGGCTCGTCGAGGAACAGCACCTGCGGGCTGTGCACGATGCCGAGCGCGACGTCAAGGCGGCGGCGCTGGCCGCCGGAGTAGGTCTTCACGCGGCGGTCGGCGAAGCTCGCGAGATCCAGCAGCCCGAGCAGCTCGTCGACGCGCCGTGACACCTGCGCCTTCTCGCCCCCGTACAGCCGGCCCTGCAGCTGCAGGTTCTCGCGGCCGGTGGCGAGATCGTCGGCGCCCCCGAGCTGGCTGACATAGCCGATGCGCGCGCGGACGTCCCCCGGGGCGCGCGCGACGTCGAAGCCGGCAACCGTCGCGCTGCCGGCGTCGATCGGCAGAAGTGTCGTCAGCATGCGCAGGGTCGTTGTCTTGCCGGCGCCGTTGGGGCCGAGAAAGCCGAAGATCTCCCCCTGCGAGACCGCGAAGCTGACCCCGCGTACGGCGTCGACCGTCCCCCGGCGCGACGCGAACTGCTTGCGCAGGTCGTGCGCCTCGATGACCTCATCCATCGCTGCTCCCTTTTTCGAACGCTGAGTGACCGGTGTGCTCCATCCACGGCGCGCCCGGTGGATCTGGGGCATCCGCCAGCTCGCCGGTGTGGATCGCGCGCCACCATTCGATTCCGCCGAGCTCGCCGGAGGAGATGTCTGTGATCAGCTGCCTGACGTAGCCGAGCTCTGCCTCCTGCATCCGCGCGGCGTACTCCGCCTCGACCCACAGCAGGCGAGGCAGGCCGCGGCTCTCGACGTGCTCGCGCAGGCCGCGCGAGCGCGCCAGTCCCAGCTCCAGGTCCATCGCCCGCTCGGCGAGCAGCGCGAGCGTCTCATCGGGAGGCAGCGCCGGCAGGAACGACAGGCCCGCCTCGAACGCTGGGTACTCCTTGAGCGGCTTCGAGAGCAGCTCCGCCAGCCAGTCGTGCGCCTCGATGCGGCCGGGATCGGTGATCCGGTAGACGGTCCGCTCGGGCAGCCGCCCATCACGTTCGACCTCGCCCGTCTCGATCAGGCCCCGTTTCTCGAGCGACCCGACGACGGCGTACAGCGAGCCGTAGTTCAGCCGCACGCTCTCGTTCTTGTGCCGCTGGCGCAGCGTGGTTGCCACCTCGTAGGGGTGCATCGGCCGCTCGTAGAGGCACATCAGCACTGCCAGGGCGAGCGGGTTGTTGCGTCTGCGGGTGGCCATCGCTGCATCCTCCAGTTGAGGTACTTCAATCAGAGTACCACACTGAGAGCAGAGCGGGTGCCGTCGTCCCGCTCAGCGCCCTGCGCCGCGCACCCGCGTCACGGCTGCTCTCGCAGACGGCGCAGGAAGTCCTCCGCCTGACCGCGGTCGCGGCCGCGTCGATCGTCCGCCCGCTGCGCGGCGCCGTCCAGCAGGCGCCGCAGCTCCGAGGGATCGACGTCGTCCAGCAGCGTCGGCGAGGCGAGGCCCAGCCAGCCACTCCAGATCTCGCGCCGCAGCGCCGCCAGCGGTTGCGTCGACCAGACCTCGTCGGCGGCGAAGCTGGCGGCCGAGGCCTCGTTCAGCTGGAGCGGTATCCGCAGCTCGAGACCCTCGGGCCGCCAGAGCAGCGTTGCACGGCTCCAGTCGAGCCCGGGCCGGGGGCGCAGCAGCCGCCGGGGCGCCGGCTGCGGCGCCGCCGCGCGGCCGCTCGGGCTCGAGACCATGCGGATCACCGTGTTACGCACGGTCTCCGAGTCTGCACCGAAATCCAGCAGGACCCGCGTGGCGACCCCCTCGTCTTCGCGCGCGAGGCCGAGCAGGATGTGCTCGGTGCCGATGTAGTTGTGGCCGAGGCTGAGCGCCTCGCGGTGCGCCCGCTCGAGCACCCGCTTGGCGCGTGGCGTGAAGGGGACCTGCCCTGTGGTCACCTCCTCGCCGCGGCTGACGATCCGCTCGACCTGAGCGCGAACGCGCTCGGGCGTGAGGCCGAGGCTTTCCAGTACCCTCGCCGCGAGGCCCTCCTCTTGGCGCAGCAGACCGAGCAGGATGTGCTCACTGCCGATGTAGTTATGCCCGAGCCCTCGCGCCTCTTCCTGGGCGAGAACGACCACCTGCCTGGCTCGCTCGGTGAAGCGCTCGAACACCTCGCAAGGATCGCACGCGCGAGCCCCGGCCGGTCACGGCGCTGCGACCTGCGTCTCGCTCAGCGCCCACAGTCGGCGGGCTGCGTCGAGGTCCTGTGCTCGCGCGCTGGGCGGCGTCCGCCGGCAGTCCACGAAATAGCCGCCGCTCTGGTCGCTGACGGCGGGCGAGTCGACCAGCCAGACGAGCGTCTCGGCGCCCTTGGCCGGGCTGCGCAGGAACGGTTTGGCCATCGTCGTCGCCGCGCGCGCGAGCACCCCGTTGTTGCGGGCGAGACCGGTGGCGACGACGCCCGGATGGAAGCAGTTCGCGCTGACGCCGGTGCCCTCGAGCCGTCGCGCCAGCTCGACGGTGAAGAGAATGTTCGCGAGTTTCGTCTGGCTGTAGCGGCGACCCCCGAAACCGTAGGAACGCTCGGCGCCGACGTCGTCGAACGGGATCTCGGCGCCGTTGTGTGCTCCCGATGCGGTCGTGACGATCCGCGCCGGGGTGCTGGCCTTGATCCGCTCGAGCAGCAGCCCGGTGAGCAGGAACGGCGCCAGGTGGTTGACGGCCCAGGTGAGCTCGACCCCCTCGCTGGTTAGGCGGCGCTTCACGTTCATTGTGCCCGCGTTATTGACGAGCGCGTCGATGCGGGGATAGCGCTCGAGCAGCTGCGCCGCGAGGCGGCGGACCGACGACTGCTCGGCCAGCTCGGCGATCAGGACGTCGGCGCCGGCGCTGGCGCCGTGTCCGGCCGCGTCGATCCGTGCCACCGCCTCGGCGGCGCGCGTCTCGCTGCGGGCGACGATCGTCAGCAGCGCGCCGCGTGCCGCGAGCGCCTCCGCGGCGGCGAGACCGATCCCGGCCGTCGCTCCTGTGAGCACGACGCGCTTGCCGCCGACGCCGATCCAGTTCGCCACCTGCGATCTCCTGTCGCCAGCCTGCGTTCCTCGCCTAGAGGGTAGCGGCGTCCGGCCGCGCGGCGGTCGAGCCGATTGCGCCCCGGTCGGGGCGGGCGAGCAGGATCGCGCCGGCGACGACGGTCGCGAACGCGAGGATCCGCAGCGCGCCCAGCAGGCCGCCCGGGACCGGTTCGTGCAGCAGCACCGTTCCGGCGGCGATCGGCAGCGCGTTGGTCAGCAGCGTCGCGATGCCCGCGACCGGCAGCGCCGCGCCGCGCTGGTAGCCGAGCTGCAGCAGCGAGGTTCCCAGCACGTACCCGGCGACCAGCGCCGCGGCGAACGCGACGCGCACGCCGCCCTGGGTCGCGACCTTCGTCGAGATGTCGCCGACCGAGAACAGCAGTCCGCCGGCGATCCCGCACGCCGCGCCGGACCCGATCCAGCTGCGCGCTGCGAACACGACCAGTGCCGCCAGCGCAGCCGTGCCGGCGAGCCACGCGATGATCGCAACGGCGGACCCCGGCGCGCTGCGGGTGCCGCCGCCGATCAGCGAGAGCGCCAGGAACAGCAGGCCGAGGACCGAGATCACCGCGCCGCCCGCCTCGCGCGCAGACAGCGTTCGCGCGCTCATCCGCGCCGAGCCGAGCGCGAGCAGGCCGATGCCGCCGGCGCCGACGGTCTGGACCAGCGCGAGCGGAGCGAGCGCCAGCGCGGCGACGTAGAGCGCGAATCCGCCACTCTCCATGGCGAATCCGACGAGCCAGGGCCGGTCGCTCAGCAGCAGTCGCAGCGAGGCCAGCGGATGGCGCAGCGAGAGCGCCGGCATCGCGCTCACCGCGGCGTGCTCGCGCAGGTAGGCCACGTTGACCAGCGCCGTCGAGCCGAGGGCGAGCACGAGCGCGACGGCAATCGCGGGCGTCATGCTCGCAAGACTCTCACGGCGGCGTTCGACGACGCTCCCAGCTCGCGCGGCCGGGTACGGCCGTACGATGGGTGGGTGCGCGGCGCGGGTTTGCAGGTTTCGACGCTGGCGGTCCTGCATCTTCATGCGCGGGGGCCGGGGATCGACTACATCGGCGTCCTGATCGCCTCGTTCGCCAGCTGGGCGGGACTTCCGGGGCCCGGCGAGGCGGCCCTGATTGCGGCCGCCATCTCCGCCGCCCACCATCATCTCGACCTCACCGCGCTGATCGCGGTCGCCTGGATCGGAGCCACCGCGGGCGGGATGGCCGGTTGGATCGTCGGCGTGCGGGGCGGGCGGGGCGTGCTCACGGCCCCCGGACCGCTGCACACGCTACGGCTCGCGCTCACCGCGAGGGGCGACCGGTTCTATGAGCGCTACGGCATGATCGCCGTGCTGTTCACGCCGTCCTGGATCGCCGGCATCCACAACATGCACTGGTCTCGCTTCGTTCCGGTCAACGCGGTCTCAGCGCTTGTCTGGGCGACGGCGATCGGGCTCGGCGCCTACGCGATCGGCCCCTCGATCACCGACATTGCCAACGATGCCGGGCTGGCCGGCGTGCTGCTGGTCGCGGCGACGATCACGATCGCGGCGATCGTCGTCCTGCGGCGCCGGTTCAGCCGCTCGCACTGAGCCGGCGCGCGACGAGCGACAGCCCGGCGCTGGCGACCCGTGTGCGAGCCCGCCCGCATATGCTCCGGCCGACGCCGAGAGGGAAGGAGATCGCATGGAACAGAGAATGCTCGGGCGCGTCGGCCAGCCGGTCGGTGTGATCGGGCTCGGCGCCTGGCAGCTCGGCGCCGACTGGGGCGAGGTCAGCGACGAGGCCGCCGGCGAGGTGCTCGAGGCCGCGCTCGACGCCGGGGTGACGTTCATCGACACCGCGGACGTCTACGGCGATGGTCGCAGCGAGCGCAGCTGCGGCGCGCTGCTCGCCGGGCGACCGGACGGCGGCCTGCTGATCGCCACGAAGATGGGCCGGCGCGCCGAGCAGCGTCCGGAGAACTACAGCCGCGCGAACTTCGTGGCCTGGAACGACCGCTCGCGCCGCAACCTCGGTGTCGAGACGATCGATCTCGTGCAGCTTCACTGCCCGCCGAGCGCCGTCTACCACGACGACGCGGTGTTTGCCGCGCTCGACGAGATGGTCGAGGCCGGAGCCATGCGGCACTACGGCGTGTCGGTCGAGACCTGCGAGCAGGCGCTGGCGGCGATCGCACGCCCGAACGTGGCGACCGTGCAGATCATCCTCAACTGCTTTCGCCTCAAGCCGCTCGAACGGGTCCTGCCCGCGGCCCGCGACGCCGGCGTCGCCATCATCGCCCGCGTGCCGCTGGCCTCAGGGATGCTGTCGGGCAAATACGACGAGCACACGACGTTCTCCGCCGACGACCACCGCACCTTCAACCGTCACGGCGAGGCATTCGACGTCGGCGAGACCTTTGCCGGTGTCCCCTTCGAGGTCGGCCTGCAGGCCGTCCGCGAGCTCGCCGGCGTCGTCTCGGCCACCAGCACGATGGCGCAGTTCGCGTTGCGCTGGATCGTCGATCAGCCCGGCGTGTCCGTCGTGATCCCGGGCGCGCGCAACCCCGGCCAGGCCCGCGCCAACGCCGCGAGCGCCGAGCTCCCACGCCTCTCAGCCGAGCAGCTCGCCGCGGTCCGCGAGATCTACGACCGCCTGATCCGCCCGCACGTGCACGACCGCTGGTGAGCCGGGGCTACGACCGGCGGTGCTTGGCGGCCCGCACGAGGGCCACCTGCGGCCGGCGGGTCGCCAGCTGGTGGCGGCTCAGCGATCCTGCGCCGTCCGCCTGGGCCTGCGCCCAGGTGTAGGTGAAGCTCGTCCAGTTGGCGGTCGGCGGCGTCCAGACGAGCGTCATCGCGTAGCCGATCTGGCCGTGTGCGTCGCGTGTCACCGCGGCGCCCATCGACAGCGTCCCCTGCTGCGTGAACGCGAGGACGTCCAGGCGATGCCCCCAGCAGCCGCTCGCGGTCGGGCTCGTGCAGTCCAGGTTCGACGTCTGCTTGCCGCCCCAGCCGTCGTAGTACATCCACGCGTAGTAGGCCTCGGGGGCGTTGCCGAAGGCCCCGGCCCAGTTCGAGGACCAGCCGAAGCTCGAGAGGCCGCTGAGCAGCGCGCTGGGGTCGGGGTCGGCGTCCTTGGTCACTCCCACCGCGGCGACGGCGCTGAGCGCCGGGCTCAGCCCGTTGATCGGCGGCAGCCCGTAGGCCAGACGATCGAGATTGGCGAGGATCAGGAGCTGCTCCTCGCCGGGCAGCGCGTCGAAGTCCCCAGGCAAGAGGTACGGGCCGAGGCCGATGTGCGCGCGCGCCCTGTCGAGGGCCACGACGACCGCGTCGATGCAGATCGAGGTCTTCGGCGCGACGGCGCAGGCATGGGGCAGCGGTCCGGCCGGGATGTTGGTCGCCGGGTTGGGGGCGGCCGACGCACTCGCGGTGACGCCGAGGAGCAACACGGCCGCGAGCGCGAGCGCCCGGCCCAGCGAGGCGCTACGGCGCTTGCGCGGTGCTGCCTCGGTCGTGTTGGTTGTCATCGGGCTCCTTGCCAATCACCGGTGGTGGTGAGAGAAATCCCCAGTCGTGCGTGCGTCCAGAGCGGATGGTAGGCGCCCCCTATTCGGCCACAGGGGTGAGTTTTCCCCCCACTATCGGGTGAGCTTCGTCTACCGCGATGCCCCCGTGCGGGCGGGCGCGTGAGCGGCTATCGTGCGCTCGTGAGCGTTCGTCGGCGTCTCGGTCTGGGTGCGGTCGCAGCGATTGCGGCGGCCGCGACGCTCGCGCCGTCAACCGGCGCGAGCACGACCACGGCGCGCTGCCCCGCCTCGATAGCCGCCGGCTCCGCCGGTCCGGTGCAGTGGCTGTTCAGCGCGCTCGGCGCTCCGAACTCGAGCAGCGCGACGGTCAACTGGTCGTGGACGCGCGGCGGCGGCAGCTGGAACGCCGGTCGCGCCAGCGGCACGATCTGCAGCGAGGACAAGGGCGGCGGGCTGGCCGCGCGCAACCTCGTGCTGCGGGTGTCGGGAAGCTCGACGCTGTCGCCGATGATCACCAAGCTCGGGCTGCTCGGAGTCGGGATCGTGCTGCCGGTCAGCGTGTCGGCGAGTGACGACGCTGCCTGCCCGCGAGGAACGCCGGGGTCCGTGACGCTGTTCGCCAGCTACTACAGCATCCACCGCGACAGCATCGTCATGCACTTCGCGCCGGCCTGCGCGAGCCACGATCACAGCTTCGGCGGCACGATCGTGCACGTGGAGATCGACCGCAACGGGCACCAGGTCAACACCGCGAGCGTCTGACGCGGCGCTGACGGGCCGCGGCTGGGCGCGGCCGGGCGGGCTCGGAGCGGTTTGCTAGGTTGGGAAACCGACCATCCGGTCATCTTTCCTCTGCCCAGATGGAGCCGGCCGTGACCGATTCACCCCGCCCTGCACACAACCCCTGGCTCAGCGTCGCGATCGTCTGCCTGGCGCAGCTGATGGTGGTCCTCGACGCGACCATCGTCAACGTGGCGCTGCCGTCGATCCAGCACGGCCTCAAGCTCACCACGGGGAACCTGCAGTGGGTCGTCAACGCCTACACGCTGACCTTCGGCGGCTTCCTGCTGCTCGGCGGCCGGCTCGCCGACCTGTTCGGACGGCGCCGGCTGTTCTTCGTCGGCGTCAGCCTGTTCAGCGCCGCGTCGCTGATCGACGGGCTCGCCAGCTCCTCGGGCATGCTGATCGGCGCGCGCGCGTTGCAGGGCATCGGCGCGGCGCTGGTATCGCCGGCGACGCTGGCGATCGTCAACACGACCTTCCCTGACGGCGACGACCAGCGCAAGGCGCTGAGCCTGTGGGCCGCGCTATCGGCGGGCGGGGCGGCGGTCGGGCTGCTGTTGGGCGGTGTTCTGACGCAGGCGCTGTCGTGGCCGTGGATCTTCTTCGTCAACGTCCCGATCGGCGTGGCCGCGGTGGCACTCGCGGGGCGCTTCGTGCCGGGAGGCCGCGGAGAGGTCGCGGAGCGCGGGGCCGACATCCTCGGCGCGCTCAGCATCACCGGCGGGCTGGCGCTGCTGATCTATGTGATCGTCAAGACGCAGAGCTACGGCTGGGGCTCGGCGCGCACGCTCGTGCTCGGGGCCGTCTCGCTGGCGCTGATCGGCTCGTTCGTCGCCATCGAGGCGCGGGTGCGGGCGCCGCTGGTTCGACTGGCGATCTTCCGTACGCGTGCGCTGGCGGTCGGCGACGGCGCGATGTTCTTCCTCGGCGCCGGGCTGTTCGCCAACTTCTTCTTCGGCACGCTGTACCTGCAGGAGATCCTCCACTTCACGCCGATAGCGACCGGCTTCGCGTTCCTCCCGGTCGCCGTGCTGATCGGCGTGGCGGCCGGGATCAGTCAGCGCATCGTGCCGCGGTTCGGGATTCGCGCCGTCGCGGTCGCCGGCATGGCGATCGCGGCCGGCGGCCTGGCGCTGATGGTCCGGGTCAGCGTCAACGGGACCTATGCCGGCACGCTGCTGCCGGCGTTCATCCTGCTCGCCGTCGGGCTTGGACTCGCCTTCGTCCCGGCGACCTTGATCGGCGTTTCGAGCGTCCACGGTGACGACGCCGGCCTCGCGTCCGGGCTGTTCAACACCGCCCAGCAGGTCGGCGGCGCGCTCGGGCTGGCGATCCTCGCGACGCTCGCGTCGAGTCGCACGAGCACCCTGATCGCCGGGCTCGGGCACCATCCGACGACGCACGCGCTGGCCGGCGCGACCGTCTCCGGCTACCGGATCGCGTTCATTGTCGCGGCCGGCTTCATGATGACCGCGATCCTCGTGCTGGTCGCGTTCCTGCGGCCACGGCATCTGGAGACGGTCGCGGTCGAGGGCGACCTCGCGACGGCCGCGACGGCATGAGCGCCGAGCTCGCCGATGGCCGCCGCGGCGCTCGCCAGCGGCGGCGAGCCCGCGATCGGAGTCGGGCGCTGCTCAGTCGCTGAGCGGGAGCGCGAAGACGATCTTCGAGCGGGCCAGCGCGAGGAACTCGCACTTCAGCTGCGGCCCGCCGTCGAGCGGGTCGACCGTCACATTGGTGAGCGCGATGAAGTCGCGCTCGGACGCGTTGAGCATGTCGGAGATCCGGCTGCGGTAGCCCTCGCGCGCGAGTGTCACCTCACCGCGGATCCGATGGCGGTCGGTCTCGAGCAGGACCCGTTCGTTGCGACTGTCCACTCCCTACCGATCGGCAGCTAGCCGCGCGAGGTTGAGTCCGACAACTCCTCGTCGTGCACCTCGTCGCGCAGTTTGAGCGGCTCGTTGCGCTGGTCGCGCACGATGTAGAGCGGACGACGCTTGGCCTCGTCGTAGATCCGGCCGACGTATTCGCCGATCAGGCCGAGCGCGATCAGCTGCAGCCCACCGATCATCAGGATCGTGATCGTGATCGAGCCGAAGCCCGGCAGATAGCCCCCGGTGAAGTGCAGGATGATCACGACGGGGATCGCGATGAAGGCGACACCGGCGAACAGGAAGCCGAGATAGGTCGCGATCTGCAGCGGCAGGTGCGAGAACGACGCGATGGCGTCCAGCGAGAAGCGCAGCATCTTGCGAATCGGGTACTTGGTCTCCCCGGCGTAGCGCGGGTCTCGCTTGTAGGGGATCGCGGTCTGGGTGAAGCCGACCCAGACCGTCATCCCGCGGAGGAAGCGATTGCGCTCACCCATCGAGAGCAGCGCGTCGAGCGCGCGGCGGTCGAGCAGCCGAAAGTCCCCGGCGTTGGGCTCGAGCTCGACCTGGGCGAGCTTGCGGAAGAGCGAGTAGAACCAGCGTGCCGTCGCAAGCTTGAAGGCGGTTTCGCCGCTGCGCTCCTCGCGCACCATGTAGACGACGTCGGCGCCGTCGGCCCACGCCGCAAGCATGTCCGGGATCAGCTGTGGCGGATCCTGGAGGTCCGCGTCCAGCATCGCCACGGCGTCGCCGCGGGCATGTTCGAGGCCGGCGGTGAGCGCCGCCTGGTGGCCGAAGTTGCGCGAAAGGTGGACGACGCGCAGCCGCGGGTCGTTCGCGGCGAGCGAGTCGAGCTGCTCCGCCGTGCTGTCGGTGGAGCCGTCGTTGACGATGATCAGCTCGTAGTTCAGCCCGTCGAGCGCCGTCGTCGCGCGCGCGTAGAACTCCTCGAGGAGCTCCTCCTCGTTATAGACCGGGGCGCAGACGCTGAGCAGGCCCAGCGTGCGCTTGGTATCGGACGCCATCTGGCTTCAATCGTTCATCGGTCAACGTGCGCAGGTGGTGATCGCCGGAGACTAGGTTAGACCGTCCCGTGGACCGTTGACACGAGCGTAACAGGGCGCGATCAAGCGCGGCTAAGAGTCGGCGGCGTCGCGGCGGCGCCGGTTCGGTCATCCTGTGGCCCATGCGGGTGCGCGGAGAGGTCGGCTGGTTCGATGGGCCGATGGTTCGACAGTTCTTGAAGTACGGCCTGGTCGGGGCATCGAACACGATCCTCACCTTCGTCGTGTACAGCGTCCTCGTCACGCTCGACGTCGATTACCTGCTCGCGATCGTGCTCGGCTACAGCATCGGCTCGCTGAACAGCTACGTGCTGAACCGCCACTGGACCTTCCGCGCCGGCGACATCGCCCACGCGACGGCGGGCACGCGCTTCGCCGTCGTCCAGGCGTGCGCGATCGCCGTCAACGTGGCGATGCTCTACGTCTTTGTGCACCACCTCGGCGTTGCGCGGATCCCCGCGCAGGCGATCCTCACCGTGCCGGTGCTGGCGGTCACGTTCTTTGCCAATCGCGCGTGGTCGTTCGCGCGCCCCGGTGAAGGTGGCGAACCGCCGCCGACCGCGTCGTGAGCGTGCCGGCCAGGGCTTCCGCCGTGCTCTCGGGTGAGCGCCGCTGGTGGCTCGCGCTGGCCGGGGTCACCGTCGTCGCCGCGGTGCTGCGACTGATCGCGCTGAGCACGGTCCCCGAGAATCTCTTCTACGACGCCGCCGTGCGGTCGATGACGCTGTCGCTGCACAACTTCTTCTACGGCGCCTTCGACCCGACGGCGGCCACGTCGATCGACAAGCCGCCGATCGATTTGTGGCTGCAGGTGATCGCGGTCAAGCTGTTCGGCTGGAGCTCGGTCACGCTCAAGCTGCCCGAGGCGCTCGCCGGCACGGCTGCCGTTCCGCTGCTCTACGACCTCGTGCGCCGGATCGCAGGCCCGCTCGCCGGGCTCGGCTCGGCGGTCACGCTGGCGCTGCTGCCGACCGCGGTGGTCACCGCGCGCAGCGACACGATGGACTCGGTGATGATGCTGGTGCTGCTGGCGATCGCGTGGCTGCTGGTCCGCAGCGTGCAGCGGCGCGATTTCCGCCTACTGCTCGCGGCGGCGCTGTTGCTCGGGATCGACTTCAACGTCAAGCTGTTCGAGGCGCTCGTGCCGGTCCCGGCCTTCGTCGTCTTCCTTTGGCTGTGCTGGCGGGGCGAGCGCGTCGGCGCCCGTCTGCGCCGCCTCGCGGCGGCCGGGGCGCTGTTCGTCGCGGTCGGCCTGTCCTGGATGGTGATCGTCACGCTGACCCCGGCGCACGATCGGCCCTACGCGATCGGATCGACCAACGGCAGCGTGTGGAACTCGGTGTTCGTCTTCGACGGCTGGGATCGGATCTTCAAGCCGGTCGCACCGCGCAGCTTCTCGACGCCCAGCGCCTCGCTGCCGCTCGCGCACGCCGCCGCGCTGGCGCCGGCCGGCGCGCCGCTCGCGGCGACCACGACGGTCAACTCGCCGGCCGGAGCGTTCCGGCTCTTCCAGTACAGCCTCGTCGGCTACGGGACGCTGATCGGAACGGTTCTGTTCGGGGCGATCGTGTTCGGACTCGTGGCGCTCGGGCCCTCGTTGCGGCGGCGTCTGCGCCCGCCCCCCGACGCGACGCGCGAGCAGCTGATCGCGTGGGCTGCGGCGATCGGCGTGGCGATCTGGCTGCTCAGCGGCTACCTGCTGTTCAGCTTCGCCGGGCACACGCAGCCCCGCTACCTCGAGGCCTTCACGCCCGCGGTCGCGATCGCCCTGGGAGTGTCGATACCGGTGGTCGTCGCGCGGGCTCGCGATCTCTTTGGCACCTACGTGCTGATCGCGACGTTTGGGATCGTGATGCTCGAGGGCGCCGCGGAGACCGCAAGCGGAAAGCACGGATACCTCGCGATCGGGCTCAGCGCTCTGCTCGCCGTCCCTGTCGTCGTGTACGTGCTGCTCGGGTTCTCGCATCGCGTCCGCACGCGAAGCTGGCCACCGTGGTATCTGCCGCTCTGCACGACGATCGGCATGCTCGGTGCGATCGTCACCCTGCCGGCGGTGCGCGACGTGCTGCTGATCCGCGATCACAGCCATTCTCAGGCGGCCGAGGTGACGCTCCCCGCCTCGATCGTCAATCCGATCGAGCGGTTCCTGCTGGCGCATCGGGGCAGCACGCGCTTCGAGTTCGCGGCGACGGCCTCGACGATCGCCGCGCCGCTGATCGTGCTCGACCACAAGCCGGTGCTGCTCCTCACCACGGTGAACTCGCGACCGCTGGTGACGCTGGCGGAGCTGAAGCGCGAGCATGCCGCCGGCCGCGTGCGCTACGTCCTCAACCACGGTGGCTGCACGCCACCCGTGACACTCCGTCCCGCGTGCTCGCAGGCGATGCAGTACGTCCGCGCGCACGCTCGCGACATCACGGCAGAGACCGGGCTGCCGGCGACGGACACGGGCCTGCTCTACGATCTCGACCAACCTCCGGTCGGCTGAGGTCGCGCGATGAGACTCAGAACACTCCTTGGCGCGCTGGCGCTTGGCACTCTGGCATTGACACTCGCGCTGCAAGCCAGCGCCGACGCTGGCGTCGGCGTGTTCAAGTGCAAGCAGGCGCGCTGGTGCACGATCACGGCGTCAGGCGACGTGACCCAGTCGGCGAGCCAACTGGCGATCGGGAATGTCAGCGCCGGTACGGCGCTCGCCGTCACCCAGGACGACGTCCTGCACCAGCAGGTCGGCGGCGAGATCCTCGGCGGCAACCTGCGCGGGACCTGCGCCTGGTCGCAGTACCTCTACGACTGGACGGCTCAGGCGCTCAGTGTCGCCGCGGGCTGCGCGAACCCGGTCCACAACACCAACGAGTTCGTCGCGGCGAACGGCTCGGCGGTCTGGAGCGGCTGCTATCCACGCTGCTTCGGCGGGGTGCCGCTGCAGTTCGACCGGCGCTGCGGCCACCGCGGTCACAGCTGGTGCTACGGCAGCAACTGCGAGGAGTACGCCAACTTCTACCCGTGGTCGCCCGCCGCCCATCCGGCCAACCCGCTCCGCATGACCCATCGCCACAAGCTCGACATCCGCTATCTCGCGCGCTACGGCGACGTGCTGACCGAGACCCCGTTCTATCTCGTCCGCGACCCGGACGTTACCCACGGGACGGGGAATTGGGTCTTCGTCAGCGGGGTGGCGTGCGCCATCAGCGCGGGGCCGCCCGGCACCTACCGCTGGCTGCCGCATCCCAGCAAGCCCCACCACTCCTCGTCGGGTCCGACCGCGCACGTGGCCGCCCGGCTGTCCGCGGCGAGCACCCGGTAGCGTTAGGTTGGCAAGCCTGCCTCCTGCCGACGTCGTTTCGATGGCCGCCCCGGACATCCCGGTACCCGTTGCCCGACATTCCGATCACCTGCCGCGACCTACCCCACCGAGCGGCGTGACCGGCTCGGAGAGCTCCGCGACCGAAGCGCGGCACGTTGGCGACGGCGACGCGCCGGCGCCGCGAGGGCGGTCGACCGCCCTGCTGCCCGAGACCATCAAGGAGCGCCCGCGCTGATGGACAGACTTCTCGAACTGCAGACGCTCGAGCTCGAAGAGGTTCACTGGTGGTACCGCGGGCGCCGCCGGATCCTCGGCGAGCTGCTGCGCCGGCTTGCGCTGCCCGCCGGCGTCGAGATCCTCGACGCCGGTTGCGGCAGCGGCCGCAACATGGTTGATCTCGCACGCCTCGGCACCGTGACCGGTCTCGAGATATCCGACATCAGCTTCGAGCGAGCGCGCGAGCGCGGCGTCGGCGAGGTGGTGCGCGGTTCGATCACCGAGCTGCCGCTGCCCGACGCTCGCTTCGACCTTGCCGTCTGCCTGGATGTTGTCGAGCACATCGAGGACGATCTCCGCGCTCTGCGTGAGCTCCACCGCGTCGTTCGCCCGGGGGGGACCCTGCTCGTGACGGTGCCCGCCTACCAGTGGCTGTGGAGCGAGCACGACGTGATCAACCACCACAAGCGACGCTACACGCGCCGGACGCTGTCGGCGGTGGCGGCGCAGGCGGGCTGGGACACCGTCTCGACCACCTACTTCAACGGCTGCCTGTTGCCGGTGGCGATCGTGCACCGCCGCCTCTCGCGTCCGGCGCACATCGTCGACGAGCCGGTGTCGGACCTGGAGCGCACGCCCGCACGTCTCAACACCCTGCTGGAGTGGCCGCTGCGCTTCGAGGCCGCGCTGATCGGCCGGGGCTGGCGAATCCCCGCCGGCCTGTCGCTGGTGGCGATCTTCCGCAAGCAGGCATGAGCATCGTCGACGACGCCGCGGCACAGGGGACCGCGACCGGCGAGCAGGCTGCAGCGGTCCGCCAGGGCCGGGGGCGGACCCGTCCGCGCAGCCGGGTCCGCGTCGGACCCCAGCACGCGGCGCTCGTCGCGATCCTGGTGCTGAGCGGGCTGCTCGAGTTCGTGCGCTTGAGTCAGAACGGCTTCGCGAACCTCTTCTACTCGGCGGCGGTGAAGTCGATGTTGCGCTCGTGGCACAACTTCTTCTTCATTTCCGCCGATCCGAACGGCCTGATCACGGTCGACAAGCCGCCGCTGGCGCTATGGCTCCAGGGGCTGAGCGCGAAGCTGTTCGGGTTCGCGCCGCTCAGCCTGTTGATCCCGGAGGGGCTGTGCGCGCTGCTGGCGGTGGCGTTGCTGTACCGGATCGTCGCGCCGCGGTTCGGGACGGTCGCGGCGCTCGTCAGCGCGTTGGCGCTCGCGGTGTTCCCGTCGTTTGTCGCGGTCTCGCGCGACAACGGCGTCGACCCGCTGCTGATCCTGCTGATGCTCGCCGCCTGCGGGGCCGCGCTGACCGCGATCGATTCGGGTCGGCTGCGCTCGCTGGTCTGGTGCGCGGTGCTGGCGGGACTGGCGTTTGAGACGAAGTCGCTGGCGGCGCTGCTCTGCGTGCCGGGGATCGCCGTCGGGTATCTGCTGTGCGCGCCGGGAACGCTCTGGCGGCGGCTGGTGCAGCTCTCGGCGGCCGGCGTGGTGTTCGTCGCCGTCGCGCTCGCGTGGTCGCTCGCCGTCGACCTGACGCCCGCCGCCCAGCGCCCGTATGTCGGCGGCAGCGTGACGAACAGCGAATTCCAGCTGGAGCTCGGCTACAACGGCTTCGGCCGCGTCGGTGGCCAGCAGGGTGGTCCGGGATCGACCGTGAGCTATCTCACGCCGGCGCAGCTGCGCCCGCTCGTGCGCCCCGGGGTCGATGAGGCGCCGTCGGCGGCGGAGCGCCGCTACGCGGCGACGCGGCGGCGCACGTCGACGAGGCCGAGCGCGCCGCCGCCTGCCCCTACCAGCGGACGCCAGCGGCGCAGCCAGCCGATTCCCTTCGGCGGTACCCGCAGCCCCGTGCGGATCTTCGCCACCGGTCTCGGCGATCAGGCCGGCTGGCTGGTCCCGCTGGCGCTGATCGGCATGATCGGCATCGCCGTGGTCGCGCGCCGGCGCGAGGATCGGCGAACGGCGGGGCTGTGCGTGCTGGGCGGCTGGATGCTGGTCGAACTGGCGACGCTTGACTTTTCCGCCGGCATCGTGCACCCCTACTACGCCTCCGCGCTCGGCCCGGGCGTGGCGGCGATGGTCGGCGCCGGGGCGGTGGCGATCGGCTCGCTCGTGCGCAGCGCCGAAGCGCGCCGGGCGCTGATCGGCTACACGCTCGCGGTCCTCGCGCTCGTCGGGACCGTCGCCGTGCAGCTGGTGCTGATCGATCGCGAGGGCGACCCGCTGTGGTGGCGGATCCCGCTGGTCGCGCTCTGCCTCGGCGCGCTGATCGCGATCGTCCTGGCACGGACCCGAGCCGGCTGGGCCGTCGGGCTCGCCGTGTGCGCATTGCTCGTCGCGCCTGCTGTCTACAGCTTCAGCGTCTGGCTCGCGCCGGTCGACGGCACGTTCCCGGCCGCCGGGCCCTACAACTACGCGGGATACGGCGGACTCGACGAGAGCCCGGCCGACCTGCGCGCCGACGACGGCTTGAAACACTACCTCGAGACCAACGGCGCGACGAAGCCCTACGCGCTGCTCACCCAGTCCTCCGATCAGGCCTCGCCGCTGATCCTGCTCGGGCTCTCTGCCTCGGCCGAGGGGGGCTACGGCGCGGGCGATCCGGCGCTCAGCAACGACCGCCTGGCGACGCTCGTGGCCGACGGTCAGGCGCGCTACCTGTTGATCAGCGGCCCCTATGCCAGCCGCGGCGGCAACACCGCCGTGACCGCGGCGCGCCTGGTCTGCCCGGAGGTCCCCGAGATCCTCTGGGCTCCGGGCGCGTCGTCGCTGGGTGGGTCCTTCCTCGTCGACTGCGGGGGCAAGGCGGCGGACCTCCGCCACCCCCGCGAAAGTGCCGAGGCGTTTCTTCGAGCGCACCCCGGTGTGCACTACCAGCTCTAGCGCGCCGTGCCGCGGCGTCCGCGAGATCGCCGCCGCGTTCGATCCTGCGGACCACAGCGCCGGCCCGCGCGGCGGCCCGCCGCTGCGATGAGGCCGTCGCGTAGCGCTCCCGCGCTCGGCGCGCCGGCTCGGATCCGCCATTTCGGCGGGGAGACGGAGAACGTCACGATCGTCGAGCTGAGCGACGGCGGACGCTGCGTCGTGGTCGCCGGCGCCGATGCTGAGCGCCGCGAGTTCACCCTGCGCCGGGCGACCGCCGTGTTCGTCGCCGCCGGCCAGCAGCACTCGCCGCGGCTCGAGTTCTAGGCGCGCCGCTCAGGTGCCGCTGCCGCGCAGCGCCAGTGTCGCCGAGCTGCCGAGCACCGCACCGCTGGCGCCGAGCGCGCGCACCTCGACGAAGCGCTCGGCCCGGCGCGGGCCGAGCGTGAACGCGGTCTCGAAGTCCTCGCGCCGCACGACCTCGACGCGCTCCAGGCTGCTCCTCGAGCTTCCCTCCAGCAGCTCCCAGGCGACGACCCCGGTGGCGCCGTTCCAGCTCACGTCGGCGACGCCGCGGCCGCCCGGCGCGGGGTTGACGACGAGCGCCGGGGGGGTCGCCGGCGTGGCGTTCCAGCGAAAGCGCAGCGTGCGGTAGGACTCGTAGCCGGAGGGCAGGCTGGCGTCGAACAGCAGCCGGCCGGCGGCGCTGAACTCCGAGAAGTCGGGCTGCGCTCCCCAGCCGACGAACCAGTCGCCGTTCGGCAGCGCCTGCATGTTGCCCTGGCTGTCGGCGAGCAGGCTGTGGCCGGGGTGCAGATACTGACTGCGCACGGAGACGCTGTCGCTGCTCGGGTCGACGTCGAGCACGACGCCGCGCGACTGTGCATGGATCGGCGGCGAGGCGCCGTTGTCGAACACCGTGTAGAGGCCGGGACCGACCGGCCGGGCATCGTGCTGGAAGGCGGTGGGCGCGCCGGGACCTTCGACGAAGCTCGAATCCATGCCGCCGAGGGTCCAGCGCACCTGGCCGGTCGCGGGATCGATGTCGTCGGCGGCCCAGGTGTTGCGGCTCGATACGAGCAGCGAGCCGTCGGGGTCGAGGTTGATCGAGTTGAGGTGGAAGAAGTCGAACGGCGATTGCGTGGAGCCGGCGGTGGTGGGCGTGTAGGAGGCGCTGAACGCCACGTGATCCAGTGACGTCCACTCGAACATCACGAGCCCCGTCTTGATGTCGATCTCCTGGAACAGCGAGTCGGTGACGGCAGAGTCGGCGCTCCCGCCGTAGGCGGCGAGGTTGCAATAGATCGGGTTGTAGGACGTCAGCAGGGCCGTACCCTGCGGGGTGATCTGGAACTCGTGCAGGTCGGCCTGGTAGCCGTTGCCGGCCCGGACCTCGGTGATCCTGCGGTAGTGCTCGTCGACCACGACGTCGACCCCGCGGCCAAAGCCGTGCGTATTGACGATGCCCTGCCACCACGTCAGCACGGGGCTGCCGTCGAGTTGCTGCACGCGGAGATTGGTGGCGACCAGGGGCGACGGGAGGGGGTGAAACCAGACCAGCTTGCCGGCGGGGTCGAGAATCATCGGTCCGGCCTGGGCGGCCGTCCCATACGGGGCCAGGAACTCGTCGCCTGCGGCCACGTGGCCCGAGTATGCGTGCACGGTGACCGTCGGCGGCGCGAGATCGGGTCGCGAGATGAATGACTGCTGGCTGCCGTACGCCGAGAGCGGATGCGGGCCCTCCGGCGTGCTGGCGAGCGAGTCTCCGTCGGCCACGGTGAAGTGGAACTGCAGCGGCTGTGTGGCGCCGGCGAGCGTCAGCTGCGCGCTGACCGTCACCAGCTCGCCGGGCCGAAACGGCGTCAGCGGCAGGAAGCTGCCGCCGTCGCCCTGCGAGTAGGCCTCGAGCGTGCCGGGGTGCGCGCCGGTTTGTGAGCCGGTCACGGTGACCGCGCTCAGCGCACCGAGCGGAACCCCAAGGAAGCTGATCTGGGTCAGCGGCGAGGCGTCGGCGGCGCCGGGCATCGGCGAGACCGTCACCGCGCCGTCAAGCTGCGCCGACGCGTTGAGTGCCTCCGGTGTGCAGGTCGGCCCGCTCACCAACGGCGGCGCTGCGCCTGCGGCGGCGGGCAGCGCGAGCACCAGGGCGCACAGCGTGACGCAGAGAAACGGACGGGGCGCCGAGGTCATTTGCAGCACGGAACATATGGGAGCGCCACCGGGCGCGCTCAAAACATCGTCGAACGCAGCCAAAACCCTCAACACAGCCCTAATCAGACCTTCGCGCCAATGAAGGTTCCGGTGCGTAGGGTGTGCAGCGAACGCCGGCGAGCCGCAACCATGACCGACACCGAACGAACCGACGACCCACCGCCAGCTCGTGTCGACCGCCGGGCGTTCCTCGCCGGCGGTCTGCGCGTCACCGGCGCGATCACGGCGGCCTCGCTCGGGTTCGACGCGCTGACGGCGGCCGCAGCGCCGGCGCGCAAGCGCCCGCCCGGGCCGTATGTTCGCTCCAGCCAGCCGAACATCCTCGTGATCGTGGTCGACCAGCTGCGGACGCCGCGCTGGTTCGGACCGGGTGGACAGGCCGCAGCGCTGCCGCCGAACATCGCGAGCCTGGCGCGCTCGGGCGTCAGCTTCCTGCGCCATTACACCGCCTCGAACGACTGCTCGCCGGCGCGTGCGGCGATGCTCACGGGTTTGCACACGCACCAGACCGGCTGCATGATCACCGGCGGCAGCACGCTCGACCCGGCCTTTCCGACGTGGGGCACGATGCTGCGTGACCAGGGCTATGCCACGTACTGGTACGGCAAGTGGCATCTGACACACGGCGACGCGCACTGGAACCAGCGCAATGGTCCGGCGGGGCTTGCCCGCTACGGATTCGACGGCGGGACGTACCCGTCGCCCGACGGCGCTCCCGGCCAGGGCTGGCATGTCGATCCGAAGATCGCCGCCCAGTTCGACCAGTGGTATGGCGACGCCGCCGGCGACGGGCCGTGGTGCACGACGGTCTCGTTCGTCAACCCGCACGACATCGCCTGGTGGTGGCGCTGGAGCAAGCACTCGGCGGTCGAGGCCGCCGCGCCCAGCCGGATAACGGCACTTCCGCCGAACTTCGAGACGCCGGCGCAGCTCGCCGCGCGTGGCAAGCCCCTTGTGCAGCAAACGCTGCAGCAGACCAGCGCCGTGTCGTTCGGCGAGGTGCCCTTCACCGGTCACAACGTCGCGGCCGCGTGGCTGCCCTTCCTCGATCTGTACGCGAAGCTGCAGCTCGCGGTCGACCTGCAGGTCGGGCACGTGCTGCGCACGCTCGCGCGCCACCGCCAGGTGCGCGAGAACACGATCGTCGTGTTCACCTCCGATCACGGCGAGTACGGCGCCTCGCACGGGCTGCGCGGCAAGGGTGCGGGGCTGTACGAGGAGGGGATCAGGGTGCCGCTGATCGTCAGCGATCCAACCGGCAACCTCGGTGGCGTGCCGAACACCGTGCGCCATCAGATCAGCTCGAGTGTCGACCTCGCCCCGCTGCTGCTGACCGTCGCGAGTGGATCCGACAGCTGGCGCCTCGACCCCAACTACTCACATATCGCCACGCGCGCGGATCTCGCGAGGGTCATCGCGGATCCGTCGACCGAGGGTCGCCGCTATGCGCTGCACGCCACCGACGAGGTGCTGACCGAGTTCGCCCTGCTGCCCTATGACGCAGCCGCCCCGCTGCACGTCAAGGGCATCATCACGCCGAACGCGAAGTACGCGACGTACTCGCACTGGCAGGCGAACACGACCACCCCGCTCGCCAAGGGGGAGGAGGCGGAGCTCTATGACTACACGACCCGTGCCGGCTACCTCGAAGTCGACAACACGGCCGGCCGCAGCGGGATTGAAACCCGGCTTCGGGCGTCGCTCGGGCAGGCGACGCTCGAAGAGCTGCACGCCCCGCTCCCGTTCACGCTGGTCGACGCACAGCGGCGTGGGCTCGACGAGTACCACCAGCTCGCCGCAGCCGAGCGCAAGGTCTCGACGATCCACCGGCTGAGGGTGGTCGACAAAATCGTTTCCAGCATCGAGCAACACCTGCCGTAGGGCTGTGCGGGGCCGCCGGTGCGTGGTCCGGCGGAGCGGGCGCTGCCACCAGGCGAACCGCGTCAGTGGCTCGGCGAGGTCGCGGCGGAGGTCGCGAGCGTCTGGCCGCTTGAGCCGAGCGCGGCGACGGCAACGTATGGGGCACTCATGGAAACGGCGATCGTCGTCTCGAAGCCATGCTTGGGAGCGGTCGTGACGGGCGCCAGCGAGCTCGCCGAGGATCCCGCGAGGACCTTCCAGGCGCTGACCGTCGTGGCGCCGTTCCAGCTTGCCTCGACGTTCATTCCGGCGCCGGAGATCTGCGCGGCGACCGCCGGCGCCGTCTTGGGCTGCGCGGTCCACGGCGCGAGGAAGGTTCGGAAGTCCTGGACGTGGAGTCCGAGCGTCGCGTCGAACAGCAGCTGGCCGGAGGAGCTGTACTCGGTGAAGTTCGGCAGCCCGCCGTAGCCCATCAGCCAATTGCCGCCGGGGAGGTTCAGCAGGTCGCCCTGGCTCGAGGCCAGCAGCGTCGCGTTGGGATTCGTGAACTGCTTGACCAGCGTCACGGTGTGGGCGGCCGTGTTGGGATCGAGCAGCAGGCCGCGCGACTGCTTCTCGTGGGCCGGGTCGGACCCGTTGTCGAAGACCGACACCAGGCCGCCCGGCTGCCAGCGGGCGTCGTGCTGCCAGTAGAAGAAGGTCCCCAGACCGCGCTTGAAGCTCGGGTACTTCCCGCCGATCCGCCAGATGAAGGCGCCGGTGTGGATGCTGACGTCGTAGATCGTCCAGGTGCCGCGCGCCGACAGCAACACGTTGCCGTCGGTTCCCGGATCGATCGAGTTGACGTGCACGTAGTCCCAGTTGACGCTCGTGTGCGGCATCTTCGCGTAGGAGTCGCGCAGCGGGATATGGCCGAGCGCGTGCCACTCCCACATCACCAGCCCGGTCTTGATGTCGATCTCCTGGACGATCGAATCGTTGACCACGGCGTGCGGCGAGCCGCCCATGCTCGTGAGGTCGAGCTCGACCGGATCGAACGCGTCGATCCACGCCGTTCCCTGCGGCGTGATCGTGAACTGGTGCAGATCGGCCTGGTAGCCGTTGCCGGCGACGACCTGGGCGAGCGGCTGATAGGAGCTGCTGTAGATCTCGTCGGTGCCCTGGCCGAAGCCGAGCGCCAGGACCCGTCCCTGCCACCAGGTCAGGACGGTCTCGCCGTCGTAGGTCTGCGGATGGAAGTTGGTCGACGCGTCGCCCGCGGGCGTGGGGTGGAACCAGATCAGGTTGCCGGCCTGATCGACGATCATCTGGCCCGGCGTGCCCGTGCCCTGGTAGGGCGCGAGGAAGAAGTCGCCCGGCGTCGCGCCGGAGTGCGCCGGCGTCGTGATCGTCACCGTCGACGGGGCGATCGCCGGCGCCGAGAGGTAGTGCTGGACTTCCGTCGGGTTGCCGCGGTTGTCGGGGAACTCCTGCTGGCTGACCGGCGCCTCGAAGCCGACAGTGAAGCTCGTTCGCACAGTCGACGTGCTCGCGCCCGCGGCGACGCGCGCGGTGACCCTGACGCGCTCGCCGGCGACGAACGGCCTGGTGGGGAGGAAGCTCTCACCCGTCCCCGTCGAGTACGCCTCGATCCTGCCGCCGTGATTGCCGCTTCGCGAGCCGACGATGCGCACGTCGGAGACGGTCGTGCCCGCGCCGCCGAGGAAGCTGATCTGGGTGGCCGGCGACGCGTCGGCGGTACCTGGTAGCGGCGACACGGTGATCGGGTTGACCGCGGCCTGCGCGACGTCGGCGACGCGGACCGTCTTCGGGATCGGTCCGAGCGCCGATGACGATCCGCAGGCGCTCAGCGCGACGGCGACGAACGCTGCAGCGGTCGCCGTGGCAATCAGTCGCGGCCGGGAATGGCGAAGGCTGGGCGAAGGCATACGAGGTTCGGGCGAGCGAGGTCCAGACTATCTGAGCGTGCGGCGCTCGCGGCGCAGCTGCTCACGCTCCTCGCGCGTCGGGCGCGGCGTGAGCGGCACGTGGAGCGAGCGGCGCAGGCGGATGAAACCGACCGTTCCCCACATCGCCGGGATCCACAGGGCGATCGCGTGGTAGACGACCGCCGCGGCGGTCGCCGGTGTGGCGTGGACGCCGTAGAGAACCAGCATCCCGACGAAGCTTCCCTCCAGCACCCCGATGTTGCCCGGGATCGGCAGCACGTTCGCGAGATAGCCGATCTGGTAGGCGAGCACGATCACGGCGATCGGTGGCGTGTGGCCGGTGGCATGAAAGCACGCCCACAGCACGCCGATGTCGAACCACAGATAGCCCACCGCCCCGAGCAGCCGCCAGTCTGGCCGCAGCAGCGTTCGCCGCGTCGCGCGAATCGTCGTCGCGGTCCCGGCGAGCAGGGCCGCCAGGCGCCCCGAGCCGCGCGCCCGCGCGCCACGCTCCGTCAGGCGCGGAAGCACGAGGAAGAACAGGAAGAGGGCGATCGCGACGCCCGCGGGGAGGAACGTGAGCAGCGGGTTGCGCGGTCCGGGCAGGATCCCCAGCCCGAGCGCCAGACCGGTGGCGGCGAGCGTCAGCAGGTTGATCGCGCTGGTCAGCAGGAAGAGCACCGCGGAGCGTTCGGCGATCTGCCCATCGGCGACACCCCGCTCGCGCAGCAGCCACGCGCCGACGGCGATACTGCCCGCGCCGCCAAGCGATACCGCCGCGCCGAATGCCATCTCGGTGAGCGCGACGCGCGCGCCGAAGACGATCGGGGCGCGGTCGAACACCGTCAGGAAGATCAGCACGTAGCCGAGGCAGGAGAGGACCTCGAGCAGGATCGCGGCGCCGACCCAGCCCGGCGACATGTCGGCCACCACCTCGCCGACGCCGTGCAGGCCGGGCACCGCGAGCAGCAGGCCGACGATCAGCGCGAGCAGGATCGCGAGCGAGACCAATCCGTTGCGCAGGCGTCTCGCCTGATCGGACTCGGAGACCTGTTGCGGTTCGGTGAGATCGGGTGTGCTCATCGAGGGCCCGCGAGCTACGACGCAGGCTCCTACCTCCTCGCAGGATCGTATGCGCTGGCGCGGGCGCGACCGCCCCGCGCAGACCGCCGCAGCGCGCCCGGCGCCGTACCGACGGGTTCGCCGCAGCCGGGACCCGCTCCAGCGCGCCGCCCAAGCGCCGGGGCGCGGACGTCGCGGGCGGGGCCTCGGCTAGCCTGCCAGCCCGCCCGCGCGAGCGCGGATCGAGCCGCGCACGCTGACCAGCAGCTGATCGCCGCAGGCCCACGCCGCGAAACACAACGCGCCGGCGGTGCCGGTCACGGTGAGCAACAGGCCGCCGGCGGTCGTCGCAGCGACGCCGTGGGCGCCGAGGATCAGGACCGCCGCCGCAGCGCCGACGCTCGGGCCGATCGGCAGCGGGCTGAGGCTCACGGTGACGATCAGCACCGCGATCGCGTCAAGCACCGAGGCATCGACACCCACGGCGTGGAGGATCAGCCAGTTGCGGGCGATCTGGGCCACCACGCCGGTCACGACGAGCGCCACCAGACGGCCGCGCCCGCGGAGGTCCCGCATCACTGCGAGGCCCTGCCACAAGCCGGATCGCCGGCGCCGCGCGATCCCGCCGAGGCCGGCGACTGCGGCCAGCATCGCCGCCACGACGAGCACCGGGATCCACCACGGCAGGCTCAGCGGCCCGACCAGCGTGAACATGAACAGCGCGGCGAGCATCGCCTCGACGGCGACGATCGGGACCTCTGCGGCCATCATCGCCGGAATCCGCGGACAAGCCTTGGGTGCGCTGCGACGTAGCGTGGCGATCCGCGTGGCCACGCCCACCTGTGCGCTGACGACACTCGCGAGCGATCCGATTCCCGCCGCGCGGAACACCAGGCGGCGGGGAACGGTTCCGCCCGCGGCGAGCACGCAGCCGTTCCACGCCTCGCTGCGCGTGATCAGCGAGGTCAGGTGCAAGAGCGCGGCGATCAAGAGCACCCAGACCGGCGCCGCGAGCAGTGCCGCGGCGAACTGCGCCTGGCGCCCGGCGAGCACCAGCGCGAGGATTCCGGCGGCGATCAGCGTCCCGGCCAGGGTCAGCGCCAGCCGGCGACGCGGCACGGTGCGTCGCACGTTGGTCTGCTCACCGCGCGGCGGCGAGGACTTGGGCCCGGCGAGAGCGGCTGTGGGGATCGGGTGATCCGTTTCCTGGCCGCGCACCAGCCGTCCGACCGGCCCGCTTCCAAATTGCCTCATCCAAGCCTACTGCGTGCAGCAGCCGACACCTAATGGCAACCGGGCGATCCGTCGGCGGGCCGCGGGCAGGGCATGCCAAGATTCAAGTCAAGGCAGAGCACCCAACTGTGTGGTGGCGCGTTGCAGACGCAAACACGGATCCGCGAGCTAGCGTGTGTCGGATGACCGTTCCGCCGGATCGCCGTCGCCCGCGGCCTGCACACCGCCCGCACCTCGGACATGCGCACGGCGTCGGCGGCGAAGCCGACGCGCGCAGGCTGATGGTCGCGCTGGCGCTGATCGTCGGCTTCATGGGCGTCGAGGTGGTCACCGGCATCCTGGCCCACTCCCTGGCGCTGCTCTCGGACGCCGCCCACATGCTGACCGACGCGGCCGCTATCGGGCTCTCGCTTGTGGCGGTCGGCTTGGCACGCCGGCCGGCGAAGGGCGCGATGACCTACGGGCTGGGGCGCGTCGAGGTCCTCGCCGCCCAGGCCAACGGCGTGACGCTGCTCGTGCTCGCCGCGTTCGTGGTCTATGAGGCGATTCACCGGCTCGTCGCTCCGCCGCATGTGCGCGCCGGACTGATTCTTGGGGTCGCGCTCGCGGGGGTCGCGGTGAACCTGGTGGCCGCCTGGACACTGGCCGGCGCCGACCGTCGCAGCATCAACGTCGAGGGCAGCTTCCAGCACATCCTGACCGACCTCTACGCCTTCGCCGGCACGGCGGTCGCGGCCGCGGTGATCCTCGCCACCGGGTTCGAGCGCGCGGACCCGCTGGCGTCGCTGCTCGTCGCCGGCCTGATGCTGCGCTCGGCCTACGGGCTGCTCAAGGACTCCGGACGCGTGTTTCTCGAAGCCGCTCCCCACGGGATCGACGTGGACGCGATCGGCAATGCGCTGGTCGCCGAGCCCGGGATCGTCGAGGTCCACGACCTCCACGTCTGGGAGGTCACCTCGGGCTTCCCCGCGCTCTCCGCGCACGTCTTGGTGCAGATCGACGCCGACTGTCACGCGGCTCGGCTGCGGCTCAGCGCGCTGCTCGCCGAGCGATTCAAGATCGAGCACACGACGCTGCAGGTCGACCACGAGCCCGGCGAACTGCTCGAGATCCAGCCGGCTCCCAGCCGGCCGGCGGAGTCCGCCTGAGCGGGGCCGGGCAGTGGCGTGGAGCGTGCGGCAAGACGACGCTGCTGCGCACGCTCAACCGGACGGCGGCGGGCGGGTTGTCCGCGGCGCTTGGCCCGCCGAACAGATCGAGCGCAACATCGGCCTGCACCGATCGGGCGTGCCAGCCGTCGGCGATCATCCTCCTCGTGATCGTCACTTCGCATACGGCAATCTGGCGTCGGTGTCGGCCTGACACCCGGGTACATCGCGACCGACAACACCGACGCGCTGTCTCGAGCAGCCGCCGCGCGGGCGCGTTACGATAAATCGCATGTGTCGCAACATCCGCACCCTGCACAACTTCGAGCCGGCCGCCACGCACGAGGAGATCCGCGCCTCGGCGCTGCAATACGTGCGCAAGGTCAGCGGTTCGACGAAGCCGTCGCTCGTCAACGCCGCGGCCTTCGAGCGCGCTGTCGACGCGGTCGCCCACGCTACCGCCCATCTCCTGGACGAGCTCGTCACCTCGGCGCCGCCGAAGGACCGCGAGCTCGAGGCGGCGAAGCGGCGCGCGCGCGCCGCCGAGCGCTACGCGGCCTGAGGCGCGCGGCCGGCGGGACGCCGGCGTACCCATGCACGGCGCGGCGGACGTCGACGCGCCAGGCTGATCGTGGGTGCCGGGGTTCGTCTCGGCGGTCGCGATAGCGTACGGTGAGCGAGATCACCCCAAGCGGCTGATCGGCCACGGGTGCCGAGGAAGCCGACGATCGGCCTTGAGGAGTGAGCCAGGGGGCCCCTGATGCGTGATGAGTGACTCCGACGTCGCGAGCTTCCTCGGGGCGCACCCGCCGTTCGACGGCCTCGCCCGCGAGCAGCTCGAGGCAATCGCCGCGGGCGTCGAAGAACGCGCGTTCCCCCTCGGGGCGATCGCCCTGGTCGAGGATGGAACACCCGCCAGCGTCTTCTACGTGATCGCGACCGGCTCGATGGAGCTTGTCCACGAAGAGGAGGTGATCGACGTCCTCGAGCCGGGTGAGGCCTTCGGCCATCCGTCGCTGCTCACCGGTCTCGCGCCGGCATTCACGGTTAGGGCGCACGAGGATTCGACCTGTTACGTGCTGGGGCGCGATGCCGCGCTGCAGGCGCTCGGGCGCCCCGCCGGCGTCGACTTCGTCGCGCAGTCGATGCGCGAACGGCTGACGCGGACCGGCCACACCGTGCACGCGCTGCCGGAGCTCGGGACGGTGCGCGTGCCCGAGCTGATCAGCAGGCCGCCGTTGTTCTGCGAGCACACCACCACGATCCGCGATGCGGCGGTGTCGATGACCGAGCATGGCGACTCGGCGATCCTCGTGCGCGAAGGCGAGCGGCTGTGCATCGTCACCGACGCCGATCTGCGCGCGCGTGTCGTCGCCGGCGAGCTGGGGCGCGATGCCGCGGTGTCGCTGGTCGCGCGCGACGCGGTGCGGGTCGGCGAGGACCGGCTCGCCGTCGACGCGGTCGTCGACATGCTCGAGTCGGGCGTCGATCACCTGGTGGTGGAGGACCGCCGCCGCACGGTGCTCGGGATCGTCTCGGCGACGGACCTGATGGGGTTCGAGACCTGGAGCCCGTTCGCCCTGCGCCACGCGGCGCTACGCGCTCGCGACGAGGATGAGCTGGTGCGTGTCTCGATGGGCCTGCGCCGGCTCTTTCTGGCGCTGCTCGGTGCCGGATTGCCGCCCGTCGACATCGGCCGCGTCCTCACGCTCCAGCTCGACTCGCTGCGTCTGCGGCTGATCGATTTCGCGATCGCGCGTCACGGCCCGGCGCCGGTCTCGTGGGCCTGGCTCGTGCTCGGCAGCGCGGCGCGGCGCGAGTTCACTCTCGGCTCCGACCAGGAGAACGCGCTGGCCTACGCCGACTCCGACCCCGAGTCGGCCGTCGACGCCTACTTCGAGCGCTTTGCCCAGGACGTCAACGCCGGGCTCGAGCGTTGCGGGTTCGTCCCGGATCTGAACGGCGTGCTCGCGCGCAACCGCCTGTGGCGGATGAGCGAGTCGGCGTGGATCAAGGTGTTCCGCGACTGCCTCGACGAGCCGGACAACTCGCACCTGATCCGCGCCACCGTCTCGTTCGACTTCCGCCACACCAGTGGCGGGCTCGAGGTCGTGTCGCCTCTGATCGCCGTGATTCGCGAGGCCCCGGCCCATCCGGGCTTCCTGCGCCAGCTCGGACGGACGGCGGCGGACCCCAAGCCGCCGCTGCGCTTCGGCGGATCCTTGGCGGTCGACGATCAGGGCAAGATCGACATCAAGCGCCGCGGCATAATCCCGATCGTCAACCTCGCCCGCTTCCACGCGATCGCGAACGGGGTCACGATCTCGGCCACCGTCGACCGGCTCGAGGCGGCCGCTGAGTCCGGCGCGCTCTCGCCCGAGATCGCCGACGGAATCACGGAGGCCTTCGGGATCGTCACGCGCATCCGTCTGCAGCACCACGCGGCGCAGATCGAGGCCGGCGAGGCCATCGACAACATGGTCGATCCGGCCGGCCTGCCGCCGGTGTCGCGGCGCGAGCTGCGCGAGGCGTTTCGCGTCGTCGCGCACGCCCAGAAGCGGATGGCGGCGTTTCAGCCGCAGGGCTTGTAGGCGCTCAGCCGCCCGCAGGGTCCGGGATCAGGTAGACCGGCACGCGCGCCTTTCGGCGCACGCGGTAGGGCTCCTGCGTCCACATGAAGTCGGCGGCCACGCGGTTGCGCGGCGGGTCGGCGGCCATCACGATCACGTCACAGCCGAGAGTGGTCGCCTGCTGACAGATCCGCGATGTCGGCTTGCGCGTCCCGACCACCTCGCCGTCGGCCTGCAGACCCCGCTTGCGCAGCGCCGAGACCGCGGCGGCCACGAGATCGCGCTGCTCCTGCCACTCTCGCTTGTTGGGCAGGAGTCCCGGGCTCGGAAACCCGTACGCGCTGCCGTGGATCCGCGCGATGCTGAAGACGCTGACCGATGCCTTCCGAGGACCCGCGAGCCGACCGACGAACTCGATCGCCGCTGGCGGAATCGCCCGGCCCTCGGACGCGAGCAGAATGCGCTCGATCGCGATCTCCGAGGGGTCGGGCGGTTCCGTGCTGCGGGAGCGGTTCACCCTGTCAAGGCCGGCGCGTGCGGGCGATGCCCGCGGATCAGATCTCGCCTCCCGGTGCGGCTGCGCTTGCGGCGGCCTGCTGGCCGATCGTCATCGGCGCCGCCGAGCCGGTTTTCACGTCGTCGCGTTTGCGCCACCAATACAGCGGCAGGTAGGCGGCGAGAACGACGAAGCCGATGAAGTAATAGGGGAGGGTCTTTCGTCCGGCGGCATTGCACGCGCAGTTCGCGTAGGTGATCCCGCCGTAGAAGTAGATGAACGTGTAGAACGCCGCGAGGGCGAGCGCCAGGTACTTCATCCACTCCGGTAGCTTGAACGGCCTGCGCACGTTGGGCCGGTCCTTGCGCAGCAGGTAGTAGCCGATCAGCACCGGCACGAACGAGGCGAGGTAGCCGACGTTCGAGAAGGTGTAGATCTCGACCGCGCCGCCGAAGAACACGACAACGATCGAGCAGGCGACGTTGAAGATCATCGAGCGATCCGGGACGCCGTGGCTGTTGAGGTGCTGGAAGAACCTGGGGAACTGCCCGTCCATCGACATCTGGTGCAGCGAGCGGGCGGTTCCGGTGATCGCGTTCAGCGCGGAGAGGATCAGCGCGAGGATCAGCATGATCGCGATCAGCCAGTCCAGCAGGTTGCTGCCGGCCCCGGCGCCGAAGACCTTCGAGGCGAAGCTGACGAAGATCGTTTTCGGATCCGCGAGCGCGACATTGCCCAGCGCCTTGGTGCCGATCACGACCACGAAGGCGATCGGGATCAGCGTGTAGATGAAGACGCCGTAGGCACCCTCGAGGTTCATCGCGATCTTGGCGTCGCGATCGGGGTTCTTCGTCTCGCCGATGTAGCACGCCGCCGCCTCCATCGCGATCACGTTCCAGGTCAGCAGGAAGGCGAAGGCGATGTAGATCGTGAACCAGCCGTGGCCGAAGTGGTTGGCGAAGAAGCCGGCACCGTCGGGAGCCTGCATGTTCGCCAGCTGGCTGAAGTGCGCCACGGCGGGATGGAAGATCCACGAGATCGCGAGGAACGTGAGCGGGATCATCGAGAGCAGCGCGAGTGCGGTCGCGAAGAACGTGCCAAAGCGCAGCCCACGGTAGGCGGGGATGAACAGCAGCAGGAGCCCGCCGATCGAGATGCCCAGCGTCCACCACGCGATCGGAGTGTGGATCGGCGTGAAGCCGGACGTCGTGTTCAGCTTCAGCTGGAAGGCGATGTAGAAAGACGCGAGGATCATGTTCAGCGGCGCCACCGGGAACCAGCCGAGCCAGTAGGCCCAGGCGGTGAAGCCGTTGATGTGCTCGGCGAAGCGTGGCCAGCGCTCCTTGTAGGCCGGATAGGCGTAGGCCGGCGAGCCGCCGGAGCGGTCGGGCATCATTGCCGAGAGCTCCGCCAGGAACAGGCACAGCAGGTAGCCCGAGACGGTGATGATGAAGATGCTCGGAATCGCCACCGCGCCGAGCGAGGTCACCATCACCGGCGCGATCCCGGTGACCAGGATCGTCCCGGCGAGCCCGATCACGAACGCGCCCCACCAGTTCGTCGTCTTCTGGAGCCCGCCTCCCACGTAGTCGAGCTCGTCGTGCCCTGCCGCCGTCGATTCCATCAGTTTCTCCTTGTCCGGAGCGCCCGCTACGTCAGCGTCAGGTAGCGCTCCACCTCCCAGGGGGTGACCTGCTCGTGATAGCTCGCCCATTCGCGTCGCTTGACGCGAATGTAGTAGTCAACGTAGTCCTCGTCGATCGCACGGCCAAGGCCGGCGCGGAGCACCTCGTCGCGCTCGAGCTCGCGCGTAGCGTCGAGGAGGTTGGCGGGCAGCAACTCGATGCCGGCGCTCTCCAGCTGGTCGGTCGTGAGGTCGTACATGTTGCCGGTGTTCGGCTCGCCGGGGTCGAGCTTGCGCTCGATGCCGTCGAGGCCGGCGGCAAGGACGACGGTCGCGGCGAGGTAGGGGTTGCAGCCGCCGTCGATCGTGCGGTCCTCGATCCGCCCGGGGCCGGGGATCCGCAGCATCTGCGTGCGGTTGTTGTAGCCGTAGGTGACATAGACCGGCGACCATGTCGCGCCCGACTGGGTCCAGGAGGACTCCTTCAGCCGCTTGTAGCTGTTGACGGTCGAGGCGGTGACGGCGATGTAGGCGCGGGCGTGGGCCTTGAGCCCGCCGATGAAGTTGTAGGCGAGCTCCGAGAGGCCGAAGCCGCGCGGATCGGCCTCGTCGAGGAACAGGTTCGTCTCGCCGTCCCACAGCGACATGTGGAAGTGGCAGCCGTTGCCGGTCAGATTGCTGAACGGCTTGGGCATGAACGTCGCGAGCATGCCGGCCTGGTGGGCCAGCGTGTGCACCATGTAGCGGAAGAAGATCGCGCGATCGCAGGTCGTCAGCGCGTCGGCGTAGGCGAAGTTCTGCTCGAACTGCCCGTTGGCGTCCTCGTGGTCGTTGGCGTAGTTGCCCCAACCGAGCTGGTTGGCGTAGCGCGACACCGTCGTCAGGAAGTCGTAGTTGCGGGTCAGTCCCTTGAGGTCGTAGCAGGGTTTCTCGAGCGTGTCGAGCTCGTCGGCGATCGCGATCCCGCCATCGGCGTCCCGGCGCAGCAGGAAGTACTCGAGCTCGATCCCGGTCTTGAATTCAAACCCCTTAGCGCGTGCGCGTTCGAGCTGGTGGCGCAGGATCGTGCGCGGATCGTAGGGCCACTCCTGGCCCTCGACCTGCACGTCACAGGCGAAGCGGGCGAGGTTCGGCTGCCAGGGGACCGGCGTGAAGCTCGCGAGGTCCGGCACCGCGAGCATGTCCGGGTGGTGCGGGCTCTGGCCGATCTCTCCGGCCGCGAAGCCGGCGAAACCCGCGCCTTCGCTGATCAGGTCGTCCCAGTTCGAGGCTGGCACCAGCTTCGCGCTGGGCCGCGCGTACATGTCGACGAACTGCGCGAAATAGAACTCGATTCCGAGTTCCTCAGCCCGCCGACGGAGCTCCTGAGGATCAACCGTCACATGCGCTCCCTTTGATAGTCCAACGACGACCGACCATGCACGTTTGCGAGCGAGCCGAAACGCTCGGGCGCGCTGAACTTAGCCTGCAACGGTCCCCCTTAGCAATGGAGGGTTTCTACACTCGCTCCGCCGCCGGGGTGTCGAACGTGCGCAGCGGCTACGGCTTGCGGCCGTAGTACTCCGCATTGATCTGGATGTAGCTCGTCCACTCGTCGGGGAGCTGGTCCTCGGCAAAGCACGCGTCGACCGGGCAGGCCTCGACGCATGCATCGCAGTCGATGCACTCATCGGGGTCGATGTACAGCTGCGGCTCGTCGTCGAAGCCCTGCTCCTCCTGGGTCGGGTGGATGCAGTCGACGGGGCAGACCTCGACGCACGAAAGGTCCTTCGTACCGATGCAGGGCTCAGCGATGACGTAGGTCATGGGGGCGCGATGCTAGCAGCGCGTGCCGGCATCACGGCGCTCTGGAGCCAGTGAGCGAACAGCGTCCGGCCCGACGAGATGAGCTCGTCGCCACGATCGCCGAGCTCGCGCAGCAGCGCCGGGAACGATCCGGGGCCCAGCGTGTCCTCCAGCGATTCCTCATAGGCCGGGACCTCCGCCCACTCGCACGCCATCTGCGTTGAGACCTCGAGGTGGAACTGGATCGCGTACGCGCGCCGGCCCCAGCGGAACGCCTGATTGACGTACGCCGGCGAGCTCGCGAGCGCGACCGCTCCCTCGGGCAGGTCGAATGTCTCGCCGTGCCATTGCAGGGTGAGCAGCTGCCGCGGCAGCCCGGCGAACACCGGATCGGCGAGAGCGGCGTCGCTCAGCGTTACCGGCAGCATGCCGACCTCGGGCGCCGGCCCGGGGTAGACCGCCGCGCCGAGGCTCGCCGCCAGCAGCTGCGCTCCCAGGCAGGCGCCGAAGAATGGCGTGCCGGCGCGAACCGCCTCGGCGACCATCAGCTTCTCCGCGGCGAGCCAGTCGAGCGGGTCGTTGACGCTCATCGGCCCGCCCATCGCGACGATCGCGTCGAACCCACGCCAGTCGGGAATCGGCTCGCCGGCGTCGACCTCGACGCGCTCGATCGACACGCCGCGCTCGCGCAGCACGTCCTCGTAGGCGCCGGGCGGTTCGCAGGCGATGTGTTGGAGCACGAGCGCTCGCATCGGATGCGTTCTAGCATCCCTGGCACCGTGAACGCAACCGCCGCCCACACGATCGACCGTCGCTTCCTCTACGAGATCATCTCAACGGTCAGCTCGTCGCTCGAGCTCGAGCAGGTGCTCGCCGCCGTGGTCCGACTGCTCTCGGACGCCAGCGCCGTCCACGCCTGCTTCGTGTATCTGCTCGAGGACCGCGGCGAGCGGCTCGTGCTCCGGGCCGCCTCCGATCCCTACAGCCACCTCGCCGGCCAGGTCTCGCTCGAGCGCGGCGAAGGCCTGGCATGGTCGGCCGTCGAGCGGCGCGAGGCGGCGTTCATCCGCGAGGGCGCGAGCCGCGACCCGCGCTTCAAGTACGTCCGCGAGATCGACGAGGAGCTGTTCCAGTCGCTGGTCTCGGTGCCGATGCTCGACCGTGACGGCGAGCCGATCGGGACGATCACGCTCCATACCGAGGCGCCGCGCGAGTTCTCGGAGTCCGAGGTCGAGTTCCTGGCCTCGAGTGGTGCGCTCGTGGCCGGAGCCGTGGAGAACGCCCGCCTGTACGCCGAGGCGCGCCACCGTGTCGCCGAGCTCGAGCACCTCGCCGAGCTGGGCGAGGCCGCGGCCAGCGCGTCGACGCTCGATCAGCTCCTGCCCGCGGTGGCGGAGCGCACCCGCGGGCTGCTCGGCGCCAGCGCCTGCCTGATCTATTTGGCCGCGACCGGCGAAGGCGCGCTGCGATTGCGCTGCGCCGCGCCCCTCGAGGCACTCGCGGGCGCCCGCGAGACGATCGGGATGTCGGAGCTCGGACCCGAGCTCGCGCGCAGCGGGCGGCACTCGACCGTCGCGGTGCCGCTGGTCGTCAACGACGATCTGCTCGGCCTGCTGATCGCCGACGGTAGCGACGCCGTCGACCTGGCGCGCGCGGCCGCCAACCAAATCGGGGTGGCGATCAAGAAGATCGAGGTGATCGAGGAGCTGCTCGAGAAGAACCTGATTCGCGACTTCTTCGAGCAGCTCGCGAGCCGACACACCACCAGCGGCGTGGGCGCGCGGGCCGAGCGCCTCGGCTGCGATCTCGATCGCCCGCACGTCGTGCTGATCGCGGCAGCCGCCGACGAGCGGCTCGAGCGGAGGCTCAAGGCGGTCATCCCCGGTGCGCTGATCGACCGCCACGCCGACGTTCTGCGAGCACTGCTGCCGGTCGGCAGCGGCGGCAGCGCCCGTCAGCTCGTGGAGCTTCGCAAGCTCCACGAGGCGCTCGGCGACGCTCCGGCCCTCGGGCTCTCGAACCCCTGCTCGGGCGCCGCGAGCTACCCGGGCGGATTCGAGGAGGCACGGTACGCGCTGGTCGGGGCAACCGTGCTCGAGCAGCGGCCGACCGTGGTCAGCTACGACGACCTCGGCGTCTACCAGTACCTGCTGCGAATGGCGATCGACCCGGGCATGCGCGACTCCCAGCGGGACGCCCTGACGCTCCTGCTCGTCTATGACCAGGAGCACGGCACCGCTCTGCTCGCGACGCTCGAGCAGTTTCTGCTGCGGCGCGGCAACATCAGCGCCACCTCCGAAGCGCTCTACATCCACCCGAACACGTTGCGCCAGCGCCTGCGCCGGATCGGCGAGCTGACGGGGATCGATCTCGCCCGTGACGACTGGCTGATGCTGGAGCTCGCGCTCAAGCTGCTCAAGCTGCAGCGCGTCCTCGGGGACGATGCGCACATCCGCGACGGCCGGGGAATGTAGGAAAGCGACCTATAAACACGCTCGCGCCCTCGCTACCCTCGTGGACCCGCGCGCCTGAGAGGAGCGAATCGTGTGCGGCATCGTTGGCCTTTTCAGCAAGTCCCCCGCCATGGAGGCGGGCCTCGGCACCCACCTCGGCGCGATGCTCTCGCAGATGGCCGAGCGCGGTCCCGACAGCGCCGGCGTGGCGATCTACCGCGACCCGGTTGCCGCCGGCTCGACCAAGATCTGCCTGTTCGCCGACGACCCGCACTACGGCTGGGGCGCCCTGTGCGACGAGTTGGGCGAAGCGCTCGGCTGCGACCGTGAGCCGGAGGTTCGCGTCAGCCACGCGCTGATCGTCGTCGACAGCGACGCGGCGGCCGTCCAGACCTGGCTGGGGGAGCACCATCCGCAGCTGCGGATCATGAGCGCCGGCGAGGCGATCGAGATCTACAAGGAGAAGGGTCGTCCCGAGGAGTTCGTCGCGCGCTTCCGCCTCTCCGAGCTGACCGGCACGCACGCGCTCGGGCATACGCGGATGGCGACCGAGAGCCGCGTCACGACCGAGCATTCGCACCCGTTCTCGCCCGGGCTCGATCTCTGCCTCGTGCACAACGGCTCGCTGTCGAACCACAACCGCCTGCGCCGGGAGCTGCGGCGTGAGGGCATCCAGTTCGGCACCGACAACGACACCGAGGTTGCGGCGGGCTATTTGACGTGGCGCCTGCGCGAGGGCGCGAGCATCGAGGAGGCCCTCGAGAGCTGCCTCTCGGCGCTCGACGGCTTCTACACCTTCGCGGTCGGCACGCGCGACGGCTTCGCGGTGCTCCGCGACCCGTTCGCGTGCAAGCCGGCAGTCCTGGCCGAGACCGACGACTGGGTGGCGATGGCGTCGGAGTTCCGTGCGATCGCGGTGCTGCCGGGCGCGGCCGATGCGAACGTCTGGGAGCCAGTACCGGGTGAGGTGTACAGCTGGCGACGCGAGGCGGTGCTCGTGCCGTGAGCGCTGTCGCGGCCGAGATCGAGGAGGTCGACCTCGCACAGCTCAGCCTGCGGGAGCTGAACTCGCGCCTGCACGCGCTGGCGCACATGCCGGGCCCGAGTCACTGGCGCGTGCACAACCCGGGGGGCGAACACGCGCTGGCGGCCGGGCTGGACGCCGACATCGAGGTCGAGATCGACGGCCACGCCGGCTACTACTGCGCGGGCATGAACAAGCGTGCGACGGTACGCGTGCACGGGATGGCCGGGGTCGGCGTCGCCGAGAACATGATGTCGGGCACGGTCATCGTCGAAGGCAACGCGAGCGCCGCCGCGGGAGCGACCGGGCGTGGCGGGCTGCTGGTGATCCGCGGCGACGCTGCGGCGCGCTGCGGGATCTCGATGAAGGGGATCGACATCGTGGTCCGCGGATCGGTCGGGCACATGAGCGCGTTCATGGCGCAGACCGGGCGCCTGGTCGTCTGCGGCGACGCCGGCGACGGGCTCGGGGACTCGCTGTACGAGGCGCGACTCTACGTGCGCGGCGAGGTTGCCGCGCTCGGCGCCGATTGCGTCGAGAAGGAGATGCGCCCGGAACACGCCGCCGAGCTGCGCGAACTGCTCGAGCGCGCCGGTGTCGGCCCGCTCGACGGCTTCCGCCGCTACGGCTCGGCCCGCACGCTCTACAACTTCCACAAGGACAACGCCGGGAGCTATTGATGGAAAACGGCTGGCGACCGGGCCTGCGCGAGTCGGCGACGTTCGACCGCAACGCGATCTGGGAGATCCAGCGCGCCGCGCGGGAGGGCATCTACGACATCCGCGGCTGGGGAGCCAAGCGCCGCGTCCCGCACTTCGATGACCTCCTGTTCCTCGGGGCCAGCATGTCGCGCTACCCGCTCGAGGGCTACCGCGAGCGCTGCGCCACCGACGTCGTGCTCGGCGCGCGCTACGCCAGCAGGCCGATCGAGCTCGCGATCCCGATCACGATCGCCGGCATGAGCTTCGGCGCGCTCTCGGCGCAGGCGAAGGAGGCGCTCGGACGTGGCGCCACCGAGGTCGGCACGAGCACGACCACCGGCGACGGCGGCATGACCGACGAGGAGCGCCTGCACTCGAAGACGCTCGTCTACCAGGTGCTGCCCTCCCGCTACGGGATGAACCCCGACGATCTGCGGCGCGCGGACGCGATCGAGGTCGTCGTCGGCCAGGGCGCCAAGCCCGGCGGCGGCGGCATGCTGCTGGGCCACAAGATCTCCGACCGCGTCGCCGAGATGCGCGATCTCCCGGTTGGCATTGACCAGCGCAGCGCCTGCCGGCACCCGGACTGGACCGGGCCCGACGACCTCGAGATCAAGATCAAGGAGCTGCGCGAGATCACCGACTGGGAGAAGCCGATCTACGTGAAGGTTGGCGCGACGCGCGCCTATTTCGACGCGGCACTCGCCGTGAAGGCCGGTGCCGACGTGATCGTGCTCGACGGCATGCAGGGTGGCACCGCCGCCACCCAGGACGTGTTCATCGAACATGTCGGGATCCCGATCCTCGCCGCGATCCCGCCCGCGGTCAGCGCCCTGCAGGAGCTCGGGATGCACCGCAAGGTCGGGCTGATCGTCTCCGGCGGTATCCGCTCGGGCGCCGACGCGGCCAAGGCGCTGGCGCTCGGTGCCGACGCGGTGTCGATCGGCGTCGCGGCGATGATCGCGCTCGGCGACAACGCGCCGGCGCTCGAGGACGACTACGAGGCCCTCGGCAGCGCTGCGGGCTACTACGACGACTGGCACGAGGGACGCGACCCGGCCGGCATCTCGACACAGGATCCGGCGCTCGCGGCGCGCCTCGACCCGGTGCTCGGCGGGCGGCGGCTTGCGAATTACCTGCGCACGATGGTGCTCGAGCTGCAGACGTTGGCGCGCGCCTGCGGCAAATCGCACGTGCACAATCTCGAACCCGAGGACCTCGTCGCGCTGACGGTCGAGGCGGCGGCGATGGCGCGTGTGCCGCTGGCCGGAACAGGCTGGATCCCCGGAGCCTGAGGCGGCGTGGCGCTCCGTAGTGGCTACGGAGCACGCCCAGGGTAGGGCCCCGATGGCGCGACGGCTGACCGAGCGGATGATTGCGCGGATAGCACCGTGACGATCGACCGAAGGGGTTTGCGATGTTCGAGACAGTTGTCTGGGCCACCGACGGCTCCGAGTCGGCCGACGCGGCGATGCCCTACGCGAAGTCACTGGCGCAGCGCGACGGCGCGACGCTGGTCGTCGCTCATGCCGTCGAGCACATGCTCGGTTCGCGGGCCCACGGCTACCCGGTGCACGTGGACGAGGACCAGCTGAAGGCGAAGATCGAGCGCCAGAGGGCCGAGCTGAAGGAGGCGGGCATCGACGTCAGCTCCCGCGAGGTTGGTGGCGCGTCACCCGGCGCGGCGCACATGATTGCCGACATCGCCCGTGAGGTCGGAGCGGATGTGATCGTCGTCGGCACCCGCGGGCACACGGCGCTCAGCGGGCTGCTGCTCGGCAGCGTGACCCAGCGCCTACTCCACGTTGCGCCGTGCCCGGTGCTCGTCGTTCCGGCGTCCGCGTAGCTCGATCGGCCGTGCGCCCCCGCGCCGTTCGATCCGCGAAGACCGCGGCTGCCGGCAAGCCGGTAGCGTTCGTCGCATGAGCGGCGCGGACGCGATCGAGGACGCGGCAGAAGACCCTGAGCCGCAGACGATCCGGATCGTCCTCGCCGACGACCACCCGGTCGTGCGGAGCGGGCTCCGGCTGCTGCTCGAGGAACAGGCGGACTTCGAGGTCGTCGCCGAGGCCGGCGACGTCGAGCAGGCGCGGCGCTACGTGCTCGGCCACCATCCGGACGTGCTCGTGCTCGACCTCAACATGCCCGGGGGCTCGAGCCTCGAAGCGATTCCGGCGATCTGCCGCGAGTTCCCGGCCACGCGGATCGTGGTGCTGACCATGCAGCAGGAGCCCGCGTACGCACGCGAGGCGATTGCCGCCGGCGCCACCGGATACGTGCTCAAGCAGGCGGCCGACGGCGAACTGGTCCAGGCGGTGCGTCTGGCGGCGACCGGCGAGAGCTACCTGAACCCGCGGCTCGGGGCGCGCCTGGCGGCCGAGCCGCCGCCGGGCCCGCCGGACAACCTGTCGGAGCGTGAGGTCGACGTCCTGCGCCTGATCGCGCTCGGACACACCAACGCCGAGATCGCCCAGCAGCTGTACATCTCGGTGCGCACCGTCGAAACCCACCGCGGGCACATCTCGCAGAAGCTGCTGCTGTCATCGCGTGCCGAGCTCGTCCGCTACGCGCTCGACCGGGGGCTCGTCGACACCTGACGCCTGACGCCGCCGAGCCCGACGACGGCCGACGGCGACCGGCGCGAGATGATCAGGCTGCGGTACCGATCGCCAGCGCGGCCTCTGCGTCGTGCGGCTCGGCGGCGGCCGCGGTGCGGGGCAGGACAAGCAGCGGGCAGCGGGCGCGGCGCGCGAGCCCGTTGGAGGTGCTGCCGAGGATCAGCCGCCGCATCGGACCGTAGTTGCGCGAGCCCACGACGAGCAGATCGACGGTGTTGCCGAAGGCCGCGAGCTCCTCGCCGGGAAGCCCGTACACCGCGATGGCCTGGACGCCCTCGAGCGAGGAGACCCGCTCCGCCGCTTCCGTGCGATCCTCCTCGACGATCTCGCCCCAATTGCCGGGCATCGGTGCCATGTAACCCCAGGCGGGCAGCGAGACGACATACAGCGCGCTGATCCTGGCGTGGTCGCGGGCCGCCAGTTCGCGTGCCGCGGCCAGCGCCGCGTGGCTCTCAGCCGAGAAGTTGTAGCCGACGCCGACCGTCGCAAAGCCGCCGGCCGGGGCGACGGCGACGTAGCCCCGCGGCGCGATCGCGACCGCGCACGACGCGCCGTTCAGCGAGGCGCGGGTGTCGTCGCCGACAAGGACGCGCCCGGCGAGACCGCGGCTGTGCGAGCCGACGACGAGCAGATCAGCGGCATGTGTCTCGGTCAGGCTGTGCAGGCCGCGGCCGACGGACGGGGCACAGACACTGATCAGCTCCGCCTCGATCCCCGCGGCCTCCCGCTCGGTTTCCAGCAGCCGGTCGGACTCCGCGCGCGCGTCGGCGTCAAGCGCGACGCTCGCCGGGCGGCCGGGCATCAGCGCGCCGCCGTAGATATGGGCCAGCGTGAAGCGTGTGCCGGGCTCGCCGAGCATCTTCGCCAGCGCGATCGCGTCGCGCCCGGCGGGCCTGCCGTCGACCCCGATGAAGACGTTGCGGAACATGTCGTTCTCCTTTGCGCTCGTTGCGCCCATGACGCTACGCCCCGAGGGCCTGCGGGCCATCCGTGCGCCGGCCCGATCTCGCTGCGGCGACCTACGGAGGTCGGACCGGCGAAGATCTGGGTATATGAGTGGCGTGACGACCGCGACCCGGGCGCCTCGGGGCCCGCTCTCAGACCGCGAGCTCCAGTTGCTTGACGCGTATTGGCGCGCGGCCAATTACCTGTCGGTCGGTCAGATCTACCTGCTCGACAACGCGCTGTTGCGCGAACCGCTGGCCGTCGCGCACGTCAAGCCGCGCCTGCTCGGCCACTGGGGCACGACACCGGGCCTGAACTTCATCTACGCGCACATGAACCGGGCGATCCGCTCGCGCGAGCTGAACGCGATCTTCGTCACCGGCCCCGGCCACGGCGGCCCCGGCGTGGTGGCCAACACCTATCTCGAGGGCACCTACAGCGAGGTCTACCCGCACATCGGTCGCGACGAGCAGGGCCTCCGGCGGCTGTTCCGCCAGTTCTCCTTCCCGGGCGGCATTCCAAGTCACGTGGCGCCCGAGACACCCGGCTCGATCCACGAGGGCGGCGAGCTCGGCTACGCGCTGCTGCACGCGTTCGGGGCCGTCTTCGACAACCCGCGGCTGCTCGCCGCGTGCGTCGTGGGCGACGGCGAGGCTGAGACCGGACCGCTCGCCGCGAGCTGGCACTCCAACAAGTTCCTCAACGCGGCCCGCGACGGTGCGGTGCTGCCGGTGCTGCATCTCAACGGCTACAAGATCGCCGCTCCGACGGTGCTGGCGCGGATCCCGCGCGAGGAGCTGGCCGCGCTGCTCGAGGGTTACGGTTACGCGCCGCGCTTCGTCGAAGGCGACGAGCCGGCGGCGATGCACCAGCTGATGGCGGCCACGCTCGATGCGTCGCTTGACGAGATCGCCGCGATTCAGCGCCGCGCGCGCGAGGACGGCGAACGCTCCCGTCCGCGCTGGCCGCTGATCGTGCTGCGGACGCCGAAGGGCTGGACCGGACCCAAGGTGGTCGACGGCCTCCCGGCCGAGGGCTCGTTCCGCTCACACCAGGTCCCGCTCGCCGAGGTTCGCACCAACCCCGAGCACCGAGCCCAGCTGGAGGAGTGGCTGCGGTCGTATCGGCCGCTCGAGCTGTTTGACGAGCACGGCGCGCTGCGCCAGGAGCTCGCGGCACTGGCGCCGGCGGGCGAGCGGCGGATGGGCTCGAACCCGCACGCCAACGGCGGGTTGCTGCTGCGCGACCTCGAGCTGCCCGACTTTCGCGACTACGCCGTCGCCGTGCACTCGCCGGCGACGACGACCAGTGAGGCGACTCGCGTGCTCGGCGCCTTCCTGCGGGACGTGATCCGCGCCAACGGCGAGAACTTCCGGATCATGGGGCCGGACGAGACGGCGTCGAACCGCCTCGGTGCGGTGTTCGAGGCGAGCGACCGCTGCTGGGAGGCCGAGATCATCGCCAGCGACGATCACCTCGCGCCCGATGGCCGCGTGATGGAGGTCTTGAGCGAGCACCTCTGCCAGGGCTGGCTCGAGGGCTATCTGCTGACCGGCCGCCACGGCCTGTTCAACTGTTATGAGGCGTTCATCCACATCGTCGACTCGATGTTCAACCAGCACGCCAAGTGGTTGAAGGTCACGCGCGAGATCCCGTGGCGGCGTCCGATCGCCTCGCTCAACTACCTGCTCTCGTCCCACGTCTGGCGCCAGGACCACAACGGCTTCTCACACCAGGACCCGGGTTTCATCGACCACGTCGTCAACAAGAAGGCCGAGATCGTGCGGGTGTACCTGCCGCCCGACGCCAACTGCCTGCTGTCGGTCGCGGACCATTGCCTGCGCTCGCGCGACTACGTCAACGTGATAGTCGCCGGCAAGCAGCCGGCACTCGACTATCTAACGATCGACGAGGCGGTGCTCCACTGCACACGCGGCGTCGGCGTGTGGGATTGGGCCTCGAGCGACGACGGAGTCGAGCCCGACGTCGTGCTCGCCTGCGCCGGCGACGTGCCGACGCTCGAGACGCTCGCCGCGGCGGCGATCCTGCGCGAGCGGCTGCCCGAGCTTCGGCTGCGCGTCGTCAATGTCGTCGACCTGATGCGTCTGCAGCCGGACAGCGAACACCCGCACGGGCTCTCCGACCACGAATTCGACGCCCTGTTCACGACCAGCCGCCCGGTGATCTTCGCCTACCACGGCTATCCGTGGCTGATCCACCGTCTGACCTACCGGCGCGCCAACCACCACAACATCCACGTGCGCGGTTACAAGGAGGAGGGCACGACGACGACGCCGTTCGACATGGTGATGCTCAACGACCTCGACCGCTTTCACCTCGTGATCGACGTGATCGACCGCGTCGAGGGCCTCGAGGAGCGCGCGTCGCACCTGCGCCAGGCGATGGTCGACGAACGGCTGCGCCACCGCGCCTACACGCGCGAGGTCGGGGAGGATCCGCCCGAGCTGCGCGACTGGATCTGGCCCGCCGGCCGGGACCGGCCGCCGACGTCGGGCTGAGCGCGATGCGCGTGCTCGTCGTCAACGCCGGCTCGAGCAGCCTGAAGCTCGTGCTGCTGGACCACGACGACCAGCGGATAGCGCAGCGCGAGCTCTCCACGCCGCGTTCGGCGATCGACGCGGCCGCGCTGAGTGCGGCGCTCGACGCCGGGCTCGGCGAGGCCGACGTTGTCGGTCACCGGATCGTCCACGGTGGCGAGCGCTTCGATGCAGCCGTTGGCATCGATGCTGAGGTCGAGGCGGCGTTGCGCGCGCTGGTGGACCTCGCGCCGCTGCACCAGTCGAAGTCGCTCGCCGCACTCGATGCCGTCTCGGCCGCGCTGCCGGGTGTGCCGGCGGTGGCCTGCTTCGACACCGCCTTCCATGCCACACTGCCGCCGGCCGCGGCCACCTATGCGCTGCCGGCGGCGTGGCGCGAGCGGTTCGGGATCCGCCGCTACGGCTTCCACGGGCTCTCCCACGCCTGGGTTGCCCGCCGCGCGCCGGCGCTGCTTCGGCGTGACGCCGGCGGTCTGCGCCTGGTCAGCGCCCACCTCGGCGCCGGCGCGTCGCTGTGCGCGATCGCGGACGGACGCTCGATCGACACGACGATGGGCTTCACGCCGCTCGAGGGCCTCGTGATGGCCACCCGTTCGGGCAGCGTCGATCCCGGCGTGCTGCTGTGGCTGCTCGAGCACGGCCCGCTGTCTGAGCGGGAGCTCGCGGATGCCCTCGAGCACGAGTCGGGTCTCGCTGGTCTCGCGGGCACCCCGGACATGCGGGAGGTGCTCGCGCGCGCCGACGCCGGAGACGCCGCGGCGCAGCTTGCCCGCGAGGTGTACCTGCATCGCCTGCGCGCCGCGATCGGCGCGATGGCGGCCAGTCTCGGCGGGATCGACGCGCTGGTCTTCACCGGCGGGGTCGGGGAACGGTCGGCCGCCGTGCGCGAGCGGGCTGTGCAGGGCCTCGGCTTCCTCGGGCTGGCGGTCGATGTGGCGCGCAACGCCGCCGCGTCCGGCGATGCCGACGTGTCGCGGCCCGGGACGTCGACGACTACGCTGGTGATCGCGGCGCGGGAGGACCTCGAGATCGCGCGGCAGGTCCGCGCCGTCATGGACTCGAGCTGAGCGGCCGTCCGGCCGCTCGCGCCCTCAGCCCCTCAGCGCTAGCGGAGGCCCTGCTCGCGGTAGTGGTCGCGCCAGATCAAGCGGTAGATCGGTATCCAGCGCGGGATGTCGCGGACGCCTGGGATGAACGGGATCAGGATCAAGCCGAGGCTCAGCACGCCCATGATCATCATCACCAGTGCGTCGGCGTTGACCGACGTGTTGAACGGCGCGATCTGATACCAGAAGGTGTACAGCCAGAGCCAGACCTGGCCGGGATAGCTCCCGGTTTCGTTCATCATGCCCCACTGGTCGCCGAGCAGGTGCTGCGACTGCGCGCGGGCAGCCAGCAGACCGCCGTCGGCCATGAACAGCAGCGGCTTGGTGTAATCGGTCTGGAAGAACTGGTTGCTGGTCAGCAGATCGCCGTCGAGCCCGCCGCTCCGCGCGAGCCCGAGCAGGGCGTTCATCATCGTCGGCACCGGCCCGAAGTTGCCGCTCACCCCGACCGTGCCGCCGGGGCCCACCGTCGCCTTGGCGAGCGCGTTCGTGTAGCCCGTGGTCCAGGCCGTCTGCGTCTTCGCCGACGCTGCCTGGTAGGCCGCGGTCGCCGTGCGCAGGGCCGGGTCGAAGGGGATGGTCGCCAGCGGCGTCAGCACGAAGTCCTGAGCGGTGTTGATCGGATGGCTCACGCCGAGCCACTTCTGCAGGTGGATGAACGCGATCTGCTGGCCGTCGCCGTTGTGGTTGTACGGCGGGCCGTAGCCGGCCGTGCCGCTCGAGCCGTCGAGCTCGCTGACGGCCGTCGTGACGAAGTCCACCGGCATCTGCCGCGACCACTGGGCGATCGTGCTCGGCCGGTCGTCGGGCGAGGAGAGAAAGATCGTCAACAGCAGCGCCAACGACGCGACGACGGCGATCGCGACGCACAGCTCCTTGATCAGGTCGTAGGGCTTGTACGGCCCGTCGTAGTGCCGGGCCGCCTCGTTCAGCTCGGCGTTCGACAGTCGCTTGCGCTTCATGCCGCCGACCCGGTTGCGCCGGCGCCTGGCGGGTCGGCGGCGGGCGCGTGGATCGCCAGCTCGCCGAGCGGCAGCGGCGGCACGATCCCGGTTCGCCGGACCAGCAGGATGTGCGCCGAGACCAGGGCGATCACGACGACCGGCAGCAGCAGCACGTGGTAGGTGTACATCTGGCCGAAGTTCATGACGTTGAAGAACGCGCCGATCCCGGTGGAGTTCAGGCCGTCCTTGGCCTGCGTGGCGATCCACTGGGCGTCGAAGTTCTGCTGCGAGACGTAGCCGGTGAACGCGGCGGCGATCGAGATCAGGAAGGTGATCGCACCGCTCATCCAGGTCCGGCTGCGCCCGCCGCGCCAGGCCGCCATGAAGAACTTGCCCCACAGGTGGATGACCATGAAGAAGAAGAACAGCTCGACCGACCACAGGTGGATGCTGTTGAAGAAGTGCCCGACGCCTGTGTAGTGCCACCACGCCGGGCCCTTGAGGCCGAGCACCGAGCCGGAGGCGATGATGATCACGAGCGCGGCGATCGTCAGCACCCCGAAGATGTAGATCCAGGAGGACATGTAGGCCGGCTGCGTGTCGGGCAACAGCCGCTCCGGCGGCATCGCTCGCACCCCGGCCTCGCGCACGCGCGCGGTCCAGGACGGCTTGCCCGCGGCGCTCACGAACGGCTCCGGCGCCTGCGGCTGCCGGGGAACGGCAGCGCGATCGCCACGGCGAAGACGACGATCATCAGCACGATCACGACCAGGTTCGACACCGACATCTGGAAGAAGCCCCAGTGCACGTAGCTGGCCGGGTGGTTCAGGTTGATGATCGCCGCGAGCGACACTGTCGGTGAGGCTATGGCCAGCCTGTTGGCACGCCATCGGGGCGCGCCACGGGGGGCTGCTGCGTAGTTTGCCCCACCGTGCGGACGTCGCTGCGGTCTTGCGGCAATGCGGCGACGGACGACCGCCGATGGCACGCTGTGCCGTCTGCGGCAGTATTGAGCCCGATGAGCAGCGTGCCCGTGGCGGGCGATCTGACGGATGGCGCGGTCGACGTCGCGCTGCGGGACGGCTCGACCCTGCACGTACGTCCCGTCGTCGCGGCGGACGCTCCCGCGATGCGGACGTTCTTCGAGGGGCTTTCGCTCGAGTCGATCGGCTTGCGGTTCTTCGGCGTGCCAAACGTCGACTGGGTCACGAAGTGGGCGGTGGAGACCGACGAGGCCGACCGTTACTCACTCGTGGCGACGGCCGGTCCGGGTCATCTGATCGTTGCCCATGGGGCCTACGTGCGGATCGACGGCGAGCGCGCCGAGGTCGCATTCGTCGTCGCCGACGCCTGGCAGGGACACGGCATCGCGACGATCATGCTCGGTCAGCTCGCCGCCGCCGCGCAGGCGCACGGCATCACCGCGTTCAGCGCCGAGGTTCTGCCGAGCAACCACCGGATGATCGGCATGTTCCGCGACAGCGGTTTCCCGGTCGAGCTGCGCTCGCGAGGCGACCTGATCGAGGTCGAGCTCCCGACGTCGCTCTCCGAGGCGGCGCTGGAGCGCTTCGAGCAGCGCGAGCGCACGGCCGCGGTCGCGGCGATGCGCAGCTTCCTGCGTCCGACGTCCGTCGCGGTCATCGGTGCTTCGCGCCGGCGCGGGACAATCGGCGGCGAGGCCTTTCACAACCTGTTGAGCGGCGGCTTCGGCGGCGCGGTCCATCCGATCAACCTGCGTGCGCCGAGTGTCGAGGGTCACCGGGCGTACGCCTCGATCGGAGATGTTCCGGATCGGGTCGAGCTCGCGGTGGTCGCGGTTCCCGCCGCCGGCGTCGCGGCCGTCGCACGTGAATGTGGCGCGGCCGGCGTCCGCGCCCTGGTCGTGCTCTCGGGCGGGTTTGCCGATGGCGGCTCGGCGGGCGTGCGGCGCCAACGCGAGCTGCTCGCGATCTGCCGCGACGCCGGAATGCGACTGCTGGGACCGAACTGTCTTGGTGTCCTCAACGCGGCGCGCGACGTGCGTCTGCACGCGACCTACGCCGGAGCGATGCCGCCGCCGGGGCGCGTCGGCTTCCTGTCGCAAAGCGGCGGGCTCGGCGTCGCGATGATCGAGGCCGCCGGCCGTCTCGGGCTCGGGATGTCGTCGTTCGTGTCGGTTGGCAACAAGGCCGACATCTCCGGCAACGACGTTCTGCAGTACTGGGAGGAGGACCCCGACACCGACGTCGTGCTGCTGTACCTCGAGTCATTCGGAAACCCGCGCCGCTTCGCGCGCATCGCGCGCCGAGTCAGCCGGTCGAAGCCGATCGTCGCCGTCAAGGGTGGTCGCTCGGCGGCCGGCGCGCGCGCCGCGGCCTCCCGCACGGGGGCGCTGCTGTCGGCCTCCGACGTGACGGTCGACGCGCTGTTCGAGCAGGCCGGCGTCGTCCGCGTCGACACCGTGCACGAGCTGTTCGACGTCGCGGCGCTCTTGTCCACGCAGCCCGCGCCCGCGGGCCGGCGTGTCGCGATCGTCTCCAACGCCGGCGGGCCGGGCATTGTCTGCGCGGACGCCTGCCAGGCCGCCGGGCTCGATGTGGTCGGCCTGCCGGCGCGGGTCAGGCGGCGTTTGGCCACGCTGCTGCCAGCCGAAGCATCGCTGGCCAACCCGGTTGAAATCCCGGCCGCGGCATCGGCCGAGCACTACCGCCAGACGATCGACGTGCTGGTCGACGCAGATGCGTGCGACGCGATCGTGACGATCGTCGTGCCGCCGCTGAGGAGCGCCGGGAGCGACACCGTGCGCGCGATCGACGACGCCGCGCGATCGGCGCCCGGGGTGACGCTCGCGTCGGTCGTCATCGGCCCGCCGATACCGGCACCGAGGTCGGGAGTGCCGCGCGTCCCCCGCTTCGAGTTCCCCGAGGATGCGGCGCGTGCGCTGGCGCACGCCGCTCGCTACGGTCGCTGGCTGCTCCGCCCAGCCGGCGTCGTTCGCGAGCCCATGGACTGCCGTCCGGACGAGGCGGCCGCGATCATCGCCGGCGCGCTGGCCGCCGGCGCCGGCTGGCTCGGCCCGGCGGAGGTCGCATCGCTGCTCGACTGCTATGGGCTGCCGCTGCTGCCGACGCGTGTCGTCCGCACGGCAGCTGCTGCGACGCTCGCCGCCGGCGAGCTTGACGGCCCGGTTGCACTCAAGGCGATCGCGAGCGACCTGATCCACAAGAGCGACGTCGGCGCCGTCCGGCTCGGCCTCCGCACCGCGGCCGAGGTTCGCCGCGCGGCACGCGAAATTCGCGCCGCGGTCACCGCCGCGGGTCACCGCCTCGAGGGCTTCGCGGTGCAGCCGATGACCGAGGGAGGAGTGGAACTGCTGGTCGGCGTCACGCAGGAGCCGAGCTTTGGCCCGGTGATCGTGTGCAGTGCCGCCGCATCGACGGCTGGGCGGATCGGCGACGCAGCCGTGCGGATCACGCCGCTGACCGATATCGACGCGCGGGAGATGGTGCGCTCGCTGGACGCGTTCGCGCCGCGCGCCGGTCCGGACGCGCTGCCGAGCTGGGACCGCGAGGCGCTGCAGGATCTCTTGCTGCGGCTCAGCGCGCTTGTCGAGACGCACGCTGAGGTCGCCGAGCTCGATCTCAACCCGCTCGTGGCCCTGCGCGATGGGGCCGTCGTCGTCGATGCCCGCGTGCGGCTCGAGCCGCCGCCGCAGCGCCGCCCGCCCTCGTCGTTGCGCGCATGAGGACGACAGCGGCTCGGTAGCGCTGCGCTCGGGACCTGCCGCTCGCACCAGCGACACGCTCTCGCGATCGGTGCTTTCCCGCGGCCGATCGTCGTCTTTCCCCGGTGGTCGGCGCGTGGCGACCGGGTTACGGTGACGCTGTGCCCGTGCATCTTCAGCTCGCGCAAGATCCGGCCGGCCCGACACCCGCCGGCCCGCCCGACGGCACGATCCGCGTCGTTCTCGCCGACGACCACGCGCAGATGCGCCGAAGCCTGCGGCGGGTGCTCGACGCCGAGTTCGGCGTCAAGGTGATCGCCGAGGCCGGCGATCTGGCGACCGCCGTGCGCCACGTCCGCGGCCACCGGCCCAACGTGCTCGTGCTGGATCTGAGGATGCCGAACGGTTCGAGCATCGATGCGGTCCGCAGCCTGCGCGCACAGCAACCGAGCACCGAGATCGTTGTCGTCACGATGGAGGGGAATCCGGCGTTTGCGCAGCTTGCGCTCGACGCCGATGCGATCGGCTACGTGCTCAAGGACACCGCCGACGCAGAGCTCCCGGAGGCCGTTCGGCGCGCTGCCCGGCGCGAGCGCTACGTCAGCCCGCGCGTCGGCGGCCGGTTCGCCCCGACGCGTCGCGTGGCTCGGCGGGCGCCCGCCGGCCACGCGCTACGACGCGGCCTGAGCGGAAACTGACGGACCCGCGGCCTGGCGCCCGTGCGCCGGGAGCTCGGCCCGCACGACGGTGCCACCCCCATCGGACTCGATCGTCACGGTCCCGCCGACCAGGAACGCGCGCTCATGCAGGCCGGTCAGGCCGAAGCCCGATCTCGGGGCGTCACGGGCAAAGCCGACGCCGTCGTCCCGCACCTCGACCGTCACGCCGTCCGGCGACGCGAGGACCGCCACGCGAGCGTTGCGCGCCTTGGCGTGCTTGACGACGTTCGTCAGCGCCTCCTGGACGAGGCGGTAGACGGTCGACTCGATCTCCGGCGAGAGACGGTCGCCGGCCACCTGCGGATCGGGGAGCACGAGCTCGCTGACGATCGCCAGCGAGCCATGGTCGCTGTGGCGTTCGCATAGCGCCTCGAGCGCCGGGCGCAGCCCGAGTTCGTCAAGCGTCGCCGGGCGCAGATCGCTGATGATCGCGTGCAGGTTCTGGATCTCCTGCTCGATCTGCTCGATCGCCTGATCGACCGCGACGCCGGTCTGCTGGGCGTCGGCGCGACGCCGAGCGGAAGCGAGCAGCAGGCGCAGGGCGCCGAGACCCTGCAGCGTCTCGTCGTGAAGCTCGCGCGCCCAACGTGCTCGCTCGGCGTCCGCGGCGGCCATCGAGCTGCGCAGCCGGTCGGACTCCACGCTGCGTGCCAGGGTGAGCGCGTTCGCGGCGCTCGCGGCGAAGGTGCTGAGCAGCAGTTCGTCGTCGTCGGTGAAGGCCGCGCCGTCGTTGACGCGGTCGAACGCCGCCAGCACGCCCATCGCCTCCCCGCGCGAGATCATCGGCACCAGGAGCGCGGTATGCGCGTCGTAAACGCCGAGCTCGCTCGGGGCGATTCTCAGCCGGGCCGCTACGTCGGCGATCCGCTCCGGCTGGCGCCGCTCGAGCACCTCGCCGGAGGTCGATGCGGCGATCGGGATGCGGCTTCCGTGCAGGTCGATCGCGTCTCCCGCCCCGGCTGTAACGACAAGATCGGAGCCCTCGCGAAGCAGGATCACGACGGAGCGCGCGTCGATCAGGGCGCGGCCACGCTTGACGATCAGCTCGAGCACGCGCTCGAAGCCCGTGTCGCCGCCGACTGCGATCGCGATGTCTCGTGTCGCCTCGAGCCCGCGCACCGCTCGCTCCTGCTCGATCCGACGACGCTCGCTGGAGTGGTAGAGGCGGGCGTTCTCGATCGCGGTCGCCGCCCAGTCGGCGAGGATAACGGCCGCCTCCTCGTCAGCCTCGGTGAAGTCGCCGTCCTGCTTCTCGGTGAGATACAGGTTGCCCCACGCCGCGCCACGGATCACGATCGGCACGCCGAGGAATCCCCGCATCGGCGGGTGACCGTCCGGGAACCCGTAGCTGCGCGGATGCTGGCTGACGTTGGTCAGGCGCAGCGGCTGCGGCTCGGTGATCAGGACACCGAGCACGCCCCGGCCGCGCGGCAGGTCGCCAATCGCGGCGCGCGTCTGCTCATCGACGCCGAGCGTGAGGAACTGGTCGAGCGCGGTGCGTTGCTCATCGAGGATCCCGAGCGCCGCGTAGCGCGCTCCGGTGACCTCCCGTGCCGTCGCCAGAATCCGGTCGAGAACAGCCTCCGGATCGAGCTCTGTCACGAGCGCGCGCCCGGCGTCGATCAGGCGAGCCAGGCGGGCTGAGTCGAGAGAGCCGCTCATCACGGGGTCGCAGGCAGGATAGCTCGTCGCCGAACGCGGCCAAGCCCGCGGTGACCGCCGCCGAACGGGGCCGGAGCAGCCGGATCTGAAACCGTGGCCGCGGCGTCGCGTGGCGCCGCAAATCGCTGCCGGGGAGCGCACTGCTCACCATGCCTGTGGTGGGCCCGGCCGCCGCGGCGCCGATACGGCGCGGTTCGTGCCGCCACCGCTCCCGTTGGTGAGCGGACTTAGCGCTCGCTTCCGACGACGACCAGCCCCCGAAACGGCCGTCGCGCCGCGGCTGAGGTGTGCGCCGCGGTCGGCCCGAACGTAAAGGTTGCCGCCGGAACCGCCGATATTCAGGCGGGTATGCTGACGCAACCGAGCCTCGAAGAGCAGGCCGTCATCGCCGACACGTTGCAACGGCGACGCGCGACGCTGACGGCCCGCGAGCGTCTCGCCGAGGCTGTCGTGGGCGGCGGGTTCGTCGCGGCCGTGGTGTTCGTGTGGCTGGTCGCACCGCCGAGTAGCTTTGCGCTCGCCCCGGCCCTCGTCTGCCTGCTCGTACTGGAGCTCGCGCTGTGCATCCGGATCGACACGCCGTTTGGAGCCACGAGTCCGGTCCAGCTGGCCTTCGTCCCCTTGCTCTTCGCGATGCCGTTGGCACTGGTCCCGGTCGCTGTCGTGATTACAACCGCCGTCGCGCGTGTGCCCGACGTCATGTCCGGCAGGGTGCGACCCAGCCGACTGGTTGAATCGATCGGCAATTCGTGGGTTGCGATTGGTCCCGTCGCGGTGTTCGCGATCGCGAAGGTGAACCCGGATCAGGCCACACCGGCGCTCCTGATCGCGGCTCTGGCGGCCGAGTTCGTCTTCGACTTCGCAATTTCGGGACTGCGTTTTGCGATCGCGCGCGGGGCGAGGTTGGTCGAGCAGCTGGCCGAGACATGGGTCTATGTGGTCGACGCGGCGCTCTCGGGCGTCGCGCTGCTCGTGGCGGAGCAGATCCATCGCGCCCCCATCGCGGCGCTCGCGCCGCTGCCGCTGCTCGGGCTGGTCGCGATGTTCGCCCGCGAGCGCCGCCAGCGTCTCGAGAGTCTGATCGACCTCAACACTGCCTACCGGCGCGCGCGCGACGAAGCCGTCGAAGCATCCAACATGAAGTCGGCGTTCCTGCGCAACGTGAGCCATGAGATCCGGACGCCGATGAACGGCGTGATCGGGATGAACGAGCTGCTGTTGGGGACCGAGCTCGACGCCGAGCAGCGCGCCTACGCCGAGCAGGTCGAGCAGTCCGGTGAGCACATGCTGGCGATCATCAACGACATCCTCGACATCTCGAAGATCGAGACCGGCCGCCTCGAGCTCGACCTCGCCGAGTTCAACCTCCACGAGACGGTCGAGCACGCCTGCGTCCCCGGTGGCCTCGAAGCCCAGGCAAAGGGCGTCGCGCTCGACATCCAAATCGACCCGCAGGCGCCGCTCCGTGTGCGCGGGGACGGTGCGCGACTGCGCCAGGTCCTGATGAACCTCGTCGGCAACGCCGTCAAGTTCACGGCGCAGGGGGCGGTCGCCGTTCGCGTCAGCCGGCGCGCTGCGTCGAGCGCCGACACCGTCCTGTTCGAGATCATCGACAGCGGCATCGGCATCGATCCGCTGAGCTTGGAGCGCATGTTCGAGCCGTTCATGCAGGCCGACGTATCGACAACGCGCGAGTACGGCGGCAACGGGCTCGGGCTCGCGATCGCCAAGGAACTGGTCGAGCTGATGGGCGGGACGATCGGGGCCGAGAGCAACCCGGGCCGCGGGAGCCGGTTCTGGTTCGAGCTGCCGCTGCCGCAGGTCATCGCAAGCTCCGCCCAGCCACCGCGCAAGCGCATCATGCAGCGCGGCGAGCGACGCGGCGAGCGACGCGGCGAGCGACGCGGCGAACTCCGCGGCGACCCCAATTCGCCACTCGTGCTCGTTGTCGAGGACAGCCCCGTCAATCGCCTCGTCGCCGTCCATGTGCTCGAGCGTTGTGGCTTTCGCGCGCACGTCGTCAACGATGGGCGCGAAGCCCTTCAGGCGCTTTCGACGCAGAGCTACGACGCGGTGTTGATGGACTGCCAGATGCCCAACATCGACGGCTACGAGGCGACTCGGGAGCTGCGCCGCCGCGAGGACGGGATCCGGCACACGCCGGTGATCGCGATGACGGCACACGCCATGACCGGCGATCGCGATCGATGCATCGCCGCGGGCATGGACGACTACGTTGCCAAGCCGGTGCGCTCGCAGACGCTCGTCGAGGTGCTGCGACGCTGGATCGTCGACGCGGATCCCGGCAGCGGTGCGCCGGCTGCCGGCGACCAGCCGGCCGCGGCTGCGAGCGCCCAGCCGCGGGAACCCGTCGCTCGGCCCTGAGCGTGCGGCACGACTGTCGGGCGCCGCAGACCAAACCTAATCAAATCGGCCGTTCCCGCCGATTGATGGTGTGTCAGCAGCGCCCACTGAGGAGAACCAGCGGATGAGCACCTCGAGGAATTCAGGTCCCGGCAGGCAGACGGAGCTGGCGTTTACCAGCTCGCAGGCCGCCACCTACCTCGGCGTGTCCCTCGCGACGGTTCGCCGGTGGAGCAACGACGGACACCTGAACGGCTATCGCACGCCGGGCGGGCAGCGACGGTTCTCGCGCGACCAGCTGGATGCGTTCGTGCGGTCGCTGAGCCACGGCGACGGCGACGACGGGACTCTGTCCGCCGCCTGAGCACTGCTGCCCGAGGCGCCTGCCCAGCACGCACGTGCGTGCCCGGCCTTCGGGGGACCCGTTAACGCCTGTCGCCCGAGCGACCCATCACGCTGCGCGCGCTGGGTGTCCCGGGCGACGATAGGCTAACGACCGCCACCGGCTTCGCCGTTCGGCGGGCGACGGTCAGACGTTCAGGTTGTGCGGGGCATTTCATGACCTCACGATCTGGGACTGGAACTGGTCGGGAACTCGGGAACTCGACGACAGTGTGGCACAAACCTACGCATCGCGGCAAAATCCTGCTCAGAGCTGCAAGTTCCCATTCATCGGCGGGCAACCCTCTGCATCCCTGCGCAGCCCGGTACGCTCGCCAGCAGTCGTGCCGGCAATGGTGAGATCCAACCCATCGCTGCGTCGGCTTCTCGCCGCGTGGGCTCAGTCGTGCCTGGGCACCGGCGCCGGCTACGTGGCGCTGCTGCTGCTGACCATCCACTACCTGCACACCTCCTGGGCGATCGCGGCGGTGCTGCTGGCCGACTTCCTGCCGGCGATCGCGTTCGGCTCGTGGTTCGGCGCCCTCGCGGACCGCCACTCCAAGCGAGTGCTGATCGTGTCGGCGAACCTCCTGCAAGCGGCGGCGTTCGCCGGGCTCACCTTCGCCCATACCGCCGTGCCGATCCTCTCGCTCGCGCTGCTCGCGGGCATCGGCAACGCGCTGCTGCGCCCCACGCTGCGCTCCGCGCTACCGCTGGTCGCCGGCGACTCAAGCCAGGTCGCCGCTGCGCTCTACGACACGGCCCGCTGGCTCGGGATGACCGTCGGCCCACTGGTCGCCGCCGGCCTGTTCGCACTCTCCGGTGTCGCGCTGCCGCTCGCCCTGAACGGGCTGAGCTTCCTGATCGCCGCGGCCGTTATGAGTACCGTCGCGATCGGACGGCCGGCGGGAGCCCGGACCGTTGAGGACGCCGCCGGATACGGGGTGCGGGCGGGTCTGGCCGCGGCCTTCGCGGCTCCCGGGATCGCGGCGCTGATCGCGTGCTCCGCCGGCTCGATCATCGCCGGCGGCCTGCTGAACGTCTGTGAGCCGCTGCTCGCGACGAAGGTTCTCCACGGCAGCGGCAGCGACTACGCGCTGCTGGTCGCCTGCTACGGCGCCGGCATGGTCGCCGCTTCGGCGCTGGTCGCGCGGCGCGGCAGCCAGCCCGCCGGAGTGCTGATCCGTCGCTACCTTGCCGCGCAGACGCTCACCGCTGTGGGCATGACCGGGAGCGCGATCGTCGGCAGCGTTGGACCCGCGACGATCGCGTTCGCGGCGACCGGGTACGCCAACGCGCTGCTCGTGGTCAGCGAGATGCAGTTGATTCAGCTCCGCGTGCCGAACTCGGTGCAGGGGCGCCTGTTCGGCGCCAAGGACACCGTCGAGGGAGCGTGCTTCCTCGTCGGTCTGCTCGGCGCCGGCGCCCTGGTTGCCGCAGCCGGCGTGCGCATCACCCTCGCGACCGGTGCCGCGATCTGCGCCGTGTGCATGCTCGCGGCGCTGTCGACGCTGCGCACGGGTACCCCCAGCCCGACGCCCACGCGTAGCGCCGGCGAGACTGTCGGTCGAGGCGCAGATCCTCGCGGCGCGGCGTCGGCGCCGTTGCCGCACGTGTAGCCGGGCGCCGCTGTTCGAGTTCCGCGCTGCGCGCTGGCCGCGCAGCACCGGGCCCACCTGCGCAGGCCCGATTATCGATCGGTCGACGATCAGGCTGAGCCCGCGCGGCTGTAATGTCCACGCCGGTCCAACGCCTGGGCGGCGGTGGCGCGGGGGAGCATCGGTTCGTCGGTTCGCAATCGAGGAGAGCAGATGAGCGAGAAGGAAATCCGCGTCCACACCGGAGACGGGGAGATGACGACCTTCGTCGTCCACCCGGACGGCGATGGGCCCTACCCGGTCGCGGTCGTGTACATGGACGCGCCCGGCTACCGCGAACAGCTGAAGGCCAACGCGCGGCGCTTCGCCGCGGGGGGCTACTACTGCGTCGTGCCGGATCTCTTCTACCGCTCGGGCGAGGGGATGACGGTCGACATGGCGGCGCTGGCCGCCGCGAACTTCCAGGGACCGGAAATGGAGCGGTTGATGTCGCTGGTCGGGAGCGTGAAGCCCGAGCTGGCGCGCGCCGACACCGAGGCGATCTTCGAGGCGATCGCCTCGGACCCGGCCGCGGACCTGTCCGCGAAGGTCTGCATCGGCTACTGCATGGGCGCGCGGCTCGCCCTGCACGTCGCATCTGCGCTGCCCGACGAGTTCGTCGCGGCCGCCGGGATCCACCCCGGGCCGCTCGCCACCGACGAACCCGACTCCCCGCACCACGAGCTTGCCAGCGTCCGCGGCGAGTTGTACTTCGCCTTCGCGGAGACCGACCAGCGAGTGCCGCCGGAGATGGTCGACACGCTCCGCGATGAGTTGGCGCGACACGGCGTCGCCGGGGTTGTCGAGATCGCGCCGGGCACGCTGCACGGATTCGCGATGGCAGACCTGGCGGTCTATGAGCCGCAGGCCGCCGAGCGACACTTCGAGCGCACGCTCGACCTGTGGGACCGCAATCTCGCCGGGGAGCCGCTGAGCACCGGCTAGCGCGAAGGTGTGCGCGGCCGGTGGCGGCGGCGCGCTGCTCGGAATGGCGAGCCGCGCCGGCGGGTCGGCCGCTCGCCCGGGGTGGGCGATCGGGGCGCGCGAGGTGCGAGTCGCCGCCGGCCGGCGTGGGTGCCGGCTACCACAGCGAGTAGCCCCCGTCGACGACGAGCACCGACCCGGTCACGAAGCTCGACGCGTCGCTGGCGAGGTACAGCAGTGACGGCCCGAGCTCCTCCGGGAGCGCGTAGCGCTGCATCGGCGCGTCGTCGATCCAGTGGCGGCGGAACTCGGGGAGATCGACGGGCGCCAGCTCGGTCTTGATGTAGCCCGGGGCGAGCGCGTTGACGCGGACCCCGAACGGCGCCCACTCGGCGGCCAGCGATTTCGTCAGCTGGTGGACCGCCGCCTTGGAGGCGTTGTAGGCCGGCTGCATCTGCGGGCGGTTCACGACCAGGGCAGAGAGCGACCCGATGTTCACGATGACCCCGGTGCCGCGCGCGACCATCTGCGCTCCGACGATCCGGCTGCAGTGCCAGAGCCCGTCGACGTTCACGTCCCATACCGCACGCCACTCCTCGTTGGGCACCTCGAGTGCCGGGCGATGAAAGCAGACGCCGGCATTGTTGACCAACACGTCGACGGGGCCGAGCTCGGTTGTTACGGTGTCGAGCATGGCCGCGACGCTCGCGGGGTCGGTGACGTCGGTGGCGACGGCGGTGGCCCCGAGCTCGCCCGCGACGCGTTCTGATCGCGCCTGATCGCGTGCCGCGATTGCCACACGCGCGCCGGCCTCGCACAGCGCGCGGGCGAACGCGTGGCCGAGGCCGCGGTTGCCGCCTGTGACGACGGCGACCTTGTCGTCGAGGCGGAAGCTGTCGAGCACCGTCATGGCCGGCCCGGCTTCTCGGTCGTGGGAGTTGGGGTGCGCGCTCGCGGCATCGGCGTGGTACCTCGTCTTTCGCTAGGACCGCGGAATCAAGCGGTGTCGTCGGGAGCGGATGAGAACCCGCGCCACAGCGTGTCGATGACCTGCTCGCTCCAGCCCTTGGCGGGGCGCCCCACGGCGAGCGAGTGGTAGACGAAGCTGCCCATCACCGCGTGGGCGGCGAGTGTGCAGTCAAGGTCGGCTCGGACCTCGCCGCGGGCCTTGCCGCGCTCCAGCGCCGCGGCGATCTGATCGCGGCGCGGGACGAGCATCCCTTCGCGGAACTGCCGCAGCAGCTCGGGGTGCTTGTGCTCCTCGACGATCAGCGTTCCGGCGAGTCCCATCGTGAACCGGCGGCGGGCGAACTCGAGGTGTGCGATCAGATCGTCACGGGCGCTGCCGGTATCCACGGGCGGGACGCGTGAGCTCTTATCGGCGATGACCGCAGCCACGAGCTCGGACTTGTCGCGGTAGCGGCGGTAGATCGCCGGTCGCCCAACGCTCGCCTCCTCGGCGACGCGTGCGATCGACATCCGCGCATATCCCTCGCTGAGCAACAGACGCCAGGTGGCGTCGAGGATCGCGGCGTCGACGTTCTCGTCGAGGGGGCGCCCCGAGGGGCGTCCGCCGGGCGTGGCGGCGCGTTCCGAGGGCTCGGCCGGCTGCGGCATGGCCGGAAGTGTCGCACGGAGGGCGGCGGGCGGAGCGGCGGAGGAATCCGCGCGCAGAAGCGGCTGTTCGGCTTGGGTTTTGGGCTCTTTATCAAGTTTCATTACGCAACAGTCCTGTAGTCTTTCAATATGATACAGTCTCGTAAGGTTATCTCGACGAAGAGGAAGGTTGGCGATGAGCACCACCGTGGAGTCGAACGCGCACGCAGCCTCATGCCGTCGCGGCCAGCACGGCCCGAGTCCCTTCGCGCCGACTACCGACGGCGCGGGCAAGTTTCGGGCCGTTGAGGTCTCGCAGCTGCGCAAGACCTACGCCGGTGGGGTCGAGGCGGTCAAAGGCATCGACTTCGAAGTCGCCGCCGGTGAGGTGTTCGGGCTGCTCGGGCCGAACGGGGCCGGCAAGTCGACGACGATCGGGATGCTGACCACAACGATCAGACCCAGCGGCGGGACGGCGCGTCTGGTCGGCCACGACGTGGCCGCGGATCCCCTGTTGGCGAGGAGTGTCAGTAGCGTCGTGTTTCAGGAGGCCGTGGTCGACCGCGGGCTCTCCGGGCGCGCCAACCTCGAGCTGCACGCGCGCCTGTGGGGCGTTGGAGCCGCGATCGCCGGTCGGCGCATCGCCGAGCTGACCGAGGCGCTCGGGCTGACCGAGCTGATCGGCCGCCCGGCGGGGAGCTACAGCGGCGGCGAGCGCCGCCGCTTGGAGATCGCGCGCGCGCTCGTCTCGCAACCGCGGGTTCTGTTCCTCGATGAGCCGACCGTCGGCCTGGACCCGCGGATCCGCCACGAGCTGCTCGACGTCATCGGCGGCCTTCGTGCGCGGGAGGGCATGACGATCCTGCTCACCACGCACTACCTCGACGAGGCCCAGCGCCTGTGCGATCGCGTGGCCATCATCCACCTTGGAGAGATCGTCGCCCTCGACACCCCGTCCGCGCTACTCGCCGGGATGGGAAGCGTGATCCTCGAGTTGCGTCTGGACGGTGACGTCCCGGCGGCGCTCGAGTTGCTGCGGGTCCGTGGCGTCGCCGGACCGCAGGCCTTCGCCGTCGGGTCGACGCTCACGCTGCCGCTGCACGAGCGCGGCGTGGGCGAGGCGCTAGCTGCGATCGACGACGCCGGTATCCCGACGGTGGGTGTCAGCACGCGCCCGCCGACGCTCGACGACGTCTACCTCCGTCTCACCGGCGCGCGCATCGACGCCGCAGCCTGATCGCTCCCACAACGCAGAAAGGGAACCCATGGCAACCACCGCCACAATCACCCCGACCTCCGAGGTCGTCGCCGTCCGCCGGCCTCGACCCACCTCGGCGCTCGCGGCGCTACCAACGCTGGCCCGTCGCCGCGCGGCGCTGACCGCGCACACGCCGCGCCAGATCGCCGTGCCGCTGCTCGGTCCGGTGCTGCTCGCACTGATCCTGGCCCCGGCGCTCAAGGCCGCGCTGGGCGGCCTTCACTCGGGCATCGACTACGAGGCGTTTGTCGCAATCGGCGCCGTGGGGTTGCTCGTCCCGCTGAGCTGCGCGTTCGCCGGGCTCAGCGTGCTGGTCGACCGCCACAGCGGCGCGCAGCGCGAGCTGCTCGCGGCGCCGGTGCCGCGGGGCTACCTGGTGCTCGGGAATCTCGCCGTCGCGCTGGTCCTTGCGGCGCTGCAGGTCGCGGTGCTGATCCCGCTCGCCGCCCTGCGCGGGGCACACTTTCAGATCACGGCCAGCGGGTTCATATGGTTCTTGGCCGCCACGCTGCTGATCGCGGTGTTCATGTACGGCGTCGCCGAGACGCTCGCGAGCCGGCTGACCAAGCAGGAGGACTACACCGGCGCGCTGCCGGTGATCGCGGTTCTACCGTTCTTCTTCGCCGGCGCGCTGTATCCGATTTCGGCGCTGCCCGGTGCGCTCGCCACGATCGCCAAGTTCCTGCCGCTGACGCACGCGCTGGCCCTGATGCGCTACGGCTTCCTCGATCGCCACGGCGCGGGACTGCACGACATCTGGGGGCTGAGCAGCACCACGACCGAGGCGTGGCTGAGCCTCGCGGTGGTCGCGGTGTCCGCCGCCGCCATGGTCGCCGTCGCGGTTCGCGCATTCACACGATCGGCGGTCAGCTGAGATGGCGACGCAGACGCACCCGCACGACGAGCTGATGCACGTCGGGGCAGGCAGCGGTCTGGGGCTGATCCAGCTCGCGGCGATCATCCCCGGCCTGATTCCGACGCTCGGGCTGCTGGGCGTGGTCATGGTGGTGGCGCTGCTGCCGATGCTCGTGCTCGGCCTCGCGGCGGCGCTGGCGGCCGCGCCGCCGTTCGGCCTCTGGCTGCTGGCGACGCGCGGCCGGCGGCGGCGCCGAGCGCAGCCTGACGAGCCCTCGGCCCGGGTCGGTGCCACCACATTCGCCGGCTGCTCGCTCGATTGAGAGGGCGCTTCAGCGCGCGAATGCGTGCGCGCCGGGCGGTCACGTCATGTTGTCGAGTGCACGCTGGAGGATGTCGCGCAGCGCACGCTGGTCGGCGAGCGGCAGCCGTTTGAAGGCGTCCGGCGCCGCGGACATGCCGGCGCGCAGTCGCCCGTGGGTCTCGATGCCGAGCGGGGTGAGGATGATCTGCTTGATCCGGCGGTCGTTTTCGTCGGGGCGTCGGGCGACGAGCCCGCGCGCTTCCAGACGGTCGACGATGCCGGTGACGTTCGAGTTGTCGCAGTGCAGGAGCGTCGCAAGCTCGTGCATCGGCACCGGCGTGCCAGGTTCCATCTGGATCAGCGCGCCGGTTTGCGCCGGATGGAGATCCAGCTCGGCGGCGAGCGCCAGGAACCGCCGCCGCTGGCTGAACATCAGTCGATGCAGGAGCGCCCAGGCTTGATCGGCGGGGGACTCGCGCCGCCGTGTCTGCGCTGCGGATGCCATCTTCGCATTGTACCTGATGGCATCGATAGTCGATATAGGCAAAGATTGATATAGCATATGAATATGGCCGCGAGTGGTGCATCGATCGAGGTCGACGGGCTGGTGCGTGAGTTCCGGAAGGGTCCGCGCGCTGTGGACGGGATCGACCTGGCGGTCTCCCCGGGAGAGATCTACGGGTTTCTCGGCCCCAACGGTGCCGGGAAGTCGACGACCGTGCTGATGCTGACCACGTTGCTGCCGCCGACGAGTGGGCGCGCGAGCGTCGGCGGCTTCGACATCGTGCGCCAGGGATCGCAGGTTCGTGCGTCGATCGGCGCCGCGCTCCAGGAGGCCGCGCTGGATTCGATCCTGACCGGTCGCGAGCACCTGCTGTTACAGGCGACGCTGCAGGGCGTGGCGAAGGCGACCCGCGTGCGCCGTGCCCAGGAACTACTCGAGCGGGTCGGGCTGACTGAGGCCGCCGACCGACGCGTCGGCGGCTACTCGGGCGGCATGAAGCGCCGACTTGACCTCGCGCTGGCACTCGTGCACGGTCCGCGGATCCTGTTCCTCGACGAGCCCACGACCGGGCTTGACCTGCAGAGCCGGACCGCGCTGTGGAGCGAGGTGTCGCGCCTCGCGCACGACGAGGGCATGACGGTGTTCCTGACGACGCAGTACCTCGAGGAGGCGGACGCGCTCGCCGACCGTGTCGGGATCATCGATCGCGGCAAGATCGTGGCAGAGGACACCCCGGCCAGGCTCAAGGCCGAGATCGGCAACCCGACCGTCGAGGTGGTGCCGGCCGACCCGAGCACCGCCGACGCGTTCGCCGAGCAGCTCGCGCAGTTCGGCGTACCGATCCGCAACGGTCGCGACAGCATCGGCGTGCAGCTACCGCAGGGCGAAGCGCAACTGGCGGAGGTAATCCGCGCGCTCGACCAGGCCGGCCTGCACGTTGCCTCGCTGCACCTGCACCAGCCCTCGCTCGACGACGTGTTCCTGGCCAAGACCGGGCGCAAGCTCGAGGGCGCAGCGGCGCAGAGCGAGCCGGAGACTCCACCAGCCGCGCGCGGGCGCAGGCGACGTGGCCGCTGAGGCGCTCAACGCTCCCGGCCTGCTCGAGCAGGTCGCGGCGGTGGCCCGGCGCTCGGTGACGCGGACCATCCGCCAGCGGGCACTGCTCGTGTTCCCGCTGGTGTTCCCGCTGATCCTGTTCGCGATCAACGGCAGCGCGCTATCGGCTGCAACGCGGATTCCGGGCTTCCCGCCGGTCAGTTACCGGGCCTTCGCGCTCGCGGTCCCGTTCATGCAGGGCGCGCTGTTCGTCGCGGTCACCGCCGGCACCGATCTCGCTCGGGATATCGAGTCGGGCTTCTTCAACCGGCTCGCGCTGACTCCGCTGCGGGGCGGCGCGCTGCTTGCCGGCCAGCTGGGTGGCTCGATCGTCGTCGCCTGCGTGCAATCGATCGTCTACCTGCTCGTGGGGGTTGCCACGGGCGTCGGCATCGCGAGCGGCGTTGGCGGCGCGTTCGTCCTGCTCGTGCTGTCGATCCTGATCTCGTTCGGCTTCGCCGGCGTCGGGACGCTGCTCGCGCTGCGCTTCGGCACCGGTGAGGCCGTGCAGGGCTTCTTCCCGCTGCTGTTCGTGACCCTGTTCCTCAGCTCATCGAGCCTGCCGCGGAACCTGATCAAGGTGCAGTGGTTTCACGACGTCGCCACCTACAACCCCGTGTCGTATCTGATCGAGGGTGTGCGCAGCCTGGTGATCACCGGCTGGGACGCGCGCGCGCTCGCGCTCGGCTTCGGCTTCGCCCTTGCGCTGTCGGTCCTCAGCCTCGGCTTCGCCGTCGCGGCGATGAAGAACAGGCTGGTGCGGACGTGAGACGGTTCGTGTTCGTCGCGCGCGCCGTCGCCTGGCGCTCGGTGCACAACACGCTCGTCAGTCCGGCGATCCTGTTGCCATCGATCATCTTCCCGCTGTTCTTCCTCGCGGCGTTCGCCGGCGGCCTCTCGAAGATCGCCGACGTCCCGAACTTCGACTACAGGCCCGGCTACACCGCTTTCCAGTTCGTCTTCGTGTTCCTGCAGTCGGCGGCGTTCGGGGGAGTCTTCACAGGCTTCGCCGTGGCACGGGACTTCGACTCGGGCTTCGCCCGCCGGCTGCTGCTGAGCGCCCCGCGGCGCAGCGGCATCATCGCCGGCTACGTCGTCGGCGCGCTCGTGCGGTGGCTCGTCACCGGGACGATCGTGACGATCGCCGCGCTGATCGCCGGCATGCACGTCGACGGCGGCGGCGTCGATCTCGTCGGTATGCTCGGCCTCGGAATCCTTGTCAACCTTGGCGCCGCACTCTGGGCCTGCGGCGTGGCCATGTTCCTGCGCACGGAGCAGGCCGGCCCGCTGATCCAGATGCCCGTGTTCGTGATCATCTTCCTGGCACCTGTCTACGTTCCGCTCAAGCTGCTGACCGGCTGGATCCACACGGTCGCGAGCCTCAACCCGGCGACCGTCGCGCTCGAGGCCGCCCGCGGGCTGTTCGCCGGCTCGCCCGAGAAGGTCGCACTCGCGTTCGTCCTGCTGGCCGCCGGCATCGCGGTGACGACGGTGTGGGCGCGCCGCGGCCTTGCTTCGGCGGAACGCGCCGGATGACGGGGACCCTTATGTGTACGGCCGTTTCGACCGAGGAGTGACGCAATGCTGAAGCTCACGCGCTGGTGTATCGCCCACCGCCGCTACGTCGTTGGCGGATGGGTCGCGCTCGCCGTCCTGGCCAGCGTGCTCGCGCAGGCGGTCGGACGCCAGTACGCGACGAACTTCAGCCTGCCCGGGACCGAGTCGCAGCGGGCGGTCGATTTGCTCACGCGCGAGTTCCCGGCGCAGAGCGGCGACGTCGACACGATCGTCTTCCACGTGTCGCACGGCACGATCGATGCGCCGGCGGTGCGCGCCCGGCTGGTGCCCCTGCTCGGCCGGGTTGCCACGTTCCCGCACGTCGCAGGCGTGATCAGCCCCTACAGCGCCCGCGGAGCGGTCGAGGTCTCACGCGACCGGAGGACGGCGTTCGAGACGATCAACTACGACAAGCGCGCCAACCTGCTGCCGAACAACACCGGCGCGCCGCTGCTCACCGCGGTAAAGTCCGTGCACCTGCCGGGTCTGCAGATCGCCACCGGCGGTCAGGTCGTCGAGGACGCCGAAGGCTTCAGCATCGGCCCGGCAACATCGGTCGGCGTGGTCGCGGCGCTCGTGATCCTGCTGATCACCTTCGGCTCCCTGATGGCCGCCGGGATGCCGCTGGTCACCGCCGGGCTGGGCCTGATCACCGGCGTCGCGCTGATCGGGATCGCCACGCACGTCATGAACATGTCCAACGTCTCGCCGGAACTGGCGCTGATGATCGGCCTCGGCGTCGGGATCGACTATGCGCTGTTCATCGTCACGCGCTTTCGCGAGAACTACCTCGCGAACGGCGACGTGCAGCGATCGGTGGTTGAGGCGATGGACACCTCGGGGCGCGCGATCCTGCTCGCCGGCACGACCGTCGTGATCGCCCTGCTCGGTATGTTCGCGACCGGCGTCAGCTTCATGTACGGCCTGGCGGTCGCCGCCGTGATCGCCGTCCTGCTCACGCTCGCCGCATCGCTGACGCTGCTTCCCGCGATGCTGTCGCGGTTCGGCACCCGGATCGTGCGGCCGCGTGGCAGCGCTCGCCGACTTGGCCGCCGCAGTCGTGCGGCCAGCGCCGAAGCGCGTGTGCCGGTCGCCCCGCCGCGCTCGCGCTGGCGCCAGTGGAGCGAGGCGGTGCAGGCACGGCCGTGGCCGCTGACGTTCATCTCACTGGCCGTGATGGTGGTGTTGCTGACCCCCGTCTTCGGGTTGCGGCTCGACACGAGCGACGCCGGCAACGACCCCGCCAACACCAGCTCGCGCCACGCCTTCGACATGCTGGCAAGCGGTTTCGGCGCCGGCTTCAACGGGCCGCTGCTGATCGTCGCCGAGCTACCGGGCCGTGGTCAGCTCGCAGCGCTGCCGGCGCTGCAGGCGGCGGTTCGCGCCACTGCCGACGTCGATGCCGTGACCGCACCGCGCATAGCGCCATCGGGGACGGTCGCGGTGATGGAGGTCTACCCGGGCTCGGCGCCGCAGGCGCCCGCCACCACCAACCTGGTCAACCGCCTGCGCCACGAGGTGCTGCCCACGCTCGCGAGCCACGCGCGGATGCCGGTACTGGTGGGCGGTTTCACGGCTGGCTCGATCGACTTCTCAAACGTGCTTGGCGGCAAGCTGCCGCTGTTCATCGCGATCGTCGTGGTGTTGTCGGCACTGCTGCTGCTGGTGATGTTCCGTTCGGTGGTGATCGCGATCCAGGCTGCGCTGATGAACCTGCTGAGCATCGGGGGCGCGCTCGGGGTCACCGTCGCCGTGTTTCAATGGGGCTGGTTCGGGAGCCTGCTGGGCGTCCAGAAGGGCCCGGTCGAGCCGTGGATACCGGTGCTGATGTTCGCCGTCGTCTTCGGGCTGTCGATGGATTACGAGGTGTTCCTCGTCTCGCGCGTGCGCGAGGAGTGGGTGCGCCGGGGCGATGCCTCCTCCGCTGTCGGCGACGGTATTGCGTTCACCGGGCGCGTCATCAGCGCGGCGGCGGCGATCATGGTCTGCGTGTTCCTCTCGTTCATGCTCGGCAACGAGCGGACGATCAAGGAGTTTGGCTTCGGGCTCGCCGCCGCGGTCTTCCTCGACGCCCTGGTCGTGCGCTGCGTGCTGCTGCCGGCCGTCCTCGAGCTGCTGGGAGCGGCCACCTGGCGACTGCCACGCTGGCTCGACGCGCGGCTGCCCCACATCAACATCGAGGGCTCCGCTGCGCGTTTGCCGCCGCCGTCCGAGCGCGCGCGGGCCGAGGATGCCGGCGAGCTCGAGCCGACGCGCGCGTGAGCCGCCGGCGGCCCAGATCTAGGGTTCGCGCGGAATAACCCTGTCGGTGTCGACCGCCGCCGCGGCCCGCGTGTCGTCGTAGACGACCATGACCGTGACCTTTCCGCCGAACCACGCGGTCATCTCGCTCTCGCCCAGGTAGGTGGCGGCTCGCTGTGAGCCGCCCTCCTCGATGACCCAAACGGGCTGGCCCTGACGGAAGGGCCCGTCGCCGCCACTCGTCATCGCCACACCGGGCGGTCGTTCGACGACGCACGCGGCGCCGACGCTCGGGCGTGCGCCCCGCGACGGTCGAGATCACAGCCGAGCACGATGCTCCAGAGAGTAGACACACTCGGAGCGTCGTCGCTCGGCGCACGCCGCCGCGCGGCGAGGAAGCGTCAGCGGATTGGGGTCCTGGTTCTGGAGCCATCGACCGTTTGTCGATCTCGCGTGCCATGGAGCCGCGTTGATGCTTGAGTGACCGTCGGTTGACGGCGGACAGAGGGATGTGCGATGGCGGGTCTGACGCGACGCGAGCTGATCAAGCACCAGCATGGACGCTCGGGCGTGCGGCTGCGGCCGCCGAGCCCTCCGGAGCACCTGCACTCCCTGGCGGTCACCTCGTCTCTGGTCAGCATCGCCTGGCGGCGCTCACACGATCACGGACCCCGGGTCCACTACGAGATCCTGCGTAACGGCCGGCATCTCGCCCACGTGCACGGCGGGCGCTTCGACGATCACCACGTCAAGCCGAGCACCGGCTACCGCTACGCGGTTCGCACGATCGACGGCGACCGCCACAGCAAGCGGACGCGGATCCTGTACATCACGACACCCGCCGCCGCCACAGCCGCGACGATCGTGCCCCCACCGCCCCCGCCGCCGGCACCGCCGCCGGCGTTGACACAGGCGATGGTCGATCGGCTGTTCTGGCGCGCCGGCTTCGGCCCCAGCGACGCGGAACGCTCCCAGTGGACCGGCCAGCCGATCGCCGACCTCGTCGAGTACTTCGTCTCGGCGGCGAACACGCTGACGCCGACCGCCACGCCGCCGTCGTACTACGGGAGCCCGATCGACCCGCTGGACTCCGACGACGAGCTGCAGATGGAATGGCTCGACACGATGCAGCGTTCGACGAACCCGCTCGTCGAACGCCTGACGTTCTTCTGGCACCGCCACTTCGCGGTCAGCAAGGACGCCGGCATCGACTCGCCGTCGCTGCTGGCCTACCGCGACCGGCTGCGCCGCTACGCGGATTTTGCGACGACGCCGACCGCGAGCTTCAGCAATCTCGCGCTCGAGATGACCACAGAGGACTCGGCGATGTCGCAGTACCTGACCGGCTACCTGAACGTCAAGTACGCGCCGAACGAGAACTACGCGCGGGAGTTCATGGAGCTCTTCACGCTCGGCGTGACCGACGCGAACGGCAACCCGAACTACAGCCAGAGCGACGTGCACAACGTCGCGCGCGCGTTCACCGGATACCAACTCGACTTCGCGATGACCCCGCCGGTCGTCACGTTCACGCCGGACGTGGCCGACACGGGCGCGAAGACGATCCTCGGGCACACGGGCGCATTCGACGCGCCGGGCGCGGTTGCACTGATCCTCTCGCAACCGAGCCACGCGCCGTTCCTGGTGACGGAACTGTGGAACGAGTTCATCGCCGCCCCGATTCCCGCCGACGCGCTGGCGTCGCTCACCAGCGCCTACCTCCAGAGTGGCACCCAGCTCCAGCCGCTGCTTCACGGCATCCTCAGCCACCCGCTGATCTTCGACTCGCTCGATGAGCCGGCGATGATCAAGTCGCCGGTCGTCTACGCCGTCGGAGTGCTCCGCGCGACCGGGGCGCCGCTCGAGGCGGTCCAGACGGACGCGCTCGCGGACATGCTGCAGCAGCCGTACCACCCGCCGAACGTCGCCGGCTGGCCGGGCGGCCTCGCCTGGATGACGACCGGCACGAGCGTCGCCCGCTTCAGCCTGATCCCCGAGTGCCAGGGAGTGATGGCGCCGCTCACCGACGTCCCTGGCGAGACGCCGGCTCAAGCGTACGCGCGGGCGTACGCCGCGTGTGGATCGCCGTGGCTCTCGGATGCCACGCAGGCCGTGCTGCTCACGCTGGCCGCCTCGGCCCCGGCCACCCGCGCTTCCCAGCGGCTCGAACGGCAGTACGCGCTGCGCTCGCTGATCCTCGGCGGACCAGACGGGCAGGTGATGTAGATGGCCGACACGCCGCCCGACGCGGCGACGCGCTGCACCGACTGCGAGGCGATCGCCCTCGCCACGGTCCAGGACCGCCGCGCCAGCCAGCTGCTGCCGATCCCGCGCCTTGCGATGGCGGGCTTTGCGGACGGTCGCGACTCCGCCGCGCTGACCCGCCGGCGGCTGATGCAGTTTGGCGCCGCCGGGCTGGCCTCGGTCTACGCCCCGCGGTTGCTCGGCTGGCAGTCGGTGTGGGAGTCGGTCGTCGCCGAGGCCACGCCGATGCCCAATGCGGTCGTCGTGCTCTACCTCGCCGGCGGCCAGGACGGGCTCAACGTGATCGTGCCCAACTCGAGCATCGACTACCCGCTGTACGCGCAGATGCGGCCGCTGATCGGGCGCATCCAGGGACCGAGTGCGGGCGGCAAGGTCGGCTCGCTGCCGATTCCGACGACCGGCGGTGAGCTCGCGTTCGCGAGTCCGACGGTGTCCAGCGCCGGTGGCGGCGACAACGGCGATCCGAGCTACGGCTTCGACACGCTCTACGGCACCGGCGACGGCGGGGCCGGCTCGAAGCTGGCGCTGCTCCCGGCGACGGATTACACGCCACCCAACCTCTCGCATTTCACGAGCCAGGACTACTGGTTCTCGGGTGCGCTGGAGTCGCTGAGCACCGGCTGGCTCGGACGCTGGCTCGACCTCTACGGCTCGCCGACGAACCCGCTGCAGGGCATCTCGATCGGCTACTCGCTGTCGAAGACGCTGCTCAGCGCCGCAGCTCCGGTCTGCACGGTCTCCTCGCTGTCGAGCGCCGGCTTCGCGCTGAACGCCGGCGGCGGCGCGAACGGCGGCGACTCGCGCGCCGTCAACCCGAACACGGTGCTCGCACAGCTCTCGACGCTACCCGCGGGCAACGCGTCGCTCGCCCATACGCGCGACGCCTACGGGCTTGCCGTCGGCGTGCAGCAGCGGCTCAGCGCCCTCAGCACCTCGACGCTGGGCAGCGGCTACCCGGCGAACTCCTACCTGGCGGACCAGCTGCAGCTGGCGGCGGTTCTGCTCGCGGCCGGCTTCGGCACCCGCGTGATCACGATCAACTGGGGCGGCTTCGACACCCACGGCGACCAGATCTCGACGCAGGATCCGCAGCTCGTTGAGCTGTCGCGCTGCCTAGGCGCATTCCAGGCCGACCTCACGGCGCGCGGCATCGACGGGCAGGTCGCGACGCTGATGTTCTCCGAGTTCGGCCGGCGCGCGTCCGACAACGCCTCAGGCGGGACCGACCACGGCGCCGGGGGCCTGATGATGGCACTCGGCACCAATGTGCGCGGCGGATACGCGGCGCCGTTCCCGGGGCTCGGCACGCTCGACTCGTCCGGCAGCGTGCTCGTTCCGACCGACTTTCGCTCGGTCTACCAGGAGACCATCGCGAGCTGGCTCGGCGGCGATCCGACCGCCGTGCTGCCCGGGGCCCCGTTCCCGGCGATCTCTCGCTATGACTCGGGCACCGGGCTGTTCGACGACACGAGCGGCCTGTTCACGTGAGATCGCGGGCCGCGCTGGTCGTGGCAGGCGCGCTCGCGGTGGGACTCGTCGCCACAGCGAGCATCGGCGAGGCGCACACCAGCAAGCCGAAGCGGGTCTGCGAACGTCGACACCACCGGCGCGTCTGCCGGACAGTCCACATCAAGCCGCGCCGGCGTGTCACGACCACAACCACGACGAGCACCGCCTCCGGCTCGACGCGCCCCGCGACGGCGGGCTCGACAAGCGGCTCCACGACCACCTCGACGACCGCGACACAGACGACCACGACGCAGACAACGACCACCACGAGCTCGCCCACATCGGCGGCTCTGCCCCACGGGACCGAGGTTGACGAGCGTGCGACCGGCCAGCAGTCGCCGTTCTATGCGATGGACGCCAACGAGCACACGCTGGCCGCCGGCACGATCCGTTTCAACATCTACAACTACGACCAGGACCCGCACACGCTCGCCATCGCTGACTCAAGCGGACAGCAGATCAGCGACACGGTTCCGGTCCCCGCGGGACAGACCGGCACGGCGGCGACCCTCACCGTCAACCTCGCGCCCGGCACCTACGTGCTGTTCTGCACCCTGCCCCAGCACGCAGCCGACGGGATGAAGACGACGATCGTCGTCAAGTAGCCGCTGTCGCCGCTCGCGACCCCGCAATCGACGCTCCGTGGCACGCGGGACCGCGGAGCCGTCATCGAGGCTTTGCCTGCGTCATGTGATGCTGCCGGCGGCTTCTGGCATCACCCCGATCACCGACCGATCGGCATCGTGGTCGCGCGTCTGTGCGGCCTCGAGCGGCTGGCCGGCGAACTGACCGCCGGCGCAGTCCTCGCTGCGCACCACTCGCTGGGGGTTGCGAATCCCGGCGAGTCCGAGCAGCCCGCCGAGGGCGACGAGCGTCGCGGAGATCCCGACCCCGAAATGGAACGCCTCCACCGAGGCCGATTGCACGGCGAGCGAGACCTGCGGCCCGGCCGTCGATGGAGCGACCCGCGCGAGCGTCTGGGTGCGGGCCCGCGCGACCGCGGCGCGTGCCTGCGGCGACAGCGGGCGCCTGCCCAGGTGGCGGTTCAGGCTGTCGCTGAACTGGGCGGAGATGACAGCGCCGACCGCCGCGATCGCGAGCAGACCGGCGACGCGGGCGATGGCGTTGTTGATGCCGGAGGCGATTCCGGCGTTGGACTCGTCGGCGTCGGAGAGCACCGTGGCGGTGAGTGGTGCGACGGTGCAGGCGAGTCCGATCGAGAAGATCAGCAGGGCGGGGAGGAGGTCGGCGAAGTAGTTGAAGTGAGCCTGCAGGCGCAGCATCAGCGCCAGGCCGGCCGCGGCGGTCAGCGGCCCCAGGCCCATGAACAGGCGCGGCCCGAAGCGGTCCGCGAGTCGCCCCATGCGCTTGGACAGCACGAACATCACGATGGTTGACGGCAACACCGCGAGACCGGCCTGCAGCGCGCGGTAGCCCGCGACCTCCTGGAGGAACAGCACGAGCAGGAAGAACGTGACGCCGAGGCCGCCGTACATTGCGAACGTCTGCACGTTGCCGACGGCGAAGTTGCGCCGCCTGAACAGGCCCAGCGGCAGCATCGGCTCCGGCGTGCGCCGCTCGTGCGCCAGGAACACGCCGAGCAGCACCGGTCCGGCCAGCCCGGGACCCCAGACCTGCACGCTGCTCCAGCCCACCACGGGTTGGCGGATCAATGCCAACACCGGCCCCGCCAGGCCAAGGAAGGTGAGCGCAGCGCCAAGCCAATCCACGCGGGCGCGCCCGGCGCCGGGTGCGCGGGCCGGGACGGCGAGACGTACGAGCCCCAGCGTGATCAGCACGAATGGGATGTTCACGGCAAAGATCAACCGCCACGAAACCGCGTCCACGAGATAGCCACCCGCGAGCGGACCGACGACGGTGGCGATCCCGGACCATGCCGTCCACGAGCCGACGGCGCCGGCGCGCTCCTCGCGCGGGAACGCCGCCACGATCACGGCCAGTGCGCTCGGGGTCAACAGTGCGCCGAACGCACCCTGCAGGGCGCGGCACGCGACCAGAACCTCGATCGTGGGCGCGATCGCGCACAACAGCGAGACCACCCCGAAGCCGGCGACGCCGATTGAGAACACCCGCCGCTCGCCGAACACGTCGCCGAGCGAGCCGCCGACGAGAATCAGCGAGCCGAGTGCGAGCAGGTATGCGTTGGACACCCACTGCTGCCCCGCCAGCCCGCCGCCCAGATCGCCGCGGATCGCCGGTAGCGCGACGTTGACGGCGGTAGCATCGAGCCCGGCGACGAACGAGCCCATGATCGCCGCGACGAGGGCCAGCCGCTTGCGACGATCAGCCACAATCCTCCTCAGGCCGTCTTGATCGGACCGCCGTCGACCAGGCAGTCCGCCCGGTGATGTTGCCGCTGCGTCCGGAGGTCACCATCGTAACGTCTGTGGCCCGCGTGCCCGGGGCTGGCGAACCTTCCCGTGGCGAACCCCCGGTGCCGCCCACGAGGTTGCGAGGGAGCGGCTCGCTCGAGGGCACGGACGGCCGGTTGGTCCGGCTCGAGGACCACACGACCGACGAGAAGACAACAGCCATCACCGACGCCGAGTCGCTGCGACCAGCTGCGACGATAGCGTCGTGGGTCCCGAGGTGACAGATCTGGCCGAGGTTGCCGCAAGCGATCTGGAGCTGCCCGCGGAGCTCAGCCGGCGCAAGCTGCGCTCGCGGCTGCTGGTGGCGGTCGGTCTCGCGGTGGTGGTGGTCGCGGTGGTGGTCCTGCTTCCGGGGCTCGGCGGCCTGCGTTCGCGGCTTGCGCATGCCAATCCCGTGTGGCTCCTGCTGGGGGTGGGCCTGAAGCTGCTCTCCGGGCTTGGGTATGTCGCTGCGTTTCGGATGGTCTTCTGCCGGCGGATGAGCTGGTCTGTGAGTTATCAGATCGGCATGTCGGAGCTCGGCGCCGACGCGCTGTTTCCGACAGGCGGTGCCGGCGGCCTTGCGCTTGGCGCCTGGGCGCTTCGACGCGGCGGAATGGCGGCTCGGGAGATCGCACGCCGCACGGTTGCCTTCTTCCTGCTCACCAGTGTGCCCAACGTCGTTGGCGTGATCGTGATCGGCTTCGGGCTCGCCGCCGGCATCCTCACCGGCGAGGGCAACCTGCTGCTGACCGCGGTTCCCGCGGCGGTCGCGGTCCTGGCGATCGTGGCGGTGCTGTTGGGGGGGCGCCTCGCCGGCCGCTCGGCGTTTCGCCGACGACTCGGCGGGCAACACGAGCCGTCGCGGCGTGCGCGAGCCGTGCGCAGCAGCCTGACTGCGCTGGCTGACGGTGTCGAGGAGGCGCTTGCGCTGTTGCGCGAGGGCAACCTGCTGCTGATTGCCGGTCTGCTCGCCTACCTGGTGTTCGATGTGCTGGTCCTGTGGGCAACGTTCCGCGCGCTCGGCCCGGCGCCGCCGCTGGCGATCATGGCGATCGCCTATCTGATCGGCGAGCTCGGCGGGCTGATCCCCGTGCCGGGAGGCATCGGCGGCATCGACGCCGGTCTCGTCGGGACACTCGTGCTCTACCACGTCCCGCTGGCGTCAGCCGCCGGGGCGGTGCTTGCCTACCGGGCGATCGCGCTGTGGGTCCCTGCGCTCGCTGGGGGCGCCGCCTTCGTCGTACTGCGCCGAACGCTGCGCAATGAGGCAGACAAGCTCGCCGTCTGCACACCCCAGACCGAGATGGAGGTCATCGGGTTGGGCCGCGTCGTGATTCGCGCGGAAGCGCAATGACACGGCTCGGCGTCGCCGACGACAACGGGCCGCAGCGTTCCCGGGGCCGCCTGGCGCTGCGGCTGGACGGTTCCTGCCGCAGCGCGGGCGCCGTCAAGCTCTCAGTATCCGGGGGTGGTTGAAGTCGGCTTCTTGGCCGTCGGCTTTGTGACCTTGCTGCCGCCTGGGCTCACGGCATAGAACCCGTTGACGCCCTCGCCGCTGGTCGGGCTGCTCTTGGTGTCCGACGCGAAGGTGTAGAGCGGGTGCCCGTTGTAGGTGACCTGCTTGATGCCTCCCGCGATCTTGGTCGTGCCGAGCAACGACGCCTTCACGCTGCCGGAGGCTTTGGGCGTGCCGCTCGCCTTCAGCGCGGGCCAGATCGACAGGCAGCCGCCGGTGCAGGCTGGGTGTCCAGGCTTGTCGGCCGAGTCGAGGTACAGCGTCTGGCCGGAGCTCGTGACAAGGATCGTCCCGAGCGACGACGTCTTCTTCGTGCTGACGACGGTTGCAGCGCTCGAATGGGCCGACTGGCCGAAGGCCGAGCCTGTCAGCGCGAGCGCCCCAAGGGCTGCGGCGACAAGCACGATTCTGAGTGTCTGCATCGTTCCTCCATTGAGCGCAGATGGTTGACCCCACGGCCGAACCTGCCGGACGCGTATATGCAGAGTAGCTCCCCGCGCCCCTGACCGAACCCGATGACAGCCGGCCACCCTCGGCGCCCGCATGCCGAGCGCGTTTGAGGACACGCCGTTGGCTTGTCGTCCAAGGTGAGGTGGCGGCGGGACCGGCTGCTGCGCGGGGATCGTGGCGCTCAGCGGGTTTGTCTGTGGTCTGACCCGGTAGGACGCTGGGGCGCCGGGACGCGTTCGGCAACCAGCTTGATCTGCGGGTCGTTGTCGAGTGCGGCGCGCAGGACGGCGTCGGCGGCGAGGAGCTGGTCGGGGGTCACGGCTTCGGCGATTTCCCGGTTGAGCTGGCCGATCACGTCGATGACCGCTCGGGCGTAGGCGACACCGCTGTCGGTGAGCGCGATGTTGACGCGGCGACCGTCGGCGGCATTCCGCTCCGCGGTTGCGTAGCCGCGCTGCTCGAGGCGGCGGGCCACCTTCCGCGCGGCCTGGCGGGTGACGCCGAGGACGTTGGCAAACGCGCCCACCGGGGCCGGGCCGGCGAGCAGCGTCCGGACCGTGGCGGCGTCGCTGATGTGATAGCCGGGGTAGCCCCGCTCGCTCAACTCGCGAGCCATCCGCAGCGTCCACGCACGCCGCGCGAGGGCGAGCACGTCGCCGAACCGGTACGGGGGGTTTGCATCCTGGCGCACGGGTCTCTAGATTACGCAACCGGGCTGCATAAATGTCTGTCGCGAGGAGACGCCGATGCCGGGCCTACCGCACCGCCGAGTCCCCTCGGTCCTGTCCACGGCGCGCCGGCGCCGGGCTGTGGGCTTGGCGCTCGCCGCCGCCATCGGCGCGAGCGCGCTGCTTGGGGCCGTCGAGCCGAGTGCGCGCGCGTCGTCGGGCAGCGTGGCGACGGAGTCCGCGGTCGGATCCGGCTGCGGGCACAAGGTCCCGTCGGGCTCGACGACGCTGCAACTGGCCGTTGCCGGCCATCGGCGCGTCGTGATCGTGCACGTTCCCAGCGGCTACCGCGACACGACGCCGGTGGCGCTGGTGCTCAATCTCCACGGTAGCGGCAGCACAGCCAGCCAGCAGGAGCTGTTCAGCGGCATGGACGCAACCGCCGACGCGGACGGCTTCATCGTCGCCTACCCGCAAGGGCTCATCACCAGCGGCAGCGGGTTCGACTGGAACGTCCCAGGGGTGCCGCTCTTCGGCGGCAGCCCGGTCCCCAAGGACGCCGCCAATGACGTCGACTTCCTGGCCGCGCTGGTGCCCGCTCTTGCTGCGCGCTACTGCGTCGACGAGCACCGCGTGTTCGCCACGGGAGTGTCCGGCGGCGGGCGCATGTCAAGCCAGCTCGCCTGCGATGCGCCCACCACGTTCGCCGCCGTCGCTCCCGTTGCCGGCCTGCGCTACCCGAGCCCATGCCCGACGCGCACGGCCGTCCCCGTGATCGCATTTCACGGCACGGCAGACCCGATCGACCCGTTCAACGGCAACGGCCAGGCGTACTGGACCTATTCGGTGTCGACCGCCGCGCAGCGATGGGCCGCCCACGACGGCTGCCGGGCCACTCCGCATGTCACCCGTGGCGCCGGCTACACGCTCACCACCTACACCGGCTGCGCCGCCGCGAGCAGCGTTGAGCTCTACGCCATCACCGGAGAGGGCCACGAGTGGCCCGGCGGACCGCCCCTCCCGGCCACATTCACCGCAATCCTCGGGCCGCAGAGCGCTGCGGTCCATGCCAACAACGTCATGTGGGCGTTCTTCACGGCGCACACCGCCAAGCAATAGACCGCAGCTCGCGGTCGTGGGTTCAGTGGCGCAGTGCCCTCGGTTGGCCCGGGGGCGCAGCAGGCCCGCCGCTTGCTCTACCGTTCGGGGTCAACCAGGAGGCGAAGCATCGACCGGCCTGCGCCAATCCCCGGGGCCCTCCCCGACAGCGTCGACACCCTGATCCTCGACCTCCTCGAGTGGATGGGACCCAACCCCCGCCCCTACGCCGAGGTGCTCGAGGCGTGGCGGACGTCGTGTCCGCGCTTGCCCGTGTGGGAGGACGCCAGCGACCGAGGCTTCATCGCACGCCATCATGAGCCGGGACGCGGCGCGCTCGTCTCGGTATCCGCCGCGGGGGCGCAGTATCTGCGCCAGCGCCGCCAACCGTCGCCGCGCGACGGGCCGGATCGCCCTCGGCGCAATCACGCCTCGCGTGCCCAACAACTGTCGAACTCCGGTTGAGCGGTTCCCTAGCATTCTTCCAGGAGGTTGAGATTTGGCGACGGAACCAGAGAACACCGGCTCCCTCCGTGGAGCGCTCCAGCGTTCAGCCCTGAGAGCGGCGCTGATACCTCGTCGACCGGTCTTCGGGAATCCCTGGGCTTCGACGGTCGACATGTTCGCCTGCTATGTGGCCGTCAGCTTCATCGATCCACTGCTGCTCTGGAGCGGCGGAAAGCTGATGGGCTCGCTGTTCGGCTTCGGCTCGCGGTGGCCGCTCGGCGTCTTCATGGCCGCCGCGCTCGTTGGCGCTGCCGGTTTCATGACCATCGTGGGGCGCGAGCGCACCAGCCTCTCGGTCGACATCTTGGCTATCGCCGCCTGGCTCGTGCTCGGCCTGGTGGTCGCGCCTGTCCTCGGCCTGGGCCTCCCAACCGCAGCAGGACTCGCAACCTACGGGGTGTTGCTGCTGGTCATCTTGCTCTACGTTGTTCGCGTCGGGCGCTGGGAAACCGCGTTTCTGCGTACCGTGAGCTGGCCAATCTCCTGGAGCTTGCTGGCGCTGTTCTTCGCCTTCAGCGTGGACCGGCTGATCCTCTATCACTAGCCGCGGCCAGGGCTGACGGGAGGCCTCGTTGGTGACAACAGTGAGCACTCCGACGGCGCGGCGTGCCTAGTCGCCCCATCCCTCATATGCCGGGGTGGTCTCGCCGTCGATGTAGAACCAGTATTCGCGGAAGTGGCTGCAGCGCCCGTCCGGCTCCAGCCGAGCAGTGAAGCCGCCGACCAGGGTCATGGGCTCGCGGTCGCCGGTTGCTGTAACCCAGAACTCGCCAGCCACACGGTTGCCCTCGACGACCGGCGACCCCATACGGACACTCACGGCACCCTGTTCTGCGGCCTCGTTGCGAACGTACGCGTCGAGCGCCGCTCGTCCCACGACCGGCCGCTCTGTTGGGTGTTCGACGTACACCACGTCGTCGGTGAACAGATCGACCCAGGCCGCGTAATCCCAGGACTCCCAGGTGCGACCGTATCCCTCTACGAACGCGACCGCATCTTCCCGACTCGTTCCCATGACGCCTCCTCGAACCCGCGGAGCACCACGACTGGGGCGTCGTGGCTCCCCATTCGTCTGCGATGTCGCGCGTGATTATCCGCGGTGGGGCCTACATGCTCGTGCACGACGGGGTGCCGCTGCCGGGGCGTCGACGGCTCTAGTCGTCGAGTGACGCGAGCGCCTGCTCGAGGTCGCGCCAGAGGTCGTCAACGTGTTCGATCCCGACGCTGAGGCGGATGAGCGTCGGCGGCGTCCCGGCCTCTGCATCGCCGGGATAACGCGCGCGGCGTTCGAGCAGTGTCTCGACACCGCCGAGGCTCGTCGCAGACGTGATCAGCTCGACGCGCGCGCAGACGCGGTCCGCCGCGTCGGCGTCGCCGACCGTCTCGAATGCGAGCATCGAGCCGAAGCCGCTCATCTGCCTGCGCGCCAGCTCATGCCAGGGATCATCCGGCAGCCCTGGATAGCGCACGCGCGTCACTCCCGGGTGCGCCGCCAGACGCCGCGCGAGCTCGCCGGCCGTCTGCTCGCCGCGGTCCAGACGCACGGCCAGCGTTCGCAGTCCGCGAAGCGCAAGGAACGCCTCGAGCGCCCCCGGTGTCGCCCCGTCGATTGCGCGGCGGTGGACGAGCTCGTCGCGGCGGCGCTCATCGCGCGCCACCACGACGCCAAGCAACAGGTCGGCATGCCCGCCGATGAACTTTGTTGCACTGTGCAGGACGAGGTCCGCGCCCTGCTCGAGCGGGCGCTGGCGCAGCGGCGTCGCGAACGTGCTGTCAACGAGCACCGCGGCGCCTTTTGCGTGCGCGATCGCGCTCAGCGCCGCCACGTCGGCCAGCTCGATCAGGGGGTTCATCGGCGTCTCAAGCCACAGCAGTGCCGCCCCGTCACACGCGACCGCAACCGCATCAGCATCGTGCGCGTCGACGAACAGCACGCGCAGGCGCCCGCCCCGCTCGCGCTCGCTCATGAGCACCCGCACACCGTGATACGCGACGCGCGAGCAGGCCACGAGCGCGCCCGCCGGTAACGTCTCGAGCACCGCCGCGACCGCGGCCATCCCCGACGCGAAGGCCACAGCGTCACCGCCCTCGAGCGCCCCGAGCGCGCCCTCAAGCGCCGCCCAGCCGGGGTTGCCGTCGCGACCGTACCCCAACTCCCCGCCGAGACGGTAGGTGGAGCTCGGCGTCAGCGCGACGTTCAGCGGTGCGCCGGGCTCCTGCGGGCGACCGAGCGCGACGAGGAGCGACTCAGGGCGCAGCGCTCGCTCATTGCCGTCGCCTACCTTCACGGTAGCCGCAGCCTCAGCACCGACATCGTCACAGTCCATTGAGCGTCGCATATCGCCGGTGCCGACACAATCTCCGCGTTTCGCCGCGCTCAGACGCGTTTCGTGTCGCGGCGAAAGGCAGAGAGCGCACCGAACGACAGCACGGCGGCCCAGACGCCGATGACGATCCAGCCGCGCGCCGGCCAACCCTGGCCGGTGAGGCCCGTGTGCGCCGCCTGGACGAGCCAGTAGGAAGGGAGCAACTGCCCGAGCTGGTAGAGGAATCCGTGGCTTCCGAGCGGGAACCACGTGCCGCCGAGGAAGGCGAGCAATGAAGCGCCGCCGCCCGTGGCGGGGCCGATCGAGTCGACGTTGATCAGATGCCCGAGCATGATCCCGAGGGCCGCGAACGGCAGCAGGGCGATCAGGATCAGGCCGACCATCGCGAGCCAGTGACCGGCCGAGAGGCTGACGCCAAGAGAGGTGCCAGCAAGGGCGAGCAGGACGATCGTGAGGCCCGACATCATGTAGGCGGTGAGCAGCTTTGCGCGGAAGTAGGCGCGCGTGCGGAGCGGGGTGATCCGCAGCTGCCGCGTCCAGCCCAGCTGGCGCTCGGAGGCGATCCGCGTGCCGGTCGAGATCATCGCAACCATCGTGCCGAACGAGGTGAGGCCGACCATGTAATAGAGCGGCAGCGAGATGTGGCTGCCGGCGAAGTTCTTGACGTGGCGCTGCGGCGCGGCGATCACGAAGTAGAAGAGCAGCGGGAAACCGAGCGAGAAGAAGAAGAAGCGGCGGTTGCGAAAGGCGCGCAGCATCTCGTAGCGGATATAGACGAGGTTGTTCATGGCGCGACCGCCGGATCGGGGGCCTCGGCGTCGGGATCGGCGGTCAGCGCGAGGAAGGCGTCCTCGAGCCCGGCGCCCGCGATCTCGATGTCGCGTGTCGCGGGGAAGCGTTCGAGTAGTGCGCGGATCGCCTGATCGGAGTCCGAGCAGACGAGCACGACGGCCTCGCCGCGGCGGTCGGCGCTCGCCACGCCGGGCAGCGCGGCCAGCTCGTCGCGACTGGCGTCGGGAAGCGTCGCGCGGATCGTGCGCGAACCGACGCGCGCCTTGATCTCGGTCGGCGGCCCGTCGGCGACGATGCGGCCGTGCGCCATCAGCACGACGCGGTCGGCGTTCTGATCGGCCTCCTCGAGGTAGTGCGTCGCGAAGACGACGGTCTTGCCGCGCGCGGCGAACACGCGCATCGAGTTCCAGAACTCGTGACGTGACTCGACGTCCATCGCGACCGTCGGCTCGTCGAGCACGAGCAGGTCGGGGTTGCTCACGATCGCCAGAGCGAAACGGACACGCTGAGTCTCGCCACCCGAGAGCTTCTGCGTGCGTCGGCCCGCAATCGCTTCGAGGCTGGTCTGCTCGAGCACCTCATCGACGCCCAGAGGCGTCGGGTAGATCGCGGCCACCATCGTCAGCAACTCGCGGACCGAGAGGTACTGGATCAGAGCCCCCGTCTGCAGCATCGCGCCGACCAGGCCGGCGTCCACGGCCTGGCGCGGCGTTCGCCCGAACAGAGACACCGTGCCGCCGTCCGGCGGCTGCAGGCCGAGCAGCATGTCGATCGTCGTCGACTTGCCGGCACCATTCGGCCCGAGCAGCGCCACGGTCTCGCCGCGCTCGATCGCTACGTCGATGTCGCGCACCGCGTGCACCGGGCCGCCCGGGCTGCGAAACGACTTGCTCAGACCGGCGAGCCGGATCCCCGCATCATGCGGCGAGGTGCCAGCGGATGCCACCGATCGCACGATACCCATTGCCATCTCCGGCCGTCGAGTCCAGACTCATCGCCATCCAATCCCGGCCGTTGGGCGGTTTCAGCCGGACGCCACGGCGGTGCTGAAGCCGGTGGAAGAGCGGAGGCCAAACGAATCCGATCGATCGTGACGGTCATCGGTTAGCCGGGCGCTCGGCGATCCAAGTCCGTGGGGGTTCCTGCGGTCAGGTGCTCCGTCAGCAAGTCAGCGAGGCGCTGCATGTCGCCCCTCCCGTAAAGGCGCGCGGCGTGCTTCCACGTGAAACCGCCGAATTCGAGCTGACGGCGGCCCAAGCCGCCGCGGATGCGCGCGTGCGAGATGTCGTCGAGTGAACGCTCGACCAGCGTGTCGTGGCGGGAATGCCCACGCGCTGCGAAGAACACCAGTCTTGTCCCTGTCACGAGCAGGTAGCCGAGCCGACCGTCCAGCTCGGCGAGCCGGAAGAACCGTGCCTCCTCGCCGTTCTCGAGGCTCCCGCCCCAGTCGGCGAGGATCGAGTCAAGCGTCACCTCCTGCTTGTCCCTGCGCAAGCCAGCCAGCAGATCTCCCAGCGCCCCTCCGCCACGGTCGAAGCGGTAGCCGCAGTAGCGGCACCTGCGCGCCGCCGCGAGCACCTGCTCGGCACAGTCAGGGCATTGTTTGGTCTCGGCCATCGGCTCCGCCGGCACCATCGCAGAATGCACGGTTGCACTCAGGTCGTCAGGCCGGCGTCCACGACGAGATTCTGCCGATCGGGCTGATGCACGAGACCCTCGGATAGCATCCGGCGCTCGAGCCGGCGACATTCCTACTTGTGATGAGGGGCCAACGGCGGTGAACAGCGCGAGTGATCGCGATGCCGATATCCGGGCTGGACTCCAGCAGCACTGGGAGGCCTCCGAGCGCGGGGACGTCGACCTGGAGCACGCGATCTACGCCGTAGACGCGATCCTGGACTACCCGCAGTCCGGCGAGCGCTTCAGTGGCAGATCAACGATCCAAGCGCAACGCGCCGGACACCCGGCCGAGCGCCACTTCACCATTCGCCGAATCCTGGGCCACGGCGACCTTTGGGTGAGCGAGTGCATGATCACCTATGACGGCGCGCCCACGTACTCGCTCAGCATCATGGAGATCACAGACGGTCTCGTAACGCACGAGACCCAGTACTTCGCCGATCCCTTCCCCGCGCTCCCCGCGCGCGCCGCGCTCGCTGAGCCGATTCCGGCACGTGACCACTAGTGCCGCAGGCCCGGCGGCCAGCTGCCGATCAGTTACAGAAAGCATTATGCGCGTATAGACGGTGGGTTTGGTCGCCCACTGATGTGCGAGTAACAACGAGCCGCCAGCCCACATAGTGGATGCGTGCAGCCGCTTCACAGGCGGGCACGCCACCGAGGCAGATGTCGCTGCCGACGGCTGAGGCGAGTCACGCCGCTGCGGACCGAGAAGTAACCTGTCGCGATGTCCGACCCGGCGCATCCGGATCGCCTCGGCGATCAGTCCTCGAGTACGGGCATGCGCCCGCAATCGCTTGACCGCGCACTCGAGCGTTTCACCTCCGAGCTGGGCGTCGAGCACGCGCTCACCGGTCGCGCGGAGCTGCGCGACTTCCGCGACCCGTTCGCCTTCGGCGGCTGGGAGGAGCGCGTGCCCGCCGCGGCGCTGCTGCCAAGCACGGTCGAGCAGGTCCAGGCAATCGTGCGGATCGCCGCCGAGGAGGGCGTGCCCCTGTGGGTGCACTCGACCGGCCGCAACAACGGCTATGGCGGCGCCGGGCCGCTGCTCGGCGGCACGGTGTTGCTGAGCCTACGCAACATGAACCGCGTGATCGAGCTCGATGGCGAGCTCGGCTACGCGGTGGTCGAGCCCGGCGTGCGCTGGTTCGACCTCTACGAGGCGATCGAGCGGGCGGGCCTTGACCTGATGGTCTCGATCGCCGACCTCGGCTGGGGCGGCCCGGTCGGCAACATGCTCGAGAACGGCGTCACCTACCTGCCCTACGGCATCGACTGGGTCGCGCAGTGCGGAATGGAGGTCGTGCTCCCGAGCGGCGAGCTGCTGCGCACCGGTATGGGCGCGATGCCCGGCAACCGCGCCTGGAATCTCTACAAGCGTGGGCTCGGCCCCACGCTCGATCCACTCTTCACTCAGTCCAACTTCGGAATCGTCACCAAGCTCGGCGTGCAGCTGATGCCCAAGCCCGAGGTCTATCGGCCGATCTGGGTGCGGGTCTGGCGCGATGACGACATCGCGCCGCTGATCGACACGCTGCGCATGCTCCTGCTCGACGGCACGCTGCGGATGGTCCCGACGATCCTCAACACCCTCAACACCGCGGCGTTGCACACCGCGCGCGCCGACTGGTTCGCCGGCGAGGGGCCGATCCCCGAGGGCGAGATCGACCGGATCGCGCGTGAGATGGACGCCGGCCGCTGGATGATGCGCCTCGGCCTCTACGGCGATGAGCCGGTCGTCGCGCACCGCTTCGAGAAGGTCGCGGCGGCGTTCGAGCGGATCCCCGGCGGGGACGTGCGCTCGGAGCGCAGCTTTGGCCGCGAGGAGTTCGCGCTGATCGAGAACGGCAGCGAGAAGACGATGGCCGGCATCCCGAACATGGCCTTCACCCACATCACGCGCTGGGCCGGCGGCGACTCGGGCGGCCACATCGGCTTCTCGCCGGTCGTGCCGATGACCGGCTCGGAGATCCTCCGCGCCCGCGGCGTTCTGCGCGAGAAGGTGCAGGCGGCCGGCATGGACTACCTCGCCGGGCTGCTCGGGATCAACGCCCGCAGCCTGATCCACATCACGATGCTGATGTTCGACACGGCCGACGAAGCTGGCACGCGCACCGCCTACGATCTCGCACGCCAGCTGGTGGTGGACTGCGCACCGCACGGTTACGGCGAGTACCGCGCGCATGTCGACTTCATGGACGCGGCGGCGGCGCAGTACTCCTTCGGCGACCACGCCTACCGCCGCTTCTGCGAGACGCTGAAGGACGCGATTGACCCGGCCGGAATCCTCGCGCCCGGCAAGAACGGTATCTGGCCCGCCCACATGAGGGGCTGATCCGTGCCGAACGGTGGCGCGGAACGTCGGATTTCGGGCCGCCGGTATATCTTGGTCGAACGGACAGGAGCCGAGCGTGGGTAAGGGGACACCATGACGACACTCGAGAATCGGCGGAACACGGCACTGCTCGTCGTCGACGTGCAGAGCGGCGTCGTCGCGGAGGCGCACGAGCGTGACGCCGTCGTCGCGAACGTCGGCAGTCTTGTCGAGAAGGCGCGGCGGGAACAGGTCCCCGTGGTCTGGGTCCAGCACTCCAGCGAGCAGCTTGCGAGCGGCAGCGACGCTTGGCGCATCGTCCCGGAACTGACTCCCGGTGACGCCGAGCCGCTGGTAGCGAAGCGCTACGGCGATTCGTTCGAGGACACCACGCTCGAGACCGTGCTGTCGGGCCTCGGCGTTGGGCGACTCGTCATCGTCGGCGCACAGACCGATGAATGCATCCGTTCGACGCTCCACGGCGCCCTTGTCCGGGGGTACGACGCGACCCTCGTCAGCGACGCCCACACGACGGAGGACCATACGGCGTGGGGAGCGCCACCACCGGAGCAGGTCATCGCGCACACGAACCTGTACTGGACTTACCAGACGGCGCCAGGACGATCCGCCGGGACCGTCGAAACCAAGGACGTCAATTTCGCCGCCACGGCCTGAAGCCGCGTGACGTACCCGCCGCCTGGCTGCCCGAGGAGGGCAGTTCCTCGCCTATGACCGATAGGAGTACGAGTAGGTCTGAACGTTGCCGTTAACGGTGCCTTTGATGGCGCCCCCACCGGCCCAGCCAGCGAGCTTGCCGAAGCCGCGAGTAAACGTCTCGGTGCCGGCAAACGTCTTGCCAGACCCGAGAGGCGGTAGGTTGCGGTGCGAGCGTGAGCGGTCAGGTGCAGCAGTCGTCGTGACAGCGGTTGAGCGGTTCACCGGGAATCGGTGGCGCGGCGCAGCAGCCGTGGCCTTGCCAGGTTTGGTGGCCTTCGTGGATGGCGAGCGCGGCGATGGCGAGCGCGACGGCGGGGTCGGCCCACCACAGGCCGAACGCGGCGTTGAGCACGAGGCCTGTGAGAACGCCGGTAGCGAGGTAGGCGCAGAGCATGTTCTGCACGCCTTCGCCGGCGGTCGCGCCTGAGCCCAGGCGCTGCCCGATGCGCTGTTTGGCGTTGCCGAGTATCGGCATCGTGATGATGCTTGAGATCGAGAGGGCGATCCCGAGCCAGCTGGTGGTGGGGTGTTGGCCGTCTGCGAGTGTGCGGATCGCGTCCTGAGCGATGTAGGGGGCGAGCAGGAAGAAGGTGATCGCGACGAGCCGCTGGGCGCGTTGCTCGGCGTGGTCAGAGAGCCGACGGACGCCGGTGAAGCGCCAGATCACGATGATCGACGCGAGGGCTTCGATCACGGAGTCCAGGCCGAAACCGAGCAGCGCGACAGAGCCGGCGAGCAGCGCCGCGGTGATCGCGATCGCGCCCTCGGCGCTCATGTAGGCGAGACTGAGCCAGGACAGCGCCTTCGCGCGGCGAATCAGCCGATCACGCTCGAGGGGCGCCAGCGAGCCCTGCGTCGAGGCGATCGTCGGCGCGGTGAGGGTCGTGAGCTCAACCGATGGGGTGCTCATGGCGTGAGCGCCGCGAGGTCGAGGTGAGCGTCGAGCAGGTGGCGGCCCCGGTCGGTGAGGGTGTAGAAGACGATTTTGTGCTCGCGCCGCGAGCTGGCCAGGCCGGCGCTGCGCAGGGCATGCAGATGGTGGCCGACGAGGTTCTCGGCGCGGCCGGTGATCCAAGCCAGGTCACAGACACACAGCTCCCCGCCTTCGCGCAACGCCACGGCGACCGTCAGGCGCGTGGGGTCAGCCAGCGCCTTGGCGCGTGAGGCCGCCTCGGCAATCAGCGCCTCGTCGAGGTGCTGGCGGATGTGCTCTGCGCGCAAGAGGTCGAGGCACACCAACTCGCAGCGCTCGACATCAGACACACGCTCATCCTAACACGCATTGCGTTGAGGGTGGGTTTCTCGCACTGCTGCGTCCCCCGGCGGCCGACGCCCCCGCCGATCGATCGACCGAGAATAAAATTTCAGGTCACTTGACAAGAAGATTTAGGCAAGCCATAATCCGACATCGTGCCTGCGGAACAATTGCTTTCAGCGTCCGTGCAGGACTATGCGAAGGCGGTGTACGCGCTCGAGGCTCGCGTTGGCGCGCCGGTGTCGACGAACGATCTCGCTGCGCGTCTGGGCGTCACGCCGGGGTCGGTATCGGGCATGTTGCGCAAGCTCGCGGACGTGGGGCTGTTCGAGCATGAGCCCTACCGCGGCGTGCGCCTGACCGACGAGGGCCGCCGCGTCGCGCTTGAGGTGCTGCGCCATCACCGGCTCCTTGAGCTGTTTCTCGCCCAAGAGCTCGGAATGTCCTGGGATCGCGTGCACGCCGAAGCCGAGGTGCTCGAGCATGTGCTTTCGGAGGAGCTTGAGGAGCTGATCGCCGGCCGCCTTGGCGACCCTGCGGTTGACCCGCACGGCGATCCGATTCCGACCGTCGCGTTTGAGATCGACGAGCGCGCGACGCGCAGCCTCGACGAGTTGGCGGTCGGTGCCGTCGGACGGTTCGTGCGCGTTTCGGACTCCGACCCGGAGATGCTGCGCTACCTCGCAGATCACGGCATCACGCTCGGCATGCGACTGGAGGTGATCGATCGCCAGCCGTTCGGAGGGCCGGTGTTCGTGCGCTTCGACGAACGCGAGCATCCGATCGGCGGCCAACTGGCACGCGCGATGCGCATCGACACCGGGGCGGACCCGCGGTGACTCCGCCGCTAGGCCGGGGGGTTCCCGCGCTCGGAGGTGCCGGCGCTGAGCAGACGCTGCCGCTGTACGAGGAGCTCGAGGAAAGCGCGCTCGAGCGCCTCCTCTCGCGCGGGAGGGTCCGCTCGACGCTTTTCATGCTCGGCCCCGCGTTCGTGGCCTCGATCGCGTACGTCGACCCCGGGAACTTCGCGACCAATGTGCAGGGCGGCGCCGAGTTCGGCTATTTGCTGCTTTGGGTCGTGCTGGCGGCGAACCTGGTCGCAATGGTGATCCAGTACCTATCGGCCAAGCTCGGGATTGTCACCGACCACAACTACCCGGAGCTTGTGCGCGAGCACTTCCCGCGCGCCTTCACGCGGGGGATGTGGGTCCAGGCCGAGGTAATGGCGATGTCGACGGACATCGCCGAGTTCGTCGGCGCTGCGATCGGTCTGAATCTGCTGTTTGGCGTGCCGCTGTTTGTCGCCGGGTTGATGACCGGCGTGATCGCGTTCGGGATCCTCGGGTTGCAGGCGCTCGGGTTCCGCAAGTTTGAGCTCGCGATCAGCGCGCTGCTCGCGATCATCTTCGCCGGCTTTCTCTACGAGACGCTGAGGATCGGGCCGTCCGTGCACGGCTCACTGCACGGCCTGGTCCCCAGCATCCATGGCGCCACCTACCTCTACATCGCGGTCGGGATCGTCGGGGCGACCGTGATGCCGCACGTGATCTACCTGCACTCGGCGCTGACCAAGGGCCGCATGGCGACACGCAACGACAACGAGAAGAAGCGCGTACTGCGCTTCGAACGACTCGACGTGTACATCGCGCTCGGGCTCGCCGGCCTGGTCAACCTGGCGATGCTCGCGTTCGCCGCCAAGCTCTTCCACACCCCAGCCTTGTCGGGCCTGAGCACGATCCAGCAGGCCCACTTCCAGCTCGGACACCTCGTCGGCGGCGGTGCCGCGCTCGCGTTCGCGGTCGCGCTGCTCGCCTCCGGAGCCTCCTCCTCAAGCGTCGGCACCTACGCCGGGCAGGTCGTGATGGCCGGCTTCATCAACTTCCAGATCCCCCTCGCACTGCGCCGCGGACTCACGATGATCCCCGCCATCGCCGTGCTCGCCATCGGACTGAACCCCACCAACATCCTCGTCCTCAGCCAAGTCGTGCTCTCGTTCGGCATCCCACTCGCGCTCATACCGCTCGTGATCCTCACCGGCCGCCGCGACATCATGGGAATCCACGTCAACTGCCGCACCCTCCAAATCGCCGCGTGGACCATCGCCGTCGCGATCAGCCTGATGAACATCTTCCTCATCTACCAACAGTTCTTCGGGAGCTAAACGAACCGCCTCGCCCAACGAACTCGTCGCTGGCCACCGTCGACGAAAGTCCTGACCAGCCGCAGAGACTCGTACATACCCGTGGGGGAGCGTAAGCAGGGCGACGCAACCCGAGCGCCGTCGCGCCCCCTCTGTAGCTGTTTCCGACCGCGGGAGCGGTGTGGGCCGAGCACCTAACGGAGCTAGACGGGCTTTCAGAAGTTTTGCGGGGTCGCGAATCGGTAGAACACCGGAGCGCCGGCTTCCTGAAGGACGGTGATCAGGATCTCGGTGAATGCTTCGGCTGTCGCCGCCCGGTCGAGCGGCCCTCCGTACACAGCCTCCATCCCGATATCGCGGCTCAGTTGCTCAACCGCGTCTCGGGCGCCGTCGTCACCGACCCAAAGGTTGCTCGGCCGGTGCGCGCCGGCGGCGGCCTGGTCCAGGATCGCGCCGAAGTTGAGGTGGAACACCTTCGCGACGGGGCCACCGGTGGTCGCTTTCACGTACTCGGCGTTCGACTGGTGTCCGGCTGGCGGAGTCTGACCACCGATCCGGTTGGTGGCGTCGAAGATGACTTTTCCGTCCAAGCCGGTGACAGCTGCGAGGGCGTCGGGGACCACGGCGCTGGGGACCGCCAGCAGCACAACGTCAGCCTCGCTGGCGTCCCCTCCGTCGCGTCCGAGCTGGGTTACCTCGTGCCCGGCGGCACCCCAGAGCCGTCCGAGCGTCCCGCCTATGTTGCCTCTGCCGATTGTCGTGATCTTCATCGGACGCGGCGAGATTCGACAGGCCGGTTCCGACGCGGTCGAACTCCCGGCCGAGACTACCCTTGCGATCATGCTCGAGCTCGACACCCCGCACGGCCCGGCGCGGGCGCACCTGCATCCCGCCGCGGCGGCGCGCGGCGCGCTCGTACTCGGACACGGTGCGGGCGGCGGCGTGTCCGCGCCCGACCTGCTGCTGGCGGCGGAGGTCGCGGGCCGCCTTGGCCTGACGGTCGCGCTCGTTGAGCAGCCATACCGCGTCGCGGGGCGTCGATCCACCCCGGCCACGCACATGCTCGATGCCGCGTGGATCCCCGTGATCGAACAGCTGCGAGCCGGGCCGCTCGCGGGATTGCCCGTGGTGACCGGCGGCCGCTCCGCGGGGGCGCGCGTCGCGTGTCGTACCGCCGCGGCGGTCGGCGCAGCGGGCGTCCTCTGCCTCGCCTTTCCGCTCGTCGCGCCGTCCGGAAAGTCCCGTCAGGACGAGCTCGACGGCGTGGCCGTGCCCGTCCTTGTGGTGCAGGGCGACCGCGACCGGTTCGGGGTGCCTGAGCCGGCGGGGCTGAGGGAGGTCGCGGTCATCCGTGGCGACCACGGACTCAAGTCGGATCGGGAGGGACTGCGCAGCGCCGTCGGAGCCTGGCTTGCGGGGCTGGTAATCCTCCGCCGGCACGGCGTGGACGGTGTTGCCGAGGAAATGGCCGCCGGCCCAGGCTGAAGCGTCCCCGGCCGGCGGGCATCGGCGGATAACCTGAACTCGGCTCGCAACGCGGGCTGAGTCCGCTGAACCCAGCGACCGGACTGGGCACAGCCGGTTTCGACCCAGCGACCTCTCGCGTGTGAAGCGATATGTCGATAGCCGCGACATCGCCCGTTGTGCCTGCAAATGGTGGGATTGATTCCGGAGCGAGGCGTGGCGACCGGGTTTTGCGAAGTTTGCGTGCCTTTCACGGGAGTGTGGGCAGCTGGCGCCTCACAGCTGCCTAAACGACGGCATGCCTCGAGCTGCGACTTGCGGTCGGCGCGCTCCTGTGCAGACGGTCAGTCCACCGAGCCGGCTGGCACGACCCACTCGCAGGGTTGGCCGGTGACGATGGCGATACGGTCGAAGTCCGCGTCATAGTGAAGGACCGTGAGGTTTCGGGCTTCGGCGGCGGCCGCGACGAGCAGGTCGGGCACCTTGCGTCCGCGTTGGTGTTTGGCCGCGAGCAGCCGTTGAACGTGTCGCGCTCGTCGCAGGTGATCGGCGGTGGTCTCGACGAGCTCGAAGACTCCAAGGGCACCGGCAAGCCGATCCCATTCGAGAGCGCTTCGGGCGGAGTAGCCGATCTCAAGGTCGCTGATCCCGGCTCGTGCGAGCTCGCCGCGCTCGGCTCTCGACTCGATTGCTACGCGGACGGTCGGTGTTCGCAAGCGCGTCAGGACGCTCGTGTCGACCAGGTGAGTCAGCGCCACGCTTCCTCGCGACGCGCAAGATCCGCTCCGGCGAGCAGATCGAGGCGCTCCTTCACGCTTGCGCCTTCGTGTCCGCCGGCCTGCCGCAGCGCGCGGTTGACTGTGGCCTTGATCGTGTCGGTACCAAGCTGTTCTCGCGCGGCGCGAAGCGCGCGCTCGTCGATGTCCACCAGATGCTTGCCCATCGACCGAGTATATACGCGTCTGTCGGCGTATATCCACTGTGCGGCCACGACGCCGCGGCGTTCACGCGTGACCCATCGCGTGGGTCGCGGCGGACCGTTGGCCAAGCAGCAGCCAGTCCTCCGGGCTCCGCTACGACCGCAGCTCGTCGGTTGTGGGCATGTCGTAGCCTCCAGGGTCACCCCTGCTGTTGGCGAGTTGCAGGTCGGTGGTCAAGGCCGCGTTCGACACCTGCCTTCGTGCCCGCGGATGTTCGCCGCCGAGGGCTGGTGCGCGCCGCTCATTCCCTGGCGGCTGGCCCGGGGTTAGCGTAGGAACGATTCGATCGTCGGCACGACGTCCGCCTGGTCCTGGAAGAGGAACGCGTGGCCCGCGTCGGGGTAGAGACGGAGCTTGGCGCCATGGATCAGCTTGGCGAGGGTCTGGCTGTTGGCGACCGGGTCTAGGCGATCGAGCGTCCCGTCAGCGACAAGCGTCGGCACGGCGATCGTCGCTGGCCTGGTGCCGGCCGGGTCGGTTCCGTTCCACCAGGCGTCGACCGCATGCCGTTGAGCGGCGAGCACGTCCGCCGGAGCGGGCGGGGCGGGCGGATAGCTGGAGATTGACGCGAGGTAGGTGTTTTGCGCGGCGGTCCGGTCGGGCGGGAAGAGAGCAGCCATGACCTGTTGCGGGTCGCCACTTTCGAACGAGTTGAGTTCTTGGCGGGAGGGTTGGACGGTCGTGCCGTTGCCGGGGTAGCTGGCGCAGAGCACGAGGCGGCGCACCTGGCTCGGGTGGCGGACGGCGAGCGCCTGGGCGATCATGCTGCCCATCGACCAGCCGAGCACGTCCGTGCGTCCGAGCCGGAGCGCGTCGATGAGCGCGCTCGTCTGGTCTGCCATCGCGTCGATCGTCAGCGGGGCAGGCAGTCTGTCCGACTTGCCGATGCCTGCGTTGTCGAGGGTGATGACCTCGTGTTGCTGGGCGAGAGCGTCGACGAACCGTGTGTCCCAGCTGTCGATCGTGCCGCCGTAGCCTGTGATCAGCAGCAGCGCCGGACCGGTACCGATCGCGCGGTAGCCGACCGTTCCGAGGCGCGTGTGTGCGCTGCGCACCGGTGCTGAGGCGATCGAAACGCTGTCGGCCACCGGGGCTGTGGCGCCGCTCTGCGCCTTCGCCACCGCGGCCTGTGCGAACGCCTCGACCGTGGCGGTCGCGGGCTGTCCTAGGTTGGCGTAGGAGAGGTAACCGTCGTAGCGGCTCGTCTGGAACACGACAAGGTCGAACCCGACCCTGATCCCGGCCAGCGTGAACGCCCAAGCGTACGCAGACGAGGTGCGACCGAGCCGCGGGAAGGCCAACCGACGGACGGTGGCCTCGACCTTGGTATCGCCGAACTGCAGCAGTGCTGATCGGCAGTTGGCGAGGGCGGCGTTCAAGCGGTTCCATACCGGCCCGGCTCGTGCGCCGGTCGCGAGGACCTCGCCGAGGTTCGGGATTGACTTGCCCTCGACGAAGCCGGCGGTCTGGTAGCTCCAGCCCTTCGGGTTCTTCGCCAGGTGCGCGACACAGGCGTGTCGGTCACCGGCGCCGGGCTCGCGCTGACCGCGACGGCCGACCAACCGGCCGGCAGCTCGGCGACCGACAGAAGCCGGCTCTGCAACTGCGAAGTGGCGCTGCTTCCACCGCACCCAGATACGAGCACAGCGACCAGCACACCCAGGAACAGCACGCGCGCCACCGCACGGCATCGAACATCGCGGCGCATCGGACCCATCATCTCAGAGGCCGGGACAGCCACAACGACCGCCACCATCAACACCTCTCCGGCCACCGCGACTTTGGCGGAAACGGCTCGAGCGGCTCCAGGAGGGCGCATCTCGGCGCTTAGCTCGGAGTGCGGGTCGGCCCGGTCGAGCCCCGGCCGCACGCGCGGCGCTAACCGGCTCCGCGCCGGCTGCAGTTCCTGAGCGGCGACTCGACGCCCGCTCCTGTCGGCTCTGCTTGCCGATCGCGTACGCTGGCGCAGTGACGCTGTGCGGTTGGGATGCCGTTCGCACGGTCTCTCGGTGAGCAGCCCCAACGTGTTGAGGCTGGTGGGGGGTT
>CAWHZJ010000021.1:0-19198 GCA_963833765.1 uncultured Solirubrobacterales bacterium | reverse complement strand
GTTCATGCCGCTCGCGCGAAGCCTCGCGCGGCGCTATGAGCGCTCATCGGAGCCGCTGGACGACCTGCTGCAGGTCGCCGCCCTCGGTCTCGTCAAGGCGATCGACCGATTCGAGCCCGATCGCGGCAACGCGTTTGTGTCCTTCGCGGTGCCGACGATCCTTGGTGAGCTACGACGGTATTTCCGCGATTGCTGCTGGGACGTCCACGTCCCCCGCGGAACGCAGGAGCGGACGCTGGCGCTCGAGGAGGCCGAACGGCGGCTGACCTCCGACCGTGGCAGGCCCCCGACGGTCGCGGAGCTTTCGCAATACCTCGAAATCGACGCTGAGCAGGTGCTCGACGCGATGGCCGCCGCTCACGCCTACGGTGCACTATCGCTCGACGCACCGCGCGCCTCGGCGAACGGCGATCGGCCCGTCAGCTATGCCGAGTCGCTCGGTGAGATTGACGAGCGCTACGCGCTGGTCGAGTACGGGGCCACGATCGACTCGGCGCTCCGCCACATTCCCGCGCGCGAGCGGCTCGTCCTCGAGCTGCGCTTCGCCGAGGACCTGACGCAGTCGGAGATCGCGGAGCGGATCGGTGTGTCGCAGATGCAGGTCTCGCGTCTGCTCCGTCATGCGCTGGAGCAGCTGCGGATCCTCACGCGCATGTCCGACTCCGCCGAAGGCTCTGACCCGTCCGCAGCCGACGGCGAGTAGCCCGCCACGCTGACGACCCGCTACCGTTGCGAGCAGGCTTGCCCACTCGCGGCGCGAGCGTGGCACGGCGCGATCCGCAAACACCAGGCTCTGCGAGGAGGCGCATGATCGACGAGCAGCCGAACGTAGTCGTGGCGCTCGCCGGTCGCGCCGAGAACGTCTCGCTGGTCCGCGAGGTTCTCGCCGGGCTGGCCGACGAAGTCGACTTCGGCTATGCGCTGGACGACGTCAAGGCTGCGGTCAGCGAGGCCTGCAACAACGTCGTCATCCACGCCTACCACGGCGACAGCGGCCCATTGGAGGTCGAGGTTCGATTGCGTCCCCCGGAGCTCGAGGTCGTCGTCCGCGATCGCGGCGTCGGAATCGGCGGCGCCGCGGCCCCGCCCGCCGGGCTCGGGCTCGCCCTGATCGAGGCACTCACGGCTCGCTCCGAGCTCCGCGAAAACGCCGAGCAGGGGCTCGAGGTGGCGATGCTGTTCGACATCCCGCAGGCGGACGGACCCGCCGATCTCCAGGTCGACGTGGCGCTGGCGGGCAGCGAGCGACTCGGCGCCGACGGGGACCTGGAGATAGCGATCGCGATGACGCCGCCGAGCCTCGGCACCGCCGTCCTCAACCGCCTGGTCGGCGCGCTCGCTGCTCGCGCCGGCTTCTCGATTGACCGCCTGTCCGACGCGCAGTTGGTGACCGACGCCATCGCGGCCCGCATCGCGTCAGTTCTCGACGACGGGTATCTGCACGTCGGGATCGAGGTCCTCGAGCGCACCGTGGCGCTGCGGATCGGCCACCTCCGCAACGGCGGGTCGGCGAGCCTACTGGCGGGCGAGGCGATCGGCGAGCCGGGCCCCCTGATCGAGCGTCTGACCGACGCGATCGAGGTGGTGAGTCAGGCCGGAACCCGCGAAATGCTGCGGCTGGTCATGCGAGACGCGCGGCCGGTGGCAAACGGCGCAGCATAAGGCGGGCCTCTCCTACTCCACGTCGGCGCGCAGCCGCTCGAGGGTCGCCCGCAGCAGCCGCGAGACATACATCTGCGACAGGCCGACCCGCTCGGCGATCTCGGTCTGGGTCAGCCCCTCTGCGAAGCGCAGGTGCAGAATCGTCCGTTCCCGCCTGGGCAGGCGTTGAAGCGCGCTCGAGACCCACAGTCTGTCCTCGACCGTATTGCGAAAGTCGTCGGGCGTCGCCAGCGCAGCGTCGACGGCGGGGGGCTCCGCGTCGCTCGCCGACGCGTCCGTCGGCTCGAGCGGCAGCGCATCGTGCGCCACCCGCGCGGCGAGCGCCTCGAGGATCTGCTCGGTGCTCAGCCCGGCCTCGACCGCGAGCTGCTGCACGGTCGGCGCGCGGCCGAGGCGAACGGAGAGCAGCCGCTCGCAGCGCTCGACGACCAATACCCGCTCCTTGAGCGCGCGCGGAACGTGCACGGTCCAGCTTGCATCGCGCAGGTGACGCTTGAGCTCACCGAGGATCGTCGGGATCGCGTAGGCCCCGAACGTGCTACCCCAAGCAGGGTCGAAGCGGTCGACCGCTTTCACGAGCGCCAGACTGGCCACCTGCTCGAGGTCTTCCAGCGGCTGCGGCGTGTACCGGTACCGGCGCGCGAGGCTGCGTGCGAGCGGCAGATGACGCTCGATCAGGGCGGTGCGGGCCGCCGGGTCGCGGGTCCCGTGCCACCGCGCGACGAGGGCGTCAACCGGCTCCTCTGGCGATGCGGAGGTCATCCGGCAGCCTCTGCGCAGTTGCGGTCACCGGCGTCGGCGGGGGCGCTTCGGGGCTGTTGCGAATCAGTTCGAGGCAGCTGCGAATGACACACGCTCAAGGCCGGCTGATCATCGCACGCTGCGGGCCGGCCACCGGGACGCCGACGACGGATCACGAGAATGGCTGCCGCCCGGGCGGGTAGTGGGGGCCACAACCGCAACCGAGGAGACGAGGATGAGCCGATCTCACGTGGATTCACGAGGGCGACCGTGACAGGGCTAGCCACGCCGGGCGTTGCGGCACTCGCTGGTGAAGTCCCGCAACCCGTTGACCCTGACCAGCCGTCGATCCCCGAAGAGCCGGTCGTGGCTCCGCCGAGCGAACCGGTCGGCCCGGTGGTTCCGGACGCGCCGGCGGTGCCAATCGATCCAACTCCGGAGCGGGAGGTGCCGGAGCCCTCGGGGCCCGAGGTCGGGGCTCCGCCGCGCCCCGTGCATGGTGTCCGCGCACGGGACTCGGCCCTGTCACGCCGGGCCGGACCAGTGACGGCGGACGGCGATTGAAAACGCCCGTGGCTGGGTATCCCTCGCGGGAACAGACAGTCGACGCCGGACAGGAGGTGCCCATGGGCACAGGGACGAGCATCGTTCTCATCGCGGCGGGGGCGATTCTGCGCTTCGCAGTTTCGGTGACCGCCAGCGGATTCAACATTCACACGATCGGCGTGATCCTGATGGTCGTCGGCGTGGTCGGCCTCTGCCTGTCGATCGTGTACTGGAACTCGTGGGGCGGATTCGGCGGCGGCTATCGCCGGACGCGGCGCGTGGTGCGCGACGGCTCCGGCGGCTCCTACGTCGAGGAACGCGGCGAGGGGATCCGGTAGGCGATCGAGATGGCGAGCCGGAGCTTTCCGACCGTGGCCGGCGAGGAGATCTGGCGCGCAACGGGTCAGCCCGGCTCGCTTGACGGCACCGTGGGCTATTCGCTCTGCGCCCCCGACGGCGCCATAGGTACGGTCATTGCCGTCAGCGGCGAGGTCGGTCGCGGCTATCTGCTCGCCACCGGAGGTGCGTGGAACCAGGGTAGAACTTTCATGCTGCCGCCGGGTGTCGTCGAGCGCATCGATCGCGACGAGCGGGTCGTTCACGTGTTCTGCTCGCGCGAGCAGGTCCGTGTCGCGCCGCCGTTCGAAAACGACCGCTACCAGGACGCGGCGTACCGGCTGGAGCTCGGCGGCCACTACGTCGCCGCGTTGGAACACCGGTTTGAGCGCGTCGGGGCGGGGTAGCTAAGGCGATCGACGTCGGCATGTTTCGACGCGCCGCAGCGCCGGCGACGCACAGACATCTACTTGGTGCTGGAACTGGAGGTTGGAAATGGTCGCGTTGTTAGTGCTGCTGTTGATCCTGGCGGTGTTCGGTGGACTCGGTTTCGCCGTTCACGCCCTCTGGATCGTCCTACTTGTCGCGTTGGCGCTTTGGGTGCTCGGCTTTCTCGTCGGTGGCGCGGAATCAGGAATGTCCGCAGGCCGGCGTCGCTGGTACGGCCGGTAAGCGCGCCCCGTCGCCGACCCAGCTGCCCGCGCCGCCGGTATCCCGACCCGGCGGCGCGGGCGCGGTCCCCCGGGGCGGCGCCTCACGGATTCCGTTCGAGCTGCCGATAACCCAAGAGGTACTGCGTCGCCCGCCGATGCGCACCTGCGCGCGGGTGGGGACGAGGCCTCCTGAGCGGCTCGGTCGCTCCCCTGGCTCGGTCGCTCTCGCAGCGCGCCGCTCTGCCAAACGCTGTGGCAAGCCCGCTCGCGGGCCTGCCCGCCCAGCTCCCGTACGGGGGCGGGTCCACGCCGCCGACAGAGGAGCAACCCATGCGCCGCATCACCGCTTTCCGACCCTCCCCGGCCATGACGGTCGCCTCGGTCGCCCTGTTTCTCGCTGTCGGAGGCGTTGCCGCCGCGTCGATCCCCGACGCAAGCGGAGTGGTTCACGCCTGCTATCAGAAGACTGGCGGCGGCCTGCGGATCGTCGACACCGCGAAGCGCGGCAGCGCAGGCAGGTGCCGCAAGGGCGAGCGCGCGGTCAGCTTGACCCGGCGGCCGGTCAAGGGCATCCAGGGGACCAAGGGCATCCAGGGGATCAAGGGCTTCCAGGGAACCGAGGGCATTCAGGGCGTGCCGGGCGTGCAGGGCCTGCAGGGCATTCAGGGGCCGGCGGGCGCCACCGGCCCAGCGACGGGGCCCGCAGGAGGCGACCTCAGCGGCAGCTACCCATCGCCGAGCATCGCAGCCGGCGCCGTGACCACGTCGACATTCGCCGCCGGCGCCGTGGCGCCCAACGCCGGCCAGCTGAACGGCATTCCGTCAACGGGCTTCATCAACGGAACGGGGCATTACACGCAGGCAAGCGGTACGCGGCCCGCTGGGCCCGGTTCTCGCTGTTCTTCGACAGCACCAACCACGGACCGGCTGACAACTTCGTCCTTCTCGGCGACTGCAACAACGGCGCGGCCTCCCCGGCCTCCATGGGGACGCGCCTCGCGAACTACACGGCCCAGTCGGTCCCCGTGTGGACCGAGGTGGCGGGTAGCGTGGCCACCGAGGCGAGCGTCGCGGGCGGGGGTACCGCCACGCCCGAGACGTCGACCGTCTCGTCAAGTGGCGGTGCGCAGCAGGTCACCTATCACGCGCTGACGACCGCGGGCCCGGTCACGATTACGGTCTGGGACTTCTCCTCCGGCGGTCAATGCACGTTCTCCGCCGAGGCGGTCGTGGGGTTCTGAGCACGGCCCGTGGCCGTGTCCCGCGCCTCGGCCTCCGCGCGGCGCGGCGCCGGCGGCCCGGATCCGGTCACGCAGCGGCGGCGGAGCTCGCGAGCTCGACGAGCAGGCGCACGCCGTACCCCGAGCCGCCCTTCTCGGCATAGGCGCGGCCGAGGTCCCACGCGGTGCCGGCGATGTCGAGGTGCGCCCAGGGCGTCTCGCCGGCGAAGCGGTGGAGGAACTCGGCGGCCGTGATCGCTCCGGCCAGGCGCCCGCCAGGGGCGTTGTTGAGATCGCCGAAGGTGCCCTTGACGATCTTCGCGTACTCGGCGTGCAGCGGCAGCCTCCAGGCCAGCTCGCCGGTTTCCGTCGCGGCACCGTACACCTGTGCGCACCACTCGTCGTTGTTGCTCAGCAGGCCGGCGTGGCTGTGGCCGAGCGCGATGAGGCATGCTCCCGTGAGTGTGGCGAGGTCGACGATGCGCTCGGCTCCCTCGGCGATCGCGTAGGCGATGCAGTCGGCGAGCACCAGCCGGCCCTCGGCGTCGGTGTTGTTGATCTCGACGCTGACGCCGGCGAGCGTGCGGACGATGTCGCCCGGCTTCACCGAGCGGCCGCTGGGCAGGTTCTCCGTGGCGCCGATCACGCCGATCACGCGGACCGGCAGCTCCAGGCGGGCGATCGCGCCGACCGCCTCGAGCACGGCGGCGCCACCCGACATGTCGTACTTCATCTCCTCCATGTGTTCGCCCGGCTTGAGCGAGATGCCGCCGCTGTCGAAGGTCACCGCCTTGCCGACGAACCCGAGCGTGGGACCCTTCGCTCCGGGACCGTCATAGCGCAGCGTGATCAGCGCCGGTTCCTCGTAGGTGCCCTGGGCCACCGCGGCGAACGCGCCCATCCCGCGAGCCACGATCGCCGCGCGGTCCTCGACGCTGACACTGAGGTGTGCGAGCTCTGCCGCGAGCTCGTGGGCGCGGGTCGCGAGGTCCGTCGGCGTCATGTCGTTCGCCGGCGTGTCCTGGAGGATGCGTGCCGCGTTCGCGGCCTCGGCGACGACCCGCGCGCGCTCGGCCGCCGCAGCCACATCGGTCGCGGCGCTGATCGTCAACCGCTCGAGCGTGACCTCGCGCTCGGACTCGTCCTTCGGCGGCTCCTTGTAACGGTCGAAGCGGTAGGAGGCGAGGATCGTCCCCTCGACGAGCGCCCCGGCGACGTCATCGCCGGTGCCGGCGGGGAGTTCCCAGCACAGTGACCGGGCCCCGAGCTCGCCGGCTCGCTTGAGCGCCTTAGCCGCGCTGACGCGCGCGCGCTCAGCGTCGAACTGCTCGCGCGGACCGAGCCCGGCGAGCAGCCAGCGGCGCGCTCCCTCGTGGGTCAGCGCGAGTGCGCCGTGGGAACGCTTGGCTTCACCGGATTCGAGCAGCGCCTGGAGGCCGGCGTGAGCGGCGTCCTCGCCCTCGAAGACGCCGGCGACGAGCGTGTCGGCGTCGCTGTCGACGAGCGGCTGCGTGGTTGCATGGACCTGCACGAGGACGCGAGCATACAGCGAACGCTGACGTGGCTCGGCGACGCTCACTACACTCCGTTGCAGCCGAAAACAATCGAGAGAGAGGGCGCGCAGATGCCCACCACCGTGATTCTTGGCAGCGCCCGTACGCCGATCGGCAAGCTCGGCGGCGCGCTCTCCTCACTCGACGCCACGACGCTCGGCGGGATCGCCATCGCCGGCGCACTCGAGCGCTCGGGCGTCGCGCCGGAGCAGATCGAGCACGTCGTGATGGGGACCGTGCTGCAGGCCGGGCAGGGTCAGATCCCCTCGCGCCAGGCCCAGCACAACGCGGGCATCCCGGTCACCGTCAGCTCGGAGACGATCAACAAGGTCTGCGCCTCCGGGATCCGGGCGGTCGCGCTGCTCGACACCGCGATCCGCGCCGGCGACATCGACGTCGGCCTTGGCGGCGGCATGGAATCGATGTCGAAGAGTCCCTATCTGCTCGACGGCGCACGCTTCGGCTTTCGCATGGGTGACGCCACGGCTCGCGACGCGATGCTGCGCGACGGCCTGGAGAGCCCGTGGACCGGCAAGCACATGGCGCAGGAGGCGAGCGAGGTCGCCGCGGAGCTCGAGATCACCCGCGCCGACATGGATCGCTGGTCCGTGCGCTCGCATTCACTGGCGATCGCCGCGATCGACGACGGGCGGATGGGCGAGGAGATCGTGCCGGTCACCGTCAGCTCGCGCAAGGCGGAGGTGATCGTCGAGCAGGACGAGTCGCCCCGGCGTGACACGACGCTCGAGGCGCTGGCCAAGCTGCCGCCGATCTTCCTCGCCGACGGCTCGCATACCGCCGGCAACTCGCCGGGCGTCAACGACGGCGCCGGTGCGGTCGTCGTCGCGAGCGAGAGCTGGGCAAAGGCCAACGGCAAGGAGCCGCTCGCCTCGATCCTCGCCTACGGCCAGGCCGGCGACGATTTCGCCTACCTCGCACGGACGCCGGCGCTCGCCGCGCGCAAGGCACTTGACAAGGCCGGGCTCGAAGCGTCCGAGATCGACCTGTGGGAGATCAACGAGGCCTTTGCGTCGGTCACGCTACAGTCGATCAGGCTGCTCGGAATCGACGAGAGCCGCGTCAACGTCAACGGCGGCGCGGTCGCGCTCGGTCACCCGATCGGGGCTTCCGGAGCCCGCATCCTCGGCTCGCTGGTGCACGAGCTGCGTCGCCGCGGCGGCGGGCTCGGCTGTGCCGCGATCTGTTCCGGCGGCGCTCAGGGTGACGCGGTCATCGTGCGCGTCTAGGCGCCGGCGCTAGCATCCGAGGCGTCTGCGCTCGCATGTCCGAATCTCTCAGCCAGAAGAAGATCCGTATCGTCGTGGCCAAGCCGGGGCTCGACGGCCACGATCGCGGGGCCAAGATCATTGCCCGAGCGATGCGCGACGCGGGGATGGAGGTGATCTACACCGGGCTGCACCAGACGCCCGAGCAGATCGTCGAGACCGTGATCCAGGAGGACGCCGACGCGGTCGGACTGTCGATCCTCTCCGGCGCGCACATGACGCTCGTCCCGCGGATCGTCGAGCTGCTGCGCGAGCAGGGCGCGGGCGATGTCGTCGTCACGGTCGGTGGCACGATCCCCGCGGAGGACATCCCAGCGCTGAAGGCGCTTGGCGTCGCCGAGGTGTTCACCCCCGGTGCCTCCACCAACGCTGCGATCGAGTTCGTCCGCGGCGCCGTGCTGCGCAGCACGTGAGCGCCGCCGCCATCCTGGCCCCGCTTCCCGAAGGAGTCGCCCGATGAAGATCTGCGTCCTGGTCAAAGAGGTGCCGGACGCCGCGGTTCGCAAGCGCATCGACCCGGCGACAGGGCGGATGGATCGCAGCGGCGAGCGGACGCTCAACCCCTACGACACCCACGCGATCGAGGCGGCGATGGCGATCAGGGAGGGCGGGGCGGTCGAGGTCGAGGAGATCGTCGCCGTGACGATGGGCCCCGAGGGAGCGGTGCGCGCGCTGCACAAGGCGGTGTCGCTCGGGGCGGACCGTTCGCTGCACCTCTGCGACGACGCGCTGGCGGGCTCGGACGTGGCGGCGACCGGGTATGCGTTGGCGGCGGCGTTGCGGCGCGAGCAGCCGGATTTGGTGCTGCTCGGTCAGCAGTCCGACGACGGCGAGTGCTACACGGTGGGAGCGATCGTCGCCGACCATCTGCAGATGCCGTCGCTGACCCAGGTGATCAAGCTCGACATCGACGAGGGGAAGCTGCGCTGCGAGCGCCAGGCCGAATACGGCTACGACACCGTCGAGGTAGACCTCCCGGCCGTGATCTCGGTCGGCGATGCGATCAACGAGCCACGCTACCCGTCGCTGAAGGCGATCATGGGAGCCAAGAAGAAGCCGCTCGACACGCTGACCGCGGGCGATCTGGAGATCGATCGCGCGCGCGTCGGCGGCGAGGGCTCGGCGGCGCACTGGACCGGTGCCAAGGATCCGCCGAAGAAGCCCCCCGGCCAGATCATCGAGGACGACGACACCGATGCGACGGTCGAGCAGATCATCGCCTGGCTCGACGAACGGAAGCTGATCTGATGGCCGACATCCTCGTCTACGCGCTGCACTACGAGGGCGCCTTCAACAAGAACTCGCTGGGCGCGGTCTCCGAGGGGGCGAAGCTCGCGTCGGCGCTCGGCGGCGAGGTCCACGCGGTCGTCCTCGGCGACGGCGCGAGCGACGAGCTGTGCGCGCAACTCGGACACTACGGTGCAAGCACCGTCTATCGCGTGCCCGGCCCGGAGGGCCTCGCGCAGCCGGTCGTCGACGCGATGGCTCAGCTGGTCGCCGCGCATGGCTTCTCCTACGCGCTGTTCGGCGGCGGTCTGCTGGGCTTTGAGATCGGCGCCGGCCTTGCTGCCCGGCTCGGCGCCGGCGTCGCGATGGAGGTCACCGCGGTCCGCGTGGAGGACGGGAAGTTGATCGCCGAGCGCCCGATCCTCGGCGACTCGGCGATCTCGCTGGTCAGCTACCGCAGCGACGTCGGGATCGTGATCGGCCGTCTCAACGCCTTTGAGATCGCGCCGGCGGGGGAGCGCGACGCGGCGGTGCAGGAGGTCGCGGTCGAGTTCTCGGACTTCTCGACGCGCGCCCGGATGGTGGCCCGCGGCGAGCAGCGCGGTGAGGACGTCGACATCGAGGGCGCCGAGGTGTTGATCGCGGGCGGTCGCGGGCTCGGCAAGGCCGAGAGCTTCGAGCTGTGCACCGAGCTGGCCAAGGCGTTCGGCCCGGCCAGCGCCGTCGCGGCCACCCGCGCGGTGGTCGACGCCGGCTGGTACCCCTACGCCGGACAGATCGGCCAGACCGGCAAGACGGTCGCGCCGAAGCTCTACTTCGCGGCGGGGATCTCGGGCGCGATCCAGCACAAGGTCGGCATGCAGGCCTCGGAGAACATCGTTGCGATCAACAAGGACGCCAACGCGCCGATCTTCGAGTTCTCCGACCTCGGGATCGTCGGCGACCTCAACAAGATCATGCCGAAGCTGACCGCCGCGCTGAACGCGCGCCGCTCGGGCGGGGAGCGGTAGGTGTCGCGCCACGCCGGCGTCGTCCCGGCGGACTACCCGCCGGAGCTCGACTCCCGCCGCGAGTTCATCCGCCGCGAGCTGGACGCGCCCGACGAGTTGATCGAGGTCGGCGTGGCGATCGTCGGCGGCGGCACGGCCGGGCTGGCGTGCGCGAACCGGCTGCTGGCGCTGTTGGCCGATGACCCCGAGACGAGCGAGCGTCTCGGCGAGGTCCCGGTCGCGGTGGTCGAGAAGGCGACGGTCTGCGGCGGCCACAGCCTGTCGGGTGCCGTGATGCGCCCGGGGCCGCTGCTCGCGTTGTTTCCCGACGTCAGCCGCGAGCAGTGGCGGACGGAGGGTTTCGCGTTCGGGGAGGTGACCAAGGAGGCCGTCTACCTGCTGCCGTCGGGCCGCGCCAAGCTGCGGATCCCGACCCCGCCGCCGTTTCGCAACCACGGCGCGGAGGTGATCTCGGTCGCCGCGCTCGCGCGCTACCAGCAGCGCCGCGCCGAGGAGGCCGGCGCCTACGTGCTGACGGAGACCGCGGCCAGCCGGCTGATCGTCACCGACGGGCGCGTCCAGGGCGTGCGCTCGGGTGACAAGGGCCGCGACAAAGCCGGTGAGCCGCGCTCGAACTTCGAGCCGGGAAGCGATATCAAGGCTCAGGCCACGGTCCTCGCCGAGGGCTCCTGGGGCCATCTCACCGGGGCGGCGATCCGCGAGTTCGACCTCGGCGCAGACCGCGAGCCGCAGGTCTGGGAGCTCGGCGTCAAGGAGGTCTGGAAGGTCCCGAGGCCGCTGGATCGCGTGATCCACACGATCGGCCCGTGGCCGCTTCGACTGCGCGCCCGCTACGGCCAGATCGGCGGCAGCTGGATCTACCCGATGCGCGACGAGCGCACCGGCGAGCACCTCGTCAGCATCGGCTTCGTGATCGACCTCGAGTATGCCGACGCGACGACCTCGGCACACGACCTGCTCCAGCTGTTCAAGTGCCATCCGCTGGTGAAGGGAATCCTCGCCGGCGGCGAGCGCGTCGGTTGGGGCGCCAAGGCGCTACCGGGTGGCGGCTGGTTCTCGATGCCCAAGCCGTCGATGCCGGGCGCGGTGATCGTCGGCGATGCCGCCGGCCTGGTCGACACGATCGCGCTGAAGGGCGTCCACCACGCGATCAGCTCCGGCATCCTCGCCGCGGAGGCGATCCACGCCGGACTGCGTCGCGGCGCCGGCTCGTTCGAGTCCTACGAGACGGCGCTCGAGGCATCCGAGAGCGGCCGTGAGCTCTACCGCGTGCGCAACGCGCGCCAGCCGTTTCAGAAGGGCTTCATCCGCGGCTCCCCGCTCGTCAACCTCGCGATCGCGACCAGGGGCCGGCTGCCGGCCGGCCGGCTGGCCTGGCATCGCAACGACGAGCGGCCGATGTTCGTCGGCCGCACGGCCCGCCGCTACCCCAAGCCGGACGGCCGCTACACCTTCGACAAGCTCTCGTCGGTCTACATCAGCGGCAACGCGACGCGCGACGACGCCCCCAACCACATCCGGGTGCGCGAGAACGTGCCGCGCGAGCTGGCCGAGACATGGCGCTGGATGTGCCCGGCCGGCGTCTATGAGATCCCCGACGCGGCCCCGCCGCACGGCAACGTCGACGTGATCGTCAACTACACCAACTGCGTGCAGTGCGGGGCGATCACCGCAAAGGGCGGGCGGCTCACCACGCCCGAGGGCGGCGACGGCCCGCGCTACCAGCAGATGTAGGGGCTGTAGCACAACAGCGCAACCTCTGCGTCGCTACGGTGTTCATCTGGTGCCATGTCTCTAACCCGCCGCCTGCTCGCGCCCCTCCTCGTGGGTGCGACAACACTGCTCGCAATCGTCGTCCCGGGCGCGCTCGGCGCGCAGACGCCCGCCGCCAGCGTCCCTGCCACAGCGCCTGCTGCCAACGCCGCCGTGACGTCGACCGGTCCGACGGGCGCCACCGAGACGCTCTCGGCGACGCTGACCGCCTGTCACACCGACGCGCTGCCCGCCAACCGCTACGCGATCTTCGCCTCGCAGATGACGTCGGTCACCGGCACCGTCACGATGGCGGTCAACTTCCAGCTCGAGGAGCGCAAGGCGACCGGCGTCGCCTTCGTGCCCGTGAGCGCTCCCGGATTCGGGGTGTGGGTCAGCTCGGCGCCGGGAGTCGGGATCTACACCTACGACCATGAGGTCACGGCACTGCCGGCGCCCGCGGCATTCCGCGTGTCGGTCCGTGCGCGCTGGTTCGATCGCCACCACCACGTCATTCGACGCGACGCGCTCGTCTCGCCGGTCTGCGTGCAGCCGCTGCTCGCGCCTGACCTGGCGATCGGCGCGCTCACACGCTCGGCCGGGGCGCAGGCGGGCACGATGACCTACAGCGTCGTCGTGCGCAACGACGGCACCGCCGCTGCCGGGCCGTTCCAGGTGTCGTTCAGCGTTGCCGGCGTCGCGCTGCCGGATGCCGCCGTGACCGCCCTCGCGGCCGGGGCCAAGCAGGTCGTGCAGTTCACCGGTCCGCGCTGCGTCCCCGGCAGCACGCTGACCGCGTCCGCGGACCCCGCGGGCGCCGTCGTCGAGCCGGTCGACCCGGAGCGCACGAAGACGTTCCCCTGCATCCGCTGAGCGCTCGCCGGCGCCTTCGCGCCGTTGGCCGCCCGTTTCGGCCCGCTACACTGTGTAGGCGATGAAAACCGAGATCCACCCCGACTATGTGACCGCGATCGTGCGGTGCACGTGCGGGAACGAGTTTGAGACTCGCTCCACCAAGCCCGAGCTGCGCGTCGAGATCTGCTCCAACTGCCACCCGTTCTACACGGGCCGTCAGAAGCTGATCGACACCGGCGGTCGTGTCGAGCGCTTCCAGCGCCGCGTCGCCCGCAGCCGGCAACGCGCAGCAGCCAGCAAGTAGGGCACGCGCGTGGCTGCGCGCGGGCGCGACGCGCCGATCGGTGGTCAGGCCGTGCTGGAAGGCGTGATGATGCGCGGCATCCGCACGTGGTCGGTCGCCGTCCGCGCGCCGACCGCCGCCCAGCTCGAGCGCGCCGACCGCGAGATCCCGGCCGGCGAGATCGCCGTGCAGACGTTCCCGTTCAGCTCGGCGCTGCGCCGCCATCGCGTGCTGCGCTTGCCGCTGCTGCGCGGCGTGGTCGCGCTCGGCGGCTCGCTGGCGATCGGGCTGCGCGCGCTGAACATCTCGGCCAACGCGCAGATCGGCGGCGTCGAGGAGGGCGAGGCGCTATCGGGCGCGACCTGGATTGGCGCGCTGATCGTCTCGTTCGTCTTCGCGGTCGGCCTGTTCTTCGTCGTGCCGGTCGGACTGGTCAGCCTGGTCAAGTCGCAGCTGCACTCCTCGACGCTGTTCTGGCTGATCGAGGGGGTGCTGCGCACGGCGATCTTCCTCGGCTACCTGCTGCTGCTCTCGCGGCTGCGCGATCTGCGTCGCGTGTTCGAGTACCACGGTGCCGAGCACAAGACGATCGCCTGCCATGAGGCCGGGCAGGAGCTGACACCGGAGAACGCCGCCGCGTTCTCGCGACTGCATCCGCGCTGTGGCACGAGCTTCCTGCTGATCGTGATGATCGTGGCGATCTTCGTCTTCGCCCCGATCGGCCTGCCGGCGTGGTACTGGCTGCTGGCGACGCGTGTGCTCGGCGTGCCGCTGATCGCCGGGATCTCGTTCGAGATCATCAAGTTCGCGGCACGCCATCGAGACCGCACGGCGGTACGCGCCCTGATGGCGCCTGGGCTGGCGCTGCAGCGGTTGACGACGCGCGAGCCCGACCACGCACAGCTCGCCGTCGCGATCGCGGCGCTGCGCTCGGTCCTCGAGATCGAGGCTGGGGACCATCGCACCGCCGCCGACCTGGTCGGGTTGGAGGTCGTCGCGTGATCGGCGCGCTGGTCGCGCAGATCGAAGAGCGCTTCGCCGAGCTCGCACGCCAGATGGCCGATCCCACGGTGATCGCCGACCGCCAGCGCAACGCCGAGGTCGGTCGCGCGTACCGCCAGCTGGAGCCGGCGGCCAAGCTCGCAGTCGAATGGCGCCACGCCCAGGACGACGCCGCCGGCGCGCACGAGCTGCTGGCCGACGGAACCGACGACGAGGAGCTGCGCGAGGTGCTGCGCGACGCGCGCGAGAAGATCACCGCACTCGAGGAAGAGCTGCGCCTCGCGATGGTCTCGCGCGACCCCAACGACGACAAGCACGTGCTCGTCGAGATCCAGGGGGGCGCCGGCGGCGAGGAAGCAGGCCTGTGGGCGGGCGACGTATACCGGATGCTCAGCCGCTACGCCGAGCGGCTCGGTTTCACCGTCGAGCCGCTGGAGGTCGGCGACGGCAAGTACACCTTCGCGATCAAGGGCGACGGCGCGTACTCCGTGTTCAAGTTCGAGGGTGGGACGCACCGGGTGCAGCGGGTGCCGGCGACCGAGTCGCAGGGTCGCATCCACACCTCGACGGCCACCGTCGCGGTGCTGCCGGAGGCCGAGGACGTCGACGTCAACATCGACCCCAATGATCTGCAGATCGACGTGTACCGCTCGAGCGGGCCGGGCGGGCAGTCGGTCAACACCACGGATTCCGCCGTCCGCGTGACGCACCGGCCGTCGGGCATCGTCGTCGCGATGCAGGACGAGAAGTCCCAGCTGCAGAACCGCGAGAAGGCGCTGCGCGTGCTGCGGGCGCGGCTCTACGAGCGTGCGCTTGCGGAGCAGCAGGCGGCGCTCGCCGCCGACCGGCGCTCGCAGGTCGGTACCGGCGAGCGGGCGGAAAAGATTCGCACCTACAACTACGCCGACCGACGGGTCAAGGACCACCGGGTCAACCTCACCCTGCACAACCTCGACGCGATCCTGGCGGGCGAGATGGACGAGCTGACGGCCGCGCTGGCGGCCGACGAGCGCCGTCGGCGGCTCGCCGAGCAGACCGGCGAATGACGGCACGCAGCGCGGTCAGCGTGCGTGACGCGCTCGACGGAGCGATCACCGCGATTGGCGCCGGCGGCTCGCCGAGCGCGCGCCTGGATGCCGAGCTGCTGCTTGCCGACGCGCTCGGAACGACCCGCGAGCAGCTGTACAGCGATCCCGGCGGGCCGGTGCACGGGCCCGCCGTGCGGGCCTTCCAGTCGCACGTCCGCCGCCGCGCGGTGGAGCGCGAGCCGGTCGCCTACATCGTCGGCCACCGGGCCTTCCGCCGCCTCGAGGTGGCTGTCGATGCGCGGGTGCTCGTGCCGCGCCCCGAGAGCGAACTGCTCGTCGAGCTTGCCCTGGCGCTGCCGGCCGGCGCCCGCGTCCTGGATTGCTGCTGCGGCTCGGGCGCGGTCGCGCTGGCGCTCAAGGACGAGCGCCCCGACCTCGAGCTCTCCGGATCCGACGTGGACGCCGCCGCGCTGGCCGTCGCGGCCGCCAACGGCGCGCGCCTGCAGCTCGAGGTCTCCTGGCGGCTCGCCGATTTGCTCAGTGGCCTGCCCGACGCCTATGACGCGATCGTCGCGAACCCGCCCTACATCGACAGCGCGACGATCCCGACGCTCGAACCCGAGGTCTCGCGCCACGAACCGCGCACGGCACTCGACGGCGGCCCGGGCGGCCTGGACAAGATCACGGCACTGATCGGGCAGGCGGCGCGGAGGAGCGCCGCCACGCTGATCCTCGAACACGGCGAGGACCAGGCCGAGGAGGTAGCGGCCCGCTGCACGGCCGCCGGCTACCCGCACGTCAGCCACCACCGCGACCTCGCGCACATCGCGCGGGTGGTCGTCGCGCGGCGATGACGGCAGAGCCCTCGTTGGCCGCGGTCGTCGCTCGCGGTGGCGTCGCCGTGTTCGCCGCCGACACCGTCTACGGCCTCTGCGCCGACGCGCAGAACGCCGAGGCCGTCGAGCGCCTGCTGACGTTGAAGCGACGCCCGCCCGGCAAGCCGCTGGCGCTGGCGTTCGCCTCACTTGAGCCGGCGCTCGCGGCGCTGCCGGAGTTGGGCGAGCGCACGCGCGCCGCGCTGCGCGCGCTGCTGCCCGGACCGCTGACGCTGCTGGTGCCCAACCCCGCCCGCCGCTTCCCGCTCGCCGGCGGCGAGCTGCTCGGGCTGCGCGTGATCGACGCCGGTCTCGAGCTCGACCGGCCGGTCGTGCAAACCAGCGCCAACCTCGCCGGCGGGCCGGAGCCGCGCACCCTGGCGCAGGTTCCGGCGCAGATCCGCGCCGCGGTCGACCTCGTCCTCGACCGCGGCGAGCTGCCCGGGACCCCTTCGACGGTGCTCGATCTGGGCGCGCTGGAGGAGACCGGGCACTGGCGGATCCTGCGCCAGGGCGCGTGCACGCGGGCGGAGATCGAACGTGCGCTGGTAGGCTCGCGGGTATGAGCGACGATCTTCCGAGCGACTACTTCAGCCGCCCCGTTTCCGAGGTCGATCCGCAGATCGCGGAGGTGCTCGCGCTCGAGCTGGAGCGCCAGCAGAACACGCTCGAGCTGATCGCGTCGGAGAACTTCGTCCCCCGCGCGGTGCTCGAGTGCCAGGGCAGCGTGCTCACGAACAAGTACGCCGAGGGCTATCCCGGGGCCCGGTACTACGGCGGCTGCGAGTTCGTCGACATCGCCGAGCAGCTCGCGATCGATCGCGCCAAGGAGCTGTTCGGGGCCGAGCACGCGAACGTCCAGCCGCACGCCGGCGCGCAGGCCAACGCAGCCGTCTATCACGCACTGCTGAAGCCGGGTGAGACGATCATGGGACTCTCGCTGGCGCACGGTGGCCACCTCACCCACGGCATGAAGAAGAACGTCTCCGGGCGCCTGTACAACATCGTCGCCTACGAGGTCGACCGCGACACCAGCGTGATCGACATGGACGAGCTCGCGCGGCTCGCGCGCGAGCACCGTCCGCAGCTGCTGCTGGCCGGCTGGTCGGCCTATCCGCGCCAACTCGACTTCGCGCGCTTCCGCGAGATCGCCGATGAGGTGGGCGCGCTGCTGATGGTCGACATCGCGCATTTCGCCGGCCTCGTGGTCGCCGGCCTGCATCCCAACCCAGTCAGCTTCGGCGCCGACGTGGTGACGACGACGACGCACAAGACGCTGTGCGGTCCGCGCGGCGGCATGATCCTCTGCACGGAGCGCCACGCCAAGGAGATCGACTCCGCCGTGTTCCCCGGGCAGCAGGGCGGTCCGCTGCAGCACGTCATCGCCGCCAAGGCCGTGGCGCTGCGGATCGCCGCCAGCGAGGGCTTCCGCGAGCGCCAGCGTCGCACGCTCGACGGCGCGAGGGCGCTGGCCGAATCACTCATGCGCGCGGGCAACGGCGTCAAGGTGCTGACCGGCGGGACCGACGTGCACCTGCTGCTCGTCGATCTGCGCGAGAGCGTGCTGAGCGGCCAGGACGCCGAGGATCGCCTGCACGAGATCAACATCACCGTCAACCGCAACGCGGTGCCGTTCGATCCGCGGCCGCCGCGGGTGACCTCGGGGCTGCGAATCGGATCGCCGGCGTTGACCACGCGCGGGCTGGGCCGCGAGGACTTCCTCGAGATCGGCGAGATCATCGGCGTGGCGCTCGGACCCGAGTTCGAGACGCGCCGGGGCGAATTGACCGAGCGCGTGAGCGCGATCGTCGAGCGCTATCCACTCTACGCCGAGCTGGCCACACCGACCACGGCGTAGCGCAACTCTTTGTGTTCTCTTGCGGTGTTCGGTTAGATCTATGTCGGTGCTCGCGGGGAGATATCGCGGTCGGCTTGCCGCGCTGACGCTCGCGCTCGCCGCCGCCTGGGCCGTGCCGGCCGCCGCCCATGCCGCCGCGCCGGCGCTGCCGACGGTCACCGTCTCACCGCTCAACGGGACGCCCGACGCCTCGCCGACGACGCAGATCAGCTTCCTCGGGGTGGCGGCCGTGGACCTGTCGCAGGTCAGCGTTCGTGGTTCGCGGAGCGGCCACCACAGCGGCCGGCTCGAGGCGTATGCCACCGGCAACGGCGCGAGCTTCGTGGTGGCGCGCGCGTTCGCCAGCGGCGAGACGGTGACGGTGAGCGCGCTCGAGACGGTCAGCGGCCAGCACCGGAGCATCGGCACGAGCTTCACCATCGGCTCGCTGTACGCGATCCCGCCCGCGCCGCCCACCCCGCCGCTCCCGGTGGCGGCGCCCGGGACTGTCGCGAGCTTCGTTTCGGCGCCGAGCATCCAGCCGCCGACGATCGCCGTCACGACGCCCGCCGCGGATCCGTCGCTCGGCGATATCTTCCTCACCCCCGCAGACGGTTCGTCGCAGGCGGGGCCGATGATCGTCAACCCGGCAGGCCAGATGGTCTGGTTCGACCCGTCGCCGACGGGCTCTCAGGCAACCGACCTGCGTGTCCAGCAGTACCTCGGCCAGACGGTGCTGACCTACTGGCAGGGTCGCGTTGCCCTCGGTCACGGACTGGGGTCGGGGATCATCGACGATCAGAGCTACCACGAGATCGCGCACGTCAACGCCGGCAACGGCCTCGCGATGGACCTGCACGACTTCGACCTCGAGCCCGGCGGGGTCGCGCTGATCACCATCTACGAGCCGGTGTACATGGATCTCAAGCCGTTCGGCGGCGCCTCGACCGGGGTGATCGACGACTGCGTCGTGCAGGAGATCGACGTGCGCACCGGGCTGGTGATGTTCGAATGGCATGCCCTCGGGCATGTGCCGCTGAGCGCCTCGTACAGCAAGCCGTATGCCGGTCCGGGACTGGCCGTCTGGGACTGGTTCCACATCAACTCGATCGATCTCGAGCCCAGCCAGAACCTGTTGATCAGCTCGCGCAGCACGTGGGCCGTCTACGACATCGGCCACACCTACGGCGAGGTGCTGTGGACGCTCGGGGGACGGCACAGCACCTTCGCGCTCGGGCCCAATGTGCGCTTCGCCTGGCAGCACGACGCGACGCGCCTCGCGGACGGGTCGATCGAGATCTTCGACAACGAGGACACACCGAAGATCGGGGC
>CAWHZJ010000020.1:0-19205 GCA_963833765.1 uncultured Solirubrobacterales bacterium | reverse complement strand
CTTAGGAGCCGGTGGGCGAAAGCCCTTGGGGGTTCAAGTCCCTCCGCCCGCATGGACAGAAACCTCCTGCATATGCGCATCTTCTGGAGTGTTCCTTTGGAAGTTGCGGGTAGCGAGAAGGCGCGTGTCCCCGAAAATATGTCCCCCAGATGCCTTCCATGGGTGCGACGTGTGAGCGCGTCGCCGCGAGGCCTGGGGGCTTTACGGAGGGTCTCGCGGGGTGCGAGCGCTGGAGCTGGCGCGAGCAGTCGCGGGAGCGGCAGCGCTGGACCTCAAGCCCGGCCGGGCGTTGCCGGTGTCGCTCGAGGGGCCCGCTGGCGGGGAGCCTTCGCTCGTGCCTGAACTCTCGGTCCGCGTAAACGCGAGCCGTTGTCTTGCTGCGCGTGTCCGCTCGGCCTCGCCGACGTGGTTGCGGCCCAACCCGGTCGTCGTCGGCGCGCTCGTCGGCGGTGCGTAGTTCTCCGAACGAGCCCTGGGGTAGCCACCGGATGCTTGGGGTCCGCCGGCGAACATAGCCTCCAGCGCGTGAATACCCTCGACTGGGCGCGAACGCAATTCGGCGTCACGACCCTGTTCCACTTCATCTTCGTGCCGATGTCGATCGGGCTCGCGGGATGGGTGGCGCTGTGCCAGACGCTGTATTACCGCAGCGGCAACGAGGTCTACCTGCGGATGACGCGGTTCTGGGCGAAGTTCTTCCTGATCTCGATGGCGATCGGCGTGGTCACCGGGATCGTGCAGGAGTTCCAGTTCGGCATGAATTGGTCGGTGTACTCGCGCTACGTCGGCGACATCTTCGGCGCCCCGCTGGCGATGGAGGGCCTGTTGGCTTTCTTCCTCGAGTCGACGTTCGTCGGCCTGTGGTTGTTCGGGTGGGGCCGGCTGTCACCGAGGGTGCACCTGGCGTGCGCGTGGCTGGTCGCGTTCGGGACGGCGCTGTCGGCGTACTTCATCCTTGCTGCGAACTCGTGGATGCAGCATCCCGTCGGCTACACCCTCAACAAGGCCACTGGCCACGCCGAGCTCAAGAACATCTTCAGCGTGCTCACGAACTCGACGGTGCTGCTCGCGTTCCCGCACACGATCCTCGCGGCCTACACGACGGCGGGCATGCTGGTGCTCGGCATTTGCGGGTGGGGCTTCCTGCGTGGACGCGGCAACGCCGTCTACGCGCGCTCGGTTCGCATCATCCTGCCGCTGACGCTTGGCGTCGCGATCGCGACCGGGGTGTTTGGAGACGGCCAGGCGCGGCTGATGGACACTCAGCAGCCGATGAAGATGGCCGCGGCCGAGGCGCTCTACAACACGACCAAGGGCGCGAGCATGTCGCTGTTCGCCGTCGCTCCGTTCGAGCATCACCCGAAGGCGCTCTCGACCGACATCCGCTTCCCGCATCTGCTGTCGCTGGTCGCGACGTTGAGCTGGAACGGCACGGTCCAGGGGATCAACCAGGTCAATGCAGCCGAGCAGAAGAAGTACGGTCCCGGCGACTACACGCCGATCATCGGCGTGACCTACTGGAGCTTCCGGGTCATGGCTGGTGCGGGCGTGCTGCTGATCCTGTTCCCGCTGCTCGGGATCTGGTTGATGCGCCGCCCGGGTCGCCTCGAGCTCACGCGCTGGTTCAACCGCGCCGCCGTCGTCGGGATCTTCGTGCCGATCATCGCCAACTGGACGGGCTGGATCTTCACCGAGATGGGCCGCCAGCCGTGGGTCGTCTACGGCCTGTTGAAAACGAGCGACGCGCGCTCGCCCGATGTCTCGATGGCCTCGATCATCATCACCCTGACCGGCTACATCGTCGTCTACGGAATCCTCATCGCCGTCGGCGCGCGCCTGTTCGTGCGCGAGGCCCGCAAAGGCCCCGAGGACCCCGAACCGCCCGGACCCCAGCCCGGCCCCGACACGCAGCCCGGCGGCGCCCGCCCGGACCTCGTTCTGGCTTACTGAGATGCACGATCCGAACTTCCTACAGACCCTGTGGTTCGTGCTGATCGGCGTGCTGTGGGTCGGCTATTTCGTACTTGAAGGGTTCGACTTCGGCGTCGGCATTCTGCTGCGCGTGATCGGCCGCGACAACACCGACAAGCGGACGATCATCCACACGATCGGCCCGGTCTGGGACGGCAACGAGGTGTGGCTGCTCACCGCAGGCGGGGCGACATTCGCAGCCTTCCCCGGCTGGTATGCGAGCCTCTTCTCCGGGTTCTACCTCGCCCTCTTCCTGATCCTCGTCGCTCTGATCATCCGCGGAGTCTCGTTCGAGTTCTGGGGCAAGGAGGACTCGCCACGATGGCGCGCGACGTGGGAGTGGACGACCTTCGTCGGCAGCTTCATGGCGGCACTGCTGTGGGGGGTGGGCTGGGCCGACATCGTCCACGGCGTCCCGATGAACTCCCAGCACAACGTCACAGCCACGATCTGGGACCTGCTGCACCCCTACGCCCTGCTCGGGGGCCTCGTCACCCTCACGCTGTTCACCGCGCACGGGGCGATCTTTCTGTCGCTCCGTACCCGCGATGAGCTGCTCGAACGCTCCCGCGCGGTCGCCCGCCGGGTCATGCCGGTCTCGCTCGCGCTACTAGTCGGCTTCCTTGTCTGGACCGCGGTCGATCAGCCGCACGGCGGCGTCAAGGCCTCGGCGCAGGTCATCGCGGTACTCGCGATCCTCTGCGGGGCTGGAGCGCTGATCACGCTGCGCCGCGTACAGGAGGGCCGCGCATTCGCGTTCAGCTCCGCGACGATCGCGCTGCTGTTCGTGAGCCTGTTCGTCGAGCTGTTCCCGAACGCTCTGCCCTCGACGACCAGCCACTCGTTCACGCTGACGCTGGCCGCCGCCTCCTCGACGCACTACACCCAGGTCGTGATGACGGTCGTCGCGGTGATCTTCCTGCCGGTTGTGCTCGCCTACCAGAGCTGGACCTACTGGGTCTTTCGCCACCGCCTCGGCCGCGAGGATTTTGACGGCACGCCGATGCCGATCGCGGTGCTTCAGAGCAAGCTTGCCGCCGGCCGCGACAGCGGCGGCGGGGGGGCGGCCGCGCCGGGTCCCGAGCCGCCGCCGACTTCGACGACACCCGCATAGGTGGCCGCTGTTCGCCGCCCGGGACCGCAGCGGGCCGATCGGCGGCTGTTGCGTGAGACTCGCGCCGGCCGCGCCCAGCTCGGGCTGGCCGGCGCGCTGGGCGTGACGATGGCGGTGACGGTCGTCGCCCAGGCGGCGCTACTGGGACACGTGATCGCCGACGCAGCGGTCCACCACGTCGCGCTCGCGGACCTCGCCGGCTCGCTTGCCGTGCTGGCCGGCGTGATGGCGCTGCGCGCGCTGCTCGCGGGCGGATTCGAGGTCTCCGGGCGGGTCGGGGCGACGCACGTGATGAGCGAGCTGCGCGGAAGGTTGGCCGAGCAGCTGCTGGTGCGCTCGCCTGTCGCGCGCGAAAGCGAGCGCACCGGCGAGCTCGCGGCGGCGGCCGTGCAGGGCGTCGATGCGCTGGAAGCGTATTTCGCCGGCTATCTGCCCCAGCTGGCGCTCGCGGCCGCCGTGCCGGTGGCGGTCCTTGTGTGGGTGGTCCCGCTCGACCTCGCGGCCGCGGTCGTGTTCGTCGTGACGATCCCGCTGCTGATCGGGTTCATGATCCTCATCGGCAAGGGAGCGCAGGCCCGAGCGCGCTCGCGCTGGCAGGCGCTCGCCCTGCTCAGCGGGCATTTCCTCGACGTCGTGCGCGGCCTCGAGACACTGCGCGCCTTTCGCCGCGAGACCGCGCAGGCGGACACGATCGAGGCGGTTGGCGAGCGCTACCGCGCGGAGACGATGGGCACGCTTCGGGTCGCCTTCCTGTCGGCTCTCGTGCTCGAACTGTGCGCGATGCTCGGCACGGCGCTGGTTGCCGCGATGATCGGCATCCAGCTCGACGACGGGCACCTCACGCTGTCGGCCGGGCTGACGGTGCTGCTGCTCGCGCCGGAGCTCTACGGCCCGCTGCGCGCGGTCGGCCAGCAGTTCCATGCGAGCAGCGACGGTATTGCTGCGGCCGAGCGTATCTACGCGGTGCTCGATGAGCCGACGGCGCTCACGCACGAGCCCTCGCGCGCTGCGCGGGTACCGGACCCGGCGGTCGAGCCGCTGCGACTGGAGTTCGTGTCGTTCGCCTACCCCGGGCGCCGCGACCGCGTCCTGCGGGACGTGGACCTGGTGCTTGAGCCCGGCCTCGCCACCGCGCTGGTCGGCGCGAGCGGCGCCGGTAAGAGCACCGTTGCCGCGCTCGCGATGCGGCTGGTCGACCCGACCGCCGGCCGCGTCAGCTGCGGCGGCGTGGATCTGCGCGAGCTCGATCCTGACGCCTGGCGAGCCACAATTGGGTGGGTGCCGCAGCGCACGCGCCTGTTTGCCGGAACGATCGGCGAGAACATCGCGCTCGCCGATCCTGGCGCGGCTCGCACGCGCATCCTGCGCGCGGCGCGCGACGCGGGCCTCGATGATCTCCTCAGCTCGCTGGTCGACGGGATCGACACCGTTGTAGGGGACGGTGGCCGCGGGCTCTCGGCCGGTGAGGCACAGCGCGTCGGCCTCGCCCGCGCATTCCTGCACGAGGCCTCGCTCGTCATCCTCGACGAGCCGACCGCCCACCTCGATGCCAACACGGCCCTCGCGGTTGCCGGCGCGATCGAGCGGCTCGCGGTGGGGCGCACGACGCTGCTGATCGGCCATGACGCTCACCTGTCGGACCGCGCCGACCGAGTCGTCACGCTCGAGGACGGCCGCGCTTGCACCCTTGCTCGCATGGCAGCGGCCGCATGAGCGGCGCCACGCAGAGCCTTCTGGCGGCGGCGCGCGCCGGAGGCAGCGAACGACGGCGCCTCGGCCTGGCGGTCCTGCTCGGCTTCGGCGCCGTCGCGAGCGCCGGCGCACTGCTGCTGACCTCGGGCTACCTGATCACGCGTGCCGCACAGCGACCCGACATCCTCACCCTGACCGTCGCGATCGTCGGCGTGCGCGCGTTCGCGATCACGCGCTCGCTACTGCGCTACGGCGAACGGCTGAGCTCGCATGACGCCGCGCTGCGCCTGCTCGGGCGCGTGCGCGCGAGCTTCTTCCGCCGGCTCGCGCCGCTCGTACCCGGCGACCTCGGCGGCCCGCGCAGTGGCGACCTCCTATCGCGGTTCGTCGGCGACGTCGACGCGCTGCAGGATCTCTACTTGCGCGCGCTCGCGCCGCCGGTCGTGGCGGCGCTCGTGATCGCCGCCAGCGCGTTGACGGCATGGTTGATCCTGCCGGCAGCGGCGCCGATCGTATTCGCGTGCCTGCTGCTCGCCTCGATCGTGGTTCCCGGCCTCGCCGCGACGCTGGCGGCCGGCGCCGGCCGCCATCAGGCACCCGCGCGTGCGGCGCTCACTGCCGAGCTGGTCGAGACGATCGAGGGAGCGACGGAGCTCGCCGTCGCCGGTCGTGCTGGGGAGTGGGTCGCCCGGCTACGTGTGGCAGATGCGCGCCTGGCCGCGATCGCACGCCGCGACGCCCTCGCCGCCGGCGCTGCGACCGTGCTCGGCTCGCTCGTCGCAGGCCTGACAGTGATCGCCATGCTGGCCGTCGCAATCCCGGCGGTGCACGGCGGGACGCTCCCCGGGGTACTGCTGGCGTCGCTCGCCTTCCTCGCGCTTGCCGCGTTCGAGGGCATCGCGCCGCTGCCGCTCGCCGCGCGACGCCTGCGCGCCTGCGCCGAGGCAGCCCGACGCATTGATGAGCTGTGCGACCGCGAACCGGCCGTCGCCGACCCCGAGTATCCGACGCCGGTCCCGCCCGCCGGCGACCTCGCACTCGAAGGCGTGCGCGCGAGCTACGGCCCGGGCGCGCCCGCTGTCCTGGATGGAGTCAGCCTGCGCCTCGCGCCGGGCCAGCTGGTCGCGCTGCGCGGTCCCAGCGGCGCCGGCAAGACGACGCTCGCCCATCTGCTGGTGCGCTTCCGCGACGTCGACTCAGGGAGCGTCACGATCGGCGGCGTCGACGTGCGCGACGTCGCGCAGGAGGACCTTCGCAAAGCCGTCGTGTTCGCCGCCCAGGACGCCCACCTGTTCAACACGACGTTGCGGGAGAACATCCAGCTCGCACGCCGCGATGCCGACGAGGCCGACATCTGGCATGCGGTCGAGAGCGCCGGCGCCGCCGACTGGGCTCGCAGTCTCCCCGACGGCCTCGACACCTTCGCCGGCGAGGACGGCGGCGCGATCTCCGGCGGTCAACGCCAGCGCATCGCGCTTGCACGCGCGCTACTCGCCGACGCGCGCTTTCTGATCCTCGACGAACCAACCGCCCACCTCGACGCCGAAACCGCCCGACATGTGATGACCCAGATCGCTGCTGGCGCGCACGACCGCGGCGTGCTCGTCATTACCCACTCAGACGCCGGCCTCGAGCACTTCGACGAGGTGCTGGAGTTGCGCGGCGGACGCATCGTGCCGAGTCTGCCAGCGTCGGCGCTGTAGGCACCAGTTGGATCTCCCGTTGACGGTCGCGCCGGGCTGGCTGATCCGCCGCAACACGGCGGTGGGCCAAATGCGTCAATGGCGGCCGGGGTTGGGGCGGGAGGACGGGTGATCGAGGTTTTGGATCCAAAACGCGAAACGGGGCGCGATCGCACGATCCCGCCATCACCCCATTGTCTCCCGACTTTCAGCCCAATTGTCTCCAGAGATGCAGGAACACCGGCAGGCGTTTGACACCGGACCCGCGCACGAGGAACATCAACTGCATTCGCAGTCTTTATGGGAGGTGGTCATGACGTACGGTAAGCAGGCGGCACGACGGTCCGGCCGCCGAGGAACCCTGCGGCTCGCCCGGGGGGTAGCCGCGTTTGCGGTGACCGCGGGAGCGGTTCTCGGGATCATGGCGGTCGCCGCGAGCGGCCGCAGTGTCACGAATGGGGTGCTCGCGCACAGCAGCGCTTCGAGCACCGGGACGGTCCTCTACGGGACCCTGCCACCGGCCGGGACTCCGAAAAAAGGCGGGACGATCACGCAGGGGCAGTTGACCGGCCAGACGCCCACCTACATCTTCCCGATCGCCCCCGGCGCCAACACGTCGACCGGCACGATCTCGTTCCTGGCCGAGCTGTTCATGCCGCTGTACGCGGGACCGACCGGCGCAGTGCCGAAGGTCGACGAGGCCCTCAGCGCCGCCAACCCACCGATCTTCAGCGACGGCGACAAGACCGTGACGATCCCGATCAAACCCGGGCTGAAGTGGTCCAACGGCGCCCCGGTCGACGCCAACGACGTCGTCTTCTGGTTCGATCTGCTGCAGGCGGCGATCAAGGAGAGCCCCGCCAACTGGGGTCAGTTCTCCCCGGGCCTGATGCCGCAGAACGTGAAGAGCATCTCGACCAAGGGCAAGTACGACGTCGTCATGCACCTGACCGGGCCGTACAACCCCGGCTTCTTCCTCAACAACAACCTGTCGGACACCGACAACGTGTACCCGCTGCCGAGCACGGCGTGGAACGTCGACGCGGCGGGCGGGCCGCACCTGACCAACTGGCAGAACAATCCGGCGGTCGACAAGAAGATCTACGACTTCCTGAACAAGGCGGGCGGCGCGGTCGCGAGCTTCGCGACCAACCCGCTGTGGAAGGTGGGCGACGGGCCGTTCAAACTGACCTCGTTCAGCGCGTCGAACAGCTCCTACACGCTGGTCCCGAACCCGACCTACGGCGGCTCGCCGAAGCCGATCATGTCGCAGGTTCAGGTGGAGACCTTCACCGGCTTCACAGCGGAGCTCGATGCGGTTCGCTCCGGCGCCGTGGACATCGCCGTCGGGATCGACCCCTCGCAGCTGGCCGAGGCGCCGGCGTTGAAGTCGCAGGGAATCGACATCTACGGTGGTCCCGGCTGGGGCTGGTTCGCTGGGATCATCAATTTCAAGGACAAGACGGACGACTTCAACAACGTCATCGCGCAGCTGTACGTCCGCCAGGCGATCGACTCGCTGATCAACGAGCCGGCGATCATCACCGGCGTCTACAAGGGCGCGGCGGTGCCGGCATACACCGAGGTTCCGACGGCGCCGTTCTCGCCGTACGCCCCGGCGTCCGCGGGCACCCCCGCCTTCCCGTTCAACCCGGGTAAGGCGGTCGCGACGCTCAAGGCCCACGGCTGGCACGTCGTGCCAGGCGGCCGGACGACGTGCACCAAGCCGGGAACCGCAGCCAACGAGTGCGGCGCCGGCATCCCGGCGGGGACGCCGATCGCGTTCGTCTGGGCCAACCAGCCCGAGGCGGTCTCGACCACCGGTGCGCTCGAGGCCGAGGTGGTCGCGTCCGAGGCCCGGCAGGCTGCCGGTATCGACATCACCCTGCAGACCAAGACGTTCAACTTCCTGACCTCCAACTACAACGATCAGAACCCGGCGGCGGCGAAGTACACGAACGACTGGGGCGTCAACAATTACGGCGGCCTGTTCACGGACTACTACCCGACGGCCGAAGGTGTCTGGAACGTCGGCGGCGGGTTCAACCTCGGCGACTTCGCTGACCCGACGGCGACCTCGCTGATGAACCAATCGGTGCACAGCGGCAACCCGAACGCGATCAAGGTCGAGGCCCGCTACATCCAGACGCACCTGCCGGTGTGGTTCATGCCCGACTACGACTACCTGCTGGCGGTCAACGCCAACAAGGTCGCGGGTCCGACCGACGGCTGGACGGCAATGACCCAGCAGCAGTGGTTCCCCCAGTACTGGTACACGAAGTAGACGGGAGCTGGGCGAAGGGAACGATTCGATGATGGAGCGCATGCGCCGGCCGTGGTCTCGAATGGACCGCGGCCGGCGGCGTGGGCACGGATGCCGCTGATCCACGGCAATCGCAGCGAGCCGCGCGGATGATCGCCTACATCATCCGCCGGCTCGCGACCGCGGTGATCGTCGTCCTGGGGGTCGCGGCGATCATCTTCATCCTGCTCCATTGGCTGGCGCCGTCGCCGGCCTACGACGTGCTGGGGGCCAAGGCACAGCCGGCCGCCGTCGCCTCGTGGAACAAGCAGCACGGTTACGACCGCTCGGAGATCGCCCAGTTCTTGAGCTATCTGGGCAACCTGGTACAGCTGAACTTCGGCTACTCATACAAGCTCTCGCAAAGCGTCAGCGCGCTGTTCAAGGAGAATGCCGGCCGCAGCGCGTACCTGACCGCCGCTGCGCTGGTGCTGTCGCTGATCATCGCGGTCCCACTCGGGATCATGCAGGCGGTGCGGCGCAACACGATCGAGGATTACACGTTCACGACGCTGAACTTCGTGCTCTACTCGATGCCGTCGTTCTTCCTCGGCTTGATCCTGATCCAGTTCCTGGCGTTGGACTGGGGGATCTTCCCGCCGACCGTATCGGACTCGGTCACGACCGTCTGGCAAGCGTTCATCCACCCCGCACAACTGACGCTGCCGATCGTCACGCTTGCCGCAATCAACGTCGCCTCGTTCAGCCGTTACATGCGCTCGTCGGCGCTCGACAACCTCGCCCAGGACTACATTCGACTGGCACGCGCCAAGGGCCTGTCGGAGCGCGCGGTGCTGTTCCGCCACTTGCTGCGCAACGCCTGTCTGCCGATGATCACGCTCATCGGCCTGTCGATCCCGACGCTCCTGGTCGGGAACCTGCTGACCGAATACCTGTTCAACTACCCGGGTCTCGGGCTGCTGTTCTACACCGCGCTCGGCAACCTCGACTACAACGTGCTGCTCGCCTACGTGATCCTCGGCGCCATCCTGACGGTGATCGGGAACCTGATGGCCGACATCGCGATCACCTTCGCCGACCCGAGGGTTCGCCTTGGCTGAGCCTGCGGCACCGCTGATCGAGGGTCTCGGCGACCTCGCCGGCCTGCCCGTGGCCGGGCCCGAGGGCGGCGAGGTCCAGGTCATCGCGAGCGGCTGGAGGCTCGCGTTCCGCGAGTTCTTCGACAACAAGCTCGCGGTGGTCGGGCTCGGGGTGTTCGTCTTCTTCATCCTCTTCTGCTTCATCGGCCCGCTGATCCACTCGACCAACCAGTCATTGGTCAACCCGCTCAGCACCGACATCGCACCGGGCGGCAGTCACCTGCTCGGAACCGACGAGCACGGGTTCGACGAGTTCGGCCGGATCATGCTGGGCGGGCAGTCGGCGCTCGAGATCGGGTTCTTCGCAGCCGCGATCGCGACGGTGATCGGCACCCTGTGGGGAGCGATCGCCGGGCTCGCCGGCGGCATCGTCGACGGCATCATGATGCGGCTCGTCGACGTCCTGCTGTCGATCCCGCTGCTCTTCGTCGTGCTGGTGCTCGCGACCAAATACAGCGGGACGGTGCTCAGCCTGAGCTTGCTGATCGGCCTGTTCTCGTGGCTGATTCCGTCGCGCCTGGTCCGCGGCGAGGTGCTGACGCTGCGCACGCGCGACTTCGTCTCGGCGGCACGGGTCATGGGCGCGACCCGGCGGCGGATCGTCCTGCGCCACCTGATCCCGAACGCGATGTCGGTGGTCATCGTCAACGTGACCTTCCAGGTCGCCGACTCGATCCTGATCCTCGCCTACATCGGCTTCCTGGGCTTCGGCCTGCAGTTCCCGGCGACGTCGTGGGGTGACATGCTCGGCGGTGCCCAGAACTACGTCACCGAGGGCTACTGGTGGCTTGTGTATCCGGTCGGCGGCTGCCTGGTCGTGCTCGTGCTCGCGACCAACCTGGTCGGGGATGCGCTCCGCGACGCGCTCGACGTGCGGCTGAGACGGCGCTAGCGCATGCCTGCCGCGCTCGAGGTCGACAACCTCTCGACCCACATCAAGCTGTCACGGAGCACCGTGCAGGCGGTCGGCAACGTCAGCCTCGTCCTCGACACACACGAGACGGTCGGGCTGGTCGGCGAGTCGGGCAGCGGCAAGTCGATGCTCGGCCTCTCGATCCTCGGGCTGCTGCCCAACGGCGGTCACATCATCGAGGGCTCGATCAAGCTCGGCGGCCGCGAGCTCGTCGGCCTGCGGACGCCCGACCTGCGGCGGCTGCGCGGTAACGAGGTGGCGATGATCTTCCAGGACTCGATGTCGTCGCTGAACCCGACGAAGACGATCGGCGAGCAGGTCGCCGAGCCGGTGCGCCTGCACCGCGACGCATCGAAGCGGGAGGCGCTCGACCGGGCGCTCGAGGTGCTCGAGCTGGTCGGGCTGCCGCATCCGCGCGAGCGGCTCGGCGACTACCCGCACCAGCTGTCAGGTGGGCTGCGGCAGCGGGTGATGATCGCGATCGCGCTGTCGTGCGAGCCGAAGGTGCTGCTCGCCGACGAGCCGACGACCGCGCTGGACGTCACGATCCAGGCGCAGATCCTCCGGGTGCTCGACGACCTCCGAGATCGGCTCGGGATGGCGACGCTGCTCGTCACCCACGACATGGGGGTTGTCGCCGGGCGCACCTCGCGGATCAACGTCATGTACGCCGGGCGGATCGTCGAGTCGGCCGAGACCCACCGACTGTTCACGGGCATGCGCCACCCGTACACGCAGGCGCTGCTCGGTTCGATCCCGCGGCTCGAGCAGGACGCGACCAAGCCGCTCGTGTCGATCCCGGGGCTCCCGCCCGACCTCACGAACCCGCCCGAGGGGTGCCGGTTTGCGCCGCGCTGCGCGCGGGCGACCGACCAGTGCCGCGCCGAGGAGCCACCGCTGCGGGGCGAGGACCCGAGCCACGTGTTCGCCTGCTGGCACCCGGTCGACGGGCCGATCACGCTCACCACGCAGATTCGCGTCGTCGCCGAGCGCGCCGCCCAGCTCGACGTCAAGGCGCTGAAGCCGCTGCTGCAGATCGAGAACGCGGTCCGCGAGTACCCGGTCAACGCCGGTTTGCTGCAGCGCATGGTGGCCTCCGTCAAGGCCGTCTCGGATGTGACGCTGACCGTCGGCGAGGGCGAGGCGCTCGGGCTCGTCGGCGAGTCAGGCTGCGGCAAGACGACGCTCGGCAAGCTCGCTGTCGGGATCGAGAAGCCCGACGGCGGCCGGATCATGCTCGGCGGCAAGGAGGTGTTCCGCAACCGCGGACGGGCGCTGCGACTCGCCCGCCGCGACCTGCAGATGATGTTCCAGGATCCGTACGCGTCGCTTGACCCGCGGATGCGGGTTCAAGCCAGCCTGCGCGAGCCGCTGGTCATCCAGGGGCTTGGCTCCGCGCGCGAGCAGGACGAGAGGATCCGGACGATGCTCGACGAGGTCGGGCTTCCGCAAAACGCGCTCGAGCGCTACCCGCACGAGTTCTCCGGCGGCCAGCGGCAGCGGATCGCGCTCGCGCGGGCGTTGATGCTCGAGCCGAAGGTGGTCGTCGCCGACGAGCCGGTCTCCGCGCTCGACGTCTCGATCCGCTCGCAGGTGCTGAACCTGATGAAGCGGCTGCAGGCCGAGCACAACATGGCCTCGATCGTGATCTCCCATGACCTCGCGGTCGTCAAGTATCTGTCGGATCGGATCGGGGTGATGTACCTCGGCAAGCTCGTCGAGCTCGGCACCGGCGACGACATCTACCACCGTCCCGCCCACCCCTACACCGACGCGCTGATCAAGACGATCCCGCTGCCCGACCCCGCGGCCGAGCGCGACGGCGCGGACGTCGCGATCCGCGGCGAGCTGCCGAGCGCGCTCAACCCTCCGTCCGGCTGCCGGTTCCACACCCGCTGCCCGCGGGCGCAGGCAATGTGTACGGAGGTCGAGCCGGAGATGCGCAGCTTCGGTCCCGGCCATCAGGCGGCCTGCCACTACCCGCTGCACCACGCGGCCGACGGGAACGGCGAGGCCGCCGCGCTGAGCAGCTCCACCTAACCGTCCCGCAGCTGGGAGTGCGGCTAGGTCGGGAGGCTGACCGGGACACCGACGGCGCGTGCGGCCGCGAGCATCCGCTCGTCGTAGGTGACGAGCACGTCGAGTTCGCCTTCGAGTTGCTGCGCGGACGCGAGGTGGATGGCGTCGAGGCTGCGGAGTTGGTCGGCGTCGATTGCCGCGGCGCTGTCAAGGAGCGCGTCATCGAGGGCGAGCTGACTCAACGCGTCGAGCATCGCGATGGCGCGGGTGGTGGCGGAGCGGCCGTGGCGGCGGACCGCGCGCACGACCTCGACGCGCGCGAGCGCGCTCGTCACCCAGACCTGACGCGGCTCGAGGAACGCGAGCAGCGCCTCCGTCTCCGGCTCGCGAATCACGAGCTTGACGATCGCCGAGGAGTCGAGGTAGACGGCGCCGGTGGGCGTGTCAGCGGTCATCGGCGCGGTCGCTGACCAGCGTCTGGCTCGGCAGCGGCACGCCGGCCGCCGGCTCGAGCACGGCGAGGTCGGGTACGGCGCGTCGGGGGGGTGTCAGTCGTCCGGCGGCGATCAGCCGTTCAACGGCTCCGCCGTCGGCAGGAGGCACGAGCCGGGCCACGGGGCTGCCGCGGTCGGTGATCTCGATCGTCTCGCCGCGTTGGGCGTCGCGCAGGTAGCGGCTGGCGTGTTGGCGAAGCTCGCGAATCCCGATCGACCTCATGTGCTACTTGTAGCACTTCCGAGACCTGGGTGCAACCTCGCTGCATCGAAGACCGCGGTCAGGTCACGAGACGGCCGTCCTGCGAGCGCATGCGGAGCTCGCCGAAGTCGGGTTCCCGTTGCTGCTCGGTTGTGAGCCGAGCTGGCGTCGGGGCAAGCTAGTGGCGCACGCGGCCGACGACGGGCCCGGGATCGCTCTGCCTTCCGGCTGGGCCCCCTCGAGGCAGCTCGGCGCGTTCGCCCGCGCCGACTCTGCGTCGCCCTCCCATCGCCGAGGAGCGCCGATACGCGAGTCGGACCAGACCCGGCGGCACTGTGGTGACGAGCAGCAGCGCGAGGGCGAGTCCCGCGACGTACGGAGCCAGGGTCCGCTGACCAACCACGCGTCGCGCGCCGCCGACGGGCCCGCGGCCGACGATATCGCGCAGATATGACGCTGCGGCTTGGGTCGCACTCTCCTCGAAGGAGCGTCCGCCGAGCGCGCCCGCGAGCTGGGCGAGCAGCACACCCCCGGTGGGATCGGGATGGTAGGCCGGCTCGGGCCGTCCGTCTGCGTCGAACACGGCCTCGCCCTGGTTCCAGAAGCGGATCGCCAGGAAGCGGTAACCGTGATTGACGCCGAGCTCGTTGGCGAGTGAACCCGGGTCGAAGGGGCTGCTCTCACCGTCGGTCAGCAGCACGATCACGCGGCGCCTGACGCTCGGCTCGAAGTAGTTGCCGGTCGGGATGTCGTCGAGGTCCGGATAGCTCGTTGCGCGCACGGCCTGCGTGCTCGGTGGCGGATCTTCGATCGTGACCGCTCGCCGCACCACCGCGTCGAATCCGGCGACATCGGCCACCGGCAGGAGGTCGGGCAGCACGCGGTCGGTGAACGTGGCAACTCCCGCGGGCACCTCGGGAATCGCGGCGCGCAACTGCACCGCCGCCGTGATCGCTCGAGCCAGGCGCGTTGGCGAGGTCGGCGTGAGCGAGGCCGCCATCGATCGCGAGGTGTCGAGCACGAAGAGGGCCGCGACGTCGGTTCGCTCGCGCACGAGGGCCTCGTCGGTCAGCGCCGGCTGGGCCGCCGCCAGGCCAAGCAGCGCGACCGCGACCGCGGCGCCGGCGCTGCGCGCCCCCAGCGACCAGCGCCGCGGCGGGTCGAGCCCGAGCCGCCGCGCGACGGCGCTCACGCGCTTGCGGCCGTGCAGCGCGGCGCCGACTGGGAGCAGCACGGCCAATGCCGCAAGCGCTCCGAGCGGCGTCAGGAAGGTCATCAGAAGCCACTGCCCGGCGCGCTGCCCGACGCGCCACGCCCGGTTCGCCCGAACCCGCTGGCAAGCCTGTGCCCGCTCCGTTGCCCGTTCGCTGCGGTGAGGCGCAGCAGCAGCTCCAGGTCGAACTTCGCCGCGGTGTCGCCGGGCTCGACACGGACAGCGTCGGCAAAGTCGGCGATCGCCGTGTCGGTCGGCGAGACCCCGCCGCCAGCCGCAGCCTCGGCGAAGGTCAGGATCCCGAGCAGCGTCCGCGCCTGCGCGGCCATCTGCGGATTCGCTGAGTTCGCCGGGCTGCTCAAAGCGTTGATCGCGGCCAGGCGTTGGGTCGGGACCGGGATCGCGTTGCCCAGCTGCTGCTGGAGGTCCGCCGTCTCGCGATAGCCCTGGAGTGCGAGGCGCGCCGCGACGTCGTCGGCGGTGCCGAGCAGCGTGTTGGAGAGCCCGCCGAGATTCGTCGCGGGGATCCAGCTGGCGCGTCCCGGAGCGATCGCGTACACGGCGTCGCCCTTCTCCAGCGCGACCGGCCATGCGCGGACGTCGGCGGCCAGCAGGGCCGCGACCACGCCGGCCGCGGCGAGCACCGCGATCGCGGCGAGCCGCAGCGCCGTCACTGCGACCGCCTCCAACCGAGACGCGGCGCCCAGCCCTCGCCCAGCGCGAGCGCGGTGGCGGCGGCCACGGCGAGCACGACGAGCGTCCACGGGAACGGCGTCTGCTCCTGCCGGGCAGCCTGCGCGGGCGTCGGCGCCTCGACGACCGGCGCGCTCCGCCCGAAGACGCTTCGGAAATACGCGACGTTGGCAGGGGATGGGCTGAGGCCGACGATCCGGATCGGCACCCTGTCATGCTGGGCGACCGCGCCCAACGCGGTGAGCGCAGGGAGATTGTTGGGATCGTCGTCGAGGTCGCTGATCAACATCACCGCCGACCGCGGCCTCTGCGCCACGGCGATGGTGATTGCCATCTCCATGCCCGCGGAGATGTTTGTGCCGCCCGTGAACGTGTTCCCCCAGGGGTTGAGCGGATACAGGCCGGGCGCGCTTTGCCGCGGCAGCGTGAAGTAGCGCACCATCGGAGCGAGGTCGGCCGCGGGCGTGCCGGGCGGGAGCGCCTCGTAGGCGTCGTCGGAGAAGATGACGAGGCCTACGCGATCCCGGCTTCGCGAGAGCACCCGCAGCGTGGCGCCGATGCGCGAGAAGCTGTCGGAGGAGATGCTCGCGGAGAGGTCGAGCACGATCACGACGTTCGCGTTCGAGGGCAGCACCACGAGCGTCTGCGACTGCGAGAAACGCGAGGCGAGCAGGACAGCGACGGCAGCCGCGACGGCGCCGGCCGCAAGCGCCGCCAGTACGACGCGGGTGGCGACCGCGCGCGTTCGGAAGCTGCGCGCGTCGGCAAGCGGGATGCCGGCGCTCACCCCGCGCCCCCCTGCTCGATATCGGTGACGAGCTCCTCGAGCTCCTGCGGCTCGGGGGCGGGCTCCGACCAGGCGAGCCTGCGCACTGCGCCCGAGCGCTGATCTGGGGCGAGTGCGCGTCCGAGCAACGCGAGCGCGCGGCGCCGATCCGGGGCGGGACGGCGCTCGGCCTCCCGCGTGAGCCGAAGCGCCCGCTCGAGCGCGGTGGGCTGGCGGCGGCGACGCTCGATCCGCAGGTGCGCCTCCCAGCCGGCGAAGGCAATCGCACCGAGAGCGCAGAGCACGGCGAGCACGGTGAGCAGCGTGCCGAGCGTCCCGGGAGCGATCCGGTAGGTCGGCGCGGGCGGCGTCGTATCGGCCTCGAACGGCGGCGTGCGCGCCGCGAGATCCGATGCGGTCACCCGACCTCGTACCGAAAGCGTCGGCCACTCGGCCGAGGCCCGCGCGATCCGCCCGTCCCGCGCCAGGACCGACGCGTGAACGAGCGGCAGGCCGACCTGTGCCACGCCGCTGCGAGCGACGCACGGAGCCGTCAGGCACGAGACGGGAAGTACGACGGTGACGAGCGCGAGGCTGCCCTGCGTCACGCGCGACGTCTCCGCCGCTCCGAGCTGCGTCAGCGGCGCGAGATCGTCAGTGAGCCGCAGCGTCTGCGGCCGCACGCGGCGCGTGTCGAGCGCAACGACCACGCGGGCGAGGATGCGATCGCCGAACTGGGCGACCGGGGGGTCGAAGCTCGCCGCGACCTGGACCGGCGCGGTCGGCGCGATTGCGGGAGCGGATGCGGAGTGCCCGAGCGCCAGCAGCGCCGCCACGGCGCCCGCGACCGCAAGCCCGCAGATGCCGGCAATCCGCGCCGAGGTGGCCGCGGCGATGCGCGTCAACGCCTCCGTCCCCTGCTCCTGCGCTGCTCAGCCCACGCGATAAACGCCGCATCGACGCCGTCGGGCTCGCTCGTCCCGAGCACGACCGGCTGCAGTCCGAGCGCCCCGAAGTCGACGAGCAGTCCGGCAAGCCGCTGCTCGTTCGCCTCGCGCCGGCGGTCCGCCTGGCGGCGGCTCATCCGGACCAGCGTGACGTCGCCGCTTCGCAGCTCGGCGATCGGAACACCGATGCCGCCGACGGCCGGGAAGCTCTGCTCCCAGGTCGGGTCCTGGATCACGACGGGCACGACGTCCCACCCGTGGCCGATCCCGCGCAGCCAGGTTTCCACCGGCATGGGGCCGAGAAAGTCGGAGAGCACGAACACGAAGCTGCCGGGCGGCAGTTCACGGCGATGCGCCGCCAGGAACTCGAACGATCGCTCGAGCATGTCGGGGGGCGCCGCAAAGGGGGTGTCGCCGCCCTCGCGCTCGGCGATCAGCCAGCGCCGGTCGCGCCGGCCGGGCGGCATCCACCACGCCTCGCCGCCGCCGAAGTCGAGTGCGGCCGTGTCCGCGCGCGCGGCTGCTGCACTGGCGGCAATCGCATCCGCCGCCTCGCGCACCGCGGCGTGCTTTCGCAGCCACGGCAGCGGGGTGGCGTAGAGGCCCATCTCCGGCCTGCGGTCGACGACGATCACGACCCGCGGCGCCTCGTCGGCGGCATGCTGGCGGACCACGAATGCGTCCTCTCCGCTCGTGGCCGCAAGCCGAGCCGAGGCAAACCAGTCGATCGTCGCGATCGGATCACCCCGCTCGTACAGACGATGCGCGATGACGTCGCTGCCGCGACCGCGGCGTCGGCTGGCCGCCTCGCCGAACGGCAGCCCAGCCAGCTGCCGCCGTGGCACGAGCGGAAACGTGCGCCGCCCGCCCGCGAGCGGGCTCACAGCTCCGAGGCCGGGGCCGGCGCCGGCGCCAGCTCGAGGCAACGCTCGCGGATCGCATCGAGCGCCTCGTCGCCGGCGAGCGTGCGCGTCTCCGCGAGGTAGGAGGCCGTAAGCAGCAGACGATGGCCGAGCACCGGGAGGAACAGGCGCTCGATGTCTTCGGGCACGACGTAGCCGCGGCCCTGCAGGAGCGCCCAGGCCCGCGCGCTGCGCTCGAGTGCCAGGCTCCCGCGCACGGAGGCGCCGATCGCGACCCCGTCGACCTCGCGAGTCGCGCGCACGAGCTGCACCGTCCAGCGCTGCACGAGCTCGTCGACGTACACGTCCTCAACCGCGCGCTGCAGCGCACTCAGCTCCTCGGGGCCGACCACGGGCTGGAGGCGCTCGATCGGATGGCCGTGCCGTTGCGCAGCGACGATCGAGACCTCCTCGTCCTCGCGCGGGTAGCCCAGGCGCACGCGCATCGCAAACCGATCCAGCTGCGCCTCGGGCAGCGGGAAGGTGCCCTCCTGGTCGATCGGGTTCTCTGACGCGATCACCAGAAACGGCGACGGCAGCTGGCGCGTGGTCCCGTCCACCGTGACCTGGCGCTCGGCCATCGCCTCGAGCAGCGCCGACTGCGTTCGCGGCATCGCGCGGTTGGTCTCGTCGACGAGCACGATGTTGGCGAACACGGGTCCGGGCCTGAACTCGAAGTCGCGCGTGCGCTGGTTGAAGATCGAGAGCCCTGTGATGTCCGTCGGCTGAAGGTCAGGCGTGCACTGGATCCGCGCGAAGGTCGTTCCGTCGAGCGACTGGGCGATCGCACGCGCCAGGATCGTCTTCGCCGTTCCGGGGACGTCCTCGAGCAGCACGTGCCCACCGGAGACCAGCGCCGCGAGAACGAGCGCGATCTCGTCGTGCTTGCCGACGACCACCTGTTCGACGTTCGCGAGGATACGGGCAGCTGCGTCGATGGCGACGATGTCACCCGGCGCCGAGGTGTACGCAGGTGTCACGGCAACCAAGGCTACTAGCGGCGGTGCCCCGCGTCGCGGTTACGCTGCGAGCGGCCGACGCGGGGCGTGCGCCGGCTCCCCCCGGCGCTATTCGTCGTCGCCACCGAGCACCGAGCACCGCGCGCCGGCGCGCGGTGCTCAGCTGCGATTCGCGGTGCGGGGCTAGTCGGCGTGGCCGAACGCCGCGAGCTCCTTCTTCTCCTCATCCGTGAGCT
>CAWHZJ010000019.1:0-143386 GCA_963833765.1 uncultured Solirubrobacterales bacterium | reverse complement strand
CAGGAATCGATCACGGCCCGCCCAGCCGGCGCGGACCCGTACCCTCACGAGTCTCCCCAGGACGTCTGCCTTCTAAACAGGCCTGCGTTTTTTGGCCACCGCCGGCGCCCCCGTCGTGCGGGGCCGCGGTTCAGCTATGTATTGACTGACGGAGAATCCGTCCCACCGTCGAAGGACTCACGCTGGCCGACTCGCGCGCGCCGCGTGTCCCGAACCGCTCCCGCCCGCGGGCGCCATCGCCATCCGCTACTCCGCACCGGTGGCGTGCCGGTGTCCCCCAAGGGGACCGGGGTCGTCGCCGGGACGGTCGCAATCGAAGGCCGCGATGCGAAGCGCCCAACAGCAAAGGCGGCGAGCGCGATGATCAGCGCACCGAGCCCGTAGAAATAGCCGATGAGCTCGAGTGCCTGGCGTGTGGTGCCAAACAGTGGCGCTCCGATCGGGTGGGCGCCGTGCTCCCACGTTGGGCTGAGCACGGGGCCGATGGCGAACCACCCCCCGGCGACCACGGCGAGCCAGCCGCCGAACGCCCCTGATGCGCGCGACGCGGCCTTGATCATCCACACGCCGCCGACGAGCGCAGCCGCGCCGGGCAGTATGCACAGAAGTAGCCGGTCGGTCGTGTAGTGCCAGGTCGAGTTGACACCGAAGGAATAGTCGAAGTACGGGCCCACGAACGGGATCAGGGCGCCCCACACTCCCAGCAGCGCGATCAGCAACCCGCTGACCGCGCCGGTCGAACGAGCGATGCGCATGGCGAGTTCTCCTTATTTGATGACCGGTGCCCCGCCGTGGCTTCCCGCACTAGCGTGTTGCCAAACCACAAACCAAGCCGGGCCCGGCGCGCCGGGAGACGGCGCGGCGGCCAGCGTGCCGCGACGACGTCAACTGACGGGCCCGGACGGCGGCTCCGCCAAGCGACCAGCGTCCTCGGTGGCGCGCCGCAGACGGCGGGCCAGCGCCGGCGTGAGCACCCCGGGTCCCAGCCGCCAGCGCCAGTTGCCGCCGGCGCGACCGGGCAAATTCATGCGCGCCTCGCGCCCCAGCCCGAGCACATCCTGTGCTTGGACCATGGCAAGGCGCGCCGGGGAGGAGAACGCGAGCCGGATCAGCGCCCACTGGGGCTCGCGCTCGCGGATCTGACGCTCGGCGAGCGTTTCGGCGACACGCGCTCGGGCCCCAGACCCCAGCGCGTCCCACCAGCCGCGGACCGGATCCTGATCGTGGGTTGCCGTGTACACGACGCTGCGGTGGTGATGGTTCTCGAAGCGGTGCGGGTTGTGCAGATCGCCGTCGTCGAAGGCGAACTCGAGCACGACCATCCCCGGGAGCGCCAGCTCGTCGCGCAACCGTCGCACCGGCTCGGTGATAACGCCGAGATCTTCCGCGATCAGCGGCAGCTCGCCGAGCTCGCGCCGGGCCGCATCGAATGGCGCCCGTCCGGGACCGCGCCGCCAGCGCCCGCCCGACGCGTCGGACGCGCCCTCGGCCACCGACCAGTAGGCCACGAAGCCGCGGAAGTGGTCGATCCGGGCGAGATCGAACAGCTCGAACGTGCGCCGCAGCCGCTCGGTCCACCAGCGGTAGCCGCGCCGTTGCAGCGCCGGCCAGTCGTACAGCGGGTTGCCCCACAGCTGTCCCCCCTTCGCGTAGGCGTCGGGCGGGACGCCGGCCACGAAACCGCGCTGGAACAGCTCGGGATGCGCGGATTGGTCGGCGCTGGCCGGCGCGACGTAGATCGGCAGATCGCCGATCAACCGCACACCGCGCTCGGCCGCGTAGGCGCGCAACTGGGTCCACTCGCGCTCGAAGCGGACCTGGTCATGCACCGCGCGAGGTCCGCCGGCGACGGCTTCCCAGTCGGCAACCCAGAACGAGTGGCGCTCGCGAAAGCTCTCCTCCTCGTCAGTCGAAACGGGTGCGGCGGGATTCGCGAGCAGGCCGCGCCATGACGCGAAGGCGGAGCGGGACTTGTACGGAGAGCCGAAACGATCCGGTGGGCCGAGCGGCAGCATCTGCCACCACGATTGTCCGGCCGCAGCCAGCCAGTCGACGAACTCGAACGCCTCGCGACCCAGGCGGCCTCCGGGCAACGAGGTCGGGTGCAGCTGTACGCCGCTCGAGCGGGACGGATTCAACGCGTTGACGCTATCTGTTGAGCGGCCACGGCGCCGCCTCTCAACCGACGGCTGCCCCGCGATGGCCGCTGGCAAACGTTCTCGCGCGTCGCGCCTGACATATTCACCGTACGTTGAAAAGCCGCCCGATCGGGAAGAAGAGCAGCCGCGTGCCCCTGCCCACCACCGCCAGCGCGCCGCCGCGCGTGCACATCGAGGACCCACAGCCGCTGCTGGACTGCGGTCGCTACCGCGCGAAGGCCTGTGTCGGCGACCGCGTCGCGGTCAGCGCGACGATCTTCGCCGACGGGCACGACCTGCTGCGCGCCGTCGTGCGCTACCGCGGCCCCGAGGATCACGATTGGAGCGAGGCGCCGATCGAGCGGATCGACGCTGACCGCGGTGGCGACACCTGGACGGGGTCATTCCGGGTGTCCGCGCCCGGACGCTGGAGCTGGGGCGTGGAAGCCTGGGTCGACGCCGTGGCCAGCTGGCGCGATGAACTCGGGCGAAAGATCCTCGCCGGCCAAGCGGAGCTCGGCAGCGAGCTCTCGGAGGGTGCCGCGCTCCTGCGCAGCACCGGTGCCCGCGCCGGCGGCGATGACCGCGCGCTGCTCAACGCTGCCGCCGCGATGCTCGAAGACTCCACACTCGGCCACGCCGAGCGCGCCACGCGGGCGCGCACTCCAGAGCTGCTCGCCGCCTGCGAGCGTCACCCGGACCGCAGCCGCTCAACGCTGGTGGCGCTGGCGGCGGAGATCGACGTCGACCGCCCGCGGGCGCGCTTCGGGGCCTGGTACGAGCTGTTTCCCCGGTCGTGGGGCGGTTTGCCCGGGGTGACCGAGCAGCTCCCGGGCTTGGCCGCGCTCGGCTTTGACGTCGTCTACCTGCCGCCCATCCACCCGATTGGGCGCACGCTGCGCAAGGGTCGCAACAACGCGCTGGTGGCGGCCCCCGAGGACCCGGGCAGCCCGTGGGCGATCGGCTCCGACGAGGGCGGCCACACGGCGGTGCACCCCGATCTGGGCACGCTCGAGGACTTCGACGCCCTGGTGTCGGCCGCGCGTGAGCACGCGATCGAGATCGCCCTCGACTTCGCGATCCAATGCTCCGCCGACCACCCGTGGCTGCGCGAGCATCCGGAGTGGTTTCACCGCCGGCCCGACGGGACGCTGAAGTACGCGGAGAACCCGCCCAAGCGTTACCAGGACATCTACAACGTGAACTTCGATTGCGAGGATTGGCAGGGGCTCTGGCAGGCCCTGAAGGCGGTGGTCGAGTTCTGGGTCGACCACGGCGTGCGGATCTTCCGCGTCGACAACCCCCACACCAAGCCGCTCGCCTTCTGGGAGTGGCTGATCGCCGAGGTCCGCGGCCGCGAGCCGGACGTGCTGTTCCTCGCCGAGGCCTTCACGCGCGTCGCCCCGATGCGCACGCTGGCAAAGGTCGGCTTCAACCAGTCCTACACCTACTTCACCTGGAAGAACTCCCGCCACGAGCTCGAGGAGTACGTCGGCGAGCTGGCTGGCTCGGGCATGCAGCTGTACTTCCGCCCGAACTTCTTCGTCAACACGCCCGACATCCTCAGCGAGTACCTCCAGCAGGGCGGGCCGGCGGCGTTCAGCGTCCGCCTGGTGCTCGCGGCGACGCTGTCGCCCAGCTACGGGATCTACTCGGGCTTCGAGCATTTCGAGAACCTCGCCGAGGCGCCGGGCTCGGAGGAGTACCTGAATTCCGAGAAGTACGAGATCAAGCAACGGGCGCTCGACGGGCCGCTGCTTGCGCTCGCCGCCCAGCTCAACGAGATCCGCCGCGAGCACGACGCGTTCCAGCGGCTGGACAACGTGACCTTCCTGCGGACCGAAAACGACGCGCTGATCGGCTACATCAAGCGTGGCGCGAGCGAGGCGCTGCTGACCGTGGTGAACCTCGATCCCCACCGGGTTCAGGAGGGCGTCGTGATCGTCGCCGACACGCTCGGCCTGCCGCCGGTGTTCGCGGTCGTCGACCTGCTCAGCGGTGAGCGTTTCGACTGGCGGATCGGGCGCAACTTCGTGCGCCTCGACCCCGGCGTGCGCGCCGGTCACCTGCTGCTCGTCCAGGCTCCCGGATGAGGCTCGCATGAGTCCCCCCGGCCAGTGGTTCGAGTCCAATCCGCTGTGGTTCAAGACGGCGGTGTTCTACGAGATCCACCTACGCGGCTTCTTCGACGCCAACGGCGACGGCTCGGGCGATTTCCGCGGCCTGATCGAAAAGCTCGACTACCTCGACTGGCTCGGGATCGACTGCGTCTGGCTGCTGCCGATGTACGCCTCGCCACTGGGCGACGGCGGCTACGACATCTCGGACTTCACCGCCGTGCATCCGGACTACGGGACCATCGACGACGCTCGTGCGTTCATCGACGCGGCCCACCAGCGTGGCATCCGCGTGATCGCCGATCTCGTGATGAACCACACCTCGACCGAGCACCCCTGGTTTCAGGAGGCGCGCTCGTCCCCGAACTCGCCCAAGCGCAACTGGTATGTGTGGTCGGATGACCCGACCCGCTATCCCGACGCGCGGATCATCTTCGTCGACAGCGAGAGCTCCAACTGGGCCTACGACGAGCTGGCCGGCGCCTACTACTGGCATCGCTTCTTCCATCACCAGCCGGATCTCAACTACGACGAGCCGGCGGTCGGGGAGGCGATGCTCGACGTGCTCCGCTTCTGGCTCGATCTTGGCCTCGACGGGCTGCGCCTCGACGCCGTGCCCTATCTCTACGAGCGTGACGGGACCAACTGCGAGAACCTGCCCGAGACGCATGCCTTTCTCAAGCGCGTACGCGCCACGATCGACGAGGAGTACCTCGACCGCGTCCTGCTCGCCGAGGCCAACCAGTGGCCGGAGGATGTCGTCGCAGTACTTCGGCCGGCGGCGACGAGTGCCACATGGCCTTCCACTTTCCGGTGATGCCGCGCATGTTCATGTCGCTGCGTCGAGAGGAGGCCGCGCCGTTGCTCGAGATCCTCGAGCACACACCCGACATCCCCGACAACGCCCAGTGGGGGTTGTTCCTGCGCAACCACGACGAGCTGACGCTCGAGATGGTCACCGACGAGGAGCGCGACTACATGTACGCCGAGTACGCCAAGGACCCGCGGATGAAGATCAACCTCGGGATCCGCCGGCGCCTCGCGCCGCTGCTCGACAACAGCCGCCAGGAGATCGAGCTGCTCACCGCGATCATGTTCTCGCTCCCCGGCAGCCCCGTTCTGTACTACGGTGACGAGATCGCGATGGGGGATAACGTCTACCTGGGCGATCGCGATGGCGTGCGGACGCCGATGCAGTGGAGCGGCGATCGCAACGGGGGCTTCAGTCGAGCCGACTTCGCGCAGCTCTACGCCCCGCCGCTGATGGACCCGGTCTACGGCTACCAGGCGGTCAACGTCGAGGCCCAGTTGCGCACGCCGACCTCGATGCTGCGCTGGCTGCGGCGCTTCATCGCGTTGCGCAAGGAGCATCCCGTGTTCGGCCTCGGCAGCTACGAGCCGCTGCGTCCAAACAACGCAAAGATCTTCGCCCACCTGCGGCGCTACGAGAACGACGTCGCGCTGTGCGTGCACAACCTGGGGCGCTCGGCGCAGGCCGTGGAGCTCGACCTCTCGAGCCACGAGGGCCGTCATCCGGAGGAGATGTTCGGGCGCTCGCGCTTTCCCCGGATCGGCAAGCTTCCCTACCTGCTCACGCTCGCCCCGCGCGGGTTCTTCTGGTTCCTGCTGACCGCCCCCGACGAGGAGGACGAGGCCGATGGCAGCAAGTGACCTTGCCCGGGCCGTGGCCGCCGGCGAGCTCGACGCGCTGGCGCCGGACGAGCTTGCCGCCTGGGTCAGTGCCCAGCGCTGGTTCAGCTCCAAGCTTCGCGACGTCGCCGAGTTCAACGTGCTCGACCTGATCGTCCTGCAGCAGGCCGATCCGGTGGTGGCGATCGTCATCGCCGAGGCGCGCTTCGGCGCCGGTACCCACGAGCTCTACCAGGTGCCGATCGCCGTGCGCCGGCACAGCGACGGTTGGGACGGCGGCACGATCTGCGCGACCGCGGAGCACGTTGCCTACGACGCGCTGATCGATCAGGCTGCGGCCGCGGCCCTCGCCGCCCAGTTCGGGCGCGCGGCGACGATCGAGCGCCCGGCGGGGTGCGTGCGCTTCGATTGGGACGGTGCGCTGGCGGCGCCGTCCGAGCGGCCGGCGATGCGCGCGATGGGCGCCGAGCAGTCCAACACCTCGGTGGTCCTCGACGAGCGCCTGGTGCTGAAGGTCTTTCGCCGGATCGAGCCGGGTATCAACCCCGAGCTCGAGATGCTGCGCTTTCTCGCTGCCCACCAGTTCACCAACATCGCCACGCTGGCCGGCTCCTACAGCTACACCGGCGAGTTGATGGACGCCACGCTGGGCATCATCCAGCGCTTCGTGCCCGACGCCCGCGACGGCTGGGAGCTCGCGCTGGACTCGCTGGCCGCCGGCGACCGCTCCTTCCTCGATCGCCTCGCCGAGCTGGGCTCGGTGACCGGGCGCATGCACGCCGCCCTCGCCTCCGATCACGTCGATCCCGACTTCGCCCCCGAGGAGCCGGCCGAAGAGAGCTTCTCGCTGCTGGCCGCCACGATCGACGAGCAGATCGAGCGCGTGTTCCTCGACCTGCCCGACGGCGATCCGGCGCTCGCGCCGATCGCGGGGCGCGGCGAGGAGATCCGCGACCACCTGGGCTCGCTCTCGCACAACGGCGTCGGCGGGCGGCTGATCCGGATGCACGGCGACTACCACCTCGGGCAGACCGTCCACGGGGCCGGCGAGTGGGTGGTGCTCGACTTCGAGGGCGAGCCGGGGCGTCCGCTCGTCGAGCGCCGGCGCAAACGCTCGCCGCTGCGCGACGTCGCGGGCATGCTGCGCTCGTTCTCCTACGCGGCGGCGGCGGCCACTCTGCTGCGTGACGCCACGGTCCCCGCAGGCTGGGAGGCCGAGGCCCGCGAGCGCTTTCTCGCGGGCTACATGGCCGAGGTCGATCCGGCCGTGCTGCCGGCCGGAGCGTCCTCGATCGCACAATCTGCTCACGATCTTCGAGCTCGAGCGGGCGATCTACGAGCTGCGCTACGAGCTCAACAACCGACCCGACTGGGTCGCCGATCCCCGTGACCTGCATCACGCGGCTGTTGGAGCAGACGCCGGCATGAGCACGGCGGGCGAGGCGGGGCGGCATCGGTGGCGCTGAGCGAGGCCGAGATCGAGCGGGTGATCGCGCGCGACCACGCCGACCCCCATCACGTCCTCGGCGCCCACCCCGCGCGTACCGGGGTGCGCATCCGCGCGTACCGGCCCGGCGCCGACGCCGTCGTCGTGCACCCGGAGGGGGGTGCCCCGGTCAAGCTGCGCAGCATCCACCCCGACGGCCTGTTCGCAGGCGTGGCGAAGGGTGCCACGCTGCCCCTGCGCTACGAGCTCGATGTGCACTACCCCGACGGCAAGACGTTTCGCATCCGCGACCCCTACGCGTTCCCGCCGACGCTGGGGACCCTCGACCTCCACCTGCTCGGCGAGGGCCGGCACGAACAGCTCTACGAGCGCCTCGGCGCCCATCTGCGCGACATCGACGGGGTCAGCGGAACGTCCTTCGCGGTGTGGGCACCCGCTGCCCGCTCGGTCAGCGTCGTCGGCGACTTCAACTCCTGGGACGGTCGCCTGCACCCGATGCGCTCGCTGGGCTCCAGCGGGCTGTGGGAGCTGTTCGTGCCCGCGGTCGCCGGGGGCGCTCGTTACAAGTACGAGATCCGCACGCAAACGGGCGAACTGCGGCTCAAGGCTGATCCCGTGGCGTTCCAGGCGGAGGTGCCGCCCGGCACCGCGTCGATCGTGAACCGCCCCGCCCACGCCTGGCGCGACGAGGACTGGATCCGGGCTCGCGAGACGGCCGATCCGATCGCCGGCGCGATGGCGATCTATGAGGTGCACATCGGCTCGTGGCGGTTGAAGACACTCGAGGGCAATCGTCCGCTCAGCTACATCGAGCTCGCCGACGAGCTCGCCGCCTACGTGGCCGACCTCGGCTTCACCCACGTCGAGCTGATGCCGGTGATGGCCCACCCGTTCAGCGGCTCATGGGGCTACCAGGTGACGTCGTACTTCGCGCCCTCCCCCGCCTTCGGCTCGCCCGACGACTTTCGCGGCTTCGTGGATCGCCTGCACGGCCACGACATCGGCGTGATCCTCGACTGGGTGCCGGCCCACTTCCCGCGCGACGACTGGGCGCTCGCACGCTTTGACGGGACCGCGCTCTACGAACACGTCGACCCGCGCCGGGGCTCGCACCCCGACTGGGGGACGCTCGTGTTCAACCTGGGTCGGCACGAGGTGCGCAACTTCCTGGTCGCCAACGCGCTGTTCTGGCTGCGCGAATACCACGCCGACGGTATCCGCGTGGACGCCGTGGCGTCGATGCTCTACCGGGACTACTCGCGCGAGCAGGGCGAGTGGGTTCCCAACGAGTACGGCGGCCGCGAGGACCTCGAGGCCGTCGCGTTCCTCAAAGAGCTCAACGAGGTGTGCTACGGGCGCGAGCCGGGCATCGTCACCGTTGCGGAGGAGTCCACGGCGTGGCCCGGCGTCTCACGGCCGACCTACCTCGGCGGCCTTGGCTTCGGCGCGAAGTGGAACATGGGCTGGATGCACGACACCCTCGGCTACTTCCAGCAGGACCCGATCTACCGTCGCTACCACCACCACCAGCTGACGTTCAGCCTGATGTACGCGTTCAGCGAGAACTTCATCCTGCCGCTCAGCCATGACGAGGTGGTGCACGGCAAGCGATCCTTGATCGGCAAGATGCCCGGCGACCGCTGGCAGGCCTTCGCCAACCTGCGCGCGTTGTACGGCTACATGTGGGCCCATCCCGGCAAGAAGCTGCTGTTCATGGGCCAGGAGTTCGCGCAGCAGGCCGAGTGGAGCCACGAGCGCTCGCTCGACTGGCACCTGCTCGAGCAGCGCGAGCACGCCGCCGTCCAGACGCTCGTGCGCGACCTCAACCACCTCTACCGGGGCGAGCCGGCGCTGTGGGACGGCGATGCGAGCCCGGACGGCTTTCGCTGGCTCGAGCCCAACGACGCTGACGCGAACGTGATCGCGTTCGTTCGCATCTCGCGCGATGCCCGGCGCATGGTGGTCTGCGTCGCCAACAACTCCCCGATGGTCCGCGAGGGCTACCGGCTCGGGCTGCCCGCCGGCGGCGCCTGGCGCGAGCTGCTCAACACCGACTCCCGCTTCTACGCCGGGACCGACGTCGGCAACGGCGGCACGCTCGCAGCCGAGCCGCTGCCCTGGCACGAGCAGAGTCACTCCGTCGCGCTGACGCTGCCGCCGCTCGCGGTGCTCTGGCTCGTTCCCGAGGCCCAGTGCCCGAGCAGCCGCGCGACGCTCGCCGCGACCCCGGCGTGATGGCGCTGCCCTGGCAGAGCAGCCTTGGGGCGCGTCCGCTCGACGACGGCACAACCCTGTTTCGAGTCTGGGCGCCGCGCGCGCAGACGGTGCACGTGCGCACCGGCGGCGAGGAGCTGGCACTGGCCGGCGTGGGCTTCGACGTCTACGAAGGGATCGCGCCGGTCGGCGCCGGTGCCGACTATCAATTCGTGCTGCGCGGCGCGGAGCACGCCCGGCCGCAGGTGCTGCCCGACCCCGGCTCGCGCCACCAGCCCGAGGGCCTGCGCGGCCCCTCGCGCGTGCTCGATACCGACGGCTTTGCCTGGACCGACGCGGGCTGGTCGCCGCCCGCCGCATCCGAGCTTGTGCTCTACGAGCTGCATGTCGGCGCGTTCACCCCGGCGGGTACCTTCGCCGCCGCCGCGGCGCATCTGCCGGAGCTTGCGGAACTCGGCGTCAACGCCGTCGAGCTGATGCCGGTGGCGGACTTTCCCGGCGAGCGCGGCTGGGGCTACGACGGCGTCTACCTGTCCGCGGCACACCGCGCATACGGCGGACCCGACGGTCTTGCGGGCTTTGTCGACGCGGCGCACGGCGTCGGCGTCGCGGTCGTGCTCGACGTCGTCTACAACCACCTGGGGGCGAGCGGCGTGAGCGCGATGGAGGCGTTCGGGCCCTACCTGACCGACAAGTACGAGACCTTCTGGGGCAAGGCGATCAACTACGACGACGCGGACTGCGACGCCGTTCGCGAATGGGTGCTGCAGAGCGCCTGTGGGTGGGTGCGCGACTTCCACCTCGACGGTCTGCGACTGGACGCCGTGCATGCGATCCACGACGCCAGCCCGACGCACATCGTGGCCGAGCTGGTCGCGCGCGTGCACGCGACCAACCCGCGGGCGATGGTGATCGCCGAGAGCGGACTGAACGACCCGCGGGTCATCCGCGGCCCGCAAGACGGCGGCTGGAACTGCGACGCGCAGTGGGCCGACGAATTTCACCACGCCCTACGCGTGCTACTCACCGGCGAGCGCGACGGCTACTACGCCGACTTCGGCACGGTCGCCGATCTGGCGAAGGCCTTTCGCCGCCCGTTCGTCTATGACGGCCAGTACTCGACTGTGCGGCGTCGATGCTTCGGCGCCCCGGCCGACGATCGCCCGCCGGCCCAGTTCGTGGTCTTCGATCAGAACCACGACCAGGTGGGCAACCGCGCGTTCGGCGACCGGATGCCGCACGCGGCTCGGCCGCTCGCCGCCTTCTGCACGCTGCTCTCGCCGTTCACGCCGATGCTGTTCATGGGCGAGGAGTACGGCGAGGACGCACCGTTCCAGTTCTTCACCGATCACATCGACGAAGCGATCGCGCGGGCCACGCGCGACGGCCGCCGCCGCGAGTTTGCCGCCTTCGCATCGTTCGCGGCGGAGCTGCCCGACCCACAGGACCCGCAGACGTTCGAACGCTCTCGCCTGACCCGGCGCGTGGACGAGCCGACCGCGGCTCGCTACCGCGAGCTGCTGCGAGCGAGGCGCTCGCTCAGCGGCGAGGCGGAGGTGCGCTTCGACGAGGAGCGCCGCTGGCTGCGCGTGCGACGCAGCGGTGGCGAGCTACTGTGCAACTTCGCCGCCGAGGGTGTCCAGCTACCGATCGAGGAAGGCCGCCACGTGGTGTTTGCGACACACAGCGACGCGATCCTCGACGCCGAGGTCCCCGGCACTGTCCGCCTGCCGCCGCTCGCCGGGGCGTTGGTGGCATGACGGTCGTCTGGCGCGGCCAACCGTTTCCACTCGGCGCGACGTGGGACGGGCAGGGAACGAACTTCTCGCTGTTCTCCGAGCACGCCGAGATGGTCGAGCTGTGTCTGTTCGACGAGGCCGACAACGAGACCCGTGTCCTGGTCGAACAGCAGACGGCGCACAACTGGCACCTCTACCTGCCGGGAGTCGGTCCACGCCAGCGCTACGGCTACCGCGTACACGGCCCCTACGCCCCCGAGCAGGGGCACCGCTTCAACGCCGCCAAGCTGCTGCTCGACCCCTACGCCAAGGCGATCGTCGGCCAGGTCCGCTGGGAGGCGGCGAACGTGCTGCCCTACGTCCCCGATCCGGGAAACCCCGACGCCGACCTCGAGCCCGACGATGAGGACTCCTCGCCGGCGATGCCGCGCTGCGTCGTCGTCGATCAGAGCTTCGACTGGGAGGACGACCAGCCGCCGCGGCGCCCGTGGGCCGAGACGGTCATCTACGAGACGCACGTCAAGGGCTTCACGGTGTGCATGGAGCAGATCCGCGCGGACCTGCGCGGCACCTACGCAGCAATGGCCTCGGAGCCCGCGATCGCCTATCTGCGCGAGCTCGGGGTCACGGCGGTCGAGCTGCTGCCGGTGCATCAGATCATCGACGAGGGCTTCCTGGCCGAGCGCGGCCTGTCCAACTACTGGGGCTACAGCTCGATCGGCTACCTCGCCCCGCACGGCGCCTACGCCGCCACCGGCGCGGAGGGCGAACAGGTCCGCGAGTTCAAGGGGATGGTCAAGGCGTTGCACCGCGCCGGGATCGAGGTGATCCTCGACGTCGTCTACAACCACACCGCCGAAGGCAACCACCTCGGGCCGATGCTGTCGTTCAAGGGCGTGGACAACTCGGCCTACTACCGCCTGATGCCCGACGATCCGCGCCATTACATGGACTTCACCGGCACCGGAAACTCGCTCAATCCCGTCCAGCCGAGCGTGCTGCGCCTGATCATGGACTCGCTGCGCTACTGGGTCACCGAATGCCATATCGACGGCTTTCGCTTCGACCTCGCCTCGGCGCTCGCGCGCGAGTTCTACGACGTCGACCGCCTGTCGGCGTTCTTCGACGTGATCTATCAGGACCCGGTGATCTCGCAGGTCAAGCTGATCGCGGAGCCCTGGGACGTCGGTCCCGGCGGTTATCAGGTCGGCAACTTCCCGGTCCTGTGGTCTGAGTGGAACGGGATCTACCGTGACACGATCCGCGACTTCTGGCGCGGCGAGGCGGGCGTGGCCGACTTCGCCTCGCGGTTCACCGGGTCCAGCGACCTCTACGAGTCCGACGGCCGCCACCCGTTCGCCTCGATCAACTTCGTCACCGCGCACGACGGCTTCACGCTGCGCGACCTCGTGTCCTACAACGAGAAGCACAACGAAGCGAACCTCGAGGACAACGGCGACGGCAGCGACGACAACCGTTCGTGGAACTCCGGCACGGAGGGACCGACCGACGACCCCGAGATCCTGGCGCTGCGCGAGCGCCAGCAGCGCAACTTCCTCGCCACCCTGTTCCTGTCCCAGGGCGTTCCGATGCTGCTCGGCGGCGACGAGTTCGGCCGCACGCAGTACGGCAACAACAACGCATGGTGTCAGGACAACGACATCTCGTGGTACGGCTGGGAGCACGAGGACTGGCAGCGGCGGCTGCTCGACTTCACCCGGCGGTTGATCGCGCTGCGCCGTGACCATCCGGTCTTTCGCCGCAGCCGCTTTCTCGCCGGGCGCCAGCTCGAGGGCTCAGGCCTGCCCGACGCGTGGTGGTTTCGCCCCGACGGCCGTCGCATGACGCAGGGAGACTGGAAGCGCAGCGGGACGCACACGCTCGGCGTGTTCCTCAACGGCGACGAGCTCACCGAGACGACGCCCGACGGCCGCGAGATCGTCGATGACTCGTTCCTGCTGCTGTTCAACGCCCACTTCGAGGACGTCGAGCTGCGTCTGCCCAGCCAGAGCTTCGGACGAGAGTGGACGCTCGAGCTCTCGACCGTAGACGGCGAGCTGCCCGCGGGCGCGGAGCGGTTTGCGGCGCGGGCGATGCTGCCGGTCACGGCTCGCTCGCTGGTGTTGCTCAAGCGCGCGCCGTCGAGTCCCAAACGGGCGCCGAGCGACGCGGGGACGGGTGCCCGATGACCGGCTGATGGAGCTGCGCGCCACCTACCGTCTCCAGCTGGGCGCCGGCTTGGACTTCGCGCGCGTCCGCGAGCTCGTGCCCTACCTGCGCGATCTCGGCATCAGTCACCTCTACCTGAGCCCGTCGTTGCAGGCCGCGGCGGGCTCGACCCACGGCTACGACGTGATCGACCCGACGCGCGTGTCGGCCGAGCTCGGCGGCGAGCCGGGCCTGCGCGAGCTCGCCGGCAGCGGCCTGGGCATCGTGCTGGACGTCGTTCCCAACCACATGCGTCGCTCCGACGAGAACCGCTGGTGGCGTGACCCTGAGCTGCGCGCGCGCTTCTTCGACGTCGATCCGCAGACCGGCTTCTACCGCCGCTTCTTCGACATCGATGATCTCGCGGCGCTCCGCCAGGAGGATCGCGAGGTATTCGAGGTCACGCATTCGAAGATCCTCGAGCTCGTCCGCGACGGGGTGCTCGACGGCCTGCGAGTCGACCATCCCGACGGTCTCGCCGATCCGGCCGGCTACCTGCGGCGGCTGCGCGAGGCCGGTGTCGAGCGCGTCTGGGTCGAGAAGATCCTCAGCGCGACGCCGCCGGGTGAGCCATTGCGGGACTGGCCGGTGGCCGGCACCGTGGGCTACGAGTTCCTCAACGACGTCGCCGCTCTGTTCATCGACCCCGCCGGCGAGCCGGCCCTGACCGCCCTCTGGCATGAGATGTCCGGCGATCGGCGCCGCTTCCGCGAGGTCGCGCTGGAGGCCCAGCTCGAGGAGGCCCGGCAGACGTTCCCGCGCGAGCTCGAGCGCCTCGAGCGGCTGGCGCCGCGCTTCTCGGCGGAACGGCTGGCGCGCGCGATGGCGTCGCTGCCGGTCTACCGCACCTATGTCGAGCCGTGGAGCGGGACCGTGGACGCCGCCGACAGCGACGCGGTGGCACGCGCCGCGATCGACGATGAGCTCGCCGCGGCGTTGCTGCTGCGCGCCCGCGAGGGGATCCCCGACGAGTTCGTCACACGGTTCCAGCAGACCTCGCCGGCGGTCACGGCCAAGGGCATCGAGGACACCGCGTTCTACCGCTATCTGCGCCTGCTGGCGCTGAACGAAGTCGGCGGAGACCCGGCGCGCTTCGGAATCTCGGTGGCCGACTTCCACGCCGCAAACCTCGAGCGGCAGCGGCGGTTCTGCGCCGGTCTGCTGACCACGCAGACGCATGACACCAAGCGCTCGGGCGACGCCCGCGCGCGCATCGGCGCGCTCGCCGGGATGGCCGACGACTGGCGAGCGAGCGTGTTGCGCTGGCATGCCATGACGGAGACGCTGCCCGTATCGGAGGACGCTTCGGACCGCGACGGCGCGGGCTCGGGACCGGGCTTCGCCGAGGAGTATCTGATCTACCAGACGCTCGTCGGCGTCTGGCCGATCGAGGCCGAACGCCTTGACGCCTACCTCATCAAGGCGCTGCGGGAGGCCAAACGCCAGACCAGCTGGGCGAACCCGGACGAGCGCTTCGAGCGCGCTGTCACCTGCTTCACGCATGCCCTGATCGCGCATCCGCCGTTCCTCGAGGACTTCGCGGCGTTCCTCGCGCGGCTGCTGCCGGAGGGCGAGCGCAGCGCGCTCGGCCAGCTGCTGCTGAAGCTCTGTGCCCCCGGGGTTCCCGACATCTTTCAGGGCGATGAGCTGTGGCGTCTCTCGCTGGTGGACCCAGACAACCGCCGACCGGTTGACTGGGACGCGTGCCGCGCGGCGCTGGAGCGGGTGCGTGGCGGCGCCCGCCGAGCGCCGCCGACGCGAAGATGTTCCTGATCCATCGCGCACTCGCGCTGCGAGCGCGGCGACCGCATGCGTTCACCGGTGGCTACGTCCCCGTGGCGGCCGGCGAGGAGATCTGCGCCTTCCTCCGCGGTGAGGACGTGCTCGTCGTCGTCCGCGTTCGCGCCGCCCCGGCTAGCGAGGACGCGGTGCTCGAGCTGCCGCCCGGAACCGTCGGGTGCTGGCGCGACCTGCTCGGGGACGACGAGATCAGCCTCGCCGGGCCCGCGACCGTCGGACAGCTCGGTGCTGGCTTTCGCGGCCTGTGGCTGCTCGAGCGGCAGTGAGGGTGCTGTTGCGCCGGCGCGTCCGCGGTCGGCATGGCGGTGACGGCGCCACGTTCAGCGACGCGCCAGCGCGGTTCGATCGCGCCGCGACGCGGCATCCCGGCGCGCCCGACGCAGCGGAATCGCAAACCACAGCGCGGCGAACGGGACGCCCATCCCAAGGGCCGTGATCAGCCCGACGATCGCGCCGAACAGGACCGTCGCGACGAGCAGCAGCGCGCCGCACATTGCCAGCGCGAGCGAAATCAGGCCGGCGAGGGCCAGGCCGCTGGCGTTGAAGACCAGATGCGCCTTGTCGTCGTGGCGGAAGAGGATGCGATGCTGGGCTGCCGGCGCGATCGTGCAGATTGCGGCCAGCGCCGCGAGCAGCAGGGTGGCGAAGTACACGGCGCGCTCGAACGGGTCGAGCTGCGTAAATCGTGCATCGAATGGCACAACGAGCAGAAAGGCGAAGAGCACCTGAACGCCGGTGATGATCACGCGCAGCTCGCCCGTCATTTCAGCGAGGTTTCGGTCGAGCCGCTCATGCGCCGTCTCGCTGCGGTCGTCACGAGCTGGCGCGTACCGGTCGGCGCGCGCGCCGGCGGCGCCGGCGGCGCGGTCGGGTTCGGTCGTCCTCATCGCGACGTTCGCATCCCCGAACTGACGGCCGGAAACCATTGCTGTCAGCTACCCGTCGGGCCGACTCGCCAATCGGGCTGCCGAGGTCCCGGCAGTCCGCGCTAGCCGGCCGGCCTGTTCGCCGGATGCGGGTCCTCCCCCGCCTCGGGCGCCGGGGCGACGGAACAATCCGGCCGCGCGGGTTCGCCGCGATATGCCGCTGGAGCGAACGTCACATCCACCGCCTGGCAGTCGTCGCGCTCCTCCATCTTTGCCAGCGCCGTACGGGCGCGGCGGTCCGCCGGACCGGGCGCCCCGACCAGGCTGCGCGGCCACAGGCCGCGGGCCAGCACGACGTTGGTCTCGGCGGCATAGACCACCACGCGCGCGCCGAGGTAGAGCCAGACCAGCAGACCGATGACGACCGCGAAGGTACCGTAGGTCGACCCGGCGCCGCGGACCACGTGTCCGATGTAGACGCCGCCGAGCGACTGCAGCACCTCCCATGAGACCGACGCCAGCAGGATCCCTGGCCACAGCTCGTGCGTCGTCACCGTGACGTCCGTGAGTAGGCGAAAGATCGCCAGGAACATCGCGACGTTGATCAGCAGCGACACGAGGATCCCGGCCACCGTCAGCAGCGCTCCGCCGAAGCCGCCCGCGACCGCGCCGGACGCCGCGGTCGAGATCAGTTGCAGCGTGCCGAAGACGACGAGCAACTTCAGCCCGCGCCAGCGCGCGAGCAGAGCGTTTGCTTGCCGCTTGTACGGCACCGCGTAGACCGTGTTGAACGCGTTCTGCGCCGCCATCGTCACTCCGAGACCGGGGAGCACCGCGCCAACGAGACCGACGGCGAGGCCGATCCCATTGCCGGCGAGCGCGTGAGGCGAACCCAGCTGGCCACCGACGATCGGAAACTGCCGGAGTGCCGAGTGGAGCACCGCGTGCTCCAGGGACGAGTTGGCGCCGAGCAGAAACCCGAGGATCGACACGAGCAGGAGTAGCAGCGGGAACAGCGAGAAGAAGCCGAAGTAGGCGATCAGCGCGGCCTTGCCGGCAGCTCCGTCGTCGGAGAACTTCTTCAGAACCGCGAAGCCGATCGCGACCGCCTTGTGACGCTGCTGAAAGCGGTCGAGGCGCCGGAGCACGCCGCGGATGGTGCCGCGCAGAGATTGTGAATCCGCCATCGCCGTCGTTGCTACCCGCAGTAGCCCGTTTGCAGCCGGGAACTCGCTCGCTCGCAAAGCTGTTTGCGGCCCGCGGCTCGCGGGAATTGCGCGCGCGGCTGTGTCCGAGCTTTCCTCCGATTCGCCGCTCCTGACCAGCCTGCAACGACGGCGTCGCACGACGCGGTCGTGGAAGGTTTCACGGCGAGCCGGCGCGGGTAGGTCGTGCTCGCAGGCGACGCGGGGTACCGGCGTGTGGGTGTCCGTAGCCGCTGAGACGACCCACATATCGGCTTTGGAGATGCAAGTGGACGACGTGTACTGCCCGGCATGCCGGCTCGTGCTCTACCGCCGCGGCGCCAGCGATGTAGCGCCGCGGCATTGCCCGCGATGCATCGCCCGTCGCCGGCGGCTGGTGACAATGATTGCCCTCGACCGGCCGACCGATGTCGGGCCGGAGCGCTTGAGCGGTTCCGACGTCGTCAAGCCCGAGCGCTAGGCCCCGGGAGAGCTACTAGCCCCGCCAGCGGATGCCGAGTATCGCTGTGTCGTCGTGGTTCTCCTCCGAATCCAGTTCGCTCGCAAGCGTCGACACCAACTCCTCGAGCGTGCGCTGGACTTTGCCGGCGGCGGCCTGCAGTCGTGCCAGGCCGACGTCGAGGACCTCTCCGCGACGCTCCACCAGGCCGTCGGTGAACGCCACGAGCGTGGCCTTGGCCGGCACCGGGACGGTCACCTCGTCGTAGATCGAATCGGGCGCGACGCCGATGGGCACGCCGACGTTGATCTCGACGAACCGGCTGCTGTCACCGTCGAGCAGCAGTGGCGAGAGGTGACCGGCGCTCGCCAGCGTCATCTGATGGCCGTCGACGTCGATCAATGCGCACAGCACGGTCGCAAAGTAGTCGTGCTCCTGCTCGTTCACGAAGCGCGAGAGGTTCGCCAGCACGGTGCCCGGACGGTATCCCTGTGCGGCGTACGCCAGTGTCGCGTGCCGCAGCGAGGCCATCGTCGCCGCCGCTCGAAGGCCGTGACCCGAGACGTCGCCGATCACCAGGAACACGCGCCCGAGGCCGGCCGCGACCAGGTCGTACCAGTCCCCCCCGACATCCATCCCCGACGCGGCCGGCACGTAGCGTGCGCTGGCCTGCAGGCCGCTGAACGTGGGGAGCTCCTCGGGCAGCAGCGCGTGCTGGAGGGCCTGCGCGATGCTGCGCTGCTCGGTGTACACGCGCTGGTTCTCCGCAGCCACGCGTTCGAGTACCACGGCCAGGTGTTCGGCGTAGCGCCGGCCTCGCGCCAGCCGGTCGGTCATCAGCCCCGCCATCAGCGAGAGCAGCAGGCCGAGACCGGCAATGAGCCACGGCAGGCTCTCGAAGAACGTGCCGCCGAGCGTCCCGTTGGGTGTGACCACCAGCGTGAACACGTTGTCCCCGAACGGCACCACGTCCGAGGCCTGGCGTCCGTGGATCGGGAACGTCTTCAGGCTGGTGACGAGCAGGTCCTGGGGGCGCCGGGAGCGGCCGAGGTAGAGCACATAGTTGAGGTCCGCGAAGGCTGAGTTGCTCGCGAGCCGCGAACGCCGGTCGTGCGGCAGCAGGTTCTCCGCATAGACGGCGAAGCCGCCCTTGACGCCCGGGGTGTTGAACTCATACCCGAGGCGCGGGTTGGCCGATCCGAGGATGCCGGTGACGCTCAGCAGCGATGTTCGCTCGGCATGGGCAAAGAATTGGGCCGCCTGCCGTGGGAGCGTGGCCAGGGCCGGAGCGACGCCGACCACAGCGCTCGGGGCTGGATGCCCGGCTCCCAGCCGCCAGAGCGACACCGACGCGAACTGGCGGCGCGTCCCGACGTAGGGAGCGATGAACGTGCGGAACCGCTGGGCGCTGCCATCGGTGGCGTCGGCGAGCTCGGCAGCCGATGCCAGTGGGGTCTGGATCGACGCAACCGACCCGCTGAGCACCAGGCCAAGCTCGCGAACGCGGAGGCCCAGCAGCCGGCTCTCGTTGCGCTCATACACCGCATGCGAGGTCAAGGCCAACGCCCCCGTTACCGCGAGTCCCACCAGGAACACGGCGAACGACTCCCGCGACGGCCTCCACACCCGGACATCGCCGGCGCTTACCGCCGAGGCAAGGGCGTCGGCGGGCGGCCGCGGCGGAACCTCAGCTGCGGGCACGGTCCTCGTCGCTACGCCCAACGGACTGATCCTCGCGAGCGCATACCAAGCCCATCGTAGCCAGCCCGCGCGGCGGCCGGCAACCGGCGTTCACAAACGCTTCAGCCCTCCGATGCGACGAGGAACGCAGTCCCGTCCGCTCAGCCGGATCCCATCGGATACCACCGCGGTGGCGCGGGTGGCCCCGGATGTTTCCGGCACGCTCCGCGAGCGGCCGTCGAGCACCATCACGCCTTGCGCGCCACGCGCCGAGCGATCGTCGCCACCAACAGCGACGCGCCCGCGACCATCATGGCGAGCGCCTGCCTGCGACGCCGGCGCAGCTCGACGGCCCCCTGGTGGACCTTCTCCGCCACCAGTTGCCTGGCGTCCGTCGCGGCATGCGCGCCCTTCTCGCCGGCTTCGCTGACGCTCTGCGCGACGCCAGTCGCGCGCTGCGCCAGATCGTCGAGGGCATGTTTGACGCTCGCGCCGGCGCCCCCGGCAGCGTCGTCGCGATCCTGGCACTCCGAGGGCGCGTCGGCTATCGAGTGTGGGTGCTTCTTGCCCATTCGCAACACCTCCTGTCGAGTGGCGGGCCGCAACCGGCGCGCACGTGCCGTCGCCGCGCGTTGACCGCGGAACGACCGGCGTCGATCACGCTCGGCGATCGACGCCGTCGTGCCCTGCTACCCGAAACGCTCGCCCGGCAATCACCGCGGCTGCGCGGCAGCCGGATCAGAGCCCGGCGGGCGCCCTCCCGTCGGCGCGGCGCCTAGGAATTCGCCCGACCCGCGGTCACGACGAGGTCGGCCTTTTGGCCGGCTCCTCCTGCGGGGCGAGCAGGAACGATTTGACCTTGACGTCCGGGTCGATCGAGTTGTCGCTTAGGAAAGCGATCACGGTGCGGCCGGTGAGCTCCTCGATCCCGGCGATCAAATCCGCCCGCATGATGCTCTGGAACGCTCGGCGATTGCTCAGCACCAGGTCGCTCTTGTCGTCGGCGACGAGCGCGCGCTCGGCTCGCGTGAGCGTGCCTTGGAGCACGACCGAGATCAGCTCGTCGTTGAGATAGGTGCGCGACTTCGTCGGTCCACGCCCGGTGTACTGCCTGAGCACCTGCACGACCATGCTCGCGATCGCTGTCGCGAGCTGTCCGTCGCTTGTGCGTGTGGCTTTGGGGTTGGACAACGCCAACTCCCTTCTCGGTTACGGCAAGACCCGGGCACGTCGCGCGAGCGAGCGTGTCCGGCCATGGCGGTCAGGCGTTCAGGCCAGCAAAGCCAAGAATCGCCTGGTTCGGGGGGTTGCCCCACTCGAGCGTCCGCCAGTCGGTCGGCTTGCCGGTCGCCTCCCACGCCCTGGTGACTCCCGGCCCGCCACGATCTTGCCACGCACGTTCTGCCAACAGCGATGAACATCAAAGACGGTCAGTCGAAGATCGTCCACAACGACAAGTATTCCGCGATTCGCGCGATTTTCAACCAGGTTTCCGCTATATCGGCCTGCGGGACGACGGTACGCCCGGCCACCGGCGCCCTGTCGAAAGATTCCGGGCGAGCCTGCGGCGCACGATCGGGATCTCGTCGTCGACGAGGAACGCCACCGCGACGTAGCCGCCGATCTGGTCCGGCGCGCCCGGGTCCACGCGGGGCGCGCCGGGACCGCTCAGCGAGCGCTCACGAGGTTCGGTGGTAGTGATACACGACGGTCGAGCTGACGAAGCCGATTGTGATGTAGAAGTCCGGCGCGGTCGTGTCGGCCGCCAGCGTGTAGTCGTAGGTCATCGATCCTGTTGCAGAGCCGCCGCCCATCTTGTACTGGACCGGGACCGCCTGCACGAAATCGGGCGCGAGCGCGTTGATCTGGTCCGAGATGTCCTGGTCCGGGGTCACGTTGCTGATCGTGTCCGAGAGCATGATCGCTCCCGACACCTTCTTCCCCGCGACCAGTGTGCCCGGCACCTTCCAGCTGTAGTGAAAGTGCCATTGGGCGCCGTCGCTCGGCAGGCTCTGATAGTCGGCCGTCATGCCCGACGCATCCACGGTCAGCCGCGGCCCCTGTGCGTCCGTGATCTTGGTGTCGCCCGGGATCAGGCTGTAGGTTGCGGCCGAGCTACCCGAGCCACCGCCGCCGCCAGCGCCGCCACCGCCACCACCGCTGCCGCCACCACCTCCGCCGCCGGAGCCGCCGCCGGTGCCGCCGCCGCTGTTCGTGGCCCACACGACCCTGACGACCTTCGACTTGTACGTCCTGCCACCGACGGTCACAAAGACCTGATAGTCATACCCCCCGGCTGAGGTGCGCCGGTCGTGGATCGTGCACGGACTCCCACATCCGCCCTGGGCTCGGTGACCCGTGTGGCGCCCGAAGGCGTCGAGCCCCACGCGCACGACGGTGAGGTGCACATCGGTGCCGCACCCGGTCGCGGATGCCGCCAGCGTCACCCGCTCGCCGACCGTCGTACCGGCGCCGCCGGCGCCGCCGCTGACGGTCAGCGAAACGTGGCATCGGGCCACGCCCTGAGCCGGCACGGCCAATCCCATTCCGCCACCGACCGCCAGCACCAGGACCAAGAGGGTCGTCCGCATCTTGCCCCAGCCGCCCCAAACAGCCTTGCCCCCCATCTGCCACCCCCGTGGTCTTCCTTGCCTTCGTCCTGTGCTCCGCGGCCAGCGTACTCTCGAGGAGCCCTGCGGTCAATCGGACCGGCCGGTGGCGCCAGCCGCTCTCGCGTGGAGAACGCGCGACGCTCACCGCCGCCGATCGTCCCCTGCGCACTCGCTTCTTCCACGGGTCTTTCCGCCTCGCTGCGCGACGCGCGTCTAGGGCCTTTAGCCTGTGCGAGCGCCGTGAATGCCGCGCCGGACAATTCCCCAGCCACCCCGCTGCCGCGCAAGCTCGGGATCGCTCCCGGCGCACGCGTCGCCGTGATCGCCGCGCCGGCGGGCTTTGCCCATCAGTTTGAGGAGGCGCTGGTCAGCACCCGCCTGCGCGGTCGCTTCGACGTCGTCATCCAGTTCGCCCGCTCGCGCGTGACGCTCGAGCGCCGGCTCGACGCATTGGTTGCCGCGCTCGAGCCGCGCGGCGGTCTGTGGATCGCCTGGCCGAAGCGCAGCTCGGGCGTCGCGTCGGACCTCGATGACCGGACGGTCCGCGAGCTCGGACTGGGCACCGGCCTGGTCGACAACAAGGTTTGCGCGATCGACGAGACCTGGTCCGGGCTGCGCTTCGTCAGTCGCCGCAGCGCTCGCTGATCTGCTTCGCGGCGCTCGCCGGATCCAGCCGCCGTGCGACGACCTCATCGAGCAGGCGCTCGAAGCCGTCGTCGCCCGCCAGGCGCCGCTCGAGCTCGCGACGCAGCTGCGCGCTCGCCAGCGCGATCACCTCGTTGCGCAGGTTGCGCCGGCGACGCTCGGCGAGCGTGCCGGCGGCGCGAAGCTCCGTGCGGTGGGAGTCGAGCGCCGCATCGAGTGCGTCGACACCCTCGCCGCTGAGCGCATCGGTGGTCACGATCGGGACGGCCCAGCGGCCGCGCGGGGCGAGCGACAGCACGCCGCGGATCTCGCGCACGAGCGTGTTGGTCAGCGGGTGGTCGGCCTTGTTGACGACGATGATGTCGGGGATCTCCATCACACCGGCCTTCAGCGCCTGGACGGAGTCGCCCGAGCCGGGCACCAGCACCAGCACGACGGTGTCGGCGTGATCGACGATGTCGACCTCGGCCTGCCCCACGCCGACGGTTTCGATGTAGATCTCATCGCTCCCGGCGGCGTCCATCAGCAGCGCCGTCTGCAGCGCAGCCTCGGCGACGCCACCCAGCGCGCCGCGCGTGGCCATCGAGCGGATGAACACCCCGGCGTCGAGGAAGTGCTCGTTCAGCCGGATGCGGTCGCCGAGCACGGCACCGCCGGTGAACGGCGAGGAAGGATCGATCGAGAGCACCGCGATCTGGCGATCGCGGGCGCGCCGAAGCCTGGTCAGTGCGCCGATCAGCGTCGACTTGCCCGCCCCGGGCGGCCCGGTGAAGCCGATCACCGCGGCGTTGCCCGTATGCGGGTAGATCGCCCGCACCAGCTCCCACGCGGACGGGTCCTCATCCTGGACCAGCGTGATGGCACGGGCCAGCGCCCGGCGATCGCCGGCGAGCAGGCGCTCGGCTAGCCCTGCTGCCTCCATCAGAGCCGGGATCATGCCAGCCGGCGTGGCGGGCTCTACGATTTGCGCCGCGATGGCGCCGCCGGAACCGATCCGCCCGCTGCACGGCGGAGCCCTCACTTTGCTGCGCTTCATGCGCGCGCACGGGATGGCGAATCCGCGCTACGCGCGGCTGCTGGCCCGGCTGCTCTGGCACAAGCTGCGCCTGCGCGGCCGCCTGCGGCTCGACGGAATCGCGTTCATCTGCTCCGGCGCGCGGATCGAGGTCGGGCCGCGCGCGCGGCTCGAGCTCGGGCGCTGGTCGTGGATCGGCGACGACGCGAAGCTGCGGGTCCACGAGGGCGTCGTCACGATCGGCGCCAAGAGCGTGCTCGGGCAGGAGTGCACGCTCTCCTGCTTCCAGAGCGTCTCGATCGGACGCGAGTGCATCATCGCCGACCGGACGATGATCATCGACTTCGACCACGCCTTCGGCGACGTCGAGCGCCCGATCCGCCTGCAGGGAATCGAGAAGCGCGACGTGCGGATCGGTAACAACGTCTGGATCGGCCACGGCGCGCGGATTCTCCACGGCGTGACGATCGGCGACAACGCCGTTGTCGGCGCCGCCGCCGTCGTGACTCGCGACGTCGCGGCCAACGCCGTCGTCGCCGGCGTGCCGGCACGGCTGATCAGAATGCGGCAGACGCCCCGGACACTTCGCTACGGGGAGTAGCGAAGCGCGGCGCGGCAGCCGGCGGCGCAGCGCGCGCTGCCGGCGCCGTGATGTCGCTCCATAATTACCCTCGATGGCTGTGCTCACACCCGCCGAGGTCCGCGACGTCAACGTCCGCTATCACGACGGCGCGGCAGCCGGCTACGACGAGAAGTGGAGCATCGACTTCGACGCCGTCGCCCGCGCGCAGACCCGGCGCAAGCTCGAGACTGCGCTGGGCAAGCCGGCCCCCCGTTTCGAGGACGCGCTCGAGCTGGGCGCCGGGACCGGCTACTTCTCGCTGAACCTGATGCTCGAGGGTCTGATCGCGCGTACCACGACGAGTGACATCTCGGCCGGAATGCTCGACGCTCTCGTGCGCAACGCCGAGCGGCTCTCACTCGACGTGCAGCCGCTGCTGGCCGACGCCGAATGGCTACCGCTGCCCGACGCGAGCTTCGATCTCGTGATCGGCCACGCGATCCTCCACCACCTGCCCGATCCGGCGCGCGCGCTGGCCGAGTGCCACCGCGTGCTGCGGCCCGGTGGCACCGTGGTGTTCACGGGCGAGCCCTCGCGGATCGGCGACCGCCTCGCGGCGATCCCCAAGCGTGTCGCGCGCGCCACCGCGCCGCTGTGGCGCACGGCGATCGGCGCCGGGCGCGAGGAGAATCGATCGCGGCCGGCCGGCCACGACCTCGAGGGCCTTGTCGACATCCGCGTCTTCGGCGCCGGAGAGCTGGCGGCGCTCGCGCGCGCGGCCGGGTTCGACGACGTCGCGGTCCACGGCCAGGAGCTGCTGGCCAACTGGTTCGGCTGGTACAGCCGCGGGCTCGAGAGCAGCGCCGCGCCCGCCGAGATCCCGTGGGCCTGGCGGCGCTTCGCCGCGCGCGGCTACCTCACGCTCGCGCAGCTCGACCGCCACCTGCTCGAGGGGCGCCTGCCCGCCGATCTCTTCTACAACCTCAGTGTCTGCGGCAGGCGCCGATGAACGAAGGCATCGAGCGTGACTTCCCGCTGTTCCCGCTGGCCCTTGTCGCACTGCCCAGCGAGTACGTCCCACTGCACATCTTCGAGGCGCGCTATCGCACGATGGTCGCCGAGTGCCTCGAGCGTGACCGCGAGCTGGGCATCGTCTGGCTGTCCGACGACGAGCTCAAGCCGATCGGCTGCGCGGTTGCGATCGAGCGCGTGCTCGAGCGGATGGAGGACGGCCGGATCAACATCCTGACCCGCGGCACGCGCCCGTTCCGCCTGATCGAGCGCCAGGACGACCTCGCCTACCCGGCGGGGACCGTCGAGTTCCTCGGCGACCGCGCCGAGGAGCGCGACGAGGCCGCGGCTCAGGCCGCCCGCGACGCCTATTCGGCACTCGTGCTCGAAGCGACCGACGCCGAGCCCGACGCCGACCTCCTCGCCGCGATGACCGCCTACGACATGGCGGCGACTGTCGACTTCGGGCTCGAGGCCAAGCAGGGCCTGCTCGAACTGCGCTCCGAGAACGCGCGGCTGCGGCTGCTGGCGCGGCTGATGCGCGCCGCCCTCAAGCGACTCGAGTTCGTCGACCGCGCGCAGGCACGGGCGCGGTCCAACGGGAAGGTGCGGTTCGGCTAGCGGCCCTCGCGCGCTCCCGGTCGCGGCCCGGGCAGCGCCTAGCAGACTGTGCGCGCGACCGTCCGAACCCAGGCCTGCAGCGCGAACAGCGTCGATCCCTGGTGCGGCGAATCGTCGCTGTAGCTGAAGGTCCCCGACGGAGTGCTCACGACGAAGGTGTAGACCGGCCGCGGACCCGAGCGCAGCCGCAGCCCCTTGGTCGCGGGCGCGGTCAGCTCGTCCGCGAGATTCTCCGCGCTCAACACGAGCGGGTCGGGCAGCTCGTGACGGTGGCCGTTGCAGCGCACGGTCCCGTCCCCGCTGGGAATCAGCGTCAGATCCGCGCCCGGGATCGAGCCGCTGCGCACGACCGCGTAGAGGTCGGCAGCCGGGCCGCCGCACGCCGCGGCCAGCAGCGCGGCGACGGCGCACGCGAGCGCACCAACGCCGCGCCGGGGCGCGCGGCGCGGGCAGGGAACCACTCAGTGATCCTACCCGCGGGGGACGAACTCGGGCACGTCGAGCGAGGCGACCGACAGCGGCGCGCGGCCGGCGACCGGCCGCGGAGCGGCCGTTCTCTGAATCCGTGGCTCGCCGATCGGCTCATCGAGGCGCCGCGGACGGCGGACGCTGCGGTCGGCGTAGCCCGTCGCGACGACCGTGACCCAGACCTGGTCGGCGAGGTTCTCGTCGACCATCGCGCCGAAGATGATGTTCGCGTCGGGGTGGGCCGCCTCGCTGACGGCCTTCGCTGCCTCGTTGACCTCCCAGAGCGAGAGGTCGTTGCCGCCGGTGATCGAGAGCAGGATCGAGCGCGCACCGTCCATCGAGGTCTCCAGCAGCGGCGACGAGACCGCCGCCGCCGCCGCGTCGAGTGCGCGGTGCTCGCCGTGGCCCATGCCGATCCCCAGCAGCGCCGTGCCGGCGCCCGACATGACCGTGCGCACATCGGCGAAATCGAGGTTGATCAGCCCGGGCAGCGTGACGAGGTCCGACACGCCCTGGACGCCCTGGCGCAGCACGTCGTCGGCGACACGGAAGGCGTCGACCATCGAGGTCTGTTTGTCGAGCACGGAAAGTAGGCGGTTGTTGGGCACCACGATCAGCGTGTCAACCTCGGCGCCGAGCGCCTCGATCCCCGCTTCGGCCTGGTGGGCGCGCTTGGTCCCCTCGAAGCCGAACGGCTTGGTCACGATGCCAACGGTCAGCGCGCCGACCTCGCGCGCGATCCGCGCGATCACGGGTGCGGCGCCCGTGCCGGTGCCGCCGCCCTCGCCGGCGGTGATGAAGATCATGTCCGAGCCCTTCAGCAGCGACTTGACCTTGTCGTACTCCTCCATCGCGGCCAGCCGGCCCAACTCGGCGTTCGCGCCCGAGCCGAGCCCGCGCGTGACCTGTGCGCCGATGTGCACGGTGACATCGGCGGTGCACTGCTGCAGCGACTGCAGATCGGTGTTGACGGCGAGGAACTCCACGCCGGCGACGCCCGCCTCGACCATCCGGTTGACGGCGTTGACACCACCGCCCCCGACGCCGACGACGCGCAGCCGAGGCTGCCCGACCGACGCGCTGCGCGGCGGATCGGAGTAGTCGGCCCGCGCGTAGACATCCGCCGGTGCGACGCTGATCCTCGGCTTGCGCTCGAGCATGTCCTCCGGCAGCTCCAGGCTGAACGCTGCGCGCAGCCGCTCCTGCGGCGTGGGGACGCTCGGCGGTTCGGCCTCGACCGGCGGGCGGTCCGCCGCGCCGGCGGCGCGTGGCTGTGGATCCGGCGAACGCGGCTTCTCGGGCCCCTCCGCGGCGGCCTCCGGCGCCTGCGCCGCCTCCCGCGGCTCGGCGGGCGCCCGGGCCGCGCGGTTCTCCTGTTCGGTCTTGCGAAACAGCGCCGCAAGCGGTCCTTCGCGCATGCTGGCCCGCTTATTCCCGGCCATGGAGGACCTCCTTGGCGAGATCGCGGTAGGCCTGCGCGGCGACGCCGTGCGGGTCGTACTTGAGCACTGACATTCCCTTCACCGGCGCCTCGGCGAAGCGCACCGTCTTGCGGATCCGCGAGGCGAATACGCGGTCGCCGAAGTTCTCCTCGAGGATCTCGATCGCCTCCTTGGCGTGGATCGTGCGCGAGTCGACGAGCGTCGGAAGGATCCCTTCGATGTCGACGTTGGGATTGAGGTTCTCGCGGATCATCGAAAGCGTGTTCTGCAACTGGATCAGTCCGCGCATCGACAGATACTCGCACTGCACGGGGACAATCACCTTGTCGGCCGCCGTCAGGGCGTTGATCGTCAGCAGACCGAGACTCGGCGGTGTGTCGATGCAGATGAAATCGTAGTCCTCCAGGATCGGTTCGAAGGCGCGCTGCAGCGCGCGCTCGCGACCGATCATCGGCGCCATCGCGATCTCCGCTCCGGCGAGGTCGATCGACGCGCACGCCACGTCGATCTCGCGCTTGCGGATCACCTCACGGATCGAGATCTTGTGGACCAGCACGTCGTACATCGACTGTTCGAGCGAGTCGGGGTCGATCCCCTGCGACATCGTCAGGTTCCCCTGGGGGTCCATGTCGACGCAGAGCACGCGGTGGCCCTCCTCGGCGAATGCCGCGGCGAGGTTCAGCGTCGTCGTGGTCTTCGCGACGCCGCCCTTCTGGTTGGCAAAGGCGATGATCTTGGCCTTCTTGCTCACGTCATGCTCCAGCGTCGAGGGCAGACCCACACGCGGCGTTATTCGCAAGCACTGACAGGAATCCTTCATCGGCGCTCCGCGGTGGACTAGGTTGTGGCCCACGACCCAGCCATCCGCCAACCCAACCGAGCACGCCGGCCGCGGGCTGCTGGACCGGCGACTGGTGTTCCTGCTCGGCAAGGGCGGGGTCGGACGCTCGACGCTCGCCGCCGCGCTGGGCCTGCTGGCGGCCCGTCGCGGCCGTCGGGCGATCGTCGTCGAGGTCAGCGGGCGTGGCGATGTTCCCCGGCTGTTCGCCCGCACGGGCGAGCCGGGCGTCGAGCGCGAGCTCGCGCCCGGGTTGTGGACGCTCGACGTCGATCCGCGCCAGGCGCTGGAGGAGTACCTGCGCGACCAGCTCCCGCTACGGGTGATCGCTGACGCGATCGGCTCGAGCGCGACCTTCGGCTACGTCGCCGCCGCGACCCCGGGGCTGCGCGAGCTGTTGACCATCGGCAAGATCTGGGAGCTGGCGCAGCCGCAGCGGCGCACGCGACACGCGCAGGCCTACGACGTGGTCGTCGTCGACGCCCCGGCGACCGGCCACGGGCTGGCGCTGCTCGAGGCTCCGCGGACCTTTGCCAACGCCGCGCAGGTCGGCCCGATCGCGCGCCAGGGCCGGCGGATCGCGGCCACCTTGCGCGACCGCAGCCTGACCGCGCTGGTCGCCGTCGCGACTCCCGAGCAGGCCGCCGTCGACGAGCTGCTCGAGCTGCGCGCCGCGCTCGGCCAGCTCGACGCCGTACTGGCCAACGCGGTAGCGCCGGTGCGCTTCTCGGCCGCCGACGCGACGGCGCTGCGCGCGGCCCGCGAGCGCGCCGAGCTCGCACCCGCGACGCGCCAGGCGCTGGGCGTGGCGATCGCCGCGGAGTCGCAGGCACGCGCGGAGCAGCTCCAGCTGGCGCGCCTCGGTCCACGGGTCGAGCTCCCGTTCGTCGCCGCCGCGCAGCTCTCCGTGACCGAGCTCGAGGCGCTCGCCGATCGGTTGGTGGCCGCGGCATGACCGCGGCCGGGGCGCAGCTCGGCGGCCGTCTGTGTATCTGTGTCGGCGCCGGCGGGGTCGGCAAGACAACGATCGCGGCGGCGATCGCGCGGTCGCGCGCGGCGCAGGGTCAGCGCGTCGCGGTCGTCACGATCGACCCGGCGCCGCGCCTTGCGCAGGCGCTCGGGTTCGACGAGCTGAGCGGTGAGCCGCGCCGCGTGGCAGGCGCCGGCGAGCTGTGGGCGATGCGGCTGGACCCCAAGCGCACGCTCGACGAGCTGATCGCCAGCCTGGCTCCCGATGAGGCCACGCGCGATCGCGCGCTGTCGAATCGGATCTACCGCGAGCTGTCGGCGGCGGTTGCCGGCTCGCAGGAGTTCAGTGCGGTGGCCAAGCTCTACGAGCTGAATCGCTCCGGCGACTTCGACGCGATCGTGCTCGACACGCCGCCGTCGCGCAACGCGCTCGACTTCCTCGACGCGCCGGCTCGGCTGGTGCGCTTCTTCGACGGGCGCGCGCTGCGCCTGCTGCTCTCCCAGAGCAGCCTCGCGACGCGCGTCGCAAGCCGCGCCGGCGCGCCGTTATTCAACGTTCTCGGACGCCTCACCGGCGCAGCGGTGCTGCGCGAGATCACCGCGTTCTTCCTTGCCATCGGCGGGATGATCGACGGGCTCGCGGTGCGCGCGGCCGCGGTCCAGGCGCTGCTGCACGAGCCCGACACGACGTTCGTCTTGGTCAGCTCGCCGCGGCGCGAGGCGCTCGAGGAGGCGATCGCGTTCGCGGCCGAGCTCGGCCGCGCCGAGCTCACGGTCGCGGCGCTGGTCGTCAACCGCATGCACCGCGCCGAGGGCGCGGACGGCGCCGCGGCTGAGCTCGAGGCGGTGCTGGGCCGCCGACTGGCCGCCCTGGTGCGTGAGAGCGTGGCCGAGCTCGGATCGCTGGCGGCAGCCGATCAGCGAGCGCTCGCGCGCCTGCGCGAATCGTTCCCCAACCTCGAACCGGTGCTCGTCCCGCAGCTCGCCGGCGAGGTCGAGGACCTCGCCGGGCTGGCGCGCGTCGCGCGCTACCTGGAATCGCCCTCGAGCACGGGCACGTCGCCCTCGGCGGCGCAGTAGTCGTCCTCGCCGTAGAGCGGTGCGAAGAGATCGGCCGCGAGCGCCACGGCGGGGGCAGCGCGGCGAGCGCGGATCTCGACGCGCTCGTCGGGCTCCTCCGCGTCGCGCAGCAACGAGTCGGCGAGCGCGAGCAGGTCGTCGCTCAGGTGGCCGCAGATCACGTCGCGCAGCAGGGCGCGCAGGTGATTCTCGACCTCCGCGGCGAGCGCCGTGGCGTTCGCGCCGACGTTGACGCCGGCGATCAGCGACTGCTCGAGCGAGATCGCGCGCGCGACGCGCTCGGTCGCGGCGGCGCGGGCCTGCGGCTCCGCACACAGCGCAGCGATCCGGCCGGCGAGACGTCCGCTGCGCGGCCCCTCCGGCTCGAGCAGCGCGCGCAGCGCCAGCAGGTTGTCGGTCAGGCCGCTCAGCACGCCGTCGCGCTCGAGGCCCAGCTCGAATCGCTCGAGGGCCCAGGCCAGCTCACCCTCGACCGGGCGACGGCGGGCGACGAGGTTCGCGAACGCGCGGAGCTCGTCCTCCTGGGCCGGCGCAATCATCACCCGGCCGTCGCAGCGTCCGCCGCCAGGGATCGGCAGCGCCCGCCAGGCCGCCCGGTCGCCGCGGATCCAGGCCAGGGGCGCGAGCGAGATTCCCGGCGCATAGAGCCGCATTGCCGTCAGTAGGTCGCGCAGCCGCTCGAGCGCCTCCTCGATCGCCCCGGAACCGCCGTCGACGACCACCGCAACGACGGTCCCGAGAACGTTCGGGCGCCGCCACAGGGGATCAGGCGGAAGCACATCCAGGCGCGCGAGCGGTGCGAGCAGCGTGCCCTCGGCGAGCGTGATCTCCGGCGACTCGCAGCCGATGCCACGCAGCAGCGCGAGCACCGCCAGCTCGTTGGGCTCGTCGACCGAGGCTGGATGCAGCTCTCGGTAGGCCGGCTCGAAGCGCTCCGGCAGCAGCTCGAAGTCCTCACCGCAGCCGTCGAACACCCGACGGATGAAGCAGCGCAGGGCGTCCTGCTCGAGCGGCGCCGCGGCGCGGTGCTGCTCCGCGTAGGTGTCGAGGTAGGCCTCCAGCCCGCCGAGCTCGGCCAGCGCCAGCTGCGCGCTGCGGGCGGTCGGCAGCGCCAGCAGGCGATCCCAGTGGCGCTCCACGTACTCCGCGGTCAGCGGCTCGTAGCAGTAGAGCCCGGGGCGCGCGCCCCGCGCCCCCTCCTCGACGATCTCGAAGCCGATCTCGTCGCCTCCCGCGACCTCACCGGCGAGCGCCTCGCCCGCCGCGGCGGCGAAGGCGTGCAACGAGGCGTGGAGCTGGCGCGACTGCATGGGGCGCGATTCGGCCGCCCGGGCGATCGTCCTGCCGGCGCAGCCGGACTTGCAGCCGTTGCGGTGCTATGCGGCGACGGCGGTCTGATGCTCGGAGGCCCGCGAGATCTCCTCGCAGAGCCAGCGGCGTCCGTACTCGCGCATGCTCTCGATGATCGGCAGCAGGTCGAGCCCCTTCTGCGTCAGCGAGTACTCGACGCGCGGCGGCACCTCGGGGTAGGTGTGACGCTCGACGATCCCGTCCTCCTCGAGCGCGCGCAGTCGCAGCGAGAGCGTGCGCGGGCTGATGCCGGCGAGCGATCGCTCCAACTCGCAGAACCGGCTGCGCCCGGCGGCGAGGTCGCGGACCAGCAACAGCGTCCACTTCCCGCCGACCAGCTCGGTGGTGTGGCAGACCGGACAGGTGTCGTCGGAGGGCATGACACCCAACACTTTACCAACTGAAGCGTCGAAAGTGCTGAAAAGCGGCGGTCAGCTGACGAGCGTCAGCGGCGAGGCAGGCCCGGCCTCCGCGGGGGGCACGGGCGCATCGGCGGGCGGCGCGTGCCCGTCGGCGGGCGCCACGTCGGCCATCGTCGTCCCGCGCCGGCCCTCGGCGTCGAGCAGCAGCTTGAAGTCGTGCGGGCTCGAGGCGACCAGCAGGGCATCCTCGACCGACACGCGCTCTGCGACGACGTGCGCGTAGAGCGCCTGGTCGAAGGTCTGCATGCCGTAGTAGCCACCCTCGGCGATGACCGTGGTCAGCGCTCCCGTCTGCTCGGGGTCGAGGATCATGTCGCGCACCCGCCCGGTCATCCGCAGCACCTCACAGGCGGCGACGCGCCCGCCGGACGCAGCCGGCACCAGCCGCTGGGAGATCACGCCGCGCAGCGTGCCGGCAAGCATCGAACGCACCTGTCCGTGCTGGTGCGGGGGGAAGAAGTCGAGCATCCGGTTGACCGACTCCGGGGCGTCGACGGTGTGAATCGTCGAGAGCACGAGGTGGCCGGTCTCGGCCGCCGAGATCGCCGTCTGGACCGTCTCCTCGTCGCGCATCTCGCCGATCAGGATCACGTCCGGGTCCTGGCGCAGCACGCGGCGCAGCGCGCGCTTGAACGAAGCGGTGTCGACGCCGACCTCGCGCTGGCTGATCACCGAGCGCAGGTCGCGATGAACGAACTCGATCGGATCCTCGATCGTGACGATGTGCGCCGAGCGCGTGAGGTTGATGTGGTGAATCATCGCGGCCAGCGTCGTCGACTTGCCCGAGCCGGTGGTGCCGGTGACCAGCACGATCCCGCGCGGCTCGTCGGCGAGCTTCGCGATCACCGACGGGAGCGCCAGCTCCTCGATCGTGCGGATCCGGTGAGGGATCGCCCGCGCGACGAGCGACACGCCGCCACGCTGGCGGAACGCGTTGATTCGGAACCGCGCGACGCCCGGGATCTCGTGCGAGAGGTCGATCTCGTTCTCGACGTCGAACTCGGCCATCCGCACGCTGTTGCCGAGCAGGCGGTGCAGCGCCTCTTCGGTGTCGGCGGCTTCGAGGACCGGCCAGTCGTCGTAGCTCAGTGGTCCGAGCTCGCCGTCGACGCGCGCGAGCGGCACCGAGCCCACTTTCAGGTGCAGGTCGGATCCGTCACACGCGACAAGCGCGCACAGTGCCTGGTCGATGTCGATCACGGGCCTTCCCAAGGATCGGCTCGCGAGCGGCGAAAGTTGAGCGTTTGCAAGCGATTCTTGGACGGGTTGACCACCCACCGCGGTCAGCGGACGGTCAGGGCGCAGCTGGGATCGCAGGTCTGACATCGGGCACCAGGGCCGGTGGGGTTAGGCGACGTCGCGCAGCTTCTGGGCCTCGGCGAGGCTCTGGAGCTTCTTCAACGACTGGTTTTCGATCTGGCGGATCCGCTCACGCGTGACGTTGAACGTCCGGCCGACCTCGTCCAGCGTGCGCGGATGCTCGCCGCCCAGCCCGTAGCGCAGCTCCAGCACGCGGCGCTCGCGGTAGGAGAGGTTCTCGAGCGCCTCGCGCAGCGCCTCCTTGGTCAGGATCTCCGCCGCACGCTCGTAGGGCGACTCGGCCCGCTCATCGGCGATGAACTGGCCGAACTCGGACTCCTCCTCGTCGCCGACGGGCTTCTCCAGGGAGACCGGCGCCTGAGCCGAACGCTTGATCGAGTCGACCTCATCGGGATCGATCCCGGTGACCGCCGCGATCTCGTCCGGCGTCGGCTCGCGGCCGAGCTCGGTGACGAGCTTGCGCTCGGCGCGCCCGATCTTGTTGAGCTTCTCGACGACGTGCACCGGGATGCGAATCGTGCGCGCCTTGTCGGCGAGCGCGCGGGCGATCGCCTGACGGATCCACCACGTCGCATAGGTCGAGAACTTGAAGCCCTTGCGATAGTCGAACTTCTCCGCCGCGCGCACGAGGCCGAGCGTCCCCTCCTGGATCAGGTCGAGGAACGGCAGGCCCTGGTTGCGGTAGTTCTTCGCGATCGAGACGACCAGGCGCAGGTTGGACTCGACCATCTTCTGCTTGGCGTCGAGGTCGCCGCGCTCGATGCGCTTGGCGAGATCGACCTCCTCCTGCGCCGTCAGCAGGCGCACCTTGCCGATGTCCTTGAGGAACAGCTGCAGCGAATCGGTCGTCATGTCCGGCTTGAGATCGAGCGCCGTCTTCGCCTTGCGGCGGCCGCGCTTGTCGGGCGCGCGCTCCACCTCCGAACCGGCGGCCGTCGCCGGGTCGATGTCCTCGACGAGCTCGATTTCGGACCGCTCGAGGAAGCCGTGCAGCTCCTCCATGTCCGATTCGTCCATGTCGAGCTCGGAGACGGCGCCCTGAATCTCGGCGTAGCTGAGTACGCCGACCTGCTGACCCTTGGCCACCAGGCCCTTGACCTCTTCGAGCTCCTGCAGTTCTGCTACTGACATGTGGTTCCGTTTCCGTCGCGCAGACGAGCGAGCGCCCCAGGGGGCCGGTCTGTCTGCGATTGCCGAGAGAGCCGCTCGAACTCTCTGGGGGCGGGGCTCTCCCGGCCGACCGTGGGGCTCAAAGCGTCTATCTGGATTCTACGCGCTTTACTTTGTGTAGTCAACGTCGGCGGGGCGCCGGCAGTGGCATTTTTCGCTACCTGTACTACCCATAACGCACGAGAACGTTTCAGGTTTCCAATCCTGGGCAGGATTAATAGTCGCGGCGCCGAATACGCACCCACGACCGCGTGGCGGATGGTCGTTACACGCCCTGCGCCGGCGGCGTATACTCGCGCCCACCACGCCGAGCCACACTGCGCCCGCGCAGCGTGGGCGGGGGAACCAGTGCGGAGCAGTTTTCCGCCGGGGCGAATTGGCCACAGCGAGGCCATAGCGCACGGAGCGCGAGCCCGACAGCTCACCCCGTAGGCAACGGTAGCCGGGCAGTAAGTGCATGGTGCGCGTGCCTACAGCCATTCGATGGGCGGTTTCCGGACTCTGCGTCGGCCTTCTCGCGCTGCCCGCCGGCGCCGTCGCGGGCCCCACCGGCGGCGCGACCGCCCCGTCCCCCGCCGTGCCCTCGATCCCGTCCGCGCCGACGACGACCGGCGGCGCGCTGGCCGTCACGCCGTCGGCGGTGCTCCAGCACCAGGTCGTGGTCATCAGCGGCTCGCTGCCACTCGCCGACGCCGGCCGTCCGCTCTGGCTGCAGATCCGTCAGGGCCGCCACTCATGGGTCCCGGTGCTGAGCGGCGCCGCTGCCGCCAACGGCAGCTTCGCGATCGCCTGGCGGGCCGACCGCACCGGTCAGCTGACGTTGCGCGTCGTCGCCTCGGGGCTCGCCTCGACCAGTTCGGTGACCGCCACGCCGCAGGTCACGCTGTCGGTGTACGCGCAGGTGCTCGCCAGCTGGTACGGCCCCGGCCTGTACGGGAACCGCACGGCCTGCGGCGAGAAGCTGACCCGCTACATCGTCGGCGTCGCCGATCGGACGCTGCCGTGCGGCACCGCGGTGACGCTCCGCTACAACGGCCAGACGCTGACGCTGCCGGTGATCGATCGCGGCCCCTACGCCAACAGCGCGACGCTCGACCTCACCGGTGCGGCCGCGCAGGAGCTCGGCATCACCCAGACCGTCGACGTCGGAATGCTGGCGCTGAACGGCGCGGCGCTCGCACCGAGCTTCTGGTACCCGCCGGCCAGCGGGAGCCCCACCGGCTCGACCGGTGCGGCCGGCCCGAGCGGGATCACCACCGCCGGCGGCGCCACGGCCCCCAGCGGCTGAGCAGCCCGCAGCGTCGCATCGCCGATGGCGACGCAACGGCGCCCGCCAGCTGACAGCATCCGCTGGCGATGGGGCTGTTGATCGCGCCGCTCGTCGCCTTGCTCGCGACCCTCTGGGCCGTCGTCGTCCGCCGCCGCGCGCGGCTGCCCGCCGAGATCCGCATCGTCGACCCGGAAGGCGCGCCGTCGATCGACGCCGACGGTGCCGCACGCTCTGTCCAGGCGGCCGAGCTGACGATCCCCTCGCACGCGCTCGTCGAGCTCTGGTCGCCGGCCTCGCTCGAGCGCCTGGCGCGAACCTACTGGCGGTTCCTGGAGCGCTCCTCGCTCGGCCTGATCCGCGTCAGCTACAGCGAACGCGACCGCGCCGTCGTGCTGCTGCGGCGCCCGTTCGTGCTGATCCGCTTCGACCCGCCGCACTACGAGCTGAGCGACGACCACGGCGTCGTCCGCTGGCAGATCCGCAGCGGTGCGCTGGTCTCCCACCGCCAGGACGGCGAACGCGGCTTCCTGCAGATCGACGTGCGTCGGCTCGCCGACGCCGACGACGGCTACCAGACGATCCACGTCGAGATCGCGGTGTTGAGCTTCTACCCGGCGATCGCCAACGCGCTCGGACCCCGCCTGTACGCCACCACCCAGTCGGCGATCCACGTCCTCGTGACCCACGGCTTCCTGCGCTCGCTGGCACGCCTGGACCTCGCCGAGTCGCGCACGGGCCGCTTCGCCGAACGCGGCTTCGAGGAGCGCGAGTCGCTGCGCCGGCGCTGAGACGGTACGGCGGTGCCTCAGTAGCTGCGCAGCTTGGCGCGGTCGTGGCGCGCGTGGATCCGCCGCACCGTGCCCGAGCGCGATCGCATCACGAGCGACTCGGTGGTCGCACCGGTCGAGCCCTGGTAGCGCACGCCCTGGAGGACGTCGCCGTCGGTCACGCCGGTGGCCGAGAAGAAGCAGTCATCGCCGGCGACGAGGTCGTCGCAGCCGAGCACCCGGCTGAGGTCGTAGCCGGCGTCGATCGCCGCCTGACGCTCGCGATCGTCGCGCGGCCACAACCGGCCGAGCAGTTGGCCGCCGATGCATTTGATCGCGGCCGCCGAGAGCACGCCTTCGGGCGTCCCGCCGATCCCCCACAACAGGTCGACCGGCCCGCCCTCGCCGCAGGCCAGTAACGAGGCCGAAACGTCGCCGTCGCTGATCAGCCGCACGCGAGCGCCGGCTGCGTGAATCGCCGTCAGCGCCTCGACGTGCCGCGGGCGGTCGAGCATCACGACCATCACGTCCGCGACGTCGATCCCCTTGCGCTTCGCCACCAGCGTGAGCGTCTCGCCGATCGGGCGGTCGAGATCGAGCAGGTCGACGATCTCGGCGCCACCGGCGATCTTTTCCATGTAGACGCACGGCCCCGGGTCGAACATCGTGCCCCGCGGGGAGAGCGCGATGACCGAGAGGGCGCTCGGCATCCCACGCGCCGTGAGCGTGGTGCCCTCGAGCGGATCGACCGCGATGTCGACGTGCGGCGCCGAGCCGTCGCCGATCCGCTCGCCGTTGAACAGCATCGGCGCCTCGTCCTTCTCGCCCTCGCCGATCACCACGACACCGTCCATGTGCACGCTGTCGAGCATGTGGCGCATCGCGTCGACCGCCGCCTGGTCGGCCGCCTCCTTGTCACCGCGACCGATCAGCCGCGAGGCGCCCAGCGCCGCCGCCTCGGTGACGCGCACCAGTTCGAGCGCTAGGTTGCGGTCCGGCGGTGTACTGCTCGGACGCTCGGTCACCCACGCAGGGTATACGCCAACCCGCCGAGCTGACGTCTGCGCCGGCGCGCAGCAGGACGTTGACGAGAGCGGTCAGGGCTGCTGATAGCTTGCTCGCCATGACCGAAGCCAGGCTGCTCATCGGCGTCGACGTCGGCGGCACGAAGACGTCGGTCGCAAGCATGCGGGGCGGCGCCGTCGGCCAGCCGCTGGTGCGGCCGACCGAACGCTCGAGCGCCGAGGCGCTGCTGGCGCAGATCGTCGCCCAGGTCAGGGAGGTGGCCGGCGGAGCGTCGCCGGCGGCGGTCGGGGTCGGCATCCCGTCGGTCGTCGAGTTCGCCACCGGTCGCGTGCGCTCGAGCGTCAACATTCCGCTTCAGGACGTCCCGCTGCGGACCGTGCTGGGCGAGCGCCTCGGGCTGCCCGTGTTCGTCGACAACGACGCGACCGTCGCCGCGCTCGCCGAGGCCCACGACGCGCAGGGACGCCTCGACGTCCGCAGCCTGGTGATGTTCACGGTCGGCACCGGCGTCGGCGGCGGGATCGTGATCGACGGGCGCTCCTACCGCGGCGCGACCGGCGCGGCAGGCGAGCTCGGTCACACACTGATCGCGCTCAGCGAGCTCATCCCGGCAGCGACGAGCTTCCCCCAACCGGGGTCGCTGGAGTCGCTGGCGGCCGGACACGTGCTCGACCGCCTGGCGCGCGAGGCCGCTGCGGCGCACCCCGAATCTGCGCTCGGCGTAACGCTCGCGGCACGCGGGTCGGTCGCCGGCCCGGACGCCGTCGCCGCAGCCCAGGCCGGCGACGCGATCGCGACCGCTTGCCTCGCGACGCTCGGGCGCCGCGTCGGCATCGGTGTCGCCAACGCGATCAACACCTTCGACCCGGAGGTCGTCGCGATCGGCGGTGGCGTATCGTCAGCAGGGGAACTGCTGCTCGAACCGGCCCGCTCCGTCGCACTCGAGTACGTGCTCCCCGGAGTCGGCACAGCGACCGAGATCCGCATCGCCCGGTCCGGCCCGCAGGCCGGCGTGCGCGGCGCCGCACTGCTCGCCCGCAGCGAACTGAACAGCCAGAACGGAGAAGCCAGATGAGCGCAGCCCCGCCTGACGCAAAGCTCGACGAGCTTTGCATCAACACGATCCGCACGCTCGCGATGGATGCGGTGCAGAAGGCCGACTCGGGCCATCCGGGCACGCCGATGGCGTTGGCGCCGGTCGCCTACACGCTGTACACACGCGTGATGCGCCACAACCCGGCGAACGCCGCGTGGCCGAACCGCGACCGCTTCGTGCTGTCGTGCGGGCACGCCTCGATGCTGCTCTATTCGGCGCTCTACCTCTGCGGCTACGGTCTGGCACTGGAGGATCTCGAGAACTTCCGCCAGCTCGGCTCGCCCTGCGCCGGACACCCGGAGTACGGGCACGCCCCCGGGATCGAGGCGACCACCGGCCCGCTCGGCCAGGGCATCGCCAACTGCGTCGGTCTGGCGCTCGCCGAGCGGCTGCTGGCAGCGCGCTTCAACCGCGACGGGCACGAGATCATCGACCACCACACCTTCACGATCGCCTCCGACGGGGACATGGAGGAGGGCGTCGCCTCCGAGGCCTCATCGCTGGCCGGCCACCTGGGATTGGGACGGCTGATCGCCTTCTACGACGACAACCACATCTCGATCGAGGGCGACACCGAGCTCGCGTTCAGCGAGGACGTCGGCGCGCGCTACGAAGCCTACGGCTGGCACGTCCAGCGACTCGGGGAGGACCTGGCGGTCGAACGCCTCGAGCAGGCCGCGAGGGCCGCGATGGCGGTGACCGACCGCCCCTCGCTGATCATCTGTCGCACCCACATCGCAGTCGGCTCGCCGAACAAGCACGACAGCGCCAGCGCGCACGGCTCGCCGCTCGGCGAGGAGGAGGTGAGGCTGACCAAGGAAGCCTATGGCTGGCCGACCGAGCCGGCGTTCTATGTCCCGGCCGAGGCGCTCGAGCACTACCGCGCGACGATCCCGCGCGGCGAGCAGGCCGAGCGGGAGTGGATTGAGCGCCTGGCGGCCTACCGCGACGAGCACCCCGCGCTGGCCGAGCAACTCGAGGCGATCTTCGAGCGGCGTCCACCGACGCTGCCGGCGGGACCGCTCAAGCGTTTCGAGCCGGGCACCAAGATCGCCACGCGCAAGGCCTCGCAGGAGGTGCTGCAGGTGGCCGCGGAACTGGTGCCGTCGATGATCGGCGGCGCCGCCGATCTGGCCCCCTCGACGCTCACCCTGCTCGACGGCAGCGACGCCGTCGAGCGCGGCGCATTCGCGGGACGCAACCTGCATTTCGGCATTCGCGAGCACGCCATGGGCGCGATCGTCAACGGCCTCGCACTGAGCGGCCTGCGACCCTATGGCGCGACCTTCCTGATCTTTTCCGACTACATGAAGGGCGCGATCCGGCTCGCAGCGCTGATGGAGCTGCCGAGCATCTTCTGCTTCACCCACGACTCGATCGGCCTCGGCGAGGACGGGCCGACCCACCAGCCAATCGAACAGCTCGCCGCGCTGCGAGCGACGCCCAACATCAACGTGGTGCGACCGGCCGACGCCCACGAGACCGCGCTCGCCTGGAGCTTCGCGCTGCGCGCCTCGGAGACACCCACCGCCCTCGCGCTCTCCCGCCAGGCGCTGGTCGTCCTCGATCCCGAGCTGATCCCCGACGACGCGATCGATCGCGGCGCCTACATCCTGCGCGACACCGACGGCGACCCGCCGCTGGTCCTGATCGGCACCGGCTCGGAGGTCGGGCTATGCCTTGACGCCGCCGACGCGCTGGCCGCCGACGGCATCGCGGCGCGCGTCGTCAGCATGCCGTGCATGGATCGCTTCGAGCGTCAGCCGGCCGGCGACCGCGAGCGCGTGCTGGGCGCGCCCGGAACGCCGCGGATCGCCGTCGAGGCGGCGAGCCCGTTCGGCTGGGATCGCTGGACCGGCGAGCGCGGTGCCGTCATCGGCATGCGAACGTTCGGCGCCTCCGCCCCGGGGCCCGCGGTCTACGCCCATTTCGGAATCACGGCCGCGGCGATCGTCGAGCAGGCCCACGCACTCCTGAGCACCTGAGAGGACGACATATGGCAAGCGCACCCCACACCGCCAACGCCAACCTTGCCGCGCTCGTCGCGGCCGGCACCTCGCCCTGGCTCGACCAGATCCGCCGCGGTCTGATCGCCAGCGGCGAGCTGGCCCGCCTGCGCGACGAGTGCTCGCTGCGGGGTGTCACCTCCAACCCCGCCATCTTCGAGCAGGCGATTCTCGGCTCCGACGACTACGACGATGCGCTGGCGGAGCTGGCGCACGAGGGCCTCGAGGCCGTTGCGCTCTACGAGCGCCTGGCGGTCGCCGACGTCCAGGATGCCGCCGACGAGCTGCGCGAGGTCTACAACGAGTACGCCGACGGATTCGTCTCGCTCGAGGTCGCGCCGGGACTCGCCCACGACACCGAGCGCACGCTCGAGCAGGCGCGCGACTACTGGGCCCGGCTCGACCGCCCGAACGTGATGATCAAGATCCCCGGCACCGACGCCGGCGTTCCAGCGATCGAGCAGGCGATCTTCGAGGGGATCAACATCAACGTGACCCTGCTGTTCGGAGTCGACCAGTACAGCAAGGTCGCCGAGGCCTACATCCGCGGCCTCGAGCGGCGCGCGGACGCGGGTCTGTCGCTGGAAATCCATTCGGTCGCCAGCTTCTTCGTCTCCCGCGTCGACACCGAGGTGGACAAGCGCCTCGAGGCGCTCGGGCGCAGCGACCTCGCCGGGACCGCCGCGCTGGCCAACGCGCGCGCCGCCTATGCGCGCTACGAGGAGATCTTCCTCGGCAACCGCTTCGCCGCCCTGCGCGCCGCCGGGGCGCTCGTGCAGCGGCCGCTGTGGGCGTCGACGGGGGTCAAGAATCCCGCCTACCCCGAGACGATGTACGTCGACGGGCTCATCGCACCCGACACCGTCAACACGATGCCGCTGAAGACCCTGCTGGCCGTCGCCGAGCGCGCCACGATCGTCCCCGGGACCGCCCAGCTCGACCCGACGCCGGAGCTCAAGGCCCTGGCAGAGGCCGGCATCGACATCGACGACGTCACCGCGACGCTGCTCGAGCAGGGCATCACGGCGTTCGTGACGCCGATGGACAAGCTGCTCGCCGGAATCGAGAGCGCGCGCCAGATGGTCCTCACCGGACGACCGCCCGCGATCGCCGCCACGATCGACGGCGAGCTGTCTAACGCGGTGGCTGCTCGCGTGGCGCAGGCGGTGCAGCAGCGCATCGCGCGCCGCGTGTGGGCCAAGGACGAGTCGCTCTGGGGCGGTCCCGGGATCGCGGAGATCGGCGATCGGCTCGGCTGGCTGACGATCTCCGATGCGATGCTGGAACGGGCCGACGAGCTCGTCGAGTTCGCCCGCGGCTGCGCCGCGGACGGCCTCACCGACGCCGTGCTGCTCGGGATGGGCGGCTCGAGCCTCGCGCCCGAGGTCCTCTGGCGCACCTTCGGGGCGACCGACGGCTCGCTCGCGCTGCACGTGCTCGACTCGACCGACCCGACGGCGATCCTGGCGGTGGAGGAGACTGTCGATCTCGACCACACGCTGTTCGTCGTCTCGACCAAGTCGGGGGGCACGATCGAGACCCTGTCGCTCTTTGCGCACTTCCATTCGCTGGTGCCCGACGGCAGCCGATTCGTCGCGATCACCGATCCCGGCAGCTCGCTGCTCGAGCTTGCGCGCGAACACGACTTTCGCGCGAGCTTCGAGAACGACCCGAACATCGGCGGGCGCTACTCGGCGCTGTCGCTGTTCGGGCTCGTGCCCGCAGCGCTGATCGGTGCTCCGGTGCATGCGCTGCTCGAACGCGCGGTGGTGGCCGAGCAGGAGTGCGCGCATTTCGAGCAGACGCAGACCAACCCCGGCCTCTGGCTTGGCCTCGCGGTGGGCGAGCTAGCCCGCCACGGCCGCGACAAGCTGACGTTCGTCGTCGGCGATCCGACCGCGAGCTTCGGGCTGTGGGTCGAGCAGCTCGTCGCCGAGAGCACCGGCAAGCACGGCCGCGGAATCCTGCCGGTGGCCGACGAGCCCCTGCTCGAGCCGGAGGACTACGGCGCTGACCGCGTCTTCGTCTACCTGCGTGACGGCGAGCGCGTGAACCCCGAGACCGACGCCCGGATCGAGGCGCTCGGCAAGGCCGGGCATCCGACGTTCACTCTCAGCGTCAACGGCAGCGAGGACCTCGGGCGGATGTTCTTCCTCGCCGAGTTCGCGACCGCGGTTGCCGGCTGGGTCCTCGAGATCAACCCGTTCGACCAGCCCAACGTCCAGGAGGCCAAGGACGCCACCAAGCGCGTGCTCGGCGCCGGACCATTGCCGGCGCCGGAGTACGCCGACGACGCGGCGCTGCGGGCCCTGCTGGGCGGCGGGTCGCCGGACGGCTATATCGCCGTGATGGGGTATCTCGCGCCGTCGCTCGAGTTCGACGAGGAGATGTCGGCGCTGCGCGCCACGCTGATGCGCGGCACCCGCCTGGCGACGACGTTCGGCTACGGCCCGCGCTTCCTGCACTCGACCGGCCAGCTGCACAAGGGCGGGCCGCCGGTCGGGCGCTTCCTGTCGCTGATCGCAGACGAGGGTCCCGACGTCGCGATCCCGGGTGCGAGCTACTCGTTCCGCACGCTGAAGACCGCGCAGGCGCTCGGCGATCTCGAGACGCTGCGCTCGCACCACCTGCCGGCCGAGATCGTCCGCCTGAGCGGCGATCCAGCGAGCGCGCTGCGCGACCTCCACACCCGGATCAAGGAGATGCTCTGATGCAGATCGGCTTCGTCGGACTCGGCAAGATGGGGGGCAACATGGTCGCGCGGATCCGCCGCGACTCCGACCACGACGTGGTCGCCTTCGATTTCGACGCACGCGCGGTCGCGCGCGCCACCAAGACCGGCGCACACGGCGCGGCGAGTCTGCGCGAGTTGGTCAAGGCGCTCGAGCCTCCGCGGACCGTCTGGATCATGGTCCCCGCCGGAGACCCGACGCAGCAGACCGTCGAGGCGCTGGCCAAGCTGCTCGCCGCCGACGACACGATCGTCGACGGCGGCAACTCGAAGTGGACCGACGACAAGGACCGCGCGCAGCTGTTGCGCCGGCAGAAGATCCACTACGTCGACGTCGGCACCAGCGGCGGCGTCTGGGGCCTCGAGGTCGGCTACTGCATGATGGTCGGCGGTCCGGCGAGGGCCGTCAAGCGCCTCGCGCCGATCCTTGACGTGCTCGCCCCGCCGACGGCGCCCGACGCCGTCGCCGCGATCGGCCCGCGCGGCTGGGAGCATTTCGGCCCAAGTGGCGCCGGGCACTACGTGAAGATGGTCCACAACGCGATCGAGTACGGCCTGATGCAGGCCTACGCCGAGGGTTTCGAGCTGTTCCGGGAGTCGGAGTTCGAACTCGACAACGCGAAGATCGCCCACCTCTGGAACCAGGGGTCCGTGATTCGCTCATGGCTGTGCGAACTCGCCGCACGCGCCTTCGAAGAGGACGGCAATGATCTCGGCGGGCTCGAGGGCTGGGTCGAGGACTCCGGCGAGGGTCGCTGGACGCTCGCCGACGCGATCGATCACGGCGTGCCGACGCCGGCACTGAGCGCCGCGCTCAACAGCCGCTTCTACTCCCGCGCGCAGGGCGACTACAGCGCCCGTGTGCTCGCCGCGCTGCGCAACCAGTTCGGCGGCCACGCGGTCAAGAAGAGCGGCTCGTGACGGTCGCCGACCTCGGACCGAACCCGCTCGCGCAGGGGCTCGAGCGCCTGCCGGTTGCGCCGACCAACCTCGTGATCTTCGGCGCGACCGGCGATCTCGCCAGGCGCAAGCTGCTGCCGGCCGTCTACAACCTCGCGCACGAGGGAGCGCTCCCCGGGCGCTTCAACCTGATCGGTGTCTCGCGCGGCGAGCTCTCGAACGAGGAATACCGCGAGATCGCCGCCGAGTCGATCCGCACGTTCTCACGCACGCCACCGGACGAGAGCGTGCTCGCCGGCCTGCTCGACGAGCTGCGCTACGTGGCGGGCGCCTTCAACGAGGCGGCGACCTACGAGGCGCTGGCGGCAGCGCTGGCGGAGCTCGACGCCGCGGCCGGCGAGCCGATGGCGCGCGCCTTCTACCTCTCGACGGCGCCCGAATTCTTCGCGGTGATCGTCGCCGCCCTCGGCACGGCCGGGCTCGCGCAGTCCGAGGACGTCGATGTGCGGGCCGTGATCGAGAAGCCGTTCGGCACGTCGCTGGCCGAGGCCCGGGAGCTCAACAGCGAGGTCCTGTCGGTGTTTTCCGAAAGCCAGATCTTCCGCATCGACCACTATCTCGGCAAGGAGACGGTCCAGAACATGCTCGCGTTTCGCTTCGCGAACGGCATGTTCGAGCCGCTGTGGAATCGCAACTACATCGCCCACGTGCAGATCACGGCCGCCGAGGACATCGGCATCGGCAGCCGCGCCGGCTACTACGACCACGCCGGCGCGCTGCGCGATCTGGTGCAGAATCACATGCTGCAACTGCTGACGCTCCTGTGCATGGAGCCGCCGGTGACCTTCGCCGCCGACGCCGTGCGCGACGAGAAGGTCAAGGTGTTGCACGCGATCCGCACGCCGTCGCCCGACGAGCTGTCCGAGATCAGCGTCCGCGCCCAGTACGCCGCCGGCGACAGCGGCGGCGAGTCCGTCGTCGGCTACCTCGAGGAGGAGGGCGTGCCGGCGGACTCCCACACCGAGACCTACGCCGCGCTGCGCCTCGAGGTCGACAACTGGCGCTGGGCGGGCGTGCCGTTCTACCTGCGCACCGGCAAGCGCCTGGCGCGCAAGGTCACCGAGATCGCGGTCACGTTGCGTCCGGTGCCTCATCTCGCGTTCGAGCAGGACGGCTCCCTCGGCGTGCGGCCCAACCAGCTGGTGCTGACGATGCAGCCCAACGAGGGCGTCTCGCTGTCGCTCGGTGCCAAGATCCCCGGGACGCGGATGCGCATCCGCCCGGTCAACATGGAGTTCCTCTACGGAACCGCGTTCCTGTCGCAGTCGCCGGAGGCCTACGAGCGCCTGATCCTCGACGCGATGCGCGGCGAGGCGACGCTGTTCACGCGCAACGACGAGGTCGAGGCGCAGTGGCGGATCTGCGATCCGATCGTCTCGCAGTGGGCCGCGGACGCCGTCCGCCTGCCGCAGTACCCCGCCGGGACCCAGGGACCGGTCGAGGCTGAGGCGCTGCTGCTCGACGGCCATCAGTGGCGGGCCATCTGAAGGCGACTGAGGCAGAACCGATGCCTGCCGTCAACGACACCGTCTGGGCCGCCCAGAACACGACGCCGGCCGCGATCGAAGCTGCGCTGCGCGAGCTGCTGCTCGAGCGTCACCACGAGAGCGACGGCTACGTACCGGCGCGGGTGCTGAACCTGATCTGCATCGTCGAGCGTCAATGGAGCGGCGAGATTGCGAACCGCCTGCGGCGCGTCGGCCGCTACCACCCGTCGCGCACGATCGTCTGCGCCGTCAGCGACGGCCGGCGGACGATCGACGCCGTCGCCTCGATCGCCGCGGACGCAACGCCGCTTGAGGGCCAGCACGTGCTCACGCACGAGACGGTGATCCTCGACCTCGGCCCCGGGCACCTCGAACACCTCGAGACGATCGTCGACCCGCTCGTGGTGACCGACCTGACAACCGTGGTCTGGGCGCCACACGGGCACTGGCAGGCGGTCGAGGCGCTGCGCGGCCTGTCGCAGTGCGTCCTGCTCGACTCGCTCGAGGATCCCGACGTCGCCGGCGCGCTGCGGCGAGCCGAGGCGCTGCTCGCGCAGCGCTACGTGGTCGACCTCGCGTGGCTGCGTTCGACGCCGTGGCGCGAGCGGATCGCGACGGTCTTCGACCAGCCGGCGCAACGGCACCGCCTGGGCGAGATCGCGGCGATACGGATTCGCAACGTCGCCGAGTCCGGTGCCGCCGCGCTGCTGCTGTGCGGCTGGCTGACCTCGCGGCTGGGCTGGCCGCAGGGGCAGCTGACCCGCGACGGGCACGGTCGCGCGATCGGCGCGATGGGTGAGGTCCGCGTCGAGCTCGAGTCGGTCCATCAGGACGTGCCGGGACTCGGCGGGATCACGATCGAATTTCGCGACGCCAGCGAGCTGTCGCTCGACCGCGGCCCCGGCGGCCTGGCGGCGATCAGCCGCGACGCCCAGGGCGTCGAGCGACGCTGGAAGCTGCTCGGCGCCTCGCGCGGAGAGGGCGGGATTCTCGGCGAGGGCATTCGGCAGTCGCTGCTGCGCGACCCGACCTATCGCGAAGCGCTCACCGCCGCGGCCGGGATGCTCACGTGAGCGCCCCGAACGTGATCCGCGCCGCCGACGGTGACGCCGTCGCCGAGCGCGCGGCGCGGCTGATCGCCGAGCTGCTCGATGCCACGCTGACCGCCCGTGGGATCGCCCATCTGGCGCTGGCCGGCGGCACGACACCGGCGGGGGCCTACGCGCAGCTGCAGCCGAAGCGCTGGGAGGGCGTCGAGCTGTGGTTCGGCGATGAGCGCTGCGTCGGGCCCGACGATCCGGCGGCGAATTACCACATGGTCGCCGAGACGCTGCTCGGACACGCCCCCGGAGCGCTCGTGCACCGGATCGAGGGAGAGCTTGGCGCAGAGCGTGCCGCGACCGCCTACGAAACGCTGCTGCGCGAGCGTGTGAGCACCGGCGGCGGCTCGGTCCCGGTGCTCGACATTGCGCTGCTCGGCATCGGCGAGGACGGCCACACCGCATCCTTGTTTCCGAACAACCCCGCGCTCGATGCGCGCGACGTGGCCGTCGTCGCCGTTCACGACGCCCCCAAGCCCCCGCCGGATCGCGTCTCGCTGAGCCTCGAGGTGCTGCGCAGCGCCCACAGCGTGATCCTGCTGGCCAGCGGGTCCGCGAAGGCCACGGCGCTCGCCCGGGCGCTCGCCGGCCCCGACCCCGCGGTGCCGGCGAGCCTGCTCGTGCACGAGCGCCTGTCGGTGATCGCCGACACGGCCGCGCTGGCGAGCGTGTAGTGGAAGGCCCACTGGCGGACGGCCGGTCGTGACCGCCGAGCTGGTGATCGTCCGTCATGCCGACACCGACTGGACGGCCAGCGGACAGCACACCGGCCGCACGGACCTGCCGCTCAACGACGCAGGGCGCGCCAAGGCGCTCGGTCTGCGCGCGCTGCTGGGCGGACGGTCGTTCGCGGCGGTCTGGAGCAGCCCGCTGGCGCGCGCCCGCGAGACCGCGGAGCTCGTCGGCTTCACGCCGCAGCAGCGCCCCGAGCTGGTGGAATGGGACTACGGGGACTACGAGGGACTGACCACGCCGGAGATCCGCGAACAGCGGCCGGACTGGGACCTCTGGCGTGACGGATGTCCCGACGGCGAGGACGCCGCCGCTGTCGGCACCCGCGCCGACGCGGTACTCGCGATGCTCCCGTCGCACGGCGATGTCGTGGTGTTCTCGCACGGCCACATGCTGCGCGTGCTGACGGCTCGCTGGCTTGGCCAGCCGGCGGCCGCCGGGGCCCTTTTCGCGTTGGCCCCGGGGGGCGTCGGCGTGCTCGGGCACGAGCAGGCGCGGCGCGTGTTGGCGGCCTGGGGCCCGCCGGGGGTCGTGGCGCGCTGACCCGCGACTAGGATGTGCCGGCGCCATGGCGGTGCTCGATCAACGTGGGCTCGAAGAGGCGCGTGCGCAGGCACTCGCGCTGCTCGACGGCGTGTCGGACGCCGGCCTCCCGGGCCGCCGCCACAGCCTCGCCCGCCTGTGCGTGGCGGCGAGCCGATGAATCGTCCGGCACCGGCGCGCGGCGCGACCTCGTTCGAGGACGCGCTCGAGGGAGACGGTGGGCGCACGCTCGCCGAGGACGTGCTCGACGGCCTGACACGACCGCTCAAGGAGCTACCGCCCAAGTACGCCTACGACTCGCGCGGTGCAGCGCTGTTCGATCGGATCTGCGAGCTGCCGGAGTACTACCCGACCCGCACCGAGCGGTCGATCCTCGAGCGGGCCGCCGGTGAGCTGATCGCGGCGACCGGCGCCAGCGAGCTCGTCGAGCTCGGCTCGGGCAGCGCGACGAAGACGCGCCTGTTGCTCGACGCGATGGCGGCCGCCGGGACGCTGCAGCGGTTCGTGGCCGTCGACGTCACAGAGAGCGCCGTGCGTGAGAGCGCGGCGAAGCTGACCCGCGAGTATCCGGGGCTCCAGGTCCACGGGCTGATCGGCGACTTCGAACGCCACCTCGACCGGCTGCCGCCGGCGACCGGACCGCGCCTGCTCGCGTTTCTCGGCGGCACGATCGGCAACTTCGCCCCGGCGAGCCGCCAGCGCTTCCTGCGCACGATCGCCGGGCTGCTCGGCGACGGGGACCACCTGCTGCTGGGCACCGATCTCGTCAAGGACCGAGCGACCCTCGAGGCGGCCTATGACGACTCGGACGGGATCACCGCCGAGTTCAACCGGAACATCCTCCACGTCGTCAACCGCGAGCTCGGGGCGAACTTCGACCCCGCCGGCTTTCTGCACGTCGCGCGCTTCGACCCCCGGAACGAGTGGGTCGATATCCGGCTGCGCGCCCGCGAGGCCCAGGAGGTCGTGCTTCCGGCGATCGACCTGACCGTCCGGTTCGCGGCAGCTGAGGAGCTGCGCACCGAGATCAGCTCGAAATTCACGCGCGAGCGCGTGGCCGCCGAGCTCTCGGCGGCCGGACTCGTGCTGGTGGCTTGGCACACCGACGAGAACGACTGGTTCGCGCTCTCGCTGGCCTCCCCGCGCGCGTCTGATCCGCGTGCTCAGATCCGTTGCACGAGCATCGCCTGACCCATCCCGCCGGCGACGCAAGCCGCGTCGATCCCCAGGCGCCCGCCGGTCGTCTCCAGGCCGTTGATCAGCGTCGTCATGATCCGCGCGCCGGTCATCCCGAACGGGTGCCCGAGCGCGATCGCGCCCCCGAACGGGTTGAGCTGCTCATCGGCGATCCCGAGCTGGCGCATGCACGGCACGACCTGCGCCGCGAACGCCTCGTTGATCTCGACGATGTCGATGTCCTCGATCGTCAGCCCGCCGCGCGCGAGCAGGGCCCGGATCGCCGGGACCGGGCCGATGCCCATGTACTCCGGCTCGACCGCCGCGATCGTCGAGGCGAGGATTCGCGCGCGCGGCCGCAGGCCAAGCCGCTCCGCGCGCGCCGCACTCATCACGAGCACCGCCGCCGCGCCGTCGTTGAGCGGGCACGAGTTGCCGGCGGTGACGGTCCCGTCGGGCTTGAACACCGGCTTGAGCGTCGCGAGCACCTCCATCGTCGTTCCGGGACGCGGGCAGTCGTCGTGCGCGACAACGGCCTCGGCGACCTCGATCGTGGCACCGCCGTCGTCGTCCTCGGCATGGGCCGCAACGGTCACCGGGACGATCTCCGCGTCGACGTGGCCTGAGGCGGCGGCGCTGACCGCGCGGTCCTGCGAGATCACGGCCCAGCGGTCCTGGTCCTCGCGTGAGACCTTGTGGCGCTCGGCGACATTCTCGGCCGTCATTCCCATCGGGATGTAGACGTTGCACAGCGATCCTGCCGAGCCGTCGAGCCGCGGGTTGAGGCTCGCCTGGTCCGGCGCCGCGCCGAGCCCGGCCCGCGACACCGATTCCACGCCGGCCGCGATGTACTGGTCCCCCTCGCCGGCCGCGATCGCATGAAACGCCATCCGCAGCGTCTGCAGCGAGGAGGCGCAGAAACGGTTGACGGTGCAGCCCGGAACGCGGTCGTCGATGCCGGCGAGCAGCAGGGCGTTGCGGCCGACGTTGTAGCCCTGCTCACCGGTTCCCGAGGCGGCGCCCATCATCACGTCGGCGGTCTCCGCGAAGTCGACCGCGGGGTTGCGCTCGATCAGCGCCCGCAGCGGCACCGCCGCCAGCTCGTCGGCGCGCATCGCTCTCAGCGAGCCCTTGAGCGCGCGCCCGATCGGCGTGCGCACCGCATCGACGATCACCGCTTCGATCATCGTCTCTCTCTCCTTATCCGCCGCTCCCCCGGGGCGCGGCGCGCTGATGGGTCCAGTACCGGCGGAAACATCCGAGCCTCACAACCCGAGCTCGCCCACCCCCATCTCGTCGAAGCCGACGTGGTGGGCGAGCTCGTGGCGCACGACGCGGACGACCTGCTCGCGCAGCAGCTCCGCGTCATCGCCGAAGTCGCGCCGCAGCGTGTCGCGGAAGATAACGATGCGGTCGGGGTGCTCCTCGCGGTGCACGCCGTCGCCCTGGTAGAGACCGTAGGCATGGGCGCGCCGCCCGCCGTCGGAGATCACGACAGCGACGTGCGCCAAGGCGTTCTGGAGCAGGTCCGGGAGCTCGTCGAGCGCGTCGCGAACCAGCTCCTCGAAGTCCTCGTCGCGCAGCGGGTCGAGCTCGAGAAACTCCCCCTCGTCGGGCTCGGCGGCGAGATTGTCGCCAGCCAGGCGCTCGGCGCGACGGACGACCATCTCGAATTCCGCCTCGCCATCCTGCCAGCCGGCCAGCCAGCCGGTGACGAGCGCGAGCACCGCGGCCAGGGCCAGGATCCCGAGTGCGATCACAGCGAGCAGCTCGATCGCGCGCACGAGCGGCGAGCTGCTCGGCGGCGCGAGCACGAACGCGACCGCGAGGCCGATCGCCAGCGCCAGCCCCGCGGCCCGCAGGATCACCTTCAGCGGTGGGCTCGACCCCGCCATCGCCCTCACAGCAGCGCTCGTGCGATCACGAGCCGCTGGATCTCGTTGGTTCCTTCATAGATCTGGGTGATCTTGGCATCGCGCATCATCCGCTCGACAGGGTAGTCGCGCACGTAGCCGTAGCCACCGAGGACCTGTACCGCCTCGACGGTCACCGCCATCGCGGTGTCGGAGGCGAAGACCTTGGCCATCGACGCGTACTTTGCCGCCCCCGGCTCGCCGCGATCGGCCATCGCGCAGGCGCGGTAGAGCAGCTCCCGGGCGGCGGCCGTCCGCAGCTCCATGTCGGCGAGCTTGAACTGGATCGCCTGGAACTCGCTGATCGGCTTGCCGAACTGGTGCCGCTCGCGGGCGTAGCCGACCGCGTAATCCGTCGCGCCCTGCGCGATCCCGACGGCCTGAGCCGCAGCGCCCAGGCGCGTGCGCTCGAGCGTGGCGAGCGCCACCGACAGTCCCTTCCCGACGGTGCCGACCACGTTCTCGGGCGGCACGCGAACCTCGTCGAAGACCGGCTGCCCGGTCGGCGAGCCGCGGATTCCGAGCTTGTGTTCGAGCCCGCCGGTGCTCAGCCCGGGGCGGTCGGCTTCGACAACGAACGCCGTGATCCGCCGCGTTTCGCGGTCGCTGACCGCGAACACGACGTAGAAGTCGGCGATGCCGCAGTTGGAGATCCACGACTTCGAGCCGCTGATCACCCAGTCCTCGCCGTCCTGGCGCGCGCTGGTCGTCATGCTCGCCGGGTCCGAACCCGCGCCCGGCTCCGAGAGCGCGAACGCCGGCGACCATTCACCGCTTGCGCAGCGCGGCAGGAACCGCTGCTTCTGCTCCTCGCTGCCGAAGAGCCGGATCGGCAGCGTGCCGAGGTCCTGGACCATCAGGATCAGCGCGCTCGCAGCGCAGGCCTTGGCGACCTCCTCGATCGCGACGTTCAGCATCAGCGTCCCGGTTCCGGTGCCGCCGTATTCAGTCTCGAACGGCAGCGCCAGGAGGTCGTGCTCGGCGAACAGCTGCCGCAGGTCCCAGGGATAGGCGGCCTGCTCGTCGATCTCGGCAGCGCGCGGGGCGACACGCTCGACCACCATCTGGCGGATTGCGTCGCGAAACTCGACGACCTCGGCCGGCAGGGCATAGGTGTCGTTCACAGTGGCCACCGACGCATCGTACCCGCCGCCCCGATTGGCTCGATCGTGCCCGTGGCGTATGCTCAGCGCCCGCCGATGAACGCCTTCGAGAACGCCGAAATCGAGATCACCGCGCAGCGCGCAGCCGACCTGCTGGCGGACGGCGCGACGGTGATCGACGTCCGCGAAACCTACGAGCGCGAGGCCGGCTACGTCGAGGGCACCCGCCACATCGAGCTCGAGCGGCTCGCATCGAGTGCCGGCGAGATCGATCGCACGCAACCGGTCGTGTTCCTGTGCCGGCTCGGTTTGCGCTCGGCGATGGCGGCGAGCGCCTTCCGCTCCGCCGGCTACGACGCATACACGCTGACCGGGGGGATTCAGGCCTGGGTCGACGCCGGTCTCCCGATCGCCCCGGAAGGCGGCTACGTCGCCGATCACTGATCAGGCGCGCGGATGGCGCCCTTGAGCGGCGGCGGCGGCGGCGGCGATCTCGCAGACCTCGCCCGGCTCGTCCACCAGCGTCAGCAGCGCGAGGTCGGCGGCCGAGATGTTCATCCGCGCGAGCACCGAGTCGCGAACCCAGTCGAGCAGGCCCTGCCAATACTCATGGCCGTAGAGGATCACCGGGAAGTGGCGGATCTTCCTGGTCTGGATCAGCGTCAGCGCTTCGAACAGCTCATCGAGCGTCCCGAGGCCACCGGGCAGCACGACGAACGCGCAGGCGTAGCGGACGAACATCAGCTTGCGCACGAAGAAGTAGTGGAACTCCAGGCCGAGGTCGACGTAGGCGTTCAGCGCCTGCTCTTGAGGCAGTTCGATGTTCAACCCGATCGAGCGACCACCGCCCTCCTGCGCACCACGGTTGGCGGCCTCCATCACGCCGTGTCCGCCGCCGGTGATCACCGCGAAGCCCTCGGCGGCCAGCCCTCGGGCGACGACCCGTGCGCGGTCGTAGGCGGGATCCTCGACGGCGGTGCGCGAGGAGCCGAACACCGACACCGCCGTCCCGATGTTGGCGAGCGCCAGGAACCCGTACGCCATCTCCTGGGCCATGCGGGCGATCCGCTCCGCGTCCGAGCGCACCGCGGCGACGCTCTCGCGCTCGGCAGCGAGCAGCTCCTCGTCGGTGCTGGTCGGCTGACGCGACGGGACTGCCACTACTCGCCGGCCACTAGAACAGCACGCTGGTCATGTAGGTCGCTTCCTGCTGCCCGAGCGTCGTGTTGGCCGGATTCACGTGCAGGAAGCCCAGGATCTCGGACGAGTACGGCATCCACGCGAGGTAGATGTAGACGCCGAGCACCACGGCGGCGATCCGCAGGCCACGCGAGCGCGCGAGCGCGGCGAACGGCAGCAGCCAGACGATGTACCACGGGAGCGTCCAGCTCAGCGTGACGATGAGCACCAGGCTGACCCAGCCGCATGCCGTCAGCCAGCGGCGCGTGCGCCAGGTCCAGATCGAGAAGCCGACGATCACGGCGAGCAGCAGCAGCGAAAGCACGTAGCGCATCTGGGCCGTCTCGCCGCCGAAGCCCAGCGCCAGGCCCGTGAGATTGGGAATCCCTGCCGGGATCACGAGTCTGGCCTGCTGGCCGATGTTGGGAAGGTTGAGACCGAATGCGTCGATGGTCATCGCCGCGGCGCCTGCGAAGCCGATCAGCAGGCCCAGGGCCAGTCGCATGCGCCGCGCTGCGCCGGCCAGCACGATCGGGATCAGCACCGCCGAGGACGCCTTGATCGCGACCGCCGCGACGAGGGCGATGCCGGCGCCGACCTCCATCCATGGCGCCGGCTCGCCGGCGACGAGCGGCCTGGGCATGCCGTCGAGCCAGGCCCAGGCCCGGCGCAGGCCCGCGAGCACCCCGGTCTCGTGCTGCGGAGCCGGGCGCGCGCGCTTGCCGACGCGCATCGCGTTGGCCCGCAACAGGAGCCAGAAGCCGAGCACCAGGAAGAACAGCATCAGGAAGTCGTTGTGGTCGCCGCCCATCCCCCAGACGAGCACGATCGGGTTGATCCCGACGATCACGGCCGCTGCGACCGGGTTGCGTCCGAGCAGGCCCGCGCAGCGGTAGACCAGGAACACGACGGCGAGACTCGCGAGCATCAGCGCGACCTTCATCGCCCAGAACGACCCCGCCACGCCGAGCGGCACGAGCGCGATCGTGAAGACGGTGAACAGCGGGCCGTAGGGACTCAGCAGGCCGTGCCAGTTGCTGAGCAGGAAGGTCGGGTCGCCGTGCGGCTCGAGCACCGGGATCGTCGTGTACGGATTCAGGTGGTAGACGGACTCCATGCGACCGTAGTTGAGGTAGTTGAAGACGTCGGTCAGATAGAGCGGGGGTGACAGCAGGAAGATCACGTGCAGCACGACGATCGTGCCGAGGACCCACGCCGGGCGAAGCCGGGCCGCCGAGTAGGCGACGATCAGGTAGGCAACGAGCATCGTCGCGATCGCCGCGGTGAACAGCACGCGCTCGGTGTGTGCGCTGGCGGTGAACCAGCTCGTCAGCACCCCTGTGGGCCCGGCCATCCACAGCGGGTACGCGCCCGGTTTCGCCACCTGGGGCGAGAGGAGTATCCCCGGGCGCGCCGCCGCGAGCGAGACCAGCAGCAGGCTGGTCAGCACCATCACGGTCAGCGCCGCCGACGACGCACCCACGGCGAGCGTCGAGCGGAACAGATCCGAGCCGCTCGGATCGCGCCAGCGATGTCCGTGGACGACGTGCTGCCGATAACCCCGAACGGCGCTTGGCGGCAGGCGCACGGGCACCGCCGGGGGATTCCCGACGGCGAAGCGTCCACGGCGTTGGGTCGCGTCGGTCGACATCTCTGATGGGAGCACGATCCGCCGCTGCGCGCCGGACTCGGCGCAGGATAGCGACAGCACGATCACGCGCCACCGGTTGCGTCCCCACAACGACCGGAGCCCGCCGGCTGGCGGGCTCCGACACTTCAGGAAACGGTGAGCAGCTCAGCCGTCGCGCTAGAGCGGGACGACGTTGACCGCCTTCGGCCCCTTGTCACCGGCCTCGGCGTCGAATGACACCTTGGCACCCTCCTGCAGCGAGCGATATCCCTCGCCGACGATCCCGGTGTGATGAACGAAGAGATCCTTGTCGCCGTCATCGGGGGTGATGAAACCGAACCCCTTGTCGTCGCTGAACCACTTCACGGTGCCCGTAGGCATTGCGTTCCTCCACTGTCTGTGTGTGTGCTTGCTGCGACGCGGAGGACGCTTGAAAAGCTTCGACCTGCGAGCGCTCGCACTACGTTGACCGACACGTGCCGGCGTCTTTCCCGCGTGACGGTAGCACGTCGCAGCACTCGCGCAATGAAATTTCGCGCGACGCGCTAGGCTGCAGCTATGGGCGAGAAGGTCCACAAGACAGACGAGCAGTGGCAGGCGGAGCTGACCCCGGAGCAGTACGAGGTGCTGCGACACAAGGGAACTGAACGCCCGTTCACCGGCGAGCTCACGCACAACAAGGAGACCGGGGCGTACCGCTGCGCCGGCTGCGGGGCCGAGCTGTTCCGCTCCGACGCGAAGTTCGATTCGGGTACCGGCTGGCCGAGCTTCTGGGAGCCGACGGCGGCCGATGCCGTCAGCACCGAGGAGGACCGTGGTTTTCTGATGCGCCGGACCGAGGTGCTCTGCTCGAGTTGCGAGGGACACCTCGGGCACGTGTTCGAGGACGGCCCGGATCCCACCGGGCTGCGCTACTGCATCAACTCGGCTGCGTTGAAGTTCGAGCCAGACGCCTAGGCGGAGCACGGTGAGCGCGGTCGCCGTGGAGCCGCCCCGGTTCCGCAGCCTGATCCCCCAACTCGCCGTCGATCAGAAGCTCAGCGCCGATGAGGCGCTGAACGGGTGGCGCGAGCAGGGCGGCGAGCGGCTGCGCGTCGCGCTGAACATGATCGCGAGCGTCGACGGGCGGATCGCCGTCAAGGGCCGCTCGGGCCCGCTCGGTGGACCCGCCGACCGGGCGCTGTTCCATGCGCTGCGGGCGCGGGCCGACGCGGTGATGGTGGCGGCCGGAACCGTGCGGGCCGAACGGTATGGGCCGATCATTCGCGATCGCGGCCGACGCGAGCTGCGCGCCGGCCAGGGGCTTCCCGAACAGCCGCTTGCCGTGATCGTCAGCCGTGGGCTCGAGCTCGATCCCACGCTGCCGCTGCTGGCCGACCCCGACACGCGCGTCGTGGTCCTCACGCCCTCCGCAGGCGACCTCCCGGCGTCCGCCGCCAGCGTCGATTACATCCGGACCGCGACCCTCCGCGCCGGACTCAGCGAACTCCGGAAGAGCTGGGGCGTACGGCTGATCGTCTGCGAAGGCGGCCCCGGACTGAACGCGGCACTCGCCGCCGAGTCGCTGATCGACGAGCTGTTCCTGGCGATCTCGCCGCTGCTCGTCGGCGACACCGCGGACGGGGTGCTGCTGCGAGGGGACGCTCCCGCCGAGCCGCTGGCCCTCGAGCTGCGGATGCTGCTCGAGTACGAGAGCCAGCTCTACGCGCGCTACGAAGCGCGGTCCTGACCGATCTCGCGGGTGAGCACGTCGAGCAGCTCGGCGGCCAGCGCACCGCCGTCGGCGGCGACGCGCGGCGTGGCGCTGACCGTGACGACCATCTCCGCCCCGTCGAGCTCCTCGAGCGTGACGCTCGGGTGCCGGCGGATCGGCACGGTCAGCGCGTCCTCGATCCGCCGCTGCAGCTCGATCGGCGCGGTGCCGGAGCGCAGCCGCACGGTCAGCCTCACCGCCTCGGGCTCGCGCAGCGGACTGACCGACACGGCGAGCACGAGACTGTTGGGGACCAGCACGGGATCGTCGCCGGCGTTAAAGGTCGTATAGAGCAGGCCGAGCGACGAGACCACGCCCTCGATCCTGCCGCCGATCCCCCCTCCCTGCAGGCGGACCCGGTCGCCCACGCGAAACGGCCGTGCGCTGAGCAGGACAATCCCAGCGATCAGGTTGCCGAGCGTCTGCTGCGCCGCGAGGCCGAAGACGACGGCCGAGAACGACGCGCCGATCGCGATCGCAGCGAACGAGACATCGGCGATGCGCAGGGCGAGCACGATCGCCGCGAGGACGGCGAGCAGCCGGATCACGAAGCCGGCCGTGCCGGCGCTGGCCGTGTCCATGCGCTTGAAGAGGATCGGCGTCAGCCCGCGACCGATATCTCGCGCACCGGCCCAACCCAAGATCACCAACGCAATCACGGTGAACACCTGGAGCGCGGTAACCCCCGCCTGGGGGCAGAGCGGTAGCGCGTGGCGTCGCGTGCAGCGCGTCAGCCCGAAGATGTCGGACCTGTAGTCCCAGACCAGGATCACGCCGGCGAACAGCGGTCCGAAGACCAGCAGCTGCAAGCGGGCGCGACGCACCGCCCGCGGCGAGAGTCCGAACGACAGGTCGACTCCGCGCCAGCGGTCGAGGTCGACTCCGCGCCAGCGGTCGAAGCGCCGCTCGCGCGTCCTCCGTTTCGGTGGCTGCTCGTCGCTGGTCTGTGACAAAGCCGTGAACCCGGCAGGCAGAGTGGAACGGGCTGCTACCGTGGGGAAAACGACCATAGCAACGTACAGCGAGGCGGGCACCGAGGATCCGCCGACGGAAAGGAAGACCGCAACATGTCATATCTCGATCTGCACCTCCACCTGCTCCCGGAGGTCGACGATGGTGCTCGCGACGACGCCGCTGCCATCGCCTACGCGCGACGACTCGCGGCCGAAGGTGTCCGTGACGTCACCGTCACGCCGCACATCAACCGCTACTGGCCGCTCGAAATCGAGACGATTCCGCAGCGGGTGGACGCGCTCGCGTCGCTGCTCGATGAGCACCGCATCGGCGTGCGGATACATCCCGGCGGTGAGCTCGACGCGCGGCACGCGCGCACGCTGAGCGACGGCGAGCTCGAGCTGATCGCCCAGGGACCCGCCGGCAGCCGCTGGCTGCTGCTCGAAGCCCCGTTCCGGGGTCTCGACGCCGAATTCGCTGACGACTTCGCGGCGCTTGCCCAGCGCGGCTTCGGCGCGGTGATCGCCCATCCGGAACGCGCGCAGGGCGCGGCGTCGCAGGCGGGTATCGAGGCGCTCCGGCGCCTGCTCGAGGCGGGCGCCGTCGCCCAGGTCAACGTCTGCTCCCTGCTCGGCAACAACGGGCTGGCAGTCCAGGAGCTGGCGGTGCACCTGCTGCGCAACGGCCTTGCCTACCTGATCGCCTCCGACGCGCATCCCGGCACGCGTGACCACACGCTGGCGCTGGGCTTCGTGCTCGCGCAGCGCGCCGGCGCCTCATCGGTCCAGGCCTGGCGGCTGACGCAGGCCAATCCCCGCTTCCTGCTGACCCACGGCATCCCCCGGGCATCCTCGCCCGCCACGGCCGCCGCGCTCGAACTCGCGCTCGACTAGATTCCGGGGGTGCCCCAGTCCCGCCTGCTGATCGCGCTCGCCATCGTCGCCGGCCTTGCGCTGTTCGTGATCGCCGGAATCTACTTCGCGGAGCCGGCGAAGTCACTGCCGTCGTTCTTCCCGGGCCACGCGGCCGGATCGACGACCCACCACGTCAAGCACGGCATCGCGGCGGTCGTCGTCGGACTGGCGCTGATCGTGTTCGCCTGGTTCGCCACCGGTCCGCGCAAGTCTGCGGCCGCGAGGGGTGGTCGCTAGCCGGCCGGGCGGCAGCGGCGCGCGGCGTCCCGCGCGGACGCCGGGAGACAGCCTACGCCCCGGGCTCACCAGGCGAGCCCGGGGCGCCAGCTGAGAGGGGCCCTCGTGCACGACCCGCGGGGTCATCTTTGTCGAGAGCTCGCTGCGAGCTGGTCAGACTCGCACCCGCATCTCAGCAGTGACACGGTCGTCAGACGTGAAGATCTTGATAGCACCGCGACCTCGTTCACCGGCTGGTCACAGAAAGCCCCGTTTTGCAGCGGAATCTGTTCTGGGATGAGAACGACAACGAGTGAGGAGAGCAAGGACGTGGTGACGCAAGTCGATCTTCACTGTCACTCGACGGCCTCGGCCGTCTCACGCCTCGGCGTCCAGCGCGCGCTCGGGCTGCCCGAGTGCGCGACCCCGCCACACGAGGTCTACGAGCTCGCAAAGCGACGCGGCATGGACTTCGTGACGATCACCGATCACGACACCATCGACGGAGCCCTCGCGATCGCCGACCTGCCCGGCTGCTTCATCTCGGAGGAGCTGACGGCAAGCTTTCACGGCGAGCCGCAGGCTGTGCACATCCTGTGCTTCGGGATCGATCCGGACAATCACGAGTGGCTTCAGGCCCACGCCGGCGACGTCGAGGCGTGCGCCGAGTACCTCGACGCGTGCGGCATCGTCAGCGCGCTGGCGCATCCGTTCTACTCCGTCGGAGCGCCGCTGCGCAGCCGCCACCGGCGGCGCTTGGCCGAGCTGTTCCCGATCTGGGAGACGCGCAACGGCTCGCGCGCGCGAGAGCTGAACATGCCGGCTGCGCTCTACGTCGAGACCCAGGGCGGCATCGCGATCGGCGGCAGCGACGACCATGCAGGCATCGACATCGGGCGAACCTTCACCCGCACTCCCACGGCGGCGAGCCCAGCGGAGTTTCTCGAGCACGTGCGGGCCGGCCGTGCCGCCCCCGGGGGCGAGCAGGGCAGCGCCGAGAAATGGGCGCATGCCGCGATGGCACTGGCGGTCCGCGCGCTCGGCCGCGACGGCGAGCGCGCGGCGCTCGACCCGTTCCGGGTGCTCGAGATAGCGGAACGGGTGCTGGCTGAGGGCGACCGCCGCGAGGGCTCTGCGCCCGGCAATCTCGCCCCGCCCGACGCGCGGGCGCTGCTGCGGGCATGGCTGGCTTCGGTGGATCTCGATGACCTGGCGGAAGCCGACCTCGTCGCCTACATGCAGGACGAGCGGTTCAATCACGCCGATCTGTACCGCCGCGCGACGCGGGCCCACGAGCGCCAACTGCGCGAGGCCGTCGCGACCGCCGTCGACGCCGTCGGGCGCGGCGAGATCGCGGAGATCGGCGCCGTGCTGTTCACGGCCTGCGTGCCGGCGATCCCGTACGCGCCGTCAGCCGCGTTCATTGCGCGCGAGCGCGCGAAGCTCTCGAGCGACGAGGGCGAGCGCCCGCGAATCGCGATCGTCGCCGACGGCATCGGCGCGATGCACGGCGTCACGCGCACGATCGAGGAGATTCGCGAACGCGGCGTCGACGGCTTCGACATCGAGGTGATCGGGACCGACCGCAACGTCGATCGGCGGCTCGCGGCGGTCGCCGACGTCGAGCTCCCCCACTACCCGGGGATGACGCTCGGCGTGCCGAGTCTGCCGGCGGCGGTCGAGGCGATCACGGACGGGCACTACGACCTGATCCACGTCTGCTCACCGGGGCCGAGCGGCGTCGCGGCGGCACTGCTCGCCCGCGCGATGGAGCTCCCGCTCGTCGGCAGCTACCACACCGAGCTGGCGGCCTACGCCGGCCTGCGCAGCGGCGACCCGATGCTCGAGCTGACGGCCCAGCTGGTCGTCGGCGCGTTCTACTCGCAGTGCCGTCTCGTGCTCTCCCCGAGCGCCGCCGCCGACGACGCGCTGGCCGAGCTCGGGATCGACGCCGCGCGGATCGCCCGCTGGGATCGCGGCGTCGACACGAGCCGCTTCGATCCCGCCCTGCGGGACGAGCGGATGCTGCCGGGCGAGCTGACGGTGCTCTACGCCGGCCGCGTCAGCAAGGAGAAGAACATCGACCTGCTTGCCGACGCCTTCGAGCTCGCTCACGAGCAGGACCCGCGCCTGCACCTGGTGCTCGCCGGCGGCGGCCCGGAGCAGTCGCGCCTGGCGGCCCGACTGGGCGACCGGGCGAGCTTCCTCGGCTGGCTCGAGGGCAGCGCGCTCGCCGCCGCCTACGCGAGCGCCGACGCATTCTGCTTTCCCAGCGAGACCGACACGTTCGGGCAGGTCGTGCTCGAAGCGCAGGCGAGCGCCCTCCCGGTGCTCGCCGTCGACGCCGGTGGTCCGCGCGAGCTGATCACCGATGGCGCGAACGGGCTCCTGCGACCGGCCCGCGCCGAAGCGCTGGCCGGCGGGCTGCTGGCGCTGGCCGGCTCGCCGGCACTTCGCCGGCGGCTCGGGCGCGCTGCCCGTCACAGCGTCGAAGAGCGGACCTGGGAGCGAGCTCTCGAGCGTCTCGCCACCGGCTATCGCGGGGCGTTGACCGCGACACCGCACAAGACACGCGATGCCGCCTGAGCGCACCCTCGCCGTCGCGCTGCACGACATCGAGCCGGCGACCTTCGAGCGGGCCGCGCTGTTGCGCGACTGGCTCGACGATCTCGGTGTCGGCCGCGTGACGCTGTTGGTGATCCCGGCCCGCGACCTCCATCCGCTGTCTGACCGTCGACCTGAGGTTGGGGATTGGCTGCTCGAGCGCGAGTGCAAAGGCGACGCGATCGCCCAGCACGGTTTCCGTCACCTGCAATCTCCGCCGGCCCGCTGGCCGCCGCACCCGCGCTCGGCGATCGCCCGCGAGTCACCCGAGTTCGTCGGACTCGATCCGCTCCAGACGGTGCGCGCCCTCGATGCCGGCCGCCGCATCCTCAAGCTCGCCGGCCTCGAGCCGCGCGGCTTCGTCGCTCCCGCCTACGCCTACACGCCCCAGCTGCGCGAGTCGCTGCGCACGCGGTTCCAGTGGTGGGCAGGCACCTGGGGGCTCCACCCGACACGGATCGGCGCGCCGCAACACGTCTCAGCGCCGCCGATCGGGCTTGCCGACGGCGGCCCGCTGCGCCGGGCCCTTTCGCCGACAATGCTGCGCGTCGCAAGCCGACTGGCCGGCAGCACGCTGCGAATAGACCTGCATCCGCTGGACTTGGGGTCGGCGAGCCACATGCTTGCTCTCGAGGACGTGATTCGCCGGGCGACGCCCAGCCGCAGGTGCGTCACCTACGACGATCTCGCCTCGGCAGCCTGATGCCAACGCCGACAATGACCCATTCTGCGAGCACGCCGCCGAGCATCTTTGCACCTGCGTACCCGCACGCGTGATACAACGGGCGACGCATGCAACCCGATCGTGTCCGCAGGACGGCGCTCGCCGTCGCAGTTCTGAGCGCAGTGGGGGCAATAGCCGCCTCGGCCGGTGCCGCGCCGACGACGATACGTGCGCTCCCCACCGGTGGCGTTCAGCCCTTTGGCGACACCGGCGCCTCATCGACCGGTGACAGCGGCAGCACCGGCGTGACCGGCGCGACGGGCGACACCGGGATCACGAGCGCAACCGGGGCAACCGGGGCAACCGGGGCGAGCGGGGCGAGCGGCGACACCGGCACCACGAGCACCACCGGCCCGGCCGGCGCAACCGGCACAACCGGCACCAGCGGCGACACCGGCAGCACGAGCACCACCGGCCCGACCGGCACAACGGGCGACACCGGCACCACGAGCACCACTGGCCCGACCGGCCCGACCGGCCCGACCGCCACGACGGGTCCGACAGGCGCGACGACCACCCAGACCGGTGCCACCGGTGCGACCGGTGCGACCGGTGTGACCGGTGTCACCGGGCCGACCGCCGCCACATCGACGACCGGCCCACACTCGCTGGCTGCACCCGTGCTCGTCGGCTCCCAACCGCAGCCGCAGACGGGGATCAGCATCACGACTCCCGCACCGCCAGGCCACAACGGCGGCGATGCCGTCACGCAGCGCCACCGCCGTCACCGCAGCTCCACCGGCCCGAGCGGTCCGACCGCGCCGCCCCCGGAGCTGTTCGCCGGGTCGAACCCGCTCGCCGGTGTGCTGCCCGGGTCGTGGTATGACCCGTTCATCGTCGACGGCGCCGCCGAGGTGCCGCAGTTCTACGTCCAGAGCTTCCACATCCCGCCGTTCCTGCTGCCGATCTACCAGGCGGCCGGCGCCGCATACGGGATCCCCTGGCAGACGCTGGCAGCGATCAACGAGGTCGAAACCGACTACGGCACCAACCTGGACGTTTCCTCTGCCGGCGCGATCGGGTGGATGCAGTTCCTGCCGAGCACCTGGCGGCGCTACGGCGTGGATGCCAGCGCCTCCGGCGTCCAGGACCCCTACAACGCGGCCGACGCGATCTTCGCCGCCGCGCGCTATCTCGCGGCGGCAGGCGGCACGCACAACCTGCCCGGCGCCATCTTCGCCTACAACCACTCCCATACCTATGTCCAGTCGGTGCTGCTGCGGGCCGAACTGCTCAGCGGCGAGCCGAGCACGCTGATCAACTCGGTCACCGAGCTGGCGGAGGGGGATTTCCCGATTCAGCTGAGCTATCACGCCAGCTACCGGTCGGCCTCGGCGTCGCTCGGCCGCGCGGCCACGGTCAGCCCGGCGGTCGGGATCGGCTCCAGCGCGGCCGCCCCGTCGCCCAGCGCCATCGGCGCGGCCACCGCCTCGCCGGCGCGGCAGACACAGGCCGCTGACATCTTCGCCGACTCGAACGCCGCTGTGGTCGCCGCCCAGGACGGCACGGTCGTCGCGATCGGCCACAACCACGCGCTCGGGCGCTACGTGATCCTGCGAAACGCGTTCGGTGACCACTTCGCATACGGCAATCTGGCGTCGGTGTCGGCCTGGTACCCGCGCCCCAAGCGCACCCGCCCGAGCACCCAGATCCTCTCGACGGCCGCACCCGCCGCCCTCGCGTCGGGGCCGCGGCCCGGCCGAGCGCCGGCGAGCGCGGGCGCGCAGGGCTCCGGGAAGACGGCGGCGCCCGCAGGGCTCTTCGCCGAGCAGCACAAGGCGGCGGTCGCGGCGAGTGCGGCATCGCTCCCAACCGTAACCCTCACCGTCAACCTCCGCTCGAGCCCCGTGTCGGCGACACTATTCACACCGCTCGCGACGCTCGAGCGCGCGATGCCGACGAAGGCGACTCGGGTGCCGCACGGCGTCCTGTCGCACTACTTCACGGGGGCGTTCGGGCTGCGGCCGAGCCAGCTCGAGCTCGCTCGGCTGACGGTCGGCTCACACGTGCTCGCGGGAACGATTCTTGGCCGGCTGGCCACGACCGGCGGAACGCGCCGGCCGCACCTCGTCTTCGAGCTGCGCCCGGCCGGCGCCGGCCAGCCGCTGATCGACCCGCGCGCGTTCCTCGACGCATGGTCTCAGCTCGCAACCCTCGAGCTGCACCGGCAGAGCTCGAGCACGCCGGTCTATGGGCCCAATCTGCACAGCGCCAGCGCCGGCGCCGGCGCGCTGCTGCTGACCAGCCAGGTCGACATCGAGCGGATCGTGCTCCAGGACACGCGCGTGCGACTGCCCGCCTGTGAGCGCGCGGCGATCACCGCCGGCAACGTCGACCGGCGGGTGCTCGCGTCGCTCGAGCTGCTCGTGATTCACGGGCTCGACCCGACCGTCAGCGGCGCGTGGTGCGGCGCCGCGGCGCAGCGCCACGGCACCCCCGCGATCCTCAAGACGCCCAACGCGATCGCACTGCGCGCGCTGAACGGCAGTCCGGCCGTGGCGTCGGCGGCAAGCGCGGCAATCACGGCGCTCGGATCGCTGCACGGCAGTTCGCGCCCGGCGATCGGCGAGCGGACGATTCCGGGACAGCTGGTGATCTCGTTTGCGCCGGCACACCAGCCGCAGGCGCTCGCAGCCTCGGCGGCGTTCACCGCCGGCTTCGCGCTGTCCACGACACGCTGGTCACAGCTCGACGCCCGCCTGACCCAGATCCAGGAGCCGCGCGTGCCGACGGCGATCTCGAAGGCCGCACTGCCAGCGCCGGCGCGGCGCGCGGGTGCGCGCATCGCCAAGCACAGCTCGGCGGGCTAGCGACCACACCCGCCCTCCGGATCGGCGGCGCGACGGTCGTCAGTGGCGCCGCAGGCCGATCCCTTCGAGGATGTGGGCGACGGTCTCGCACGCGTCGACAGCCGCCTCCAGCGACTCGAAGATGTCGCGCCAGCGAATCACGACCATCGGGTCGGTCCCGCTGGCGAACAGCGAGGCGACCGCGTCGCGGCGCAGTCGGTCGCCCTCGTTCTCGAGCCGGTGGATCTCGACCAGATGCGGCGCCAGCTCCCCGCCGGTCCGCAGGCGGCCGAGCGCCTGCGCGACCTGCTCGGCTGCGCCGACAAGCACATCGGCGAGCTCAACGGCCTGCTCCATCGTGGCCTCGACCGCGTACAGGCCCAACGTGTCGGCAACCTGCTCGGCGTGGTCGACGATGTCGTCCAGCGCGGTGGCCAGCCGGTGACCCTCGCCGGCATCGAACGGCACCCGGGTGCGCCGGCCGCCCGCCAGTCGATGGATCACATCGTGGGTGATGCGATCGCCCTCGTGCTCGCACTGCCGCACCTCCTGCGCGAGCATCGCGCGCTCGGGGTAGTCGGCCAGCAGATCGCGCAGCAGCAGCGTCGTGCGCACCACGTTGCGGCCCGATTCCTCGATCAGGTCGAGCAGGCCCTCGTCCACGGATCTGCGCAGCAACGCCATGATCAGCGAACACTACGCGCGCGGCGCCGCCAGAGTCGAGGCTTCACGACTTCTTCACGAGTGCATCACAGCATTTTCACCCGCGCGACGCGCCGGCGCGCGACTGTGCGTCATTGATGCCCGAGCCCGGCGATCCCGCTGACACGATCCGTGTCGACGATCTCGAGATCACCCCCGACGAGGGACTGGTCCGCGCGCGAGGCCACGTGCTCACCCTGTCTGTACGCGAGTTCCAGCTGCTCCTGGCCATGGTTCGGCACGCCGGTGGGATCGTCAGCCGCGAAGAGCTCTGCCGGGCTGTCTGGGACCGCGAGCTGCGCTCCGGCGACCGCTCGGTCGACGTCTACGTGAGCAAGCTGCGAGCCAAGCTCGAGCGGGCGGTGCCGGAGCGGCGCTACATTCACACCCACCCGAGCTTCGGCTATCGCTTTCAGTCCGAGGCCCGGTCGTCCCACGCCCTCGAGTCAGGCGACGGTCGCCACCGCAGCGCCGGGCGCGTCGCGCAGTAACGCACCGCGCGGATCGCCTCCGCGAGTGGCGGGCGGATTCTCATGCCGTTGAGAGCTGGCGCCCGTGCCGTTGACCGCGGCGCCTGTCGAGAATCGGCGACAACGCGGTCGATCCGCGACCGCACTACGTGTGCGCCGCACGGTGCTGGAACGTCGAGTCGCGGCAAAAAAAGGGGCGCGGCCGGCGATCGCCGGCCGCGCCCCCGAGGAGACAAGGCCCGTACTGTCGGCCGTTCGCTACAGCCCGTTGACCGCCTTGGTGTCCGCCGCAGCGACCACCGGTGGCAGCGGCGCGAACTGGAGCGCTCCGCCCTTGCTCTGCTGCGCCTTGGTGAGGGCGAATGCGATGAACTGCTTGAGCGTGGCGATATTGCTGTTGTCCGGCCGGAGGAGCACGTAGGTGAAGGTCGAGATTGGATACGCCGCTGCCTCCTCCTTTTGCAGCGCCGTGGGCTTCTTGCCCTTCTTCGGCTTGACGTACGGCGGATCGACGATCGAGAGCGCGCTCGCGATCGAGTCCGCGGTGCTCGAGGACAACGTGCTCAGCGCCGGCACGTTCTTCACGATGGCCGCCGCATCAGCGACGTACGGGTCGTAGGGCAGGACGTAGTTCCCGGCGCTGTTCTGGACCGCGACGGCTTGGAGCTTGGCCTGGCGGATGTAGAACCAGGAGTTGTTTCCGAGGGCTCCCGGAGTCGCGGCGACCACGGCGGCGACGCCGCTGTTGCCCTTGCCGCCGGTGCCGACCGGGAATGCGACCGAGGTGCCGAAGCCAACCTTGGTCGCCCACGCCGGGCTGACCTTCGAGAGGTAGGAGGTGAACGCGTAGGTGTCGCCGGAGCCGTCGCTGCGGTAGACCGGCGTGATCTTCTCGGCCGGCAGGGTCTCGCCCTTGTTCAGCTTCTGGATCTGTGGGTCATTCCACATGGTGATCGTGCCAAGGAAGATGTCTGCGATCACCGGGCCTGTGAGGTTGACATGACCGATGCCGCTGAGGTTGTAGGAGAGCCCGGTGCCGGCCAGCGCCCAGGGGATCTCGATGCAGCCCGTGCAACCTGCTTCCTGGGTGCTCGTCAGCGGAGCATCCGAGGCGCCAAAGTCGACCGTCTTGCCGCTGATCGCCGTGATCCCGGCTCCGGAACCGACCGAGCCGTAGGTCACGGAGGTGCCCGAGCTACTCTGGAAGTCTGGGGCGAACACGTTTTCGACGAGCGGCGCGACCAGCGAGGATCCCGCGCCGGTGAGACTACCCGCCGCGGACGAGCTCGCGCTGACGCCGAATCCGGCGGCCACGGCGGTCGCCGCGATCACCGCGAGCGTGGGAATGGGACGATTGATGTGCAACTTGCCTCCTCGTAGAGTGCGGTTGGTCAAGCAGCATGGCGCCGGGTCTTACCCCTGGGCGTTACGCACCGGTGAACGTCCGGTTATCAAGTTGTGAACACAACGGATCGTCGTCAGCCGGGTGACTAGGCTGTCGCTCGTGAGCACCATCACGCCCGCCGCCGCGCGGCTGCCAACGAGCCGGCACCGCGCCGACCGACTCGGCGACCGCCTTCTCGTCGGCCTCACACTGGCGGCGTCGCTCGCGGCCGTGGTGGTGATCGGGCTGATCATCTACAAGCTGATCGACGGCGCCAGCTCGTCGATCTCGACCTTCGGACTCGGGTTTCTCTGGCATTCGACGTGGAACCCCGCGAGCTCCGCCGGCGTGGCCCACGCCAACGTGTTCGGTGCCGGGAGCCTGATCTTCGGCACCGTGGTGACCTCGGCGATCTCGCTGCTGATCGCGGTGCCGCTGGGGATCGCCATCGGCGTCTACCTGAGCCTGCTCGCACCGGGGCGCGTCGGTGCGGTGATCGGACCGCTCGTCGAGCTGCTCGCGGCGATACCCAGCGTGATCCTCGGTCTCTGGGGGATCCTGATCCTGGCGCCGATCATGCGCTCGACGATCGAGCCGGCGCTCCACGACGTCCTGGGCTTCATCCCGATCTTCGGGGCGCCCTCGGCGACCGGACTCGGCGTCTTCACCGCAGGCGTGGTCCTGGCGATCATGGTCCTGCCGATCATCGCGTCGATCAGCCGTGACCTCTTCCTCAGCGTCCCGCGCGAGCTGAAGGACGGGGCGCTCGCGCTCGGGGCGACGCGCTGGGAGATGATCCGCGGCGTGGTCCTCGACTCGACGCGGGCGGGTCTCGCGGCGGCCACGATCCTCGGGCTGAGCCGCGCGCTCGGCGAGGCGATCGCGGTGACCCAGCTGATGGGCGCCGGATCCCTGCTCAGCGCAAACCTGTTCAACACCGGCGACTCACTCGCGAGCCGCATCGCCGAGCAGGTCACCGGCGCGGAGAGCAGCAAGCAGCTCGCCGCGCTCTTCTACTGCGCGGTGATCCTGCTCGCGATGGAGCTGATCGTCAACCTCGGAGCGCAGTTCGTCGTGCGCCGCTTCGAGCGCCGCCAGGGAGTGGTCCACTGATGTCGATGTCGGCGATCGATCCCGCGAGCCCGCTCACGTCCGCCGGCGGCAACCTCCGCCGGCGCCGCCGCGTCGACCACCTGATGCGCGGCGTCGCGACGGGCGCAGCCGTGCTCGCCGTCGCGATCCTCGTGATCGTCATCGTCACCGTCGCCTCGCAGGGCGCCAGCCAGCTCTCGATCGGATTCCTCACCAAGGACCCGGCGGTCGGCCTCGGCACGGTCGGGGGTGGCATCGCCAGCGCGATCGTCGGTAGCGCGCTGATCGTGGCGGTCGCCACGGCGATGGCACTGCCGATCGGCGTGCTGATCGCGATCTACCTGACCGAGTTCTCGAAGCCCCGCACAGCGCGGCCGATCCGGCTGGCGCTCGATCTGCTGAACGGCATGCCCTCGATCGTCATCGCCGTGTTCGTCTACGGGCTGCTGGTCGAGGGCCATCACCAGACCGGCTTCGCGGCGTCGTTCGCGCTCGCCATCATCATGGTGCCGCTGCTCGCGCGCACGACACAGGAGATGCTGCTGCTCGTCCCGAGGGAGCTCCGCGACGCCTCGCACGCGCTCGGCATCAGCCGTTGGCGCACGATCGTCGGCATCGTCCTGCCCGGCGCGCTCGGTGGCATCCTCACCGGAATGGTGCTCGCGATCGCCCGCGCCGCCGGCGAGACCGCGCCGATGCTCCTGCTGTGCTCGGTGTTCAGCAACAGCACCACCGTCGACGTGTTCGGAACGGCGCTGCCGAATATTCCCTACATCATCTTCTCGGACTCCGAGTCAGGCTTCCCCGCCGACCACGCGCGCGCCTGGGGGGCGGCGCTCGTGCTGATCGCCTTTATCCTGGTTGGCAACCTGGCCGCCCGGGCGATGCTCGCGCGCCAGCGCCGGATATTGTCCCGATGACCGACACGAACACGACGAGGAGCGCCGAGCCAATGGACAGCAGCCAGCCTGAGATTGACAGCTCGGCAGCCCCGCTCGCGCCGCTTGCGGTCCCCGCCAGGGAACCAACCGCGACGACCAGTGAGGTCGTGTTCGACCTGCGCGACGTCGACGTGTACTACGGCGCCACGCTCGCGGTCGAGGGCGTCAGCATGCAGGTGTACAAGAACGTGATCACCGCGATGATCGGGCCTTCCGGCTGCGGCAAGAGCACGATGGTTCGCACGCTCAACCGGATGAACGACTCGGTCCCCGGCTTCCGCGTCACCGGTGAGGCGCTGTACCACGGCAACAACCTCTATGCGGGCGACGTCGATCCGGTCGAGGTCCGGCGGCGAATCGGGATGGTGTTCCAGCGCCCCAACCCGTTTCCCAAGTCGATCTTCGACAACATCGCCTGGGCACCGCGAATCCTCGGAATGAAGAGTGAGCTCGACGACCGCGTCGAGAAGGCGTTGCGCGGCGCAGCGCTGTGGGACGAGGTCAAGGATCGCCTCAAGTCCAGCGCGCTCGGGCTCTCCGGTGGCCAGCAGCAACGCCTGTGCATCGCGCGATCGATCGCGATCGAGCCCGACGTGCTGCTGCTGGACGAGCCGTGCTCCGCGCTCGACCCGATCGCCACGGCGTCGGTCGAGGACCTGATGCAGGACCTCAAGCGCAACTACACGCTCGTCATCGTCACGCACAACATGCAGCAGGCGGCGCGCGTCGCCGAGCGAACAGCGTTCTTCAGCCTCGATGTGAGCAACGGCAAGCGGACCGGCGTTCTCGTCGAATACGACGACACCGAGAAGCTGTTCACCCGGCCCGACGACAAGCGCACCGAGGACTACGTCACAGGCCGCTTTGGATGACACGGTGAACGCCGCCACGCCCAGCCCAGAATCGGGTCACCCGCACGCGCTCGTTCCGATGCGCGGTCACAGCGCGCCGCCGATGAGGTGGGGACACGTCCACAGCAGGATGCGAACGGAGGGATATGTCGCCGTCAAGTTCGGCTAGCACCAACGCAACCGGCCGGCCCCACTTCCAGGACGAGTTGCGTGAGCTGGAACAGCGCGCGCTCGGGACTATCGACATCGTGCTCGAGCAGCTCGACCGGACGCTCGAGGCGCTCGCCCACCAGGACGTCGAGCTCGCGTCGTTCGTGATCGCCGACGACGACCGGGTCGACGGGCGCTATCTCGAGGTCCATCAGGGCATCCTCTCGCTGCTCGCCCGCCAGGCCCCGGTGGCCGGCGACCTGCGACTCGTCGCCGCATTGCTGCACGTGATCCTGCGCGTCGAGCGCATGGGCGACCAGTGCGTCAACATCTGCAAGCTGCTGCCGCTGTCGGGCCACGAGCCGCCGACGCGTCCCGAGATCCTGGCGCTGCTGCTGCGGATGGGCGAGATCGCGCGCTCGGAGGTCTCGCAGGCCAAGCGCTCGTTTGAAGATCGCGACGTCGGACTCGCCGAGGATCTCGTCCGCCAGGATCGCGAGGTCAACCAGATCCAGCGCGAGATCTTCCGCAAGGCGATCGAGGCCGGCGACGATCTCGATACCCGCGAGTGGGCGATGCACATGACGATCGTCGCTCGGTGCCTTGAGAGGATCGGCGATAACGCGGTCGATGTCGGTGAGCAGACGGCGTTCGTCGTGACCGGGCTGTTCCGCGAGTTTTCCGATTCCTCGCACATCGGTCCGTCCTGATCCTCTTGTGAAGATCTGGTGACCAGGGTAGGAGAACCCCCGTTCAGCCGCCCGCGGTCTGGCTAGAATCACCGGAGATGGTCGAGCGCGCTTCCGCTGCGGAAGAAACCCTGTCGGCCGAGCCGATCGGGCACGCGAGCGCCCCGTTGACGCTCCGGATCGCGGTGCTCGATCGTGACTCGGGCTTTCTTGCGGTGCTCGGCAAGCGTCTTGAGCGAGCGGGCTGGGAGTACCGCGTGCTTGCCTCCTCGGTAGCTCCGGAGACGATCGTGCCCATGCGCCTCGGCGCGATCGTGGTCGATCTCGCGGTGATCGGACCGACCTGCTGGGAGTGGCTCGAGCGACTGTGCGGGGCGCTGCCCGAGCTTGGCGTCGTCGTCTGCACGGGCAGCTCGACGGTCGCCCAGCGCGTCCGCGGGCTGCGGCTCGGCGCGGATGACTGGCTGACCAAGCCGTGCCATCCCGAGGAGCTGATCGCGCGCGTCGAGTCGGTCGTGCGCCGGCGCCGCCGGCTCGAGGGTTCGACGGCCGTCGAACCGGTGCTCGCGGGCGAGGTCGAAATCCAGCGCGACCAGTATCAGGCCTTCGTGCACGGCGTGAGCATCGATCTCACACGCCGCGAGTTCGAGCTGATCGAGCTGCTCGCCGTCTCGGGCGGGCGGGTTCTCGAGCGCGAGTTCATCTACCAGCGGCTGTGGGGCTACGCGATGGTCCGCGGCGACCGCTCGGTCGACGTCTTCGTGCGCAAGCTGCGCCAGAAGCTCGAGCGCGTGTCGCCGGACTGGCGCTACATCCATACCCACTTCGGAATCGGTTACCGGTTCGCGGCCGCCCCGGTCGGCATCGACCCCCCGGCGACGGCGCCGGCCCCCGCGCGCCAGATCCTCGACTCAGAGCCCAGCCACGAGCTCGATCTCGCGCGGGCGTAGCAGCTCCACCAGCTGGCCCCCGCGGACCGCCGCGATCCCGCCCTTCTTCATCTCGATCCGCGCCGAGGTCAGCACCGCCACGAGCCCGGAGAGATCGGGCTCGTGGCCGACGACCAACAGCGCGCTGCCGGGCCCCGACGCCGCGAGCAGCTCGTCGGCGTGCCGTTCGTCGAAGCCGCCGGAGAGCGGCTCGTGGACAATCGGCTCGAGGTCGAGCTCCGCGCAGACCAGGCGGGCGGTGTCGAGCGCGCGAACTCGCGGGCTCGTGAAGACGGCCTCGAAGCGCACGCCGAGCCGCACGAAGGCGCGACCGGCCGCCCGGGACTGGCGCTCGCCGCGGTCGGTCAGGCGGCGTTCGAAGTCCGAGCGGCTGCCGTGGGCCTCCGCATCGCCATGGCGCAGCAGCCAGAGCGTTCTTGCCACACCTGCGAGCCTATAGCCTGGACAGCATGATCTGTGGCTGCATCGACATCGGTTCAAACACGACGCGGCTACTGGTCGCCGAGCCGGCCGACGGCCGGCTGCGTGAGCTGCTCCGCCAGCGCGCGTTCACGCGGATCGGCAAGGGCCTGCGGCGCGATGACACGATTCCGGCGGACAAGATCACCGAGGTCGCCGAGGTCGTCGCGACCCAGGTGCGCCTCGCGCGCGAGCTGGGCACCGACACGATTCGCGCGGTCGCCACGGCGGCGATCCGCGAGGCCGCCAATCAGGAGGAGTTCACGCGAGCGATCGCGCAAAACGCCGGCGTCGCGGTCGAGGTCCTCAGCGATGAGGAGGAGGCTCGGCTCGCGTTCGTCGGGGCGACGAGCGCCCTCGATCACCCGCCTGACGGAGACATCGCCGTGATCGACGTCGGCGGCTCTTCGTCGGAGATCGCGATCGGGACGATCGCCGACGGGGTGCGCGCGTCCAGCTCGTTTCGCATCGGCTCAGGCTTTCTCGCCGATTCCTACCTGCACGGAGACCCGCCGACGATCGAGCAGCTCCAGCAGGTGCGCGCGCACGTCGGCGGGGTCTTCGAGGGCTTCTCGCTGCCGACGCCGGAGCTGGCCGTCGCGGTCGGCGGCAGCTCGACCTCGCTGCGCCGGCTGGTCGGCGGCGTGCTCGACCGCGAGACGCTCGAGCGCGGACTGCGGATTCTGGCAACGACCCCGAGCGACGAGGTCGCCCGGGCCTTCGAGATGGAAGGCGAGCGAGTGCGCCTGCTGCCCGCGGGGATGCTCGTCCTCGAGGAGATCTCCGACCGGCTCGAGCGTCCGCTGCTGATCGGGCGCGGCGGACTCCGTGAGGGCGTGATCCTCGAGATGCTGATCGCGGCCGGCTGGGGCGGATGAAGCTGTCGGCCGAGCAGCCGTACGCGGATGCCGCCGCGACGGTCATCCGTGGACGCGCGGATGCCGTGTTCGCGCACCGCCGCAAAGCCGTGCTCGACCTCGGCGACGTCGAGGGCGTCCACGCGATGCGGGTGGCGACCCGCCGCCTGCGTGCGGCGCTCGAGGTCTTCGGGCCGTGCCTGCATCGCAAGCGCGGCGCCCGCGCGCTTGCCGACGTCAAGGCGCTCGCCGCCGCGCTCGGTGAGCGGCGCGACCGCGACGTCGGGCTCGAGCTGCTGACCGGCCTGCTCGAAGCGTGCGCGCCCGCCGAGCGCCGGGCGGTCGAGGTGCTGATCGAGGACCTGCGCAGCGAGCAGCGCCAGGCCAATCGCGCGCTGGGCAAGGCGCTCGACCGCGCCAGGCGGAGGCGTCTGCGACGCCGGCTCGCTAGGCTCGCCAAGTGAAGGCTCACCGCGTGGAGGGCCTCGTTGCGACGATGCCGCTCGCTGAGGCCGCGCGACGGATCGTCGCGGTGCGCAGCGCCGAGCTCTACGCGTTCGTTCCGGAGGCGCTCAGCGAGCACGCCGTCACCGCGATGCACGACATGCGGATTGCCGCCAAGCGCCTGCGCTACCTGCTCGAGCTCGTCGGGTTCTGCCTGGGCGACGTCGGAGCGGAGGCCCAGGCCCGCGCTCGCGAGTTGCAGGAGGTGCTCGGGGAGATCCACGACTGCGACGTGATGCTGGCGCGGATCGCCGTGAGCTACGCCCGCGAACCGGCCGGCTTCGATGCGCTCGCCGCCCGCTTCCGCGCCCGGCGCGCCGAGCACTTCGCCCAGTTCAGCGCGCTGTGGGAGTCGATCGCGCAATCCGGCCTTCGCGACCGCCTGCTTGCAGCAACTCTCTCTTCACCGACGCAGGACCCTGTGGGCGCATAATCCACAGTTGCGATGAGCACGACTGACGCGCCGCGGCTCGCCCCAGACGGGCGGCCGGCCCCGACCACAGCGAAACTCGCGGACCCCGCGAACTACTTCAGCCGCGAGCTGTCGTGGCTCGACTTCAACCTGCGCGTCCTCGAGTTGGCGGAGGACCCGTCGCTGCCGCTGCTGGAACGCACCAAGTTCGCCTCGATCTACACATCGAACCTCGACGAGTTCTTCATGGTCCGCGTCGCGGGTCTGCATGATCAGATCGAAGCCGGCGTCGAGCGACCGAGCATCGACGGACGGACGCCGTCGCAGACGCTCGAGGCGTTGCATGAGCGCGTGCTCGAGCATGGCGCGCGGCTCGCCCGCTGCGTCTCCGAGCGCCTGCTCCCCGGACTCGCCGAGCACGGCATCTCGGTGAGGCGCGTGAGCGACGTCAGCGCGGCCGAGCGCGAGGCGCTCGCCGGCCATTTCCGCCGTGTGATCTTCCCGGCGCTGACGCCGCTGGCGGTCGGCCCGGGACAGCCGTTCCCCTACATCTCCAACCTGTCGCTCAGCCTCGGGGTGATCGCGCGCGACCCCGACAGCGGCCACACCACCTTCGCTCGGGTCAAGGTTCCCACCGAGATCCTGCCGCGGTTCGTCGCGCTCGGCCAGGGCAACACCTTCGTGCTACTCGAGGACGTCATCGCGCACCACCTCGACTCGCTGTTCCCCGGGATGGAGATTGCCGACTACGACTACTTCCGCGTCACCCGCGACGCCGATCTCGCGATCTCCGACGAGGCCGACGACCTGCTGCAGGCGGTCGAGGAGGAGTTGCGCCGGCGCCGCCTCGGTGAGGTCGTCCGCGTCGAGGTCGGCGCGCGAATCGCGGCGCGCCTGCTCGGCGAGCTGACCACGGCGCTCGACGTCTCGCCGCGCGACGTCTACCCGATCGACGGGATGCTCGATTTGACCGGCCTGCTCGAGCTGACGCGGCTGCCGGGCTATGCGGAGCTGCGTGACGTGCCCTACAGCCCGGTCGCGCACCCCCGGATTTTCGCCGACGAGGAGCGCCGCGCCGACGTGATGGGCGCGATGCGCGACGGCGACCTGCTCGTGCACCATCCCTACGACTCGTTCTCCAGCTCGGTCGAGCGGTTCGTCGAGCAGGCCGTCAGCGACCCGCAGGTGCTGGCCATCAAGCAGACCGTGTACCGCACGAGCGACGACTCGCCGCTGGTCCCGGCGCTGATCCGCGCCGCAGAACGGGGCAAGCAGGCGGTCTGCCTGGTCGAGCTGCAGGCGCGCTTCGATGAGCGCACCAACATCCACTGGGCCAAGGCGCTCGAGCAGTCCGGCGTGCACGTCGTCTACGGGCACCCGGCGCTGAAGACCCACGCGAAGTGTGTGCTCGTCGTGCGTCGCGAGGGCGACGGCGTGCGCAACTACGTGCATATCGGGACCGGCAACTACCACTCCGCCACGGCGCGCCTGTACACCGACTTCGGCCTGTTCACCACCGACGAGGCGATCGGCGCCGACGTCGCCGAGCTGTTCAACTACCTCACCGGCTTCGGCCGGCCGTCCGGCTACCGCAAGGTGCTGGTCGCGCCGAGCTATCTGCGCAACGCGATCCTCGACGAGATCGCCCAGGCGATCTCCGCCCACTCACCGGCGTCCCCGGCGCGGATCACGCTCAAGCTCAACTCGCTCGTCGACCGCGCGTGCATCGAGGCGCTGTACCTCGCCTCGCGCGCCGGCGTGCGCGTCGACATCAATGTCCGCGGCATCTGCTGCCTGCGTCCGGGCCTGCCCGGGATCTCCGAGAACATCCGCGCGGTCTCGGTCGTCGGCCGTTTTCTCGAGCACTCGCGGGTCTACGCCTTCGAGTACGACGGCGCCCAGAAGGTCTACATCTCCTCGGCCGACCTGATGCCGCGCAACCTCGACAACCGCGTCGAGCTCGCCGTCCCGATCGAGGATCCGGCCCTGCGCGCCGAGGTTCTCGAGGTGGTCGAGCTGTGCCTGTCCGACAACCACAACGCTTGGGATCTCGGCTCAGACGGCATCTGGACGCGGCGCGTTCCGCCGAGCCCCGAGCAGACGATCAACGCGCAAGAGTTGCTGATGCGCCGCCATACGGCGCGTTCGGGCGAGGCCTAGCGGGCCGCGGCCGCCCGGCCGCGCACGGTCCTCGCCCGGCAGGCACCCGCAGCGAACGCGGGGCCTGCCGGGGGGGTCGCCAGCCGGGCTGGCGCCAGCCCGTGGAGGGACTACTTCTTCTTCTTCGCCGCCTCGGGCGGGCCGGGAAGCACGATCGTCGGCGGATTGTTCCCGAGGCGCGTGTCGGCACCGAACTGGTCGCCCTTGCAGCCCCACGGTCGACCGAGGTCGTAGGGTCCGGCGAGGTACTGGGTGACCGTCGCGGTCGCCGTGGGGGCGGTCTTCGTGCCGCCGATCGTCGCCGCGGCGGTGGCGTCCGCGACGGTCAGGATCGGATCGACGCGCGGCTCGGCGCAGAGGTCCTTGTCGGCGATCACGAACTGGCCGGTGATCACCTCGAACGCGGCCGAGGTCGAGCCGCTGCAGTTGATCTGGACGCCCGGGATGAACGCCGTGCACGAGAAGGCGTCGACCGACGAGGGCACGCCGGCGAGCGCGACCACGGGTGACTGGTCGAAGTACTGGACCTGGTGGGGCTCGGTCTCGATCGCGTAGGCCGTGATCGGACCGTCACAGGAGAACTGGTACTCGACCTGCGTCCCTTTGACGCCCTGCTCGGCAGCGCCCGCCTGGATGTGGCCGACGCAGGTGTAGTTGTTCGGGTCGTCGGTCGCGGTCGTCGGACCGGTGGCGCCCGTCGCGCTCGGCGTGCCGGAGGAGATCGGCGTCGTACTGTCCGCCTGCAGCAGCGACGGCGCGAACACCGGTACGGCGACCGCGGTCACGAGCACTCCGAGCACGGCCGCCAATCGGCGCCGGGCGGGATCAGATCTGAGCAACTTGGCCTCCTGGGTCTGTCGTTGGGCGAGCGGTGGGCGGGCAGCGTAGCGCAAACCGCGCAAACTAGATCGGCATAGTGAAGATTATGCTAAGGTGCCGACCCGCCGGCTGTCAAACCCTTGGAAACGGAGCTACCCCGCTGATGCGCAGATCCCGCCGTCTCATCGCCCCCCTCGCTGTGACCGCCGCGCTGGTGATCGTTCCAGCACTCGCCTACGCGGCGACGACGACGATCTCGATGTCCGGCGCGACAGCCTCGTTTCCGCTGATCACCCTGCTCACCAGCAAGTACACGAAGCTCAAGCACGGGAGCGTCAAGTTCAAGGTCTCACAGGGCGGCGCAACCGTCGGCATCCAGGAGGCCGCTGCGGGGAAGGTCGACATCGGCGACTCCTCGCGCCCGCCGCAGTCCTCCGACCCCAAGGGGCTCGAGTTCTACCCGATCGCCAAGTACTTCGTCTGCGTCGTGACCAACCCGGCGAACCCGATCTCGAACCTCAGTGCCGCGCAGGTGCTGTCGATCTTCACCGGCAAGGTGCGTGACTGGAGCCAGGTTTCGGGCGCGACCGCGACCGGCCCGATCGACGTCTATACGCGCACCTCGGTCGCGGGCGTGCTGACGACCTTCCAGAACACGCTGCTCGGCGGCGCCAAGGTGTCCTCCGTCGCGACGCAGGAGGCGAGTGAGGGTCTGATGCAGAACTCGATCAAGAAGGACCCCAGCGCGATCGGGTTCCTCTCGGACTACTTCGCGCTCGCGAAGGGCGTCAACGCGGTCGGCTACAACGGCGTCGGCTGCAACGTCGCCAACGTCGTGTCCAGCACCTACCCCGGGTTCTCCGACTTCTACGAGGTCACGCGCGGCAACGCCTCCGGCCAGGTCGAGGTCTTCATCAACTGGATCCAGCACAGCCCGGTTGCCAAGAAGATCATCGAGACGTCGTGGATCCCGCTCAACCCGTGAGCGGTTCCTAGGAGGCCGCGCCGGTGCTGGCGCGCCTGCGCAAGCCGTGGACGGACCGCCGCGCCGAGCGCGCGCTCGGCGCGGTCGCGTGCCTGACCGCACTGGCGATCGTGCTGATGGTCGTCTTCGTCGCCCAGCGTGCATGGCCGACGTTCTCGCATGAAGGCCTCTCGTGGCTCGGGTCAGGCGGCAGCCTGGACGGCCAGATCGGCTCGATGCAGAGCACCTCGGCGACCCCGCCGGCGTCGGCCTACTTCCTGCGCGCGTGGCCGCTGATCTACGGGACGATCCTGACCGCCGGCTTCGCCGTGTTCTTCGGACTGGCGATATCGCTGCTGACGGCCATCTTCATTGTGGATTTCGCGCCGCCGCCGGTGGCGCGGCTGATGACACCGGTGATCCGGCTGCTCGCATCGGTCCCGTCGGTCGTCTACGGGCTGATCGGCGTGCTCGTGCTCGTGCCGTTCGTCGGCAACCACCTGATCAGCTCGGGCCAGAAGCAATCGGTGGTCAACGTGATCCAGCTCACCGGCGCGGGGCTGCTCGTCTCCGTCGTGATCCTCACCGTGATGATCACGCCGATCATGACCGCGCTGATCACCGACGCGCTCGGCTCGGTGCCGCGCTCGTGGCATGAGGGCGCGGTCGCGCTCGGGCTCAACCCGCTGCGCGCCACGCTGGCCGTCTCGATTCGCGCGATCCGCCCAGCGATCATCGCCGCCGCCGGACTCGCCACCGCGCGCGCGATCGGCGAGGCGATCATGCTCTCGATGGTCTCCGGCGGCAAGGCATTCGCGCCCAACTTTGCCGACGGGCCGATCGTCCTGTTCGAGCCACTGCGCACCGTCGCCGCCGAGATCGTCGAGCAGGTCGACGGCCTCAGCGCTCCGGCGCTGCGCTCGAGCATCTACGCGTTCGCCCTGCTCCTGCTGTTCTCGGGCTTCATGCTCTCGCTCGCCTCGCACCTCGCACGACTGCCGCTGCGCAAATACGAGCTGAGCAGCTGATGGCCGCCTACGAGCCACAGTCCCCACCGCTGCTGGCTGTCCCGCCGCGCCGCCGCGGCCGCCGTTCGTCGGTGCGCAGCTGGCGCCGCCGTGATCAGCTGACCTATCTGCTCGCCTGGGGCGCCGGCATCGCGCTGTGCCTGATCGCCGCGGCGATCGTCGTCTTCCTCGCGGTGCAGGGGCTGCGTTATCTCGACCCCAAGCTGCTCGCGACGAGCCCGAGCGCGTCGGTCGACCAGTCCCACTCGGGCGGCATCCTCGACCCGATCGAGGGCACGCTGACGCTCGCCGTGCTGGGCACCTTGATCGCCACGCCGATCGCCGTGATCACCGCGATCTGGGTCATCGAATACGGTCGTCCGCGCTGGCTCGCACGGATCGTCGAGACCAGCATTGAGCTGATCGCCGGGACCCCCGACATCGTGATCGCGATCTTCGGCCTCGCGGTCTTCCAGCTCGGGATCCTCGCGCCGTTCTCGTTTCGCTCGAGTGCCGGCGGCGTGTACGGCCGCTCGTTCCTCGCCGCCGGGATCATGGTCTCGCTGGTCGCGCTGCCGCTGACCTACACCGCGACGCGCAACGGGTTGCGCGCGATTCCGCGCCATCTGCGCGAGGCCTCCTACGCGCTCGGCAAGACGCGGATCACGACGATCCGCCGGGTCCTGCTGCCCAGCCTGCGAGCCGACATCGCGACGGGGGCGACGCTCGGCCTCGGGCGGATCATCGGCAGTACCGCGATCGTCGTCGTGCTGCTCGGGGCGACGCTGCAGAACAGCCCCGAGAACGGCGTTCCGCTGCTGGGATTCCTGCGCGGCACGGGTTCGACGCTGCCCAGCTACATCCTCAACAATTCGCCCGCCGGCGAGGGCAACGCGCCGCAGAAGGCCTATGCCGCGGCGTTCCTGCTGATGCTGATGATCCTGGCGCTCAACTGGCTGGTCGGGCGGATCTCGCGGGCCGGCGCCGCTGCCGGGCTGTACACGGGACGGGTCGCCCGGTGAGCGGCCGCACGGCGGGCAAGAATCGGCCCCCGGGCTTGCGCCGGCGGTCAAAGTTCGCAAGAATGGCACAATGTCGATCAATCAGCTGAGCTTTCGCTCGCCGGCGGCGGCTGCGGCCCGACCGGACACGACCACGCCGCTGCGAGCGGTCGGGGGACTCAGCGGTGCCGAGCGCATGCGATTGAACGAAATCAGCGTCTTCTACGACGGCGTGCCGGCCGTCCGCCAGGCGTCGCTCTCGATCCACCAGGGCGAGGTGCTCGCGCTGATCGGCCCCTCGGGCTGCGGCAAGACGACGCTGCTGCGCACGCTCAACCGGCTGACCGAGCTGACGCCGAACGCCAGCCACAGCGGCAGCATCACGCTCGACGGCGACGACATTCACGAGCTCGAGGACACCAGGCTGCGCACGCGGGTCTCGATGGTCTTCCAGCAGCCCAACCCGTTCCCGATGTCGATCTTCGACAACGTCGCCTTCGCGCTGCGGGAGCAGGCGCGCCGGCGCCCGCGACGCCGAGAGCTGGAGCCGCTGGTCAAGCAGGCGCTCCAGCGCGCCGGTCTCTACGAGGAGGTCCGCGACAAGCTCGACAGCCCCGCGCTGCGGCTCTCCGGCGGCCAGCAGCAGCGACTGTGCATCGCTCGGGCGATCGCGACCAACCCGGAGATCCTGCTGATGGACGAACCCTGCTCCGCCCTCGACCCCCGCTCGAGTGCGGTGATCGAGGATCTCATCCTGCAGCTGCGCAACGAGCTGGCGATCGTCATCGTCACCCACAACCTGCAGCAGGCGCGGCGCGTGGCCGATCGCGTCGCGTTCATGTATCTCGGCGACCTCGTCGAGCTGGGCAGCGCCGATCAGCTGTTCACGGCACCGCGCGAGACGCGTACGCGCGAATACATCGCCGGCGCCTTCGGATGAGAGCGGCCGCCGCGGCGTTCGCGGCCGGCCTGATCGTCCTCGGCGCGAGCGGCTGCGAGACCACTCAGGAGCAGAGCGCCAAGATCGCCCGCACGCTCGGCCACCAGAGCGCGATCGCCGGCACGACGCGCCTCGGTGCCGCCAACCGCGACGTGCGGATCGAACGGGAGGTGCTGCTCACGGCCGCCGGACAGTCGGCGGTCGCGTTGGAGCTGACCAACACGAGCACGCGCGCCGAAACCGATTTTCCGGTTCTGATCGAGGTGCTCGACGCCAAGGGCCGCGCTGTCTACCGCAACAACACCACTGGGATCGAGCCCTCGATCCAGCAGCTCGCACTGCTGGCGCCCCATGCGACGGCGTGGTGGGTTGACAACGAGGTCCTCGCGAGCGGCGGCGTTCCCAAGACGGCGACCGGGCAGCTCGGCGCCGCCACGGCGCAGGCGCCTAGCACGCTTCCCTCGATCACGACCGAGGCAGTCAGCGCGAGCGACAGCTTTCCCGGCCCCCACGTCAGCGCCACCGTCCGCAACCGCTCGACGATCGCGCAGCGGCAGTTGCCGGTTTACGCGGTTGCGCTGCGGGGCGGCCGGGTCGTCGGCGCCGGTCGCGCCATCATCCCCTCGCTGGCTCCCGGCGCAGGCGCGCAGGTCCAGGTCCCGATGGTCGGCTCGGTAAGCGAAAGTACGATCTCGCTCACCGTGGCGCCCAAGGCGTCGCGCTGAAGCCCTAGGCTCTGGCGGTGTCGCGCGGGACGCCGAGCAGGGTCGTTGCGCTGGCGGTCGCCCTCACGGCGCTCGTCGTCGGCGCCTGCGCGCTGGCCGCGGCGAGCACCTCGGTCGCGGCGGCCCCGCGGCTCGCCGACTGGCCCGAGTTCGGACTGAACCCGCAGCGCACCGACGCCACCGACGAACCAACCGGGATCACCGCGGCAAACGTCCGCCATCTGCGGCTGCGCACCGTGGCGCTCCCGGGCACCGCCGACAACTCCGCCGTCTACCTGCACCAGGCCCGCGTCAACGGAGCGAACCACGCCGTCGCGTTCGTCACCACGACCTACGGCATCACGCTCGCGATCGACGCCAACAACGGCCGCATCCTCTGGCGGTTCGTGCCCCGCGGCATCGCCGCCTGGAGCGGCAGCGGCCAGATCACCACGGCCAGCCCGATCGTCGGCCCCGGCGACACCGACGTCTACACCACCTCGCCGAACGGCCTCGTGCACAAGCTCGCGATCGCCGACGGGCGCGAGCAACCCGGCTGGCCGGTGCGGATCACGCCCGCGCCCCACACCGAGAAGCTCACGGCATCGCTGAACATCGCCGACGGCGACCTGCTCGCGACCACCGGCGGCTACTTCGGCGACTCGCCGCCCTACGTCGGCCACATCGTGGCCGTCTCGCTCACCAGCGGCCGCATCGAACACGTCTTCAACACGCTCTGCGCGAAGCGAACAACGATCATCCGCCCCGCAACCTGCTCGGCGAGCGACTCCGCGATCCTCTCGCGCAGCGGCCCGGTCGTCGAGCCCGGAGCCACGCGCGTGCTGATCGCCACCGGCAACGCCCCCTACAACGGGACCACCGACTTCGGCGACAGCCTGATCGAGCTGACGCTGCCGGGGCTGAAGCTCCGCCAGGCCTACACGCCGACCGACCAGGCGATGCTGAACACCGGAGACCTCGACCTCGGCTCCGGCTCACCGGCGCTGCTGCCCGGCGGACTCGCGTGGATCGCCGGCAAGGACGGGATGCAGCGAGTGCTCGCCCTCTCGGCCCTCGACGGGAGCGCCCCCGGGACGCCGCCGCACACCGGCGGCGAGCTGCAGACGCTTCCGACCCCGGGCGGCCAGCAGCTCTTCACCGCCCCGGCCGTGTGGCACAACCTGCTGTTCGTCGCCGACGGCGGCGGCACGTCCGCCTACCGCGTGTCCGGGGGCCGACTGTATCCGATCTGGCAGAACGGCACCGCCGGGACGAGCCCGGTCGTCGCCGGCGGCCTGCTCTACGTCTACGACCCGGGCGGCGGCGGGATCGCCGTCTATCGCCCCGCCGGCGGACACCTGGTCACGACGCTGAGCGGCGCCGGCGGGCACTGGAACAGCCCGATCGTCGTCGACGGGCGCGTGATCGAGCCGACGGGCAACGCCAACGACCACCTGACCAGCGGATCGCTCGAGATCTACTCGATCCGCTGAGGCCTCGACGTCAGGCCGTGATCTCCATGCCGTGCCAGAAGACGCAGAGCCGACGTCTAGCTGACGACCGCCTCCGGCGCGTTCTGCGCGAGCTTTCTGAGCTGCTCGCCGTAGAGCGTGCTGAGGTCCTGGGATAGCCCGGACTTGACCGCGCGGGTCGTCTCATCGGCGAGGACTTCGTATTCGCCGGTCAGGATCGCGTCGGCGGTTTGGCGGGCGATGTCGCGCGGGTCGGCTTTGGGGACGTCGAGCGCGGCGGTCATGTCGGTGTCCATGTACGCCACGTGCAGGGCGGTCACGGTCGTGCCCTGGTGACGCAGTTGGATCCGCATCGAGTTGGTGGCAGACCACGCCGCTGCCTTGGAGACCTCGTAGCCCCCGCCCAATGCGAGCCACGAGAGCACCGACAGGACGTTGACGAGCGAGCTCGAGGGATTGCGGGCGAGGATCGGCGCGAATGCCCGGGCAACGCGGATCGTCCCGAACAGGTTGGTCTCAAGTTCGGCGCGGATCTCGTCCAGCGGCGCCTCGAGCACCGGCGTCCTGAGAGAAATGCCTGCGTTGCTGACCACGATCGAGACGTCGGTTGCGGCCCGGGCCGCCGCAACCATGGAGTCGTCGTCGGTGACGTCGAGCACGAGCGGGACGATGCGAGCGTCGGTCTGCGGTTGGGGCGACCGCGACGTGGCGTAGACCTTGGCCGCTCCGCGTTCGAGCAGTTCGTCGACCATCGCGCGGCCGAAGCCGCGGTGGCCGCCGGTGACGAGCGCGACGGCACCGTTGATCGGTGTGCCCGGCTGCGAGTTTGTGTTCGACATGATCGTTCCTTTCGTTGAGTCGGCTCGTGTCAGGTTGAGCGCGGGTGGCATCTCGATTCTCCTGTCGGTCGTTAGTGGCTCTCGCTCGGGGCGGCGACCGTCGCCGCTCTCGAGCCGGTCTCGGTCGGGGCGGCGGCGGGCCGGGGCCTGGCGGCCAGCAGCACGAGCCCCACGATTCCGCCGGCCAGCGAGATCGCCGCGATCACCCACGACGCGCGCTGATAGGTGACGAGCGTGGCAGCCGGCGAATGGGGCGTGCCCAGCAGTGCGACCAGGACGGCCACGCCGATCGCGAGCCCGACCTGGCGCAGCATGTTGATGACCGCCGAGCCGGTGGCGAACGCATGTGGTCGAAGCTGCGACGTGCCGGTCGCCATCAGCGTCGGCAGCGTGAGGCCGACCCCGATGCCGGTCAAGAGCATCCCCCCGAGCATCTCGCCGGCGTAGTCGGGGCGAAGACCCATAGCGAGCGCCCACCAGGCGACGCCGGCGGCGAAGGTCGTCGAGCCGATGGCGATCACCCGCGCCGCTCCCAGGCGGGCGGTCAGCCGACCGGCGACCAGGAACGAAAACAGCGGAACCATCAGCGGTCCCGGGGCGATCGACAGACCCGTGGTCAACGGCGACCAGTGCCAGATCTCCTGCGCCCACAAAACACGCGAGAGCAGCATCCCCCCGAACGAGGCCGAGAACAGGAGCGCCACGGCCGATGCGCCCGTGAACGGCCGGAGCTTGAACAGCGCCCGATCAATGAGCGGGTTGCGACTCCACGCTGTGTGCGCCGCGAACAGAGCAAACGCGGCCGCGGCCACACCGAGCGTAGCGACCGTCCTGGCGTTGTCCCACCCCCACGTGCCGCCCTTGACCAGGCCGAGTGACAGCAGGCCTACTCCGAGGGTGGCCAGCAGCGCCGCGAGAGGGTCGGGCCGGGATACCGGCTGGCCAGGCACGTGCGGGAGGCGTCGCCAGCCCACTACGAGCGCCACCAGACCGATCGGGACGTTGACGAGGAACACCCAGCGCCAGCTCGCCTCGACGAGGAGTCCGCCAATCACCGGGCCAAGCGCCGCCGACAACCCGCCCACCGCCGTCCACGTCCGCACTGCGCGATGCCGGCCCTCCGGCGGAAAGCTCGCCAGGATCAGTCCGAGCGAGGTCGGCGTCAGCAGCGCCGCTCCCGCGGCCTGCACGACACGAAATGCGACCAACATCGGCAGGCTGCTCGCGGCTCCACACGCGGCGGAGGCTGCAACGAACAGCGCCACGCCGAGCAGGAAGCCCCGCTCGCGGGGATGGCGCTCGGCGATTCGCCCGAACAGGACGAGCAGGGCCGCGTACACGATCGCGTAGCCGTTCAGGACCCACGAGAGGTCCCCGAGGCCACCCCCGCGGAGGTGAAAGTCCCTGCCCATCTGGGGCAGGGCGACGTTGACGATGAAGAGGTCGAGGCTTGCGAGCACCACGCCCGCGCACACGATCAACAGCACGAGCCCGGGAGAAGCGTGCTGGCGCGAGCTGGCGGCATCACCGCCCGCGGCTTGGGAAGACCGGCCGCTGATCCGGCGCACCGTCGGTTGCAAGGCCATCGTTTCTCCCTCCAGGCCACCTGACAGTTCCATTACGGAACCCACCCTACCAGGTTGCGTTCTATGACGCAACCCACTATCCTGATGTCATGGACCGCAAGAGCTTTTCCGAGATGCACTGCTCCGTCGCCCAGTGCCTGGAGGTGGTGGGCGAGTGGTGGTCGCTGCTGATCGTCCGTGACGCGTTCCTCGGGGTCAGGCGCTTTGACCAGTTCCAGTCGCGCCTTGGCATCTCCCGCAACATCCTCAATCAGCGACTCGCCCGTCTCGTCGAGACCGGCGTGCTGACCAAGGTGCCCTACAGCGAACACCCACCGAGATTCGAATATCGGCTGACCGACAAGGGCCGCGACCTGTGGCCAGTGATCACGACGATGCGCCAGTGGGGCGACAAGTACGCCGCGCCGAACGGCCCGCCACTCCAAGTGATCCACAAGGACTGCGGCCAGATATCGGAAGCCCAGCTGGTGTGCTCAGCCTGCGGCGAGCCGATCGGGCCGCGCGACGTCGAGGCCAGCCCCGGCCCCGGAGCGGTGGAACCGCTGATCCGCACGGGCTAGGCCCAACGTGCGCGCTGCTGCCGCCGAGCCGCGCTCAGGCCGGCTCGGGCGAGGGCTCGTGGAGCGTCGGATCGACGTTCAGCCGCGGCAGCCTGCGGTCGAGTCGACGCGGCAGCCACCAGGCGCGCGGGCCCATCAGCGCCATCAGCGCGGGAACGAGCACGGCGCGGATCAGGAACGCGTCGAGGAACACCGCCGAGGCCAGCCCGACGCCGAACAGCTTGATCGTCAGGCTGTCACCGAGGATGAAGGAGGCGAACACGCAGACCATGATCGCCGCCGCGGCGGTGATCACCCGTCCCGTCGCCGCGAGCCCGTGGCGCATCGCATACGCTGCGTCGCCGGTGCGCTCCCACTCCTCGTGCATCCGCGACATCAGGAACACCTCATAGTCCATCGACAGGCCGAAGACGACGGCGAACACCATCACCGGCAGGAATGCCGCAATCGGCGAGGTCGTCGAGATGCCGATCACGCCCCCGAGCCAGCCCCACTGGAAGATCGCCACGACGACGCCGAACGCGGCGGCCACGCTCAGCAGGTTCATCGCGATCGCCTTGAGCGCGACGAACACCGAGCGGAACACGACGAGCAGCAGCAACGCCGAGATCAGCACGACGGCGCCGATGAACAGCGGCAGCTTGCTCGAGAGCAGGCTGCTGAAGTCGGCAAACAGCGCCGTCGTCCCGCCGACGTAGACGGTTGCCTTCGTGCTGCGCTCAAGCGGCGGGATCACGTCGTTGCGCAGTCGTGTCAGGAGCGTCGACGTCGCGGCGTCCTGAGGCGCGGTCTTCGGGAAGACGCTGATGACCGCCAGGCTGCCGGTTGGGCTGTAGATCGCCGGCGCGACGGCCGCGACATCCGGCTGGCCGACAAAGCCGGCGCGGAGCGCGGCCACGGCAGCGCTGTCGCCGGGCGCGGGCAGTTGGGCGACGATCTGCATCGGACCGTTGAACCCGGGCCCGAAGCCCTGCGCGAGCAGGTCGTAGGCCTGGCGCGTCGTCGTCCCCTTCGCGTCGGTGCCGGCATCGGCCGACCCCAGGCGCAGCGCGAGGATCGGTGAGGCGAGCACGAGCAGGATCGCCAGCGAGGCGAGCGCCGCGATCAGCGGGCGGCGCTGGATCAGCGCGGCCCAGCGCTCCCAGAAGCCGGGACCGCCACGGCTTCGCCGGCGCAGCCCGAAGGGATCCCAGCGGTCGATCCCGCGCCCCAGCTTCGAGAGCACGGCCGGCAGCAGGGTCAGCGCTGCGGTCATTGTCAACAGCACCGTGAGCGATGACGCAACCGCCGGGCCGCGCAGGAAGCTGACGCCGACGAGCAGCTGCCCGAGCATCGCGATCACGACGACGACCCCGGCGAACAGCACCGCACGCCCCGAGGTGTCCATCGCCGTGACGATCGCCTCATCGGGCTCGAGCCCGGCGTCGAGGCCGGCGCGGTAGCGGGTGACCATGAACAGCGCGTAGTCGATGCCGACGCCCAGGCCGATCATCGCCGCGAGCTCCGGGGTGAAGTTGACGACGTCGATCACGTGCGTGAGGACCGCGATCAGGCCGATCGCGGTGCCCAGGGCGAGCAGCGCGGTGATCAGCGGCAGCCCGGCGGCGACGGCGGTGCCGAAGGTGATCAGCAGGATGATCATCGCGGCCAGGATGCCGATGATCGTCGCCGGCCCGGTCTTCGGCGGCTCGACCTGCTCGATCGGCGGTCCGCCGAGCTGGATCGCGAGCGCCGGGGTCCGCGCGTGCTCGGCCGTGTTGATCACCCGCTGGATCGCCGACGTCGGCAGCGCAAACGACCGTTCGTCGAACAGGACGCTGGCGTAGGCGATGTGCCCGCCCGGGGAGATCGCGTGTGCCACGGCGTAAGGCGAGATGACCTCGGTGACGTGCGGGAGGGCCGCGATCCGCGTCAACAGCGTGCTGATCTCGCCGCGCACCGCCGGGCTGGCGACCGCCGCCCGCGCGTCGAACACGATCGACGCCGAGTCACCGCGGCGTGCCGGGAAGCTCTTCTGCAGCAGGTTGATCGCCTGTTGTGAGCCGGCGCTGCTAGGCCCCCGGTAGTTGCTGTTGTAGGTCGAGCCGACGGCTGAGCCGATCGCGTTGGCCGCGACGAGCGCGACGACCCACCCCACGACCACGGTCCGGCGGTGTGCGATGCACCATCTCGCAAGCGCTCTCATGTCGACCTACCCTTCGCAAGCTGTACGGGGACGTTTCGCCGCTAGGCTAGCACAAGTGAGAGACACCACTCCACTTTGGTAACATTGGTCACAAGATGGCTACATCGACGAGCGACCGGCCGCTGCGCGTCGACGCGCAGCGCAACCACGACCGGATCATCGACGCCGCGCATGCTGCGTTCGCCGAGCAGGGCCTCCACGTGACGATGGAGGAGATCGCGCGCCGGGCCCAGGTCGGGCCCGCGACGCTCTACCGCCGCTTCCCGAGCAAGCAGCAGCTGCTGCGGGCGATCTTCGACGTCCGCCTCGCCGAGCTCGAACCCGCGATCGCGACGGCGGTCGCCGCCGCCGATCCGTGGGAGGGGCTGCTCGCCGGCATGCGCGCCATGCTCGACGTTCAGGCGCGCAACATGGCGTTCGTGGAGGTGCTCGCCGAGGCCGGTGCCCTGAGCGAGCTCAAGAGCGAACTGCGCGAGCGTGTCTTCGCCCCGCTGTGCGGCCTGTTCGCGCGCGCCCAGGCGAGCGGCGCGCTGCGAGCGGATCTCGACCCGCTCGAGCTGCCGGTGCTGATGCGCATGGTCGCGACGACGATCTCGCACGACAACGACTGCGCGGGCCCGGCGAGCTGGCACCGCTACCTGGCGCTGCTCGCCGATGCCCTGCGCACACCGGATCCTGGCGCACTCCCGCCGCGTTGAGCGGGGCCGGTTCAGAAGTCGATGTTGGCCATCACGTGCTTGACGACGGTGTAGTCCTCGAGTGAGTACATCGACAGGTCCTTGCCGTAGCCGGACTGCTTGAAGCCGCCGTGCGGCATCTCGCTAACCAGCGGGATGTGGTCGTTGATCCACACGCAGCCGAAGCGCAGCGCCTTGGCGACCCGCAGGGCGCGCCCGACGTCGCGGGTCCAGACCGACGATGCCAGCCCGTAGGGCGTGCCGTTGCCCCAGGCGATTGCCTCCGCCTCGTCGGTGAAGCGCTGGACGGTGATCACCGGGCCGAAGATCTCGCGCTGGATCATCTCGTCATCCTGTGCCAGGCCGGCGACGACCGCCGGCTCGAGGAAGAACCCGGGTCCGTCCGGCTCGCGCCCGCCGGTCACCAGCTCGGCGGTCTTCGGGCGGCGTTCCAGCAGGCCCTCGACGCGCGAGCGCTGGCGTGCGGAGTTCAGCGGCCCGAGCGTCGTCTCCGGCGAGAGCGTGTCGCCGAGCACGAAGCCGGCAGCCTGCGAGACCAGGCCGGCGACGACGTCGTCGTAGACCTTCGAACTGGCCAGCACGCGCGTGGCGGCCGTGCAGTCCTGGCCGGCGTTGTAGTAGCCGGTGCCGGCGATCGTCTCCAGCGCGCTGTCCAGATCGACGTCGTCGAACACGATCACGGGTGCCTTGCCGCCCAGCTCGAGGTGGACGCGCTTGAGCGTCGCCGACGCCGCCGCGGCGATCCGCTTGCCGGTGTCGACCGAACCGGTCAGCGAGACCATGTCGACGTCGGGGTGCTCGACCAGCGGCTGGCCCGCCGGTTCGCCGTGCCCGCAGACCACGTTGAGGACACCGGCGGGCAGCCACTCGGCCGCGAGCTCGGCGAGCCGCAGCGTCGTCACCGGCGTCGTCTCGGCCGGCTTGAGGACGATCGTGTTGCCGGTCGCGAGCGCCGGCCCGATCTTCCAGACCGCCATCAGCAGTGGGTAGTTCCAGGGAGTCACCTGGCCGATCACGCCAACCGGCTCGCGCCGAATGAACGAGGTGTGTCCGTCCATGTACTCGCCGGCTGCGCGGCCCTCCATGCAGCGCGCCGCGCCGGCGAAGAAGCGCAGGTTGTCAGCCATCACGCCGATCTCGTCGCCCAGTACCGCCGCGAGTGGCTTGCCGGCATTGATCGCCTCGTCGCGGGCCAGCTCCTCGCCGTGCTCCTCGATCGCACCGGCGATCGCGAGCAGCGCCTCGGCGCGCGCCGCCGGCGTGGTCTGCGACCAGCTCTCGAACGCTCGCCGGGCCGCCGCGACCGCCGTGTCGATGTCGGCCGCGCCCGACAGCGGCGCCTGCGCGATCTCCTCGCCCGTCGCCGGGTTGAGCACCGGCTCGGTGCCGCCGTCGAGCGCCGGCCGGAAGGCACCATCGATGAAGTTCTCAAGCGTGCGCATCGCGATTCCTCTCGTCGTGGGCCCCAACGGGTAACCCTTAGTTGACCGCCGCGGCGAGCGCCGCTTCGACGTCGACACATTCTTCCCCGACGCTGCGCGCGACCGCCGGGTGGGTCGGCACGCCCGCGGCGACGTTGACTCCCGGGCGCAGCCCCGGGTCGGCGTGGATCGCGCCCACCACGCCCTTTTCGGCGAGTGCGAGCACGTAGGGAAGCGTCGAGTTGGCGAGCGCGTTGGTCGAGGTGACCGGCACCGCCCCGGGCATGTTCGTGACGCAGTAGTGCGTGATGCCGTCGACCTCGAAGGTGGGCTCGTGGTGCGTCGTCGGCCGCGAGGTCTCAAAGCAGCCTCCCTGGTCGATCGCGACGTCCACCATCACGGTGCCCGGGCGCATCAGCCCGAGCTGGCTGGCACGGATCACGAACGGCGCGCGATCGCCGACCACGAGCACCGCGCCGATCACCAGATCGGTGCGCGGAAGCAGCTCCTCGATCGCGAGCGTCGAGGAGTGGACCGTCGAGCAGCGTCCGCCGAAGACGGCCTCCAGCTCGCGCAGGCGGTCGATCGACACATCGAAGATGAACACGTCGGCGCCCATCCCGATCGCCACCGCCGCGGCATTCAGGCCAACGCTCCCACCGCCGATGATCATCACGTTCGCGGCGGCGACGCCCGGGACGCCGCCGAGCAGCACCCCGCGGCCGCCGAGCGGCTTGGACAGCATGTAGGCGCCAGCCTGCGTCGCGAGCCGCCCGGCGATCTCCGACATCGGCGCGAGCAGCGGCAAGCGTCCATGGCGATCCTCGACCGTCTCGTAGGCGATCGCGGTCACGCCGGCATCGCACAGCCCGCGCGTCAACGCCGGCGCCGGCGCGAGGTGCAGGTAGGTGAAAAGGATCTGGCCGGGACGCAGCCGCGCGACCTCGTGGTCGAGCGGCTCCTTGACCTTGACGATCATCTCGGCGGTCGAGAAGACGCCGTCGGCGTCCGCTGCGATCGTCGCGCCCTGCGCGATGTAGTGGGCATCGCCGAAACCGCTGGCCACGCCGGCGCCCTGCTGGATCACCACGTCGTGCCCGTGCTCGGTCAGCTCGCGAACGCCCGCCGGCGTCATCGACACGCGGTACTCGTCGACCTTTGTCTCGCCCGGTATCCCAACCTTCACGGCCCGTCCTCCTCGATGTCGACGCTGAATTGGCAACTGCGCGTTTCGAGCTCGGCAAACAGCGGCTCGGGCACCAGCGCCTGCTCCGGCGGCAGCGCTCCCACCGCCGTGATCTCGCCTCGCGCGAGAAGCCTTGCCGCCGCGACCGCCGGCGCGGCGGTCGAGATGATCGAGCCGCCGATGCCAAACGGCCGATACGGACCGGTCCGGGCCCGCACGCGCACGACGCGCCCGCCGCCGCGCGCCACGACCAGGTGCACCGACACCGTCTGGTCGGAGGCGGGACTCGCCTGGCGAGCCGCGTCAGCGACCTCCGACGCGCTCGCGCGCGTCAGCTCGCGCAGCCGCGCCTCGAGCGCCGGCGCGAGCGAGAGCCGGAAGCTGGCCTGCGTGCAGCCGAAGCTCTCGCCGAAGCTCGCCAGTTCGGAGTGCAACGTGTAGATCGTCGGTGCAACGCCGATCGGCTCGCCGTAGTCGATCGCGCCACCGACGGTCAGCGGCGCGATCTCGGTGGCGACGCCGTCGCGCAGCACGACCGGCGCGAGCGTCAGCTCGTCGAGCAGCGTCTGCAGGGCATACGGCGGAGCGAACGCTCCGCGCGGAGCTGGATCGCGGCCGCCGGCGAAGACATCTATCGACTCGACGGTGTCGAGCTCGCGAGCCGCGCGCAGCGCCATCAGATTGGTCTTGCCGGGGCTCGATCCGATCCCCAACAGCGCCAGCCGACCGCCCTCGGCAAACGCCGAGTGCAGCCCGAACTGCTGGCGGGTGACGTGGTAGAGGCCACCGAGGTCGAAGTAGTGGCAGCCGGCCGCCAGGCACGCGCGCATCGCATCGAGGTTGATCCGGTAGGAGGCCGCGTTGATCAGCAGGTCGACACCGGACAGCACCTCCGCCAGCCCGTTCTTCGCATCGGCGGCGCGCGCGAGCGTCTTGGCGCCCCCGTGCGCCGCGGCGACCGCCGCGACCTTCTCGCCGTCGAGATCCAGCGCGAGCACGCTGAGCACCTCATCGGACGCCGCGAGGTCGGCGAGGATTGCCGGTGCGATCGTGCCCGCGGCGCCGAGCACCGCGACTCGCAGCTGCCTCACCGGATGCCACCGTGGCCGCTGAGCAGCTCGCGCCCGCGCAGCGCCAGCCAGAACTCGATCCGGTTCTCGACCCGGTCGAGGCGGCGCCCGGTCAGCTCCTCGATCCGCGAGATCCGGTAGCGCAGCGTGTGGCGATGGCAGAACAGCGCCCGCGCCGCCGCCTCCCAGCTGCCGTTGTGCTCGAGGAACGCCTCGAGCGAGCGCAGCAGCTCGTCGCCGTTGCCGGTGCGCGTACGCTCGATCGGGCTGAGCACGTCGTCGCAGTACTGCCGCAGGCCGTCGTCCTCCTGCAGCGAGAGCAGCAGGCGGTAGGCGCCGAGGTCGTCGGCCGAGGCGACCGCCGGTGCCGATCCGTTCGCGAGCGAACCGACCTCGAGGGCGCAGCGCGCCTCGTGGAAACTGCGGCGCAGCATCTGCAGCGGCGCGTCGTGGCTAACCGCCGCACGGACGCTGCGCCCGCCGGTGGCGAGCTGCTCGTGGGCCGCACCGGCGAGCTCCAGTGGATCCCCGGCGCCGGCGACCACCGCGCAGAGCAGGCGTCGGCGGGCCGTCGCCACGGTCGCCACGAGCGCCTTGGCGCCCAGATCGGTGAGGATCTGCGCCAGCTCGTGCTCGAGCGTCTCCGGGTCCGCGACGGCGAGCACGAGTACCGCAGCCGTGTCGGAGATCTCGAACGGGGCAAGGCGAACAGCGACCTCGTCGTCGTCCATCCGGCCGCTGAGCACCAGCCCGAGCACGTCGCCGGCGAGGCGGCGCTCGGTCTCCGCGACGACACGCTCGCGCATCTGCGCCAGGGCCACCACCATCACCGCGTGATGTGCCAGGAAGCGTTCGAAGTCTGCCAGGCTGTCGCTCTCCGGCACCGCGACCAGCCACGACGTCGCCGCGCCGTGTGAGCCGCTCGGTACCGGTAACGCGATCGCGCGCCCGGCCAGCTCGGAGATCTGCGGGACAAAGCCGCGCGGCGAGGAGGCGCGAGCCCGCGCTCCCACCTCGGCACGGATCGCTGCGACCAGCGCGCCGTCGAGCTCGCGCCGGAATGCATGGGAGGCGAGCGTCCGCCCGGCGCCGTCGAGCACCATCACGGTCGCCCCGATCGAGTTCGCCAGCCCGCGCACGACCTCGCCGAGGCTGCGTTCGTCGAGCACCAGGCGCTCCATCCGCCGCTGGATCGAGACGGCTCGCTGGAGCACGTCGAATTGCTCGTTGACCAGGCTGAGGAAGGCCCGTTCGGTGATCGCGATGAACGGCATCGCGTAGGGCACGCAGAACACCGGGAAGTCGAGCGCGCGGGCCTCGTCGACAAGCGCCGGCGGCAACGTCTCGTGGCTGAAGCCGATGCCGAACCCGAGACCCGCCAGGTGGTGCTCGACCAGTTGGCGGACATAGGCTCGCTGCGAGTCCTCGTCGAGCAGCTGCATCCCGGTGCTCAGCAGCAGCTCGCCGCCGGAGAGCCACGGCGTAGGATCCTCGAGCTCCGATACGTGGACCCAGCGGATCGGCGCTCCCGCCGCGCGCTCGCCGGCGACGAGCTCGAGCTCCAGCGCGCCGACAAGATCCTTGACCGTCAGCATGCGGGCGGCGTCCGACGCCTAGAGGAGCTCGCTGGCGGCGCTCAGCACGGTGCGCAGGACCGCCTCGATCTCCTCGAACTGCTCGGTGTCGCAGATCAGCGGCGGCGCGAGCTGCACGACGGGGTCGCCGCGATCGTCGGTGCGGCAGATCAGCCCATGGTGGTACAGAGCACCGGAGAGGAAGCCGCGCAGCAGATGCTCGGCCTCCTCGTCGTCGAAGGTCTCCTTCGTCGTCTTGTCCTTGACGAGCTCGATCGCCTGGAAGAACCCGGCGCCGCGGACGTCGCCGACGATCGGGATGTCGCGCAGACTCTCGAGCATCGCGCGGAACTCGGGCTCCTTGGCGCGCACGTGCGCACACAACTCCTCGCGCTCGAAGAGCTCGATGTTGGCCAGCGCGACCGCGGCGGCGACGGGATGGCCGCCGAAGGTGAAGCCGTGGGCGAAGCTCCCGTGGCCTTCGAGAAACGGCTCGGCAAGCCGGTCGGAGGCGATCATCGCGCCCATCGGGATGTTCGCCGAGGTCAGGCCCTTGGCGGTGGTGATGATGTCGGGCACGTAGCCGTAGCGCTCGGAGCCGAAGTAGTAGCCCAGCCGGCCCCACGAGCAGATCACCTCGTCGGAGATCAGCAACACGTTGTACTGGTTGCAGATCTCGCGCACCCGCTGGAAGTAGCCGTCCTGCGGCGGCAGGCAGCCGCCGCCGTTCTGAACCGGCTCGAGGATCACCGCAGCCACCGTCTCAGGCCCCTCGAACTCGATCCGCTCGGCGATCTTCTCGGCCGCCCACAGCGGGTCGCGGTCCGCGGGCCAGCGATAGGAGTTGGTGTTCGGCACGTGACAGCCGCCCGGCGTGAGCGGCTCGAACGGACTGCGGATCGACGTGATCCCGGTCACCGCGAGCGCCCCGAGCGAGGTGCCGTGGTAGGCGACCTCTCGCGCGATGATCTTGGACTTCTGCGCGTTGCCGGTGAGGCGGTGGTACGCGCGGACGAGTTTGATCGCGGACTCCACGGCCTCCGACCCGCCGGAGGTGAAGAACACGCGATTCAGGTCGCCGGGCGTCATCGCGGCGATCGCCGTCGCGAGCTCGATGGCGCGCGGATGGGCATAGCTCCACGTCGTGAAGAAGTCGAGCTCGCGCATCTGCGTCGCGGCCGCCTCCGCGAACTCCGGACGGCCGTGACCGGCGTTGACGCAGTAGAGCGCCGAGAGACCGTCGAGGTAGCGCTTGCCGTCGGCGTCGTACACGTAGCAGCCCTCACCGGAGACGATGATCGGCAGCGGTGCGTGCACGTCGTTGCCGATCCGTGTGAAATGCATCCACAGGTGCCGGCGCGCCTGCTCCGAGAGTTTCGCGGCTGAATACGGACCGCCCTGCCCGACCACTGTGCTCGCCATCGTGTTGCTCCGTTTCACTGGCCTGTTACTCCGCTCTGTCACGCTAGCGCCGCAATCGGACCCGCACAAGCAGCCGAAATGGCCGATGAAACGAATGATATCTGTCCTTTTTGTACAAGCTCACGGACATGTTTAGGCTGATCCGCACATTGCGAGCGGCCGAAGGTCGCTCTAGCGTTGCGCCACCACACGACGCGAGGGAGGCTTGCAAGTGGAAGGGCTAGCGACAGCAACGACGGCCTCGGGCCAGCCTGACCAGAAGGGGCTGAAGCCGAACGCGATCAGCTTCATCTCCAACGTCGTGATCGGCGTCGCCTCGACGGCTCCGGCCTACTCGCTCGCGGCGGTCCTCGGGTTCATCACCCTGACCGGAGGCGTGGGATTCGCGAGCCCCGCGATCATGCTCGTCGCCTTCATCCCGATGCTCTGCATCGCGCTGGCCTACAACTACATGAACCGCGCGGACCCCGACTGCGGCACGACGTTCTCGTGGGTCACCAAGGCGATGGGCCCGTCGCTCGGTTGGATGGGCGGCTGGGCGATCGTCGTCGCCGACATCATCGTGATGGCCAATCTCGCGCAGATCGCCGGTGTGTACAGCTTCCAGCTGTTCGGCCTGACCGCCGCCGCGGCCAGCACGCTGGACACCACGATCGTCGGCATCGTCTGGATCATCGTGATGACCTGGATCTGCTGGCGCGGGATCGAGCTGTCGGCCCGTACGCAGCAATTCCTGCTGGGGATGGAGTTCGTCACGCTCGTCGTCTTCAGCATCGTGGCCCTGATCACGGTCTACGTGAACCACCCGGTCACGCTCGTTGGCCACACGGCCTACCACTCGGTCGAGCCTCAGGCCAGCTGGTTCAACCCGTTCGCGATCGGACTCACGCCGCTGATCAACGGGATGCTGCTCGCGGTCTTCATCTATTGGGGCTGGGACACGTGCGTGACCGTCAACGAGGAGACCGAGGACGCCGGGCGCGCCCCTGGTCGCGCCGCGATCGTCTCGACGCTGATGCTCCTCGCGATCTACCTCGTGGTGACGACCGCCGCGCAGGCCTACGGCAGTCCTGGGCTGCTGAGCGCGAACGCCAACGACATCTTCGCCGGCGGCCTCGCCCACTCGGTGCTGGGCTCACCGCTCGACAAGCTGATGATCATCGCGGTGCTCAGCTCCGCCTCGGCCTCGACCCAGACGACGATCCTGCCGACCGCTCGCACGACGTTCTCGATGGCGCGCCAGAAGGCCTTCCCCAACGCGCTCGCGCACATCCACCAGCGCTTCCAGACGCCCGATGTGAGCACGATCCTGATGGGTACGCTGTCAATCCTCTGGTATGTCGGGATCGTCAACGTTTCGAGCAACGTGCTCGGCGACTCGATCACCGCGATCGGTTTCGCGATCGCCTTCTACTACGGGCTGACCGGCTACGCGTGTGCGATCTACTTCCGCCGCGAGTTGCTCAAGAGCGCCAAGAACTTCTTCTACATCGGCGTCTTACCCGTGCTCGGCGGAGCGATCCTCACCGGCATCTTCATCAAGGCGCTGATCTTCTACCAGAACGCCAACAACGACCTGTCGAAGCCCATCCTGGGCATCGGCACGCCGGTGTTCATCGGGATCGGCTCGCTGCTGCTCGGCGTGGTGCTGATGCTGATCGCGCGGTTCCCCTACCGCGAATACTTCTCGCGCAAGCTTGAGGTGGCTGACCCCGCCGTGCTGCTCGACGGCTACGTGACCCCCGCGACCGACGCAGCAGGAAGGAGCTAGCGATGTCAACGATCGTCGTCGGCTACGACGCGTCGGACTGTGCCCGGGCAGCGCTGAACACCGCGATCGATGTCGGCAAGGCGTTTGGTGACGACGTGCACGTGGTCGTGGCCTATGAGGTCCATCGCGTCGGCGGCGAGGTCGCCGACTTCGCCGCGGCGCTGGCTGAGCGCGCGCAACAGATCGTCAAGCTCGCCACCGACCAGGCGGCGGGGCTGCACGCTGAGATCCAGACCGAGATCGTGGAAGAGCGCGCGGCCGACGCGCTGGTCGAGGTTGCCGATCGCCTCGACGCGCGCCTGATCGTCGTCGGCAGCCGCGGCGAGAGCCCGCTGCGCGGCGCGCTGGTCGGCTCCACCCCGCACAAGCTGATGCAGGTGGCGGAGCGCCCGCTGCTCGTCGTCCCCGCTTAGGCGCCGACCGGCCGAGCCGGGGTCGCGGACCTCGACGAGCTCGCGGTCACTCCACGCTGAGCACGGTATAGCTGCGCGAGCCCCGCGGCAGCGAGACCTGCGCCTGCTGGCCAACGGCGAGACCGATCAGCGCGCGGGCGACCGGGGACTCGATCGAGATCCTCCCCTCCGCCGGCGCGGCGGTCTGCGAGCTGACGATCTCGAAGCGCTGCTCGCGCCCGTCCTCGTCGCGCACGAGCACGGTCGAGCCGAAGGCGACGACGCCGTGAACGCCCGCCGCGGCCTCGACCACCTTCGCGCGCGCCAGCCGCTCGCGCAGCAGCACGATCTTGGTCTCCAGATGGGCCTGGTCGTTCTTGGCGTCGTGGTACTCGCTGTTCTCCTTCAGGTCGCCCCACTCGCGCGCCGTCTTGATCCGCGTCGCCATCGCCCGTCGGCCGTCGCCCTCGAGCGTCTCGAGCTCGGCCAATAGGGCCGCGTGATCGGCCGCGGTCATCAGCGTGGTCTCATCCATCATCACGAAGCCTAGATGGTGGGGCCGGCGGGCACCGCGCCCGGCGGCTGGGGTGCGATCGCCGGCAGGGCCGTATCCTCGGACGCCGTGCCCGCATCCGCGATAGCGATCCGGGGCGCCGTCAAGCGATACGGAGAGATCACGGCCGTCGACGGTCTCGATCTCGAGGTACCGGCCGGCGTGTGCTTCGGGCTGCTCGGCCCGAACGGGGCCGGCAAGTCGACGACGATGCGGATGCTCACCGCGCAGACCCTGCCCTCAGCCGGCGAGATCACGGTGCTCGGTTATCGGCTTCCCGATCAGTCCAAGCAGGCGCGGATGGAGATGGGTGTGGTCCCGCAGCTCGACAACCTCGACATCGAGCTGACCTGCCGCCAGATCCTCTCGGTGTTCGCCCGCCTCTACCGCGTCGCGCGCCCACAGCGCCGTGCCGCCGTGGACCGGGCGCTCGAGCTCGCCAACCTCGGGCCACGCGCCGACACGAAGGTCTCGGACCTCTCGGGCGGCATGCGCCGGCGGCTGCTCGTCGCACGCGGACTGATCCACGAGCCACGTCTGGTGCTGCTCGACGAGCCGACCGTGGGGCTTGACCCGCAGATCCGCCAGGAACTGTGGTCGCTGATCGACGAATTGCGCACCGCCGGCGTCACCATGCTGATGTCCACCCACTACATCGAGGAGGCCGAGCGGCTCGCCGATGTCGTTGCCGTGATGTCGGCTGGGCGGGTGATCGCGCAGGCGACACCAGCCGAGCTGATCCGCGCGCATGCCGGCGAACGGGTCATCGAGGTCTTCGGTTCGCCCGCGCGGCTCGCCGAGGTGACCGCGCTCGCCGGCGCCCGCGGCTGGTCAAGCCGTCGCAGCGGCCCGGCGGTGGCGATCATGCACGCCGACGATCTCGGTGACGCGGCTCCCGAGGGCACATCGCGCCCGGCGAACCTCGAGGACGCGTTCGTCGCGCTGACCGGGCAGGAGATCGAGTGACCCCGGGGCGGCTCGACGATCACGCAGCCACGCCGGTGCGTCGCGTTCGCCGGCTCGAGCCGGCGGCGCTCGCCGGCGTGATGACGCGCGATGTCGTGCTGTTCGGTCGCTACTGGAAGGCCACGACCTTCTCATCGGTGGTGCAGCCGACGATCTACCTGCTGGCGTTCGCGGCCGGTATCGGCTCGCTGGTCAAGACGGTCGGCCACGTCAGCTACCTCGACTACGTCGCCACCGGCGTGGTGGCCACGGCGGTCCTGTTCTCCTCGGCCTTCCCCGGGATGTTCAACACCTTCGTGCGCTGGCGCTTCCAGCGAACCTATGACGCGATGCTGGCAGCCCCGGTCGACGTCGAGGAGCTGGTCACCGCGGAGGTCCTGTGGATCGCGCTGCGCGCCGGCGTCTACGGGCTCGCGCCGCTGCTCGTTGGGATCTGCTTCGGCCTGGCGCCTGCGGCCGGCATGCTGCTGGTGGTGCCGATCGGCTTCCTCACCGGCTTCGGCTTCGCCGCGTTCGGCGTCCTGCTCGCAGCGATCGCCAAGACGATCGACAACTTCAACTACGTCACCAGCGCGGTGCTGACGCCGATGTTCCTGGTTGCCGGGACGTTCTTCCCGGTCTCAGCGCTGCCCGGCGGCATCCGCCGCGTGGCCCAGTTCAATCCGCTGTATCACTGCGTGCAGCTCGTGCGCGACGCCTCGCTCGGCGCGCTGCATGCCGGCGACCTCGGCCACGCGGGGGTGCTGCTGCTGTTCGCCGTCCTGATGTGGCGCCTCGCCATCTGGCGGCTCGGCAAGCGGTTGATCGATTGAGCAAAGCCGCGGTGCGCCAGCGGGCGCCGCGTTCGCGCTAGAAGCCGACGGGGTGCCGGACGACGTAGCCGCCGTTCGACGGGCGAAGCGGGCGCCAGCGGGGGCCATCCTGGTTGGTCGGGTCGTCCGCGGAGCTGGTGTCCAGACGCAGGCCGGCGATGTCGAGATAGGCGTGGCCGGAATTGGTCAGGATCGTGATCCACCGGCCCTGACCGGCGCTTCCCCAGCCGATGAACTGGCCCGAGTCCAGCGGCGCCTTCAGCAGATGCCCGCCGTGCAGCGCGTAGGACACCGTGCCGGAGCAGTCGTAGCCGTCGGAGGTGAACGAGCGGTGGCCGCCGCCGAATACGTAGGGGCGCCCGATGATCTGGTTCGCGGCCCAGATGATGTGGCGGACCGCGGCGGGCGCACTCTCGGGGGCGGCGGCGATCCCGTGCACGACCTCAGCGTTGCGGCCCGGAACAAGCAGGCGCGGGGTGGTCAGGGTTCCGACCAGCGCCCCGCCGTTGACCGTCGCCACCGTCGTCTGCGGTGCATAGGGAACGATGGCGCCGCTCGCCGTCAGCTCGAACACCGGGCCGGTATAGACAAAGCCAGCCGACTGATCCTTGCCGAGCACGATCGGCGCCGGCGGGTCGGTGATCGTCGGAACCGCTCCGCCCGGCGAGGTTGAACCGGTCGAGCCGGTGACGCCGGTCGCACCGCTGGCGCCGGTCGCACCACTGACACCGCTGGCGCCGGTAGCGCCCACCGCGCCGGTCGACCCCGTCGATCCCGTCGGCGTCAGCGTGGTCGGCGCCGTCGCTCCCCCAACCCCCGTCGCTCCGCCAACTGGCGGGTCTGCAAGCGCGGCGGGAGCGAACGTCCCAATTGCCAACAACACACTCCCAACTGTGCAGACGTGACCCAGCCGCACGGCGACCTCTCTCTGAAGCCTGCCGGGTTAGCTGACGGGCTCGCGCTGAAAGAGCAGCGCGTCGCGCGGAATCACCGCAAGATTCGCCCCAACAACTTGGTTCCCCGGCTCCCTGGCGTCCAGCCACGGATTCGGCGTGTGCGCGGCAATCTAGCAGGATGCAACGACAGATGCAGAAATTGCAACGCAACTCGCAATCTTCGAGTTCCGCAAATTGGTCGTTTCCGTGGACTCGCCGGAGCGGCCGCTGACGACGTTCGCGTCAAGGCCGCGACGCGTCTGCGAGCAGCCGTTTCTGAACCTTCCCGAGAGCGTTGCGGGGCAGCGCGTCGACGAACCGCACCTCGCGCGGGCGCTTGTGCGGCGTGAGCACGAGCGCCACATGGTCGACCAGCGTCCGCTCATCGACCGCGGCACCGTCGCGCCGCACGACCCACGCGACGATCCGCTCGCCGAGATCCTCGTCATGCAGTCCGAGCACGGCCGCCTCGGCGACCGCCGGGTGCTCCAGCAGCGCTGACTCGATCTCGCCGGCGCCGATCCGGTAACCGCCGCTCTTGATCAGATCGGTGCTGCGGCGGCCGACCAGACGGAGGTAGCCGTCGGGCGCGAGCGTAGCGAGGTCACCGGTGCGAAACCAGCCATCGCGAAAGGCCTCTGCGGTGGCCTGCGGCGCCCCGCGGTAGCCGCTGAACAGCGACGGTCCGCGCACGAGAACATCGCCGATCGTCGCATCGTCGTGCGCTACGTCGGCTCCATCCTCCCCGGCGACACGAATCTCGACCCCGTCGAGGGCTCGGCCAACATAGCCCGCGCGCCGCTCACCGTCTGCTCGGACAGCGGCGATCATCAGCGTCTCGGTCATCCCGTAGCGCTCGACGATCCGCTGGCCGCAGAGCGCCTCGATGCGGCTGTGCTCCGCGGCGGGGAGCGCCGCCGAGCCAGAGACCAAGAGCCGCGCGCGGCGGAGGCCGGCCGCGATCGCCGGATCGGCCTGCGCCGCCTCCGCGAGGCGGTGATACATCGTCGGAACGGCAAACAGCATCGTCGCGTCGGCGGCGAGGGCTGCGGCGACGGCGGCGGGGTCGAACGCACCGAGGTGGCGCACCTCGGCGCCGCACCGCAGCGCGCCGAGCGTCGCGACGACCAGGCCGTGGACGTGAAACAGCGGCAGCGCGTGGACCAGGACATCGCGTGCGCTCCAGTCCCATGCACCGGCGAGGGCGTCGACGTTCGCGGCGATCGCGGAGGCCCCGAGCATCACGCCCTTCGGCGGCCCGGTCGTGCCGCTGGTGAAGACGATCAGCCCGCCGGCGGCCGACCGGTCCTCGGCTGCGATCCCCGCGTCGGCGGCGGCGCTCTCGCCGCGACCCGGCGCGACCGTGGGCAGACCGGCGATGGTGGTACCGGGCGCTGCCAGCAGCGCGCTCGGCCGCGCCACCTCCAGGATGTGGCGGAGCTCCGCGCTGCCGGACTTGGGGTCGAGCGGGACGACGGTCATCCCTGCCTGCAGCGCGGCGACCAGCGCGACGGCGGTGTCGCGGCTGGGGGTTGCCCAGACGGCGAGCGGCCCCTCGCTGGGAAGGCGGCTGCGCAACTCGTGGCTCGCGGCCGCGAGTGCGGCGTAGCTCAGGGTTCCGTCGGGGAAGCCGAGTGCGGCGGCACCCGAGGGACGCCCCAGAGATGGCAGCAGCGACATCTCGGCCACGTTAGCGGGACCTCTACGATCCCGGTGACTCGCGAACAGAGACCAAAGGAGCCCCGAGATGTGCCATGAGCTGGATTCCGCACCGCCGATCGCGGCGATCGCCGGGGCTGCGATCACCCACGCGGACGTCACGCTGGACGCGGCGGACTCCAATCGCCTGGCGGCGTTCGTGGCGACACCGCAGGAACCGTCGAGCGTGGGGATCGTGATCCTGCCCGACGTGCGCGGGCTGTACCACTTCTACGAGGAGCTGGCGCTGCGCTTTGCCGAACGCGGCTACGCCGCGGTGGCGATCGACTATTTCGGCCGGACGGCGGGCGTCGCCAAGCGCAACGACGAGTTCCCCTACATGGAGCACGTGATGCACACGACGCCGGCCGGGGTGCAGGCCGACGTGGCGGCCGCCGTCGCCTACCTACGCTCGGCGGAAGGCGGCTCGCGCACGTCGATCTTCACCGTCGGCTTCTGCTTCGGCGGGCGTAACTCCTGGCTTGCAGCGGCCGCCGGACACCAGCTGGCGGGCGCGGTCGGCTTCTACGGGATGCCCGGCGAGCGCAACGGGGACCCGGGGCCGATCGCTGCGGTGACGCGGATCAGCGCCCCGATCCTGGCGCTCCAGGCGGGTGCCGACGCGCACATCACTGCCGCGGACAACGCGGCTTTCGAGACGGCGCTGAGCGCCGCCGGCGTCGAGCACGAGGTCGTCGTCGTGCCGGGCGTGCCGCACAGCTTCTTCGACCGCCTGCACGCGGAGTTCCAGCAGCAGTCCGACGACGCCTGGCGGCGGACGCTCGCGTTCATCGACAGCCACAGCGAGGTGTGAGCGCGCGAGCGGCGCCGTCGGCTCTCAGCTACTCCCCAGGATTTGCCTAGCTGTTGCGAAGGCGCGCAACCGAGGATCTGCACCGACGCAGAACCTCGATGACGGCAAACCCGAATGGAGCCCTGATGAGCACGATCGACTCACTCGACGCCACGACGACGATCGCACGGCGCTCGCTGCGGCGCCCGCGCGAGGCGGTCGCGGACCAGCGCTGGGTGCGTCCCGCGCTGATCGCGCTGCTGCTGTTCACCGCGTTCGCCTACCTGATCGATCTGAGCGCCTCGGGAAACGCCAACAGCTTCTACGCGGCCGCCGTCCAGGCCGCGACCAAGAGCTGGAAGGCGTTCTTCTTCGGCTCGCTTGACTCCTCGAGCTTCATCACGACCGACAAGCCGCCGGCCTCGATCTGGGTGATGGCGCTGTCCGGGCGGATCTTTGGCTTCAGCAGCTGGAGCATGCTCGCACCGCAGGCACTCGAGGGCGTCGCCGCCGTCGCACTGCTCTACGCGACGATCAAGCGCTGGTTCGGCGCGCCCGCCGGCCTGGCCGCCGGCGCGATGCTCGCGCTCACGCCGGTCGCGGCGCTGATGTTCCGCTTCAACAACCCCGACGCGCTGCTCGTCACGCTGCTCGTCGCCGCCGCCTACTGCCTGGTCCGCGCGCTCGAGGCCGCCGGCACGCGCTGGATCGTCGCGACCGGGGCGCTGGTCGGCTTTGCCTTCCTCGCGAAGCTCGGGCAGGCGCTGCTCGTCGTCCCGGCGTTCGGCCTCGTGTATCTGCTCGCCGCGCCCACCACGCTGCGCCGGCGGCTCGCCGGACTGCTCGGCGGGCTTGCGTCGCTGGTCGTCTGCGCCGGGTGGTGGGTGGCGATCGTCGCGCTGCTGCCGGCCGGCTCACGGCCCTTCATCGACGGTTCGCCGGACAACAACATCTTCAACCTGATCCTTGGTTACAACGGCCTGCAGCGCCTGTTCGGCAACGGCGGCGGCGCCGGTGGTGGCGGCGGCGGGGCGAACTTCAGCGGCGCGTCCGGCACGCTGCGGTTGTTCAACGACCTGATGGGCGGCCAGGCGTCGTGGCTGCTCCCGCTGGCGCTGATCGCGCTGATCGCCGGGCTCTGGGCCAGGCGCTCGGCGCCGCGCACCGACCGCACGCGCGCCGCGCTGCTGTTGTGGGGTGGCTGGCTGATCGTGACGGCCGCGGTGTTCAGCTACTCACAGGGCATCATCCACACCTACTACGCCGTCGCGCTCGCGCCGCCGATCGCCGCGCTGGTGGCGGTCGGCGGCTGGCAGCTGTGGCAGCGGCGCGCGTCGCTTGGCGCACGCATCCTCGCCGCGCTGTCGGTGGCGGTCACCGGCGGCTGGTCATACATCCTGCTCGACCGCACGCCGAGCTGGCAGCCGTGGCTTCGCGTGGCGGTCCTCGTCGCGACCGCGGTCGCTGTCGGCGGGCTGCTCTCGGCAGCGCTGCTGCGCCGGTTCGCCCGTCGCGCAAGTCTCGTCGCGATTGGCGCAGCACTGATCGCCGGATTCGCGGGGCCCGCCGCCTACGCCGTGCAGACGGTGACGACTGTCCACACCGGATCGATCCCCTCGGCCGGACCGACGGTGGCCGGCACCACCGGCTTCGGCGGTTTGGGGGCCGGCGGCCCGCGCGCCTTCGGGAGCGGACAGGCGCGGTTCGGCCGCGGCGCTCCAAGCGGCGTGCAGCCCGCCCCGGGGCAGGCCCCGCCGAGCGGCGCATTCGGACCCCGTGGCGGCGTCGGTCGGTTCGGCGCGGGCGGCGGACCCGGCGGCGGCGCCGTGAGCACCGCCAGCACCCTGGTGAAGGCGCTCGAGTCGCACGCCGCCTCCTACCGCTGGGTGGCCGCGACGATGGGCTCGATGAGCGCCGCAACCTACGAGCTCGCAACCGGCGGGGATCCGGTGATGGCGATCGGTGGCTTCAACAACAACGGCGGCGAGCTGAGCCTGACCCAGTTCATCCGCTACGTGCATGCGGGTGACATCCACTACTTCATCGCCTCGGGTGGCGCCGGAGGAGGACCTGGCCAGGGCTCGGCCGGCACGGGTGAGATCAGCGCCTGGGTCCAGTCGCACTTCAGCGCACAGACGATCGGCGGAGTGACGGTCTACGACCTCACTGGCTGACCAGGCCACGGCGGGCTGGCGCTCGGCGCAGTGGCGGCCGGGCGCCGGCAGCCGGGTCGCGCCGCAGCGTACCGGCATCGGCCCGGATCCCTCTAGACTCGGCGCCGGCAATCGAGGCATCGGCTACGTGGAGGGCACCGCATGGCGTCCGTGGGCCGGGTTGTTGAACCGGCGGCGATCGATGGAGACCCGGAGGCGGCCTACCGCTCGCGGAGCCTGTGGCTCGGCCAACTCGACGGATCGCTCGCTCCACGGCCGTCACTGCCGGGAGACCGCGACTGCGACGTCGCGATCGTCGGCGCCGGGTTCACCGGTCTGTGGACGGCCTACTACCTGACGACGCTCCAGCCGGACCTTAGGGTCGTCGTGATCGAGCGCGAGATCGCCGGTTTCGGCCCCTCGGGACGCAACGGCGGCTGGGCGATCGGCGGGCTCCCCGGGAGCCGCTCAGCCTACGCGCTGCACGACGATCCCGACCGCGCCGGGCGAGCCCTGCGCACGACCTACGAGGCGATCGACGAGATCGCCAGGGTCACCGCGCGTGAGCAGATCGACTGCCGCTTCGTCAAGGCGGGGGCGCTGACGATCGCCACCAGCGCCCCCCAGTGGCGGCGGCTCCAGACCCGCGAGACCGATGCGGCGACGGCAAGCCACGAGGAGGCCGAGGGCCGGCTGTTGTCGGTCGCCGAGACCGAGGCACTGGTCAGCGTCCCGGGTCTGCACGGCGGGCGCTACACGCCGCACGCCGCGCGGATCGATCCCGCGCGACTGGTCCGCGCGCTCGCCGTCGCGTGCGAGCGTCGCGGCGTGACGATCTACGAGCGGACCGCGGCGACGTCGCTCGAGCGAGGACGCGTTCGCTGCGGCCCGCTGAGCGTACGCGCGGAGATCGTGATTCGCGCGACGGAGGCCTACACGACGCAGATGGCCGGTAGCGGGCGTTGCTTCCTCCCGCTCTATTCGCTGATGATCGCCACCGCGCCGCTCGAGCAGGAGGTCTGGGCGCAACTCGGCTGGCGCGATGGACTGCTGATCGACGACCGCCACTACCTCTTCTTCTACGCCCAGCGCACGACCGACGGGCGGATCGCGATCGGCGGCCGAGGTGCTCCCTACCGTTTGCGCAGCCCGATCGATGATCGCAACGAGCACGACGTGCGCGTGCGCGCCCGGCTGGTCGGCACGCTCCGGCGCAGCTTCCCCGCCGCCGCCTCGGCGGAGGTCACCCACCACTGGGGTGGCCCGCTCGCCGCCCCGCGCGACTGGAGTATGAGCGTCAACTTCGATCAGGCGACCGGACTCGGCGCCGCCGGCGGCTACACCGGGCACGGGATCGTGGCCTCGAACATCGCGGGCGCCACGCTCGCCGACCTCGTGCTGCGCCGGGACTCGGACCTCGTCACGATGCCGTGGGTTGGCCATCGGAGTCCGCGCTGGGAGCCCGAGCCACTGCGCTTTCTCGCCTCGGAGACGATCATCCGCACACTGGGCGCGGCCGACCGCCGCGAGGATGCAAGCAACCGGCCGGCGCGGCGTACCGCTCTGCTCAAGCCGTTCCTGCCGCCGGGCTGAACGCCGGCCGGCGGCGCCCTGCGGCGGCGCTACTTCTTGGCGGCCTCGAAGAACGGGTTGGTACCGGAGGCGTGGTCGGTGACGTCGACGACCGCGACGATCTCGGGAACCGCCTGCGTGATCGCCACCTCGATGCCCTGCGTCAGGGTCACCGAGGCCATGCCGCATCCCTGGCAGCCGCCGCCGAGGCGCAGGTAGGCGGTGTGACCGTCGACGCCGGCCAGTTCGGCGTGCCCGCCATGAGCCGCGATGCTCGGGTTGACGTCGCGATCGAGGACGGCCATCACCCGGCGGGCCAGCGCGCTGTCGAGCGCGCCGGCGCCCGCGGTCTCGGGGACGCCGGACGGCGTCGCGGAAGCGCCGCCGTGCTGGCTCATTGGCAGCAGCGGCAACAGCGGCAGCGCCCTCGCGGCGGGAGGCTTGTTCGGATTCAGGACGCGGAATCCGGCGCTCGGCGGGCCGTCGCTCCAGTCGATCGTCGCACCGCGGACGCGTTCGACGCTGTCGGCGGCCACGACGATGACGAGGTCATCCAAGCGTTCGACGCTGTCACGGGGCTGCGGTCGCGCAAGCGGTTCGAGCGACAGCGAGACGGTGTACTCGCCCGCGGCCTCGCCGGTGACGGCAACCGTCAGCGCGGCGTCGGCCAGATCAGCCGAGGAGTCGCGAAACCTGCGAATCCGCTGCAGGGCCGTCTCGGTGACGGCCAACAGGGCGTGGTCGGCCATCCACCTACCATAGCGCCATGGACCGCCTGCTCCTGATCCTGCCCTCAGCCACCTATCGCGCCGCCGACTTCATCGCCGCGGCCCGCGAGCTCGGCGTCGCGGTCACGGTGGCCTCCGAGCGCCGGGCGGCGATGTCGGCCGCGATGGGCTCCGCAGCGCTCACGCTGCCGCTGTCCGATCCGGATCGAGCGGCGGCGGCGATCGTCGCCGCCGCCGCCGAGACGCCGTTCGCGGCGATCGTCGGGGTCGATGACCAGGGGGTGATGGCGGCGGCACTCGCGTCGCAGAGCCTGGGCCTGCGCCACAACCCGCCGCTCGCCGTCGAGCGCACGCGCGACAAGTGGGCGATGCGCCGAGCGCTCGCCGAGCAGGCGATCCCGCAGCCGGCGTTTGCCGCCGTCGAGGGCGACGCGGACGGGACGGCGGCGGCCGGGTTGGTCGGCCTGCCCTGCGTGGTCAAGCCGGTCTCGCTGTCGGGCAGCCGCGGCGTGATCCGCGCCAACGACCTTGACGAGGTTCGCGCAGCCGTCGCTCGGGTGCGTTCGATCCTGATTGGGGCGGGCCGTCCCGCCGGCGAGCCGCTGCTGCTCGAGGCCTACGTGCCGGGCGTCGAGGTGGCGGTCGAGGGGCTGATGGGCGACGGGGTCCTGGAGCTGCTGGCGATCTTCGACAAGCCCGATCCGCTCGAGGGCCCCTACTTCGAGGAGACGCTGTACGTCACGCCGTCGCGTCTGGACGAGGCGGTCCTCGGCGAGGTCAGGCGGCGCTGCGCCGATGCGGCGGGGGCGCTCGGGCTCCGCGAAGGACCGCTCCACGCCGAGCTGCGGATCGACGGCGCACGCGCGTCGGTGCTCGAGCTGGCGGCACGCTCGATCGGCGGGCTGTGCTCGCGCGCGCTGCGGTTCGGTGCGGGGTTGAGCCTGGAGGCCGTGATCCTGCGCCACGCGCTCGGACTCGCCGTCGCCGACCCGACGCGTGAGCGTGTAGCGTCGGGCGTGATGATGCTCCCGATCGGGAGCGCCGGCGTCCTGGTCGAGGTGGAAGGGCAGGAACGCGCACGCGCGGTGGCGGGAATCGGCGGACTGGAGATCACGATCGCCCGCGGCCGACCGGTCGTGCCGCTTCCCGAGGGTGACCGCTATCTCGGTTTCCTGTTCGCCCGCGGCGCCGACCCTGCGTCCGTCGAGCGCTCGCTGCGCGAAGCGCACAGCCATCTGCGGGTACGAATCGCGGCGGCGGGCGCTTCCGAGCGGGCGCGCAGCGGCTGACCCGATCCGACCCACGCGCTGTCGCGCGCATCGCCGAGCGAGTCGTGGGATGATCGGCGAGCCGATCGAAGCCGTGGCGACACTCGGAGGGCGGGCGATTGGGATCAGCGGCGATACAGGGCCAGTTGTGGGGTGCGGCCGCGCGCGACTGGGCGCGGCTCGCGGAGCCCTCGGCGACACCGTTCTACGAAGCCGTGTTCGACGCGATCGCCGTCGGCCCGGGGGTGGCGTTGCTCGATGCCGGCTGCGGTGCGGGATACGCGCTCACGCTGGCTCGTGCCCGCGGTGCAACGGTGACCGGCTTGGACGCCTCGGCGGGACTGCTCGAGGTCGCCCGCGACCGGCTTGCCGACGCGGAGCTCCACGAGGGCGATCTGGAGGCGCTGCCGTTCGCCGACGCGAGCTTCGACGCGGTCACCGCGTTCAACTCGGTCCAGTTCGCCGCCGACCCCGGGGCCGCAGTGCGTGAGCTCGGCCGAGTCGCGCGCCCCGGCGCGCCTGTCGCGATCGTCACCTGGGGTTCGCCCGAGCGCTGCGAGAGCCGCGTGATCATCGCGGCGATCGGCGGCCTGCTCCCGCCACCGCCGGCCGGCGCCGCCGGCCCGTTCGCGCTGAGCGAGCCCGGCCGGCTCGAGGAGCTCGTCGAGTCGGCCGGGCTGCGCCCGGAGCGCGCAGCCGAGGTGCCGGCGGCGTTCGCCTATCCCGACCTCGAGACGGCGCTTCGCGCCCAGCTGTCGTCGGGCCCGGCGCGCCGCGCAATCGAACACGCGGGCGAGAGCGCGACCCGCGAAGCGCTCGCCAGCGCGTTTGCCGCCAGCCGGCGGAGCGACGGCACCTACCGCCAGGACAACGTCTTTCGCTTCCTCATCGCCCGAGCCTGACACCGCTGGAGCGCCGCCAGGGGCACGGCGCGGGTTCCCGCGATCGGCGCGTGCCTTGCGGCAGTCGGCCTCGTGGCCTTCGCCGGGCACTTGGCGCTAAGCGTCGGAAACGCTGTCGCGGTGCGCCCCCAATCCACGTAACGCCGCCTCTTCGCGAAGCCATTCGCGGGCGTCGGGGTGCGCGGCGCGCTCGATGATCAGCCGAGCCTGGGCCCGGTGACTGCGCCCGAATATCTGTGCGGAGCCCTGCTCGGTGACCACCACGGAGTGTTGGAAGGAGGTCACCGGACCGCTCAGCCGCGGGACGATCGTCGAGCTGTCGCTGGGCTGGTGCCAGGAGCGCAGCGCGATCACGGCGTGGCCGCTGGGTGAGTGCACGGCGCCGGTGACGAAGTCCGGCTGGCCGCCGAAACCCGAGTACAGCCGTCCGCCGACGTGGCTGGCCCCGGCCTGGTCCGAAAGGTCGAGCTGCAGAGCGGCGTTCACGGAGACCATCCCGTGGTGGGCGGCGATATGGGTGGGGTCGTTGGCGGTCTCGGTGCGTGTCATCCGCAGCCTGGGGTTCTCGGAAACCCACTGATAGAGCTCGGGTGAGCCGAACAGGAATGAGCAGACGATCGGACGCATCGGATCCAGCGCTCCGTGGCGGTCGAGCTCCATGACGCCGTCGCTGATCATCTCCGACCAGATCGCGAGCTCGCGCCGACCGGCGAGCGCGCGCAACGTCGCGTCGGGGATCTGGCCGATGCCCAGCTGCAGCGTGGACCCGTCGTCCACGAGTGTCGCGACGAACTCGGCGATCTGCTCGGCGTGGTCGTGCCCCTCGCCGACCGTCGGCGAGCGGAGATCCTCCTCGATCTCGATCGCGAGATCGATCAGGTCCTCATCCAACTCGCTGTCGCCGAACGTGTATGGCATACGCGGGTTCAGCTGCGCGATGACCAAGCCGCCACGCGCACGAACCTGTTCGACGGCGGCGACGAGGATGTTGACCTCGATCCCGAGCGAGACCTTTCCCTCCCGCGGGGTCGAGGTGTGCAGCAGCACGACATCCGGGGGGCGGATCGTCGCGAACAGCCTGGGTACCAGCGAAAGGCGCATCGGCAGGTAGTCCAGCCGCTCACCGGCGCCCCGCATCCCGGGCCCGACGAACGGTGTCTCGAAGATCACGCCCTCGCGTGCCGGCAGCGGGCCCTCGGCGGCGAGCATGAACAGCCGGTAGCGCTCCAGCGTCCGCTCCAGCGCATCGAGCAGCACGCGGGGAGTGGCATGGTTGCCGCTCGCGACCACCCGCGGTTCCACGATCGACAACCCGCCCAGAACCGCCTCGAGCTGCTGCTCGGAGATCAGCCGCACGGCGGGCGCCTCGCGGCATGGCTCGTATTGCGAGGCTGCACGCTCATATTTCGAGGCTACAGGCTGACCGTGGCGTGAGCCCGGACGTGACTACGCCGCGACCGGCACGCGCTCCATGACCCTGGCCGCGAGGTCGACGAGGCGATTGGAATAGCCCCATTCGTTGTCGTACCAGGCGATGACCTTCACCTGGGTGTCGTCGATCACGCTCGTGAGCCCGGCGTCGAAGATCGCCGAGAACGGCGACCCCACGATGTCGCTTGAGACGATCGGGTCCTCGGTGTAGCGCAGGATGCCGTGCAACGCGCCCGCATCGGCGGCCTCGCGGAACGCCGCGTTGACCTCCTCGACGCTCGTCGCGCGCTCGGCCTCCACCGTGAGGTCAACGATCGAGCCGGTCGGGGTCGGCACGCGGATCGCGAAGCCACCCAGTCGACCGTCGAGTTCGGGGATCACCAGCCCGAGGGCCTTCGCCGCCCCGGTCGAGGTCGGCACGAGGTTCAAGGCGGCCGCCCGCGCGCGGCGCAGATCCTTGTGTGGCCCGTCGAGCAGGTTCTGATCGGCGGTGTAGGCGTGGATCGTGGTCATCAGGCCGTGGCGGATGCCGACGGTCTCGTGCAGAACCTTTGCGACTGGCGCGAGGCAGTTGGTCGTGCACGACGCGTTGCTGATGATCTGATCGCGTTCGGGGTCATAGGCCTCGTCGAAGTTCACGCCGAGCACAACGGTCGCGTCGAGCGGTTCAGGTCCCTTGCCGGGAGCCGAGACGATCACCTTGCGCGCGCCCGCCGCCAGATGCTCGGCGGCCGCTGCACGCGTGCGGTAGCGACCGGTGGACTCGATCACCACGTCCACTCCCAGCTCGCGCCAGGGCAACTTCGCGACCACCGGCTCGGTGAGCGCGCGGATCGGGCGACCGGCCACGAGCAGCTCTCCCGGCGTCGACTCCACGGCGGCGGGGAACGCCCCGTACACGGAGTCGTGCCGCAGCAGATGCGCCAGCGTCGCGGCGTCCGCGACGTCGTTGACCGCCACGATCTCAAAGGCGGCCCCCTGCTCGAATGCGGCGCGCAGCACGCTGCGTCCGACGCGGCCAAAGCCGTTGATTGCGACTCGCGTGGGCATCTGCGTGTCCTCCTGTCGTGTGCGGATGGCTGCGTCCTGCTGCAAGCAAGCTACGCGCGCCCGTCGATCGCGTCATGCGTAAGAACTACGGAGACTGTTCAGTGAGGACTGCGGTAGTGGTCCGGAGAGCCGCGCGGTTGACTGTGTGTCGGTCATGGATTGTCCCGAGCCCGCGACCCCGGAGGCAGGCGTGCGCGCCGCAACCCCAGTTCCAGTTTCAGCCGCTGCCTCCCCGGTCGGGGCAGACGCTGAGTGCCCTGCCGCGGGACGCGGTTCGCGCTAGACGATGTTCCAGGTCAGGATCCACGGTCGTGGCGGCCAGGGTGTCGTCACCGCAGCGGAGCTGCTGTCGGTCGCGGCGTTCAACGAAGGGCGCCACGCACAGGCGTTCCCAAGCTTTGGCTCGGAGCGGATGGGTGCGCCGGTCGTCTCGTTCTGCCGAATCGACGATCGCGAGATCCGCGTTCGCGAGCCGGTCATGGAGCCCGATGCATTGATCATCCAGGACCCGACGCTGCTCCACCAGGTGGACGTGTTCGGCGGGCTGCGGCCCGACGGGTTCATCCTGATCAACACCGCCAAGAGCTTCGACGAGCTCGGCCTCGGCGAGTTCGTGGCCGCTTTCCGCCATGAGCGCCTGCTGACCGTGCCCGCCGGCGAGCTCGCCCGCGAGCACACCGGGCGTCCGGTTGCCAATGCGGCGCTGCTCGGCGGCTTCGCCGCACTGAGCGGGTTGATCTCACTCGACGCTGTGGCAGGGGCGATCCGCGAGCGCTTCAGCGGAGCGATCGGCGAGGGAAACGTGGCGGCCGCACAGGCGGCTCACGCCTGGGTCGCAGCCGAGATGCGGGAGCTCAGCGGTGCTGCGTCAGCTTGAGGGCTCGCGCGCGGTGGCCGAGGCGGTCGCGCTATGCCGCCCGCAGGTCATCTGTGCCTACCCGATCTCACCCCAGACGCACATCGTCGAGAACCTCTCGCAGCTCGTAAAGACAGGTGAGCTCGCACCGTGCGAGTTCGTCAACGTCGAATCGGAGTTCGCCGCGATGTCGGTCGCGATCGGCGCCTGCGCCACCGGCGCACGGGCGTACACGGCGACGGCGAGCCAGGGGCTGCTCTACATGGTCGAGGCCCTCTACAACGCCTCGGGCCTCGGTCTGCCGATCGTGATGACCGTCGCCAACCGCGCGATCGGTGCACCGATCAACATCTGGAACGACCACAGCGACTCGATGTCACAGCGCGACTGCGGCTGGATCCAGCTCTACGCCGAGACCAACCAGGAGGCGCTCGACCTGCACATCCAGGCCTTCCGGCTGGCCGAGGAGCTATCCACGCCGGTGATGGTCTGCATGGACGGATTCATCCTCACGCACGCCGTCGAGCGAGTCGACGTGCCCGACCAGGAGCAGGTCGACGCGTTCCTGCCGCCGTTCGCGCCACGCCAGGTGCTCGATCCCGACGAGCCGGTGTCGATCGGCGCGATGGTCGGTCCCGAGGCGTTCATGGAGGTCAAGTACCTCGCCCACGCCAAGCAGATGCAGGCGCTCGAGCTGATCCCCGAGATCGCCGCCGATTTCGAGCAGGCGTTCGGCCGTGACTCGGGCGGCCTGATCCGCGCCTACCGCACCGCGGACGCCGAGACTATCGTCGTCGCGCTCGGCTCGGTACTCGGGACGATCAAGGACACCGTCGACGAGCTGCGCGAGCAGGGCGTCAAGATCGGCGCGCTCGGGATCACGTCGTTTCGCCCGTTCCCGCTGGAGTTGGTGCGCACCGCACTCGAACACGCGCAGCGCGTCGTCGTGCTCGAGAAGGCACTCGCCGTCGGCATCGGGGGGATCGTCACGGCGAACGTGCGGATGGCGCTCGCCGGTGTTGTCCTCCACGGCTACACCGTGATCGCCGGCCTGGGCGGGCGGCCGATCACCAAGACATCGCTGCACGGGCTGTTTGCCGAGGCGATCGCCGATCGCCTCGAACCGTTGACCTTCCTCGACATGGATTGGGACGTCGTGAACCGCGAGCTCGAGCGAATGGGCGCCTCGCGCGCGTCCGGTCCCCACGCCGAGAACATCCTCCGCGACATCGGGCCGGTCGCGGCCGGCCCGGTATGAGAGCCGCGAGAACATGACGGCACCAACGATCCGCTTCTACCAGACCGGCAGCTTCGCCGTCGGCAACCGCCTGCTCGATCCGACGCAGCGCTCGGTCCAGGCAGACGAGCGGCGGACGAACTCGATCACCTGCGGCCACCGCGCCTGCCAGGGCTGCGGCGAGGCGCTCGGCGCCCGCTACGCGCTCGACGCGGCGATGCGCGCCACCGACGGGCGGATGATCGCCGCGAACGCCACCGGCTGCCTCGAGGTGTTCTCCACGCCCTACCCGGAGACCTCATGGCGGATCCCCTGGATCCATTCGCTGTTCGGCAACGCGCCGGCCGTGTCGACCGGCATCGCCGCGGCACTCCGCGCGCAGGGCCGCGAGGACGTGCGGGTAGTCGGCCAGGGCGGCGACGGCGGCACGGTGGACATCGGCTTCGCGTGCCTGTCTGGAATGTTCGAGCGCAACGACGACGTGCTCTACATCTGCTACGACAACGAGGCCTACATGAACACCGGCGTGCAGCGTTCGGGCGCGACGCCGCCCGCGGCACGCACGGCCACGACGCAGGCGGTCGGTCCCGAGCCGGGCAACGTGTTCGGCCAGGGCAAGAGCGCACCGCTGATCGCGATGGCGCACGAGATCCCCTACGTCGCGACCGCCACCGTCGCCGAGCTGCGCGACCTCGAGGCGAAGGTCCAGACCGCGATGGAGATCCGCGGCGCGCGTTACCTGCATGTCTTCGTCCCCTGCCCGCTGGGCTGGGGGAGCGCCTCGGAGGACACGATCCGGGTCGCGCGCCTGGCGAAGGAGACGGGCATCTTTCCGGTGTTCGAAGCGCGCGACGGCGAGGTCACCGGGGTTTCGAAGATCCGCCGGCAGGTGCCGGTGGAGGACTACCTGCGGCTGCAGAGGCGCTTCGCGCACCTGTTCGCGCCGGAGCAGCGCACCGACGTGATCGCGCGCATCCAGGCGGGCGCGGACCGCAACATCCGCCGCTTCGGCCTGCTGGGCGACGCCCGCGGTGGGCGCTGATGGACAAGCCGTTCGCAATCACCCTCGAGCCCGGGTCGAGCCTGGCCAACAAGACCGGCTCATGGCGGGTCGAGCGCCCGCGCTACGTCCATCGCCTGCCGCCGTGCAACCACGCCTGTCCGGCCGGCGAGAACATCCAACAGTGGCTCTACCACGCGGAGTCCGGCGACTACGAGGCTGCCTGGCGCGAGCTCGTCCGCGACAACCCGCTGCCGGCGGTCATGGGACGGGTCTGCTACCACCCGTGCGAGGTCGCCTGCAACCGAGGCCAGCTCGACGAGACCGTCGGAATCCACGGCGTCGAGCGGTTCCTCGGCGACGAGGCGATTCGGCGGGGCTGGCAATTCACGCACGACGCCGAGCCGAGCGGCAAGCGCGTGTTGGTCGTCGGGGCTGGCCCGTCGGGGCTGTCCGCCGCGTACCAGCTGACGCGTCGCGGGCACGACGTGACGATCCGTGACGCCGGGCCGATGGCCGGAGGCATGATGCGCTTCGGCATCCCGCGCTACCGGCTGCCGCGTGACGTGCTGGACGCGGAGATCAAGCGGATCCTCGAGTTCGGAGTGGCGCTCGAATGCAACACGAAGGTCACCAACATCCTCGACGATATGCGCGAGGGGCACTTCGACGCCGTGTTTCTTGCCGTCGGCGCCCACATCGGCAAGCGCGCGTACATCCCCGCCGGGGAGGCGGCGCACATCCTCGACGCCGTCACGATGCTGCGCGGCATGGAGGGCGAGGAGCCGCCGCTGCTCGGCCGCCGCGTCGTCGTGTACGGCGGCGGCAACACGGCGATGGACGCCGCGCGCACCGCGCGGCGGCTCGGTGCGAGCGAGGCAATCGTCGTCTACCGGCGCACGCGCGACAAGATGCCCGCGCACGACTTCGAGGTGCAGGAGGCGCTCGACGAGGGTGTGCTGATGAAATGGCTTTCGACGATCAAGCACATCGACGAGGGCAGCCTGCTGCTCGAGAAGATGGAGCTCGACGAGACCGGCTTTCCCCAGCCGACCGGAGAGACAGAGGAGCTGGCGGCCGACTCGCTCGTGCTCGCCCTCGGCCAGGAAGCCGACCTGTCGCTGCTCGACGGCGTGCCCGGCCTCAAGATCGAAGACGGTGTCGTGGCGGTCGACGCGCGGATGATGACCGGCCACGAGGGAATCTTCGCCGGCGGTGACATGGTGCCGGCCGAGCGCACGGTTACCGTCGGGGTCGGCCATGGCAAGCGGGCGGCACGCAACATCGACGCCTGGCTCCGCGGCGCCGAGTTCGTGCATCCAGGGGAGCCCGAGCTTGCGAGCTTCGAGAAGCTCAACGTCTGGTACTACGCGGACGCGCCAAAGACCGTCGCGCCCCAGCTCGACGCGATTCGCCGGCAGTCGAACTTCGACGAGGTCACCGCAGGGCTCGGCGAGGACAACGCGCTGTTCGAGGCGCGACGCTGCCTCAGCTGCGGCAACTGTTTCGGCTGCGACAACTGCTACGGGGTCTGCCCCGACAACGCGGTCCTGAAGGTCCCCGAGGCCGACGGCTACGCGTTCGACCTCGACTATTGCAAGGGCTGCGGAATCTGTGTCGCCGAGTGCCCCTGCGGGGCGATCGAGATGATCGCCGAGACGATCTGAGAGCGCGGCGAACCGGCGGCGCGCCCGCTGACCAAATCGTCCCTCGCCACCAGCGTATTTCGCACTGCGCCCGTTGCGGAAATCTACCGATGCCGCAGCGTCGATCGGATGGGACGCTGCTCGCGTGGACAACAGCGCGGCGACGACGATCACAGCGATCCCGGCAGCGACAGCGAACGGGCCGGTCCGAGGATCGGAGCGTAAGTACGTCTACGACTTCTCCGAGGGCTCGCGTGAGATGCGGAACCTACTCGGCGGCAAGGGCGCGAACATCTGCGAGATGACGCGGCTGCTGGGACCCGAGCTGGTCCCTGCCGGGTTCGTGATCACCAGCGAGGCGTGCGTCGTCCACATGACGACCGGGCAGGAGCCGCCGGAGCTCGCGCCCCAGGTGGCCGACGCGATGGAGCGCCTGCAGGCGGGCGTCGGGCGGCGCTTCGGAGACGCGGAGAACCCGCTGCTTCTGTCGGTCCGCTCGGGTTCCCGTGAGTCGATGCCGGGCATGATGGATACCGTCCTGAACCTCGGCCTCAACGACGTCTCGGTGCAGGGCTTGGCGCGCGCGACCGGCAATGAGCGCTTCGCCTGGGACTCCTACCGGCGCTTCGTGCAGATGTTCGCCAACGTGGTGCGCGGCGTGTCGAGCGAGCACATCGAGGAGCAGATCACGCTGCTGAAGGCCCGCCGCGGCGTGCACCTGGATACCGAGCTCGATGTCGACGCGCTGCGCGAGCTGACGGCCGCGTTCAAGCGCCTGTTCCACGAGCAGACCGCCGAGCCCTTCCCTGAGGACCCGGCCGACCAGCTGCTCCAGGCCGTGCTCGCCGTGTTCGACTCCTGGGGCGGCGACCGCGCGGTCTCCTACCGTCGCATCAACCACATCCCCGACGACTGGGGAACCGCCGTCAACGTGCAGCAGATGGTGTTCGGCAACAAGGGCGACACGTCGGCGTCCGGAGTCGCGTTCAGCCGCGACCAGGTGACCGGCGCGCCGGAGCCCTCGGGTGATTTCCTGATCAACGCGCAGGGCGAAGACGTGGTCTCCGGAGTCCGCAACACGCAGGAGTTGGCGGAGCTGCGCGACGTGCTGCCCGAGGCCTACGCGCAGCTGACGGACATCCTGCGCAAGCTGGAGCGCCACTACGGCGACATGCAGGACACCGAGTTCACGATCGAGGAGGGGCGTCTGTACATGCTCCAGACGCGCGACGCCAAACGCCCGGCGCAGGCGGCGGTTCGCTTCGCCGTGGACGCGGTGAACGAGGGGCTGCTCGACAAGACGCGGGCCATCGCGACGATCGACGCCTCATCGCTTGACGCGCTGCTGCACCCGACCTTCGACCCATCGACCCGGTACGCGGTGTTGGCCCGCGGGGTCGCCGCGTCCCCCGGTGCCGCCAAGGGCGCCATCGCGTTCACCGCGGCGGCGGCGGTCGCCGCCGCCGAGACCCACGGCGAGGTCATTCTGGTGCGACCGTTCACCGAGGCCGAGGATGTCGCCGGCTTCTTCGCCGCGCAGGGCATTCTCACGAGCGAGGGCGGCCGGGCGTCGCACGCGGCGTTGGTCGCTCGCGGCATGGGACGCCCGTGCGTGTGCGGAGCCAGCGACCTTGAGATCGATCTGCACGCCGGCACCGTGCGGGTCGGTGCCACCGTCCTGCACGAGGGCGACCGCATCGCGATCAACGGGAGCACCGGCGAGATCACGACCGACGATGTCGCCCTGGTGGACGCCGCGATTGACCCGAACTTCCAAACGGTGCTGGCGTGGGCTGACGAGCTGCGCACGCTCGGCGTGCGCGCCAACGCCGACGTCCCCGAGGACGCGCGTCGCGCCCGCGCGTTCGGAGCCGAGGGCATCGGGCTGTGCCGGACCGAGCACATGTTCATGGCCTCGGACCGCCAGCCGAAGATGCGAGCGATGATCATGGCCGCGAGCGAGGCCGACCGTCGCGCGTCGCTGGACGCGCTGCTGCCGCTCCAGCAGGCGGATTTCGAGGGCCTGTTCGAGGTGATGGAGGGTCTGCCGGTGACGATTCGCCTGCTCGACCCGCCGCTGCACGAGTTCCTGCCAAGCGAGATCGAGCTGCTCGACGAGCTGCGCGAAGCGCGCGCGCATCGCCCGGGCGAGGTCGAGGAACTCCAGCGCACGCTGAGGCGGGTCCAGGAGCTGTCGGAGACCAACCCGATGCTCGGGACGCGTGGATGCCGGCTCGGCGTGCTGCACCCGGAGATCTACGAGATGCAGGTCAGCGCGATCGTACGCGCGGCTCGGGCGGTGCGCGAACGCAGCGGGCGAGCGCCGCAGATCGAGGTGATGATCCCGCTGATCAACTACGAGCGCGAGCTGACGCTGATGCGCGATCTCGTGATCAGGACCGCGCTCGGTGAGGGCATGACCGAGGGCGTCGACTACACGGTCGGGACGATGATCGAGCTGCCGCGCGCGTGCGTGGTGGCAGACCATCTGGCCAAGCACGCCGATTTCTTCTCGTTCGGCACCAACGACCTCACGCAGACGGCCTTGGGCTTCTCGCGCGACGATGTCGAAGGCAGGATTCTGCCGAAGTACCTGTCCGAGAAGATCGTGAGCGCCTCGCCGTTCGAGACGATCGATCGCGAGGGCGTCGGCGTGTTCGTGCGCATGGCCGTCGCCAGCGGCCGCGCAAGCAACCCCGGCATCGAGATCGGGGTGTGCGGTGAGCACGGCGGCGACCCCGACTCGATCGCGTTCTTTGCCGAGCTCGGTCTGGATTACGTGTCGTGCTCGCCGTTCCGCGTGCCGATTGCGCGCGTCGCCGCGGCGCAGGCCGCCGCCGGCCCACAGCGCTAGGACTCTCGGGGTGCGATCGCTGATCGCGCGATGGCGGCGTCGAAGTCGTGCGCCGCGTCGACTAACCTCGGGGCGATGACCACCGACACATCGCATCCAGAGAAGCTCCGGGTCGTGATCGCCGGCGGCGGGGTCGCCGCGCTCGAGACGATGCTGGCGCTGCAGCAGCTCGCTCCCGAACGCACGGATGTGCTCGTGATCGCCCCGGCCGGCGAGTTCGTCTACCGGCCGATGGCCGTCCGCGAGCCGTTCGCCTACGGCCCGGCCCAGCGCTACGCGCTTGCACCGATCGTCGATGACGGCGGAGCGACCCTGCTGGTGGATCGGCTGGCCTGGGTCGACCGCAGCGCACGGCTCGCGCACACCGAGGGCGGTGAGCGGATCGCCTACGACGCGCTCGTGCTGGCACTCGGGGCCACGCCTCGCCCGCACTACGAGCACGCGCTGACGGTCGACGACCGCCACCTCGACGAGACCCTGCACGGCCTGATCCAGGACGTCGACGAGGGATACGTCCACAGCATCGCCTTCGTCGCGCCCAGCCTGATCGCGTGGCCGCTGCCGCTCTACGAGCTTGCGCTGATGACCGCCGCGCGGGCGCGGGAGATGGGCGTCACGCTCGCAGTGACGATCCTGACCCCGGAAAGCGCCCCGCTCGCGATCTTTGGCGAGGGCGCCAGCAGCGCCGTGGCCCGGCTGCTCGAGCAGGCGCAGATCGAGACGATCAGCTCCGCCCACTGCGACATCCCGTCGCCCGGAAAGGTGGTGATCGACCACGGGGACCGTGCCTTGCAGGTCGATCGCGTCGTCGCGCTGCCGCGACTCGAGGGGCCCGCGATTCGCGGCATCCCGCTCGGAGACAACGGCTTCATCCACGTCGACCCCTCCGGGCTGCTGCCCGACTGCGGACCGATCTATGCGGCCGGGGACGCGACCGAGTTTCCCGTCAAGCACGGCGGGATCGCGGCCGAGCAGGCGGACGCGGCGGCGCGCTCGATCGCGGTGCTCGCCGGAGCGCCGGTCACGCCCGAGCCGTTTGAGCCGCTGATCCGCGGCATGCTGCTGACCGGCGGCAAGCCGGTGTACATCAGCGCGCGGATCACCGGCGGCGCGGGCTTCAGCTCGGAGATCACCGACACACCGAGCTGGTCACCGCCGGCGAAGATCGCCGCCAGATACCTCGCGCCGTACCTCGACAGCCACGAACCGGCTTCGTGAGCTCGGCGCGAGACCGCCCCGCCTGAACTGCCGGGCGGCGGACGACCCGCTGGAGCCCCGGGCCGGCGGGCTCCAACGGGTCGCCGCGGCTCGCCCGCGACGTCCGTGGCCGGTCTAGCGCCCAGGCGTGCCGGCGGCGGTCAACGGCGCGACGGCGATCGCGACTGAGCGAGCGCTCCGCGACGGTCGTGCCGTGCGAGCCACCGCTTCGCGGGGAGATTCCGGGCGATGCGGCGTGAGCCCTGCGGCACGCGACATAACGAAGGCGAGCAGTCCGAGCAGTGCGACGTCGGCTCCGGCATTGATGATGATCAGGAGAGGAGTGGTCATGCGTTCATCGTGCTCCGCGCGCCTGGGCTGCGACTGAGACAGCCCTGGATGGCGGCTGAGAATGTGGCCGCCGGCGCCTCGGTGAAGCGAAGAAGCCCCCCCGATTGACTCGTGCCCCATCCGTGGTCGGCCGCGTAGGCGAAGAGTCCGTGCGCGAAGTTGAGATCGTTGGTGATCGTCTTCGACGCGGAGGTCACGCGTGGCGCGCGCGACGAGCAGCGCAGCCGGCTCTCGGCCTGCGCGCGCGTCAGGTCGTCACGGCGTTAACTGCCGGATCACGTAGGCCGCACGCTCCTCGCAGGGGTTTGTCCCGCCGGAGCGGAGGCTCCGGCTTCACCCTCCACCGGTCGAGCTGCCGCGCCACGCGGCTAGTGCGGCGCGATCAGCTCCCGGCGCGGGATGCACTCGAGTGGTCCCGCGCCGCGATCATTCGACGGGGGAGCCCACACGCGGAGCTGTGAAAGGGGCTCGTGACCACCGACGACACCGATTGCGCCGCACTGCGAGCACGTGTACGCAATGAAGTCTGGGTCTGTCTTCATGATCACCGGGCACTGCCACCGATGGGGCCGGTGCGCATCTGCCGGGTCTATCGCGGGTGAAACCATTGTGTGTCCTCCGCTATTCCTGAGGTGTCGAGTCGGTTTCAAGCGGCGGCTCGAGCCGGTAGAGGCGGCGGGCGTTCTCGCCGAGCAGCAGGCTCGACGCAGCGGGCGCTGCCGCGGCAAGTGCCTCAGCGGTGGCTCGCCAGACGCGGTCGTAGTCCCCGTTGAGCAGAGCGACGGGCCAGTCGCTTCCGCACATCAGGCGCTCAGGACCGAAGCAGTCGAGCGCGATCTCCACCGCGGGTCTCAGGTCGTCGACGCTCCATCCGGCCCAGTTGAGCGCCGTGTTGAGGCCGGAAACCTTAGCGTGCACGTTGGGGTGCTCCGCTGCGTCATGGAGCTCGCGCTCCCAGCGAGCCATCCGCGGACTCCCTAGCGGAGGTTTGCCGAGGTGGTCGATCACGATGCGTAGCCGGGGAAAGCGCTCGGCCAGGCTCACGACGTCGTCGAAGTGGCGCGGGAACACGACGGGGACCTCGAGGATCAGCTCGCGCTCCTCGAGGATCGCGATGCTCTCGAGCACCGGCGCGCGCAACAGCCAGTGCTCGGCTTCGTTGTGGGTGAGATGGCGGACAGCTTGAAACTTGGGGCTGTCCTCGAGCTGATCCAGCCGCCGCGCGGCGCGGTCCGGGTCCTCGAGACTCACCCACGCGGTCAGTGCGCCGATCCAGTCGGTGCGGGCCGATTCCTCGAGCAGGTAGTCGGTGTCCGAATCGAGGCAGGCGCCTTGAACCACGATGACCGAATCGATGCCGTTACGCTCGAGTAGCGGGGCGATGTCGGCAGGTCCGAACGGTCGCGCGATCGCGGCGTGCTCGTCGGACATCCAGGGCTGCGGCGTGTGGCGCAGGTCCCACAGGTGAATATGGCTGTCGACCTTCATGACGAAGGCCCGTTATCCCGCAGCCTCCGCGGTTTCCCGCGGGCGCGACTCAGGCTTCGATTCCCCAAGCCGGCCATAACGCCTCAGCGCTGCACGCGCGCGCCGGTGCCGCGCACGAGTGCCTCCACCTCGGCCAGTGTTGCGGTCGAGGTGTCTCCAGGCGTCGTCATCGCAAGTGCTCCGTGCGCGGCGCCGTACTCCGTGGCGAGCCGCAGATCGCCGAGCTCGATCAGCCCGTAGATCAGGCCTGCCGCGAAGCTGTCGCCCCCACCGATGCGATCGAGGATTTCCAGTTCGCGTCGGGGGGTCGCCTCGACGAAGCCGGCCTCGCGCGACCACGCGATCGCGCCCCAGTCGTTGACGGTTGCGGTCCTGACGGCGCGCAGCGTCGTCGCGATGACCTTGAGGTTTGGGAACTCCGCCGAAGCCCGCTCGATCATCGACCGAAATGGTGCGGTGTTCAGCTCGCCGAGGCTCCCGCCGGCGTCTTCCACGGGCAGGCCTAGGCACGCGGTGAAGTCCTCTTCGTTGCCGATCATCACGTCGACGTGACGCGCGAGCCGGCGATTGACCTCGCGGGCGCGTTCGAGGCCGCCGATCGCCTTCCAGAGGCTCGGGCGGTAGTTGAGGTCGTAGGAGACGACGGTGCCGTGGCGTGAGGCCGCGACGATCGCTTCCTCGACAACGTCGGGGGTGGTTTCCGATAGCGCGGCGAAGATGCCGCCGGTGTGCAGCCAGCGCACGCCGTGCGCGCCGAATATGTGGTCCCAGTCGAACTCGCCCGGCGCCAGCTGCGACGCGGCGGAGTTCCCGCGGTCGGACACACCGAGGGCTCCGCGCACGCCGAAGCCGCGTTCGGTGAAGTTGAGCCCGTTGCGCACGGAGCGGCCAACGCCGTCGTGGGGTACCCAGCGCACGAGCGAGGTGTCGACGCCGCCCTGGAGCACAAGATCCTCGAGCAGCCTGCCGATGTCGTTGTCGACGAACGCCGTCGCGACCGCGGTGCGCAGGCCGAAGCAGCGACGCAGGCCGCGCGCGACGTTGTACTCGCCACCGCCCTCCCAGACGCGAAACGCGCGGGCCGTGCGCACGCGTCCCTCGCCTGGATCAAGGCGCAGCATGACCTCGCCGAGCGCGACGAGGTCGTAGCGGCACGTCTCGGCGGCCCGGATCGTGAGCGCGCTCACGGCCTGGCCTGCGCGGCGACGAGAACGGCCTCCTCGGCGAGGCGCGACACGCTCGCGAAATCGCCCTCCCGCAGCAGCGCGGGCGCGACCATCCAGCTGCCCCCGACCGCGACGACCGACGGCAGGCGCAGGTACACGGGCGCGTTGGCGGCGCTCACGCCGCCGGTGGGGATGAAGCGAACGTTCGGAAATGGCCCATACAGCGCGCGGATCGTCGCCGCGCCGCCGCTGGCCTCGGCGGGAAAGAACTTGAGCAGCTCGCAGCCGTGGTCGAGCGCCGCGATGACCTCGGACGCAGTCGAGACGCCCGGGATCACCGGCATGCCGAGCTCACGGCAGCGCTCGACGACGCGCGGGCTGAACCCCGGACTGACGACGAAGCGAGCGCCGGCGTCGAGCGCGATGTCGACCTGCTCGGGCCTGATCACGGTACCGGCGCCGACGAGGAGGTCGCCGTCGGCGGCGAGCGCGCGTAGCGCACGGATCGATGCTTCGGTGCGAAACGTCACCTCGGCGACCGGCAGGCCTCCGCGCTTGAGCGCGGAGGCGAGCGGGCGGACATGGTCGACGTCCTCGGCGACGATCACGGGAACGACGCCCCCGGCGCACAAGAGCCGGAGGACGTTCTGATCGCTCAACGGGCCAGCCATCCGCCGTCCACCGCGATGATCGTTCCGCAAACGTAGTCCGACGCCGACGATGCGAGGAAGACCGTGGCGCCCGCGAGGTCTGAGGCGAGGCCCCAGCGACCAGCCGGGATCCGGTCGAGGATCGCGCGGTTTCGATCTGGGTCGTTGCGCAGCGCCTCGGTGTTGTCGGTCGCGATGTACCCGGGTGCGATCGCGTTGACGTTGACGCCGTGCGGTGCCCACTCGTTCGCGAGCGCCTTGACCAGGCCGGAGACCCCGGATTTCGCGGCGGCATAGCTCGGCACGAGGACGCCGCCCTGAAAGCTGAGCAGCGACGCGGTGAAGATCATCTTGCCGGAGCCGCGCTGCGACCATTCCTCTGCCGAGTGCCCGCGCGAGCAGGAACGGGGCGGTCAGGTTGACCTCGAGAATCCGCTCCCACGTCGAGGTCGTCGTGGTCGAGCGCCGGGGTGCGGGCGATCGTGCCCGCGTTGTTGACGAGGATGTCGATCGGCGCCGCGCGCTCGGCGAGGTTGCTCGCGAGCTCCTCGACAGCCGCGCGATCGCCGAGATCGACCGCGAACCCGGTGAACCGTCGGCCCGCCGCCTCGACGCGGCGCGCCACCTCGCTGCCGCTCGCCTCGAGCTGCGCGCTCACGCCGATGATGTCGGCGCCGGCGCCTGCGAGCGCCTCCGCCATCGCCAGGCCGATGCCGCGCCTGCAGCCGGTCACGACCGCGACTTTGCCGCTCAGGTCGAACATCGCCGCCGGGTCGAACGCGCCTCGCGGCTCGCCGTCCACGTCAGCTGCCCGCCCGGCAGTCGATCAGCACCTTCATCGCGCGTCCGGACTCGAGCTCGGCGAACGCCGCCGCCACCGCCTCGAGCGGCTCGATGCGCGTGATCAGCTCGGCCGCGGGAATCGTGCCGGCCTCCAGCAGATTGACCGCCTCCTCGAAGTCACGCCGTTCGTACACGCGCGCGCCGATCAGCGTCAGCTCGCGCCAGAACACACGAAACAGATTCACCGCCGGCGGCGTCGCGTGGATCGCGACGACGACGATGCGTCCGCGCACGCCGAGCGATTGGATGGCCGTTTCGATGCCGGCGACCGCGCCGGAGACCTCGAACGCGACCTCCGCTCCCGCGCCATCGGTCCAGTCCGAGACGAACGCCTGCACGTCGACGGCGGTCGGGTCGACGGCGCGCAGCCCGACCGCCTGCGCGATCGTGCGCCTGCGTTCGGCCAGCTCGGCCACGACGACGTCGGCGCCGCTGCGCGCGAGCGGCGCAGGCGACGAGCAGGCCGATCGGGCCGCCGCCGACGACGAGCGCACGCTCTCCTTCCTGCAGCGCCGCTCGGCGCACGTCGTGAACCGCGACCGCGGTCGGCTCGGCGAGCGCGGCGTGCTCGAGCGAGAGCGCCGCCGGCAACCCGACCAGCACCTCCTGCGTCACGTTCCAGCGTGACTGCATCGAGCCCGGGGAGTCGATGCCCAGGAAGTCGAGGTTGTGGCAGATGTGCGAATGCCCCGCGCGACACGCCGGACAGTCGCCGCACGGAGCGAGCGGCATCACGGTCACCCGCTCGCCGACCGACCAGCCGCTCACGCCGTCCCCGATCGCGGCGATCGCGCCCGACATCTCGTGACCGAGCACCGCCGGCAGTGTGACGCGTGCGTCCATCGCGCCGTGGAGGATGTGCAGGTCGGTGCCGCAGATTCCCGTGTACGCAACATCGATCGCGACCTCACCGTCACCGGGATCGGACGGCTCCTTCTCGATCACTTCGAGCGTCCGCCCCCCGATGTAACACGCTGCGCGTACGCTCGCCCGTTCGCTCGTCATGACCGGTCATCCGGGTCGCCGGTTCCGTCGCCAGCGGGCACCGGAGCGTCAGAACGCAGGAGGCCCTGCTCCTTCAGCTCACCCCAGACAGCGGCGGGCACGCCCGATCGGTGCAGGCCGATGTTGCGCTCGATCTGCTCGGGTGAGCGCGCGCCGACGCACACGCTGACGACGGCAGGGTGCGCCAGAGGAAACGCCAGGGCGACCGCCGGAAGCGAGGTCCCATGGCGCTCGCAGATGTCCGCCATGCGCCGGGCACGCAGCACGAGCGCCTCCGGGGCATCGACGTAGTCGTACCTGGCGGCGTCTGCAGGTGCGCGGCGTGCGAGCAGCCCGCTGTTGAACACGCCGGCGGCGACGATCCCGATGCCGCGTCGCTGGCAGACGGGCAGCAGGTCGTCGAGCGCCGATTGCTCGAGCAGCGTGTAGCGGCCCGCGAGCATGAGCACGTCCATGTCGGTGTGGCGCGCAAAGTCCGCCAGCATCGCGGCCTGGTTCATGCCCGCCCCGATTGCCGAGACCACACCCTGCCCGCGCAAGTCCTCGAGCGCCGGGTAGGCGGTCTCGAGCACCTCGCGCCGGTGCTCGTCAGGGTCGTGCAGATACACGATGTCAACGCCGTCCACGCCGAGCCGTTGAAGGCTCTCCTCGAGCGACCGCAGCACGCCGTCCCGACTGAAGTCCCAGACGCGCCGATGGGTTGCCGGTACGTCGAAGCCCTCGTCGTCGAGTTGCCGCTCGGGACTGAGCGGCTCCAGTCGGCGCCCGACCTTCGTCGACAGGACGTACTCGCTGCGGGGACGCCCGGCGAGGGCCGCGCCGAGGCGGCGTTCGGAGAGTCCGAGCCCGTAGTGCGGCGCGGTGTCGAAGTACCGGATGCCTCGCTCCCATGCCGCATCGACCGTCGCGCGGGCCTGCTCGTCGGTGATCGCCTGGTAGAGGTTGCCGAGTTGCGCGCCGCCGAGCGAAAGCTCGGTCAACCGCAGAGCAGACCGCGCGACGCGCCTTGTCGCGAGGGTCACAACGCCTTCCACGGATCCCGGCGGGCGCTCTGGAGCGACACGGCTCATCCGGCGTAGATCAGTCGCAGGCGGTCTGTCGCTGCGCCTTTGTGATCGTCTGCGACCACGACGTAACGCGCCATCTCTTGCTGCCAGCGCTGGTCGACCGGGTGCTGGGTGAGACCGGCAACCGCTCGCTCGAAGTTCTCACACTCGACGGTGTGGAAGAGCTCAAGGCCGTCGCGAAAGATCAACCAGCGCCTGATGCCCAACTCGCGCTGCGCCGCGACAAGCTCCGGCCACACCTCAGCATGAGCCTTCTCATACGCCTCCTCCATCCCTGGCCGCAACCGCGTACGCAGCCCTACGAACTCCATCATCGCTGTCCCTCCGATCGAAAACTGAGCGTGCTGCAGCGGACCCATCTAACACCAAACATCGGGGCAACTACGCGCCAAGCTGCATCCTCCCGCCGTTTTTGCCGTGCTTTCCGGATTCTGGTTGCCAAACATCGGGTCATTTCTCAACACGAAGATGCGTCAGGGAAGGGTCCGGCGAAAGTGCCTGATCGTCTCGGCGACTCCCTGGGCGAACGGTGTCACGCCCACCGTGCCGACGATCGATCTGAACCGGCTCGAATCGAGCGCCTCCGGGAAGGGCAATGGCGGTCCCTCGAAGCCGATCCTGCCCGCCGATTCGGGCACGACACGCTCGATCTCGGCAACCACCTCCTCGATCGCCAGTGTCGTCCCCGGGATGTTGACCACCGCGGCGCCGGTGAACGGCGTTCTGGCGGCCGCTATGAACGCGGCTGCCGCGTCGGGCGCGAACTGAAGCTCGCAGCTTCCGCCAAACGGGATCGTGTAGTCGGAGCCCCGAGCCGCAGCGCGCATCGCATTGGTCGTCGCCGAGGTGAGACCTGTGTCGCGGCCCGCGCCGTAGACGACGGACGGTCTCAGACCGATGCTCGCCAGCGAGCTCTCGAGCGCGAAGACTCGGGCCGTGCCTTCGGTGGCGATCTTGAAAACGCCGTAATGCGTCTCGGGCTGACCGCTCGGGTCCGTCGGGACATGCGCTTCGCCGTCGGCGGCCGCGAAGGCGGCGACCGAGCTCGCGTACACGATCGGCGAGGACAGGCCGTGCGCGAGCGCCGCAGCGAAGAGCGCCGTGGTGCCAACCACGTTGACCTGCGCTCCGAGCACTGGGTTGGCGCGGCAGTCGGGGACCTGGAGCGCGGCCAGATGAATCACGTGCGTCGGATCGAGGGCGAACATGCCCGCGACCTGGGCAGGATCTGACACGTCCGCCTTGAGAAACCGAGCGGCCGCCAGCTCATCCGCGTCGAGCAGCTCACGCACGCGATGGTCGTCGTCGCCCGCGTCGACGCCGATCACCTCAACGCCCTCGCGAACGAGCTGGCGCATTGTCCAAGCGCCGATACACCCGTAAGCCCCGGTGACTAGAAAGCGCTCGGGCATCGGGAGTCGGCTGCGGTCATCGTGGCGTCACCTGCCTTCCATCTGCTGCCGCCGGATCGGTCGCTCGCGGTGATGTCGTTGACAGCGGTCCGCTTGAGTAGCCGACCGCGGACGGCTGCACCGGGCGGCTGCGTTGTCTGCCCATAGGCTCGGCATCGGTCGGTTGCCCGCACGTGATATTCCTTGGTTGCCCCGGCGAGCCACGATAAGCTTCATGACATCATACCTCCGATCAATACCGCTGGCTCGTGCCTGACCCCGGTCACGCGAGTGGACGCGGCTCACGGGACGAGGCTGGCCTGGGCGCGCCACCGATGACCATACGTCTCGACGCGCTTATGAACATGAACGGTCAGCCGCCGACGCGACCGCCTCGACTCGGGACAGCTGTACTGTCGACGATCATCGACAACATCGTGAGCGAGGCGCTTCCGCCGGAATCGACCCTCCCGAACGAGCGTGAGCTGTGCGCGGCGTTCGGCGTGAGCCGGAGCGTCATTCGCGAGTCGGTCAAAGTCCTCGAGGAGAAGGGGCTCGTCCGCGTAAAGCAGGGCCAGGGCACGACGGTGGCGGCTCCGGAGCATTGGAACCTGCTGGACCCGCTCGTGCTCGAGGCGTCGATCCGCTACGACAAGACGCTCAGCACGCTCGACGGCCTGGTTGACGTGCGCGTCGGGCTGGAGTCTCAGATGACGCGTCGCGCGGCCGAGATGATGAGCGAGGAGCAGCTCGGCGAACTCCATGCGGCGGTGATAGCGCTCGGGCAGCTGTTGGACCAGGGCGAGGCGTACCTGCTCGCGGACACGGAATATCACGATCTGATCCATCGCGGCTCGGGGAACCAACTCGGCCGGTCGATCATCCGAACGATCCATCCGTACGCCAGAGCGAGCATGCGCTACACCGTGCCGCCAACGGTCGAGGACCTCGCCGCTTCTCACCGCGGCCACGTCGAGATCTATGAGCGACTCGCGGAGCGGGACGCCGAAGGAGCCGCGGCGGCGATGCGCGCGCACATCCTGGGATCGTGGCTCGAGCGTCGGGCACGCCGCCCCGGCTAGCCTTCTCGAGGTGCCCCACGACCCGGCTGGGACTACACCCGCGCGCAGTTGGCACGCCTGATCCAGAGCGCCCAGTAGCGGGGATGCTTCGCGCTGACTCGTTGGGACGACGCGCGGAAGCGACGCTCGAATGAGTCGCGACCGTGCGAATTCAATCGAGGAGGACGCCGCGGAGATCCTCGGGTACCGGCTCATATCTCCGCGCCGCTGGCATCGGCGCAGCCCACGACTGAGGAGAGCGAGACCGCAAAGCCCGCGCCGGCGATCTCGAGCCGGCTATCTGTTCGTCGGCGGATACGCGGTGTTACTCGGAGTCGTCGGCCTCTGGCCGGCGGGGTATGCGCTCAACCTCGCGTTGACGACGTTCGACGGCGCATTCAGCGGCTTGGCGAACTTCACCGACTCCTACAACCAGGGTTTCCTGATCCCGGCGTTCGAGCACGTCGGAGAGTTCATGTTGGTCTGGCTGACGGCGTTGGTCGTGATGGTGATCGGCCTGTCGCTGTGCATGCACACACTCGCACCGCGGGTCAGCGCGGCCTTCCGTTTCATGTTCTACGTGCCGGCGGCGTTCGCCGGCTCCGCGAGCGTGCTGCTCTGGCTGTTCATGTTTCAGCCCGGGCTGAGCCCGTGGGACTTCGTGCTGCACGCGCTTGGATACAAGACGCTCGGCGAATCACTGATCTCCGGAAACCTGCCGATCATTTACGCGCTGATCGCATTCTGGACCGGCGCCGGGAGCTGGATCCTCGTCATCCACGGAGCCCTCACGAACGTTCCCGCGGAGGTACTGGAGGCGGCGGCCCTCGATGGTGCCGGCCCGCTACAAACCGCGCTGCGAATCAAGCTGCCGATGATCAGGAAGTGGGTCGTCTACATGCTGATCGTGGCGTTTGCCGGGGGCACGCAGCTGTTTGCCGAGCCGCAACTGGTCAGCGTGGCCAACTTGGGGCTGGTCAGTCCGGTGTGGTCTCCGAACACGCTCGCGACGTACCTCGCGTTCCAGTACAACAACTTCAACTGGGCCGCCGCGATCTCGATCGACCTGCTCGTCGTCGCCCTCGCCTGCGCCGGGGTGCTCGTGTTCCGCACCCGTCTGTTCAAGGCGGACTAGATGCGACCGCTAAACATCTCCGTCAAGTTCGACGTCTCGGTCACCTCAGAGCCGTGGTCGCCCGCGTCCAGCGCCAGGCGGCTCGTCCTGTGGGCCGTACTGGGTGTTGTCGCGATCTTCTTTGCCGTGCCGATCGTCTGGCTGTTACTCGAGACGACGAGGGCGGGACAGACGGGGCCGGACTCGCAGATCGGCGCTCCGTTGGGGTTCGGATCGTTCCATCAGCTCGTGCAGAACGTGCAGGTGCTTTTCTCCGGCCTGGTCGGACCGATCGGCACCTGGCTTGCGAACTCGGCGCTCTACTCGGGCTCGGGCGTGCTGATCGCTGTCGGGCTCGGCGTGCCGGCGGGTTACGGGCTCGCGACGTTCGACTTCTTCGGGCGGCGACTGCTGCTGTTCGCGACGATGATCGCGATGCTGATCCCGACCAACGCGCTCGTGCTGCCGCTGGTTCTCGAGGCCCACTCGCTGGGCATGCTGAGCAGCCCGTTCGCCGTGATCCTGCCTTACGGCCTGTTCCCGTTCGGCGTGTACATCGCCTATCTGTACTTCAACGCCCCCCGCGTCTTCGCGCTGCTAGCTGCCGCGCGCAGCGATGGCTGCAACGAATGGCAGGCGTTCCGGCACGTTGCGCTACCGCTCGCGACGCCTGTCATCGGGCTCGTCGTGGTGCTCGACTTCATTGCGAGCTGGACCAACTACTTTCTGCCGTGGGGGATGTACCTGGCGTTCGGTTGCACCGGGTCGGCCACCACGAGCATTGCCTGCCAAACCGGTCGCTACCCGGTGACGCTCGGCGTCGCGCAACAGCTGATGGCGGGCGCCCCCGCGCCGTTTGCCCTGCCGCAGCCGACCAGCGTCGTGCTCCAATCCCTCCAGATGCAGACCTCGGCACCGCCTTCGGTGGAGGCGTTGCTGATCCTCGTGAGCTGCGCACCGGTGATCATCGTCCTCGTGATCGCCCAGCGCTGGATCGCCGCGGGCCGCCTGCAAGGCATCTTCGTCTAGCTCGCAATGCCGAAGTTCAGCATCTCGGCCGGGCCAATCCGCATCACCGTCAGGGCATTGATCGCGGTCTCGCGCGAGCCGCGGAGCTCCTCGCCAATGCAACGGTGGACGCGTCGACGCTTGCTCGCGACCGTCCTCGCGGTCGTGGCCGTGCTGGGAGGTGTGTCCGCCGCCAGCGCGGTCCTGGTCGGTCTCCCGGTCAGTTCCGGGCACCACGGCAATGCGGGAAGCACGGGGCCAGGCGGCCGTTTCTCCCCTGACGTGCGGTTCACAGGCAGGCCGCCGACGGGCTACACGGTCACGTTCCGCTACCGAGATCCGAGCGCGACCAGCGTGCAGCTTGAAGGTGAGTGGTACTTCTCGGCGCCAGGCGACACCTCATCAACGAGCAGCCAGGGACTGCTACCGAGCCAATGGAAGCCGAGCGACATTCCGATCGGCTGGCCCAACACGAGCTTGACGACCGATGGTTGGCCCGTCGTCAACATGAACGACGATCACGCGACCGGGGTGTGGTCCTACACGATCCCGCTGCCCTCGGGCGAGTTCAACTACGGGTTCCTCCTCAATTGCCGTAGCGCGGTAGGACACGACTCACTCACGACGCCCTGCCCAGAGCGCTCCGATCCGAGCAATCCGCCGTGGAACGAGCGTGACGGGGTGACCATCGGCACGATCGAGCCGACCAGCCAGGTCTACGTCCCGTCTGACCCGGCGTTCCACACCGTCAATTACTCCTGGCAAGCGCCGACCGCGCCCCGCGGCGCGCTCAGCGACGTCACCTACCCGCAGGACCCGGGTTCGCCCGCACCGCCGGGTTATAACAACCTCGCGATCTACACCCCGCCTCACTATGACCCTCACCGCCGCGCACGGTATCCCGTGGTGTATCTGAGCCTCGGCGATAACGAGGTCGACTGGAGCACGCGGGATGACGCCGCGAACATCCTGGACAACCTGATCGACAAGCGCGAGATCAAGGCGGTGGTCGCGGTGATGACGGACTTCGACTTCACCGACTGCCAAGAGGACGACCAGGTCGCGTCTGGCGAGAACATGGCGAGCTCGGTCATTCCATACGTGCAGTCGCATTACGACGTGTCACGTGAGGCCTCTCAGCGCGCGTTCGTGGGGGCGGCCTGCGGTGGCGGCGTGGCCGCCGGCCTGTTGACGGGCGGCGTCAGCGCGTATGGCTACGTTGGCGTGATCAGCCCGGTTCCCGCTACCCCCGTCGGCGCAGCCCAAGCGAAAGCGCTCGGGCGGGTTCGGGTCATGGTCGGAGGCGGTGAGCAGGATCCGCTGCGCTCGCAGGAGCTGCAGGAGGCCATGGATCTACAGCAGGCACACGTCAGGTTCAGCACCGAGTTCATCAACGGCGGGCACGATTGGTATGTGTGGCGCATCCTGCTACACGACTTCTTGACGCGAGTGGCGTTCAAGCCCGCCGGCGGTTGAGCCGGCCGTAGCAGCCCCGTCAGCGCGTAGAGTGAGCGCAACGTCGCGACGCCCGCTTGTGTCAACCTCAATCGCCGTCAGCGCCGCGCCGCAGCGCGGGTCACGATGCGGTGATTCTCGCGCCAGAGTCGGCGTCGAAGAGCAAGATCGAGTCCGGCTTGACGTGCAGCTCGATCGCGCTGCCGATCTTCGGGGCGCTCTTGGGATCCACACGGACAATGAAGTCGGGAGTCGCGGCAAAGGTGGGCTGATCGACGTGGTGTGCGAGCCGCGCGTAGACATAGGCTTCCGCGCCGAGCTCCTCGACGAGGTTGACGACGGCCGGTATACCGGGGCCGTTGCCGGCAAGCTCAACCGACTCGGGCCGCAGGCCGACCGTGACCTTGCCGGTTCCGGCTGCTTCCGGGAGCCCGCGCGGGACCGGCACGACCATTGATCCGATCGCCACACCCTCGGGTCCGAGGGTGCCCTCGATCAGGTTCATCGCGGGAGAGCCGATGAACCCGGCAACGAAAGCGTTGACCGGAGAGTCATACAGCACGCTTGGCACGTCGACCTGCTGCAGCACGCCGTCCTTCATCACCGCGACGCGATCGCCCATCGTCATCGCCTCGACCTGATCATGCGTCACGTACACCGTCGTGACGCCGAGTCGCCGTTGCAGTGCCGCGATCGACGAGCGCGTCGCCACGCGCAGCTTTGCGTCGAGGTTCGACAGCGGCTCGTCCATCAGGAATACCCGCGGCTGGCGAACGATCGCGCGACCCATCGCCACGCGCTGGCGCTGACCACCCGACAGCTGCGCGGGCTTGCGGTCCAGGTACTCCTCGAGATCGAGCATTTTCGCCGCCTCGGCCACGCGCGACTTGATCTCGGACTTCTTGACCTTGGCGATCTTCAACGCGAACCCTAGATTGCCAGCCACGTTCATGTGCGGGTACAAGGCGTAGTTCTGAAACACCATGGCGATGTCGCGCTCGCGCGGCGGCAGACGAACAACGCTGCGATCGTCGATCTGGATGTCGCCTTCGTCAACGGGCTCGAGACCGGCAAGCATCCGCAAGCTCGTCGTCTTGCCACATCCCGACGGACCGACCAAGACGATGAACTCCCCGTCGCGGATCTCGAGATTCAGCTCGTTGACGGCCTTGTTCGTGGTCCTCGGATAGATACGAGACGCATCCTTGTAGGTCACAGTCGCCATGATGCAGGTCCTTTCGGTCTCTCCTCGACGAGCGCAAGCGAGCCGAGCCCGTTCACCGCTGGTCTCCTGTGTTGAACATCGGCGCAGCTATCCCTTCGTTGCGCCCGCGAGCATTCCCTTGACCAGCATGCGCTGGGCGAACAAAAAGATGATCAATACCGGTAGCGCCGCGATGAGAGTGGCCATCGCGAGGTCGGGCCCGAAGATCTCTGTTCCGGCAAACCCCGCAGCCGTGGGGGTGAAGCGGGGCGACGCACTGACGAGGATCTGCAGACCTACCGTCACTGGAGTGCCACTCTCCGAGGCCATCACGAAGGGGAGGTAGTAGTTGGTCCAGTCAGCGACGAAGGCGAAAAACGCGACGAGAGCCACGATCGGCCGCGCGAGTGGCAGGGCCACGTGTCGGAACACGCCCCATTCGCCTGCTCCATCGATCCGCGCCGCCGCCAGCAGCTCCTTTGGAATCGTCGACGAGAAATAGATGTAGGCGAGATAGGTGCCGAACGGGAAGAACGCGAACGGTAGGATCACCGCCCAGACTGTGCCGACGAGGTGCACCGCAGCGGCCTCGAGAAACAGCGGCATGACGAGCGCCGTGGCCGGCATGATCATCACGACGAGCGTGATGCCAAGCAGCGCGCGACGGCCGATGAACTGTGTCAGCGCGAGACCATAGCCCGCGGGAATAGCTGCCAGCAGTGCAAGCGCAGTCCCGCCGCCCGAGTAGATCGCGGAGTTCTTCAGCCATCCCAGCATCAGCTGACCCTGGTAATTGATGACGTGGTTGAAGGTGTGAACCCACCTGCCCAGACTGCCGACCGAAAACGGCGACTGATTTGCGAGCTGGAAGTCGGTTTTCGTCGGCGCGAGCAGCAGCCAGAGCATCGGCAGGGCGAAGAAGGCGACGAACGCCAAGAGCACGAGGAGTCCGATGAGGCGGTAGGCGTAGCGTCGCGCGAGCACTATTCGACCTCGAACAGCCTTCCGCGCCAGACAAGCACCACGGCGACGAGCAGACCGAGCACGAGCAGGTCGACCGAGACCGCGGCGGCGTTGTTGAAGCTGTCCTGCTGGAATGCAAGGTAATAGGCGAGCTGATTGGGCGACCACTGCGCCGGCACCTGGCCGTTGGTTGCAACCGCCAGGATCTGCGGCTCGACGAACAGCTGCGACCCGGCCGCAAAGGACAGCACGAGCATGTAGACGATCCATTTGCGAATCAGCGGGATCTTGATCCGCAGGGCGGTCTGGAGCGCGCTCGACCCGTCGATCTCGGCGGCCTCGATCAGCTCGTCGGGAATGTTGTTCAGCGCGCCGTACATGATGACGATCCATCCGCCGGCACCGGTGAAGAAAGCCATGATCGCGAAGATGATCGGAAGGTTGCTCGGCTGGACGGTGTTCGAGAGGACCTGATAGTGCAGGCCGTGCAAGATGAACGCCCACGGGCTGCCGCTCGGGGTGAACATGAACAGCCAGATGACCGCGCTCGCCGAACCAGCCATCGCTCCGGGGAGGTAGAAGATCAACCGAAACGCGACGCTGACCCGGCGCTTCAGGGTGTGCACCATCAGCGCGAGGAGGACGACGAAGATCGTTTGGCTGGCGAGCCAGATCCCTTCGAACTCCGCGACGTGCTCGAACGCCGGCGCGAACTCGAAGAAGTTGAACGTGTTGACGAAGTGCGAGAAGCCGACGCCACCTGGCGTGCTCAGCGCGAGCGCGATCGCATAAACGGCAGGCGCGACACCGAGAGCAAGGAGCAGGACAACGTAGATGGCGACAAAGCCGTAGCCCGCTGTCCGCGAGGTGCCGGCGGGTAATCCGCCGCGCTGCCCCCCAGCCCGGCGTCTCCGACGGGCGCTAACGCGCTCGTCGGAGACAACCATGGCCGAAGGAACTGTCATTGCATTTTTGACTTACGACTTGCTGCTCGGGACACCTGCCTACTGCCCGTTGGCGACGGCCTTGACCGGGCTCACGACCGTGTAACCGGCCAGGCGAGCCTGGTTAGCCAATGCCTCCGCGTAAGGCAGGAGCTCGCCTGCAACCGGCTTCCCGCCGGTCACGTTGGCGAGGTCCGTCGATGCCCAGACGCCGTCCGTGCTCCACGGCACCGGGCTCCAGCCGTCCCACACCTGCGCTGCGGCCTGCTTCCACGTGGCCTCGGTCACGCTCGGGTCACCGAAGGTGGTGCTGAGCGATGACAGGTAAGCGGCCTGGCGCGGCACGTACTGCGGCAGACCAGCCTCGACCCCAACCTTCTGGATGACCGGGCTCGTCGCCATGTACTGCGCGAATGCGGCTGCGGCCTTTGGTTGCTTCGAGTGCCCGGAGACCAGCCACAGTCCGCCGCCGAGGTCGCCCGTGGTCGGCTTTCCGTTAGTCGCCGTCGGAGCCGGATACGCAACCATCGTGCCGTTCGGCACGCCGGTGGCGGCGCCGGTCTGGAACACGACGGTGCCCATCCAGAGCGCTCCAACATCCATGACGAGCTTCTGCGGGTTGACCGACGAAGATGCTCTGGTCTGGCTGAGCGACTTGCCGACATCGCCCGAGCTATCCAGGAGTTCGCGATTCCCGTGCAGTTCGGCGAGTTCGGGTTGATCTCGATCTTGCCCTTGCCGATGACCTGATCCATCGGGCATGCATTGGCCCACAGGAAGAAGTCGTCAATGCTGAACCCATCGCCAACGCTCCCGATGAAATACCCCGGGTGAGCGGTGTTGAGCGCCGTACCGTCGGCCAGGTATTCCGCCCACGTGGTCGGGACCGGTGCGCTGCCGAAGAACTGCTTGTACAGCGTCGGGTTGACCCAGAGCACCTCCGCCGCGCTGTCATTGCGCAGGCAGATGATTTGGCCGCTCGGTGTCGTGCAAGCAGCCTTCATCGAGGTGCCGGCGAAATTGTTCAGCACCTTCTTCGGGACGTAGTTCTTGAGGTTGAGCAGGTCGTTGTAAGGCGGTGTGCCGAGCTGGACCGCGTCGTAGTTCTGCGTGTCGAACATCACGTCCGGCGCGTCCGACGGCCAGCCTGTGCGGTTCCACAGGGCGAACTTCGACTGCAGCACGCCCGTGCCGTTCTGATTGCCGTTGTAGAGGACCCACTTGATGTTGGCGTGAGGATTGGCCGCTTGGTAGGCCTTCACGTAGGGCACGCGGTTCGTGTCGTACCAGACGACCAGCGGCGCGGCTCCCGACTTCGCCGATGCAGCAGATACGCCCAGCACCGACGCTCCCGTGATGCCCGTAACCGCGATCGCGACAACCGCGACACGGGCTCCGAGCGAGCGGCCGCGCCAGTACCTGGCGTTGATAGGTGACTTCATGTTTTCGCTCTCCTTCCTTCGTTTAACCCCGTCTAACGTGCAAGGTCTCAGGTGCTCCCGGCATGCTCACGCGCCTCGTGCACGACGGCCGGCAGTGCAATGCCGGGCTCCGTTGGCGCGCGCACAAGCCCATCCGCACCCACGCGGGGCTCGCGCACGACCGGGTTGGACGTGACGAGGGACTCGTAGTAGGTGCAGTTCGGTATCGCCATGCACAGGTGCACGGCCGGCTCGGTCGGGCCGTGGGGCTCGGCGCGGAGGCGGAACGCGTCGGCGAGGTGCGCTGTGCGCATCGCACCAGTGATCCCGCCGCGATGGTTCGCGCTGGTGCGCACGTAGGTCGCGCAACCGGAGGCGATGAAGTCGGCCGTATTCATGTGGCTGCCATCCGAGGTCTCGGCGATGTTGAGCGGAACGTCGCAACGCTCGGCGAGCCACTTGTAGGCGGTCACGCTGAACTCGCGGATCGGCTCCTCGTACCAGAGATAGTCGGCTTCGGCGAGGGCGCGGCCGAGATAGACGGCGTCGGGCAAATCGAAAGCTGCAGAGCCGTCATACATCAGGGGGATGTCAGGCCCGACGTGATCCCGAAGGCGCTGACATAGGTCGGCGTCGGCGCGCGCATCGCCCCAAGCGTGGAGCTTGATCGCCGGGAAGCCGAGCTCAAGACACTGGTCCGCGACGTCGAGGAACTCCTCGACCGTCGCGAAGGTCGTCGTCGAGGCGTACGCAGGGATCGAGTCGCGGTAAGTGCCAAGTAGGCGGTGGACGGGCGCGCCGAGGGTGCGCCCTTCGAGATCCCAAAGCGCCACATCAACGATGCCGATCAGCCAGATCGGGAACTCCTCGGTCCGGTCGAGCTCCCAGAGGCGATGCCAGATCCACTCACGCCGGTCAGCGCGCTCGCCGACCAGCTCCGGGCGCAGGATGCGATCGACGATGTCCTTGAGCATCACGCCGCTCCACTCGTGGAACGCCTCTCCCACCGCCCCGCTCTCGGTAGTGATGCGCAACACGGCGTTCGTGCGAGCGGGGTGGGATCCGCGCAAGCCGCGCCGCCAAGCGAACGGCGGCTCCACTGCCGGCCAAGCGATGAGCTCGACATCTATGGCCCCAATCCTCATTCGTATGATGATAATATGAATCGAGAACGACGTCAAGCCGGAACCGTCGGATCTCCAGCTGAACGTCTTAGGAGCCCGTGATGGCGGGCCTCACTCGTTGTTCTTCGTGGACATGGCTTCCTCGGTCTGCGCGGCGCAGAGGACGAGGGTCATCGATTCTGGGGCTCGATGGGCGTTCCGTTCGGCGCACTAGGGTTTGCAAGTCGACCCGGAGGGCGGCGCCTCGGCGGCCGCAAGCAGGTCGCTGGACCCGAGCAGGACGACGACCGAGCCCCCGTGCGTACCGTCACCCCTCGTGGCGTGCAGACACGCGTCCGCCGCTCCTAGCGGCGTGAGTTGGCGACCATGCCGAAGCTACGCTCCATCAGCGCCGGCGCGGCGCCGCCCAGCCCCTACGTGCTCACCACCTACCGGCTTCCGTTTCGGCATGATTTGCGCGATGGTCGATCCTCCTGCGACGCTCGGCTCGGGCGATGCGTCCGGGGCCGCGTGGGCGTCGCTTGTGCAGATTACGGATTCGGCGCTGGCGTACCTGTCGCTCGAGGATCTGCTTGGCGAGTTGCTCGAGCGGATCCGAGGCGGGCGCGTCGGCGCTACGACACGAGGCGTTGATTCGCGCCGTGACGCGGTCCGCGGCAAGTCGCCGTCATGCCTGTCGAGCGATCGGCCGCCGTGTAGTGGCGGATAGCCCGGATGATCATCCGCCCGATCTCGTTGTCCGATGGGCCGTGCCGCGTGCGCTGGAACGGCTTGGTCGAGCTGCTGGAAGCGCGGGTAGTTAGGCCGGCAACGCTTGGGCGCTCGTTCCGCCGTGATGCCGCTGGCAGGTCCCCGACGACAACGAGCAGTGCCTAGGTGGGCGCGACAGATGTACTCGACGAGGGTCTCGCGCCGGAGGGCGCCGCGTTCATTCGTACGCGGGCGACGGTCGCCGGCACGTCGAGGCGGGTCGGGTCGCTACGGCGCGCACTCGCCGCCACCGGCCGCGATAAGCTTCATGACATCATACCTCCGATCAATATCAGCGGCTGGTGGCCGACCCCGACCCGCGCACCCGGTCATGGGGGTGGGCGCGGCTCAAACGACAAGGCTGGCCCGGGCGCGGTCTCTCCGCTAAAGCTCGTCGACTTCGGCTGGCCGCACGACGGGATGGCCGTGGTCGATCTTTGCGCCCGCCCCGGCAGCGGCGGCGGCTCGTGGGCGGGAAGATCGCCTAGGTCGCCTCGCCGGAGGACATTGCGCCGCGACCGCCCGATGACGATACGTCTCGACGCGCTCATGAACGGTCAGCCGCCGACGCGGCCGGCTCGACTCGGGACGGCTGTGCTGTCGACGATCATCGACAACATCGTGAGCGAGGCGCTGCCGCCGGAATCGACGCTCCCGAACGAGCGTGAGCTGTGCGCGGCGTTCGGCGTGAGCCGGAGCGTCATCCGCGAGTCGGTCAAAGTGCTCGAGGAGAAGGGGCTCGTCCGCGTAAAGCAGGGCCAGGGCACGACGGTGACGGCTCCGGAGCATTGGAACCTGCTGGACCCGCTCGTGCTCGAGGCATCGATCCGCTACGACAAGACGCTCAGGACTCTCGACGGCCTGGTTGACGTGCGCGTCGGGCTCGAGTCTCAGATGACGCGTCGCGCGGCCGAGATGATGAGCGAGGAGCAGCTCGGCGAACTCCATGCGGCGCTGATGGCGCTCGAACAGCTGCTGGACCAGGGCGAGGCGTACGAAGCTCGCGGACACGGAATACCACGACCTGATCCATCGAGGCTCGGGGAACCAGCTTGCCCGGTCGATCATTCGAACGATCCATCCCTACGCCAGAGCGAGCATGCGCTACACCGTGCCGACGACGGCCGAGGATCTGGCGTCCTCTCACCGCGGCCACCTCAAGATCTATGAGCGACTCGCGGAGCGGGACGCCGAAGGAGCGGCAGCGGCAATGCGCGAGCACATCCTGGGGTCGTGGCTCCGGCGCCGGGCACGCCCCTCCGGCTAGTAGCCTCGCCGGGCCGCCCCCTCGACACGGCTGGAGTGCCCCCGGCAGAGCGGTTGGCCGTTGCCGGCGTTCTGGTGTCGTCGAGCGCGTCGCGGAGCGGACGATTCGGTCTATCCTGGGCGTGTCATGTGGCGAACCGGGCGGGTCCGCTCAGGAGCCGCAGGTCCGGAGGGGTCGCGACGCCGAGCGGAGGAACGTGATGTCGGAACAGTGACCCGCCGCGGACCACGATCTGGGCGCTGCGGCCGTGCCCGTCGAGCCGGCGCCAACCGCCGATGTGATCCCTAACCGCGACTCTCCGGCCGTGCCGATGGTGCAGCTTGACGGACAGATCGAGCAGCAGTTGGGCGCGATCGAGCAGCAGGACTCGCCGCTGTACGAGCAGCTCATGGAGGAGGGGCGACTGTCGCGCAGGTCGATCCGAAGCTGGCGGTGGGCTTGCCCTCGAGATCGCGATGCAGCAAGCCGCGCAGATTCCCAGCGTGGCGCAGGCTCAGGCGGAGATCAACCAGCAGGAGCAGCAGCTCGCC
>CAWHZJ010000018.1:0-134958 GCA_963833765.1 uncultured Solirubrobacterales bacterium | reverse complement strand
TCACAGGTGGTGCATGGCTGTCGTCAGCTCGTGTCGTGAGATGTTGGGTTAAGTCCCGCAACGAGCGCAACCCCCGTCGCATGTTGCCAGCATTCAGTTGGGGACTCATGCGAGACTGCCGGTGACAAACCGGAGGAAGGCGGGGATGAGGTCAAGTCATCATGCCCCTTATGTCCAGGGCTACACACGTGCTACATTGGCGCGTACAAAGGGCTGCGATACCGCGAGGTGGAGCGAATCCCTTAAAGCGCGTCTCGGTTCGGATTGCAGGCTGAAACTCGCCTGCATGAAGGCGGAGTTGCTAGTAATCGTGGATCAGCATTGCCACGGTGAATACGTTCCCGGGCCTTGTACACACCGCCCGTCACACCACGGGAGTGAGCAACACCCGAAGCCGGTGGCCTAACCCGCAAGGGAGGGAGCCGTCGACGGTGGGGCTCGTGACTGGGGTGAAGTCGTAACAAGGTAGCCGTAGCGGAAGCTGCGGCTGGATCACCTCCTTTCTAGGGAGCGCCGTAAGGCGCCCCGGCGGAGCCGACGGCCCATTCCGGGCTGCGCGAGCGACCGTCGGGCCTAGCACGTCGACCGAACCTCACCGGCCAGCCGCCGGCGACCGCGCTCCTCTTGAGGTGCGGGGTCGGCGACCCCGGCATGCTGTTGAGCTTTGAGAGACCGGCGCGAGCCGGGTGCCCGTCGCGCATGCCGCGGATCCGGGCACCGTCAACGGCGAGCGTACGCCTCCGGCGATCCTTGAAAACTGCACAGTAGCCACAGCGATCGCGAGCAATCGCGGTCGCATCAACAACGGGTATCACCGAACCATTTCTGGTTCGATCACCGTCAAGATAGTAAGGGCACATGGTGGATGCCTTGGCACTAAGAGTCGATGAAGGGCGTGGACGGCTGCGATAAGCCGCGGTGAGGCGCTGAACAGCCTATGACCCGCGGATTCCCGAATGGGGAAACCCAACGCCGGTAATGCGGCGTTATCCCCGGCTGAACACATAGGCCGGTGGAGGGCAAGCAGGGGAAGTGAAACATCTCAGTACCCTGAGGAAAGGAAATCAACCGAGACTCCCTGAGTAGTGGCGAGCGAAAAGGGATCAGCCCAAACCTGGCGCGTGCAAGCGGCCACGCGTTGCGCGTCAGGGGTTGTAGGGCGCTTGTTCCGGGTCGTGGCCGACCCGGCGGAAGTTACAAATTGTGTGGTAGTCGAAGCGTGTGGAACCGCGCACCATAGAGGGCAATCGTCCCGTAGACGAAACTGCACGAGCTTCCGTCAAGCGTTCCTGAGTAGGTCCGCACACGTGAAACGCGGACTGAACCTGGGGGGACCACCCTCCAAGGCTAAGTACTCCTTAGTGACCGATAGCGGACTAGTACCGTGAGGGAAAGGTGAAAAGTACCCCGGAAGGGGAGTGAAATAGTACCTGAAACCGCGTGCCTACAAGCGGTGGGAGCAGGCTTGTCCTGTGACCGCGTGCTTTTTGCATAACGAGCCGGCGAGTTACTCGTCTGCGGCAAGGTTAAGCGATGAGCGGAGCCGTAGCGAAAGCGAGTCCTAATAGGGCGACACAGTCGTAGGCGGTAGACCCGAAACTGAGCGAGCTACCCATGGGCAGGCTGAAGCGAGGGTAAGACCTCGTGGAGGGCCGAACCGACCTAGGTTGAAAACTGGGCGGATGACCTGTGGGTCGGAGTGAAAGGCTAATCAAGCTCAGTGATATCTGGTTCTCTCCGAAATATATTTAGGTATAGCCTCGGATAAATTGCGTCGTGGCCGTAGAGCACTGTTTGGACTAGGGGCCCTACCAGGTTACCGAATTCATGCAAACTCCGAAGACCACGACGTCTACTCCGGGAGTCAGTTGCTGGGGGATAAACTTCAGCGTCAAAAGGGAAACAGCCCAGACCGCCAGCTAAGGTCCCCAAGTTCTAGCTAAGTGGTAAACGATGTCTGGATGCATAGACAACCAGGAGGTTGGCTTAGAGGCAGCCACCCTTGAAAGAGTGCGTAACAGCTCACTGGTCAAGTGTTCGGGCGCGGATAATGTAACGGGGCTCAAGCTAGACACCGAAGCTGCGGGTGCGTGAGGACTTCGGTCCGATCGCGCGGTAGGAGAGCGTTCCCACGCCAGCGAAGCGGCGGCGGAAGCCAGCCGTGGAGGCGTGGGAAGTGAGAATGCCGGCATGAGTAACGAAAGAGGGGTGAGAATCCCCTCCACCGATTGTCCAAGGATTCCTGGGTAAAGTTCGTCTTCCCAGGGTTAGTCGGGTCCTAAGGCGAGGCCGAAAGGCGTAGTCGATGGCCAACAGGTTGATATTCCTGTACCGCGTCGAGTCCGTTTGACCGATGGAGGGACGAGGACGGCTAAGGGAACCCAGGCGATGGTCGCCCTGGGGTAAGCGTGTAGGGGTGGTCCTAGGCAAATCCGGGACCGCATAACCTGAGGCGCGATGCCAGCTGGCTTTAGAGCCGGCGAGTCCCTGACGCCATGCCTCCAAGAAAAGCTCCTAGGGAGGACTCGCGCGCCCGTACCAAAACCGACACAGGTGGACAAGTAGAGAATACTAAGGTGATCGAGATAACCATCGTTAAGGAACTCGGCAAAATTGCCCCGTAACTTCGGGAGAAGGGGCGCCCCAGTAGGGCGAAGTCACTTGCTGACGGAACCCGAGGGGGCCGCAGTGAAATGGCTGGAGCGACTGTTTACCAAAAACACAGGTCTCTGCTAAGTCGAAAGACGACGTATAGGGGCTGACGCCTGCCCGGTGCCGGAAGGTTACGTGGAGGTGTTAGGGCTTGACCCGAAGCACTGAAGCTAAGCCCCGGTAAACGGCGGCCGTAACTATAACGGTCCTAAGGTAGCGAAATTCCTTGTCGGGTAAGTTCCGACCTGCACGAATGGCGTAACGACTTCAGCGCTGTCTCAACGATGGGCTCGGTGAAATTGCAGTCTCGGTGAAGATGCCGAGTACCCGCGGCTAGACGGAAAGACCCCGTGAACCTTTACTACAACTTGGTATTGGGATTCGGTGCACTTCGCTCAGGATAGGTGGGAGGCTTTGAAGCACCGGCTGCGGCCGGTGTGGAGCCAACGTTGAGATACCACCCTTGGTGTATTGGATTTCTAACACCGTTCCGTGAATCCGGGCGGTGAACAGTGCCAGGCGGGTAGTTTGACTGGGGCGGTCGCCTCCCAAAATGTAACGGAGGCGCACAAAGGTTCCCTCAGCACGGTTGGAAATCGTGCGCAGAGTGTAAAGGCAGCAAGGGAGCTTGACTGCGAGACCGACAGGTCGAGCAGGTGCGAAAGCAGGTCTTAGTGATCCGGCGGTAGCAAGTGGAAGTGCCGTCGCTCAACGGATAAAAGGTACTCCGGGGATAACAGGCTTATCGGGCCCAAGAGTTCACATCGACGGCCCGGTTTGGCACCTCGATGTCGGCTCGTCGCATCCTGGGGCTGGAGTAGGTCCCAAGGGTTGGGCTGTTCGCCCATTAAAGCGGTACGCGAGCTGGGTTCAGAACGTCGCAAGACAGTTCGGTCCCTATCTGCCGTGGGCGTTGGAGAGTTGAGAGGAGTTGTCCCTAGTACGAGAGGACCGGGATGAACAGACCTCTGGTGTCTCTGTTGTCGTGCCAACGGCATCGCAGATTAGCTACGTCTGGATTGGATAACCGCTGAAAGCATCTAAGCGGGAAGCCAACCTCGAGATGAGCTCTCCCATCCCCTAGAGGGAGTAAGACCCCTGGTAGACCACCAGGTTGATAGGCCAGCTCTGGAAGGGCGGTGACGCCTGCAGGAGACTGGTACTAATGGGTCGAGGGCTTGACGGATAACTTCGTGATGCCCGACCCGTGGCGCTGTGCAGTCTTGAAGGATTGCCGAGGTGGTCTCTCACCACTTCCGGTGGCTATGGCGAGGGGGAAACACCTCTTCCCATTCCGAACAGAGCAGTTAAGCCCCTCAGCGCCGATGGTACTTGGCTCGCAAGGGCCTGGGAGAGTAGGTCGCCGCCGGTTCACTTGAGCGCGAGCCCCGCCCCACGGCGGGGCTCGCTGCTGTTCGCGCCCGGCCGGCGGCGGCGGGGCGCAGCCGCACCCCATTCGCCGGGACTCCCGAGCCTGCAGAGTCCCGGCGGGGTGCGTGATCTGCCGGTCTGCCTCCCAGCGTCAGCGACGCCCTGCGAGCTCGCGGCTACAGGGCGCCGACCGGACCAGCGGTGTGATGCAGTGCTGCGGACGTGCCAGCACCGTTCCGGGACGCCGCGGCGCGGGTGAGCGCCACGACTGCGTCCGGTGCGGGTGGGACGCGCGCGCGTCGACGAGCTCGTGGGCGTCTTCGAGCGTGCACTCGAGGAGCAGAGCGGCACGAGCGAGATCGACCGCGCGGTGGACGGCGCGGAGTGAGGCCTGCGGGTGTGGGCTGCGCCAGAACACGTGTTCGTATGGTGCGTCGGCCATCGGATGGAACGGCCGGAGCGCGCCGGTGCCGGGTTGCACGCGGGCATCGGTTGGCTCTATGGAGCGCAAAAGCACGCACAATGTTGCAAGCCGGATTGCAGAACGTGTGTTCGTGTTGCGGGGCCGGAGCGGTCGTCTGGGTGCTGGATCGGGGTGCCGGCGGGTCTGGGTGTAGGCTTGCGCGCCTGGCACCAGCGATGGAGAAGTTCGTCATTCACGGGGGCGCGCCGCTGAGCGGCACGGTCGTGCCCGCCGGCAACAAGAACGGTGCGCTTGCGATTCTCGCCGCCTCGCTGCTGACCGACGCCGAGCTGGTGCTCGGCAACGTGCCCCGGATCCGCGATGTCGACACGATGCTCGAGATCCTCGCCGGCCTCGGCGTCCGGGTGCAGTGGCGCGGCGAGAACGAGCTCACGCTGTGCGGCGCCGACGCCGACGCGAGGGCGATCGAGCCGGCGCTCGGCGAGCAGATCCGCGCGTCGTTCCTGCTGGCCGGGCCGCTGCTCGCGCGCTTCGGTCGTGCCGAGATGCCACCGCCCGGCGGCGACTTCATCGGCCGCCGGCGATTGGATCCGCACATCGACGGATTCGAGGCGCTGGGCGCCGTCTGCGACTACGACGGCGGCTTCGTGCTGCACGCCAAGCACGGCCTGCGCGCCGGCGAGGTGTTCATGGACGAGCCGTCGGTGATGGCGACCGAGAACGTGCTGATGGCCGCGGCGCTGACGCCCGGCACGACGACCGTCCACAACGCGGCCTGCGAGCCCCACGTCCAGGATCTCGCGCGCCTGCTCGTCAAGATGGGGGCGCGGATCGGAGGGATCGGCTCGAATCTGCTGACGGTCGACGGCGCCGAACGGCTCGGCGGGACGACGCACGCGATCGCGCCCGACCACATCGAGATCGGCAGCTTCATGGCGCTCGCCGGCGTGACGGGCGGCGAGTTGCGGATCACCGACACGATCCCGCACGACCTGCGGATGATCTGCCTGGTGTTCGAGCAACTCGGGCTGCACAGCGAGTTCGACGGCAACGACATCGTCGTCCCGGGGGGCCAGCGGCTCGTCGTCAAATCCGACTTCGGCGGCTACAAGCGCAAGGTGATGGACGGGCCCTGGCCGGCCTTCCCGGCCGACCTGACGAGCGTTGCCGTGGCGCTCGCGACCCAGGCGGAGGGCTCCGTGCTGATCCACGAGTGGATGTTCGAGAGCCGGCTGATCTTCACCGACAAGCTGGCCACGATGGGGGCCGACATCGTGCTCTGCGACCCGCATCGTGCGATCGTGACCGGCCCGCGGCGGCTGCGCGGCGAACGCCTCGAGTCGCCGGACATCCGCGCCGGGATGGCGATGTTGATCGCGGCGCTGTGCGCCGAGGGTCGCAGCGAGATCGGCAACGTCTCGCAGATCGACCGCGGCTACGAGCGCATCGACGAGCGACTGCGCGAGCTCGGCGCTCAGATCGAGCGCGAGTCCGCCGCCGCCGCCTGAGGCACCGCCGCCGCCGCCAGCCGGCGCGACGCCCGATTCTCGACGAGGGAGTCCGCTACCGTGCCCGGGGCGATGATTCTCCCGATTCCCAGCGGCACCCGCGATGTGCTGCCGGACGAGATGCGTGAGCTGCGCACGCTCACCGAGCTGCTGCGTGCCGTCTTCAGCGACGCCGGATACGGCGAGGTCTACACGCCCGCGCTGGAGTACGAGTCGGTGATCACGCGCGGGGCGCTCGACGGCGCGCGCCCCGCCTACCGCGTGTTCGACGAGAACGGCGAGGTGCTCGTGCTGCGCTCCGACATGACCGTCCCGATCGCCCGCCTCGCCGGCGCCCGCTACAGCGCGGCCGAGCTGCCGCTGCGCTTCGCCTACTTCGCACACTGCTACCGCGGCATCCGTCCGCAACGCGGGCAGCCGCGCGAGTTCCTGCAGGCGGGCATCGAGCTGATCGGCGCGGGAGCCCCGGCCGGGACCGCCGAGGCCGTGACGGTGCTGTGCCGCGCGCTCGATCGCGCCGGCCTCGCGCGCTACCGCGTCGGGATCGGCGATGCCGCGCTGTACCCGGCGCTGCTCGACGGGCTCGACGTGCCCGAGGACCGGCGCGCGCTGCTGCTCGCGGAACTCGGCCGCGGCGACTTCGTCGGCCTCGAGACCGGCCTGCGTGAGCTGGCAATCGACGAGCGCTCGATCGAGCTGCTGCTCAGCGTGCCCCAGATGCGCGGCGGACCGGACGTCCTGCACGGCCCGCCGGGCCCGGTCGCCGACGCCGTCGCCGGGCTGCGTGCGGTGCACGCCCTGCTCGAGCCCGATGTCGCCGCGCGGGTGATCTTCGACCTCGGACTCTCGCGCGCACCGGGCTACTACACCGGCGCCGTGTTCGAGGTCTACGACCCCGCGGCCGGCATGCCGATCGGCGGCGGCGGTCGCTACGACCACCTGCTCGGCCAGTTCGGGCGCGAGCTGCCGGCGGTCGGCTTCGCGCTCGAGGTCGAGAAGCTGCACCAGGCGCTCGCCGCGGAGGAGCGGCTCGGGACGGCGGAACCGTGAGCAGCGGCGGTCTGACGATCGCGGTGCCCCGCGGCGCGCTGTTCGAGGAGACCCTCGACTGGCTCGAGCGGCTCGGAATCTCGACCGCCGAGGTGCGCACGAACGAGCGCAAGCTGCTGTTCGAGGATGTCGGGCTGATCACGATGCGACCATCCGACGTGCCGACCTACGTGGCGGCCGGCGCAGCGGACGTCGGCATCACCGGCAAGGACGTCCTGATGGAGCACAGCGACGCCGCGCCCGGCGGCTCGAGTCGCGACGTCTACGAGCTGCGCGACCTCGGCTTCGGCCGCTGCACGATGGTCGTGGCAACCGTCGCGGGCCCCGACCGCGCGGCGGAGGCGCTGCGACGCCTCGGCGTCATTCGCGTGGCGACGAAGTATCCGCACGTCGCCGCCGCGCACTTCGAGCGCACCGGCCGCCAGGTCGAGATCATCGAGGTCAAGGGCTCGGTCGAGCTCGCCCCGCTGACCGGGCTCGTCGAGGCGATCGTCGATTTGACCGCGACCGGCACGACGCTGCGTGAGAACAACCTCGTGATCCGCGAGACGCTGGCGGTCTGCACCGCTCGCCTGATCGCCAACCCGGTGGCGCACAAGCTCAAGGCCGCGGCGATCGACGAGTTGCTGGAGCGCTCGCGTGCGGCTTGAGCGCCGCGAGCTGGCCGACCCGGCCGAGCTCGCGGCCGAACTGCGGGCGTTGACGCCGGCCCCGCCGTCGGTCAGCGACGCGGTGGCCGAGATCATCGCGGCGGTCGCGGCCGAGGGCGACGCCGCCGTCCAGCGTTTCACGGCGCGCTTCGACGCCGATCCGCCGCCGCCCCAGCGCGTTGCGGCGGAGGAGCTGGGACTGGCGCTGGCGATGCTCGATCCCGCGGTCCGCGCCGGCCTCGAGGTCGCGATCGCGAACGTCGCCGAGCTCGCCTGGGCCGCCGCGAGCGCTGACCGCGAGGTCACGCTCGCCCAGGGGCACATCGTGGTACTGCGTGAGGTCGCCGTCGCGCGCGCGGCGATCTATGTCCCCGGCGGCGGCGCGCCCTACCCGAGCACCGTCGTGATGGGCGCCGTCACGGCGCGCTCCGCGGGAGTCACCGACGTCGTGATCGCCACGCCACCCCCGATCGACCCCGTGACGCTGGCCGCGTGCGAGCTGATCGGCGTGGGCGAGGTCCACCGCATGGGCGGGGCGCAGGCGATCGCCGCACTGGCCCACGGGACCGAGAGCGTCGCGGCGGTCGATGTGATCGTCGGACCCGGAAACCTCTACGTCCAGGAGGCCAAGCGGCAGCTGAGCGGAATCGTCGGGATCGACGGCTTCGCCGGCCCCAGCGAGCTCGTCGTGGTGTTCGACGCGCCCGACGCCGGCGCGATCCGGCTCGTCGCCCACGACCTGCTGGCCCAGGCCGAGCACGGCGCCGCGAGCATCGTCGTCGCGGTCGCGCCCGAGGCATCCCTGCTCGATGCGCTGGAGGCCGACCTGCGCGCGCTGTGGGCCGGGCAGCCGGCGCCGTTCGTGCTCGTCGAGGCGGCCACGCTCGAGGACTCGCTCGACTTCAGCGACGCCTTCGCCCCCGAGCACCTCGAGCTCATCGGACCCGGCGCCGAGGCGCTCGCGCCGCGCGTGCGCAGCGCCGGCTGCGTGTTCGTCGGCTGGCCCTCGGCGACCGCGTTCGGCGACTACGTCGCCGGCTCCAACCACGTCCTGCCGACCGGCGGCTCGGCGCGCTTTGCCTCGGCGCTCGGGCCGGGCAGCTTCTCGCGGCGGATGGCGGAGGTGCGGATCGACCACGGTGCCCTCGAGGCGCTGATCCGAGCCGGTGCGCCGATCGCACGCGCCGAGGGCTTCAACGCCCACGCCGAGTCGATGCGCGCTCGCATCCCGGACATCGTGGAGAATCCCCTGGGATGACCCGCGCCGCCCAGATCACCCGCGCCACGCGCGAGACCAGCGTGACGCTCGAGCTCGGCCTCGACGGCCACGGCGCGGGCACCCGCGAGACGGGCGTCGGCTTCCTCGACCACATGCTCGACCTGCTGGCGCGCCACGGGCGCCTGGACCTCGACGTCAAGGTCACCGGCGACCTGGCGACCGGCGGGCATCACACCGTCGAGGACACCGCGATCGTGCTCGGACAGGCGCTCGACCAGGCGCTCGGCGACCGCGCCGGCATCTGCCGCTACGGTGACGCGATCGTCCCGATGGACGAGGCGCGCGCGCTGTGCGCGATCGACATCTCCGGGCGCCCCTACCTGCTGATGGCCGCCGATCTGCCGACCGGCTCGACCGGCGGCTTCGACCACGAGCTGCTCGAGGAGTTCTTCCGGGCCCTGGCCAACAACGCGAAGCTCACGGTGCACCTGGAGATCCAGGCCGCCGGAAACGCGCACCACATGATCGAGGCCGCGTTCAAGGCATTCGCCCGGGCGCTCCGCAGCGCCGTCGCGATCGACCCGACCGAGACGGGCGTGCCCAGCACAAAGGGGGTGTTGTAGATGGGTGACCCCGGTTCTCGCCAGTGCGGTCATTCGCGAGCAACCGTCCTCGGTGCTCCACTCGGCCATCCGTGATCGGGCTCGTCGACTATGGGATGGGCAACCGGCGGTCGGTCGAGAAGGCGCTCGAGCACGTCGGTGCGTCGGTGCTCGTCAGCTCCGACCCGGCAGCGCTCGCCCGCGCCCGCGCGCTCGTGGTTCCCGGCGTCGGCGCCTTTCCGAGGGCGATCGAGCGCCTGCGCGTGCTCGGCCTCGACGAGTTCCTGATCGAGCGCGCCGCGGCGGGCGTGCCGCTGCTCGGGATCTGCCTGGGGATGCACCTGTTCTTCGACCGCTCGACCGAGCTCGGCGGCTCCGAGGGCCTGGGGATCGTGCCCGGCGAGGTCCGGATGCTGGCCGCCGGGGATCTCAAGACGCCGCAGATCGGCTGGAACGAGGTCCGCTGGGAGCGCCCCGCCGCGGTCCTCGACGGGCTCGGCGAGCACCCGGCCTTCTACCACGTGCACAGCTTCGTGGCGGTCCCCGACGACCCCGCCGACGTCCTCGGCAGCGCCGAGTACGGCGAGCGCTTCGCCTCGCTGGTCGCCCACGAGTCGTTCCTCGGTGCCCAGTTCCACCCCGAGAAGTCCTCGCACGACGGCCTGCGGCTGCTCGCGAACTGGGTCGCGCGTGCCAACAACGGTGGCGCGTGATCCTCTACCCGGCGATCGACATCCTCGACGGGCACGCCGTGCGGCTCGTGCAGGGTGACTTCGACCAGCGCACCGAGTACGCGGCCGACCCGCTCGACGCCGCGCTCGGGTGGGCGGCGGCAGGCGCGGAGCGCCTGCATGTCGTCGACCTCGACGGCGCCCGCGCCGGGTCGCCGGTCAACCTCGAGCGCGTCGAGCGGATCGTCACCGAGACCGGGCTGCCGGTGCAGCTCGGGGGCGGCCTGCGCTCAGTGGGCGCGATTGCGGACGCGTTCGCCGCCGGCGTGCAGCGCGTCGTGCTCGGGACGGCCGCGTTCGCCGACGAGGAGCTGCTGGCCGGGGCGCTCGCCGAGCACGGCGAGCGCGTCGTCGTGTCGGTGGATGTGCGCGGCGGCCTGGTCTCGACGGCGGGCTGGACGCAGACCGGCTCGCTGGCGGCGGTCGCCGCCGTGGTGGCGCTCGTGCGGCGCGGGGTCCGCAGCTTCGTCTACACCGACGTCGACCGCGACGGCATGCTGGGAGGTCTCGACCTCGACGCCCTCGGTCGCGTCGGCGACGCCGTCGAGGGCGAGTTGCTGTACTCGGGTGGCATCGGCTCGCTGGCGGACCTGCGGGCGCTCGCCGGGCTGCGCCACCCGCGCCTGGCCGGCGTGATCGCGGGCACGGCGCTCTATGAGCGGCGCTTCACGGTCGCCGAGGCACAGGCGGTCCTGTGCAGCTGAAACGGGTGATCCCGTGTCTCGACGTTGACGCCGGCCGGGTCGTCAAGGGCACGCGGTTCGTCGACATTCGCGACGCCGGCGACCCCGTCGAACTGGCGGCGTTCTACGACCGTGGCGGTGCCGACGAACTGGTCTTTCTCGACATCACCGCGACCCACGAGAAGCGGGCGACGATCGTCGAACTGGCGCGCCGGACCGCCGACGACGTGTTCGTGCCGTTCACGATCGGCGGCGGGATCCGCTCGGTTGCCGACGCGCAGGCGGTGCTCGACGCCGGCGCCGACAAGGTCGCGGTCAACAGCGCGGCGGTCGGCCGCGCCGGGCTGATCGACGAACTGGCCGCCCAGTTCGGCGCGCAGTGCGTGGTGCTCGCGATCGACGCGAAGGCGCGGGCGGCCGGCGGCTGGGGGGTGCACGTGCGCGGCGGACGAACGGAGACCGAGCGCGACGCGGTCGGCTGGGCGCGCGAGGGGGTGGAGCGCGGCGCGGGTGAGATCCTGCTGACGAGCATGGACCGCGACGGAACGACCGACGGCTACGAGCTCGGGCTCACGCGTGCGGTCGCCGAGGCGGTCGGCGTCCCGGTGATCGCCTCGGGCGGCGCGGGCACGCTCGATCACCTGCTCGCCGCGCTCGCGGCCGGCGCCGACGCCGTGCTGTGCGCGTCGATCTTCCACTACGGCACGTTCACGATCGCGCAGGCCAAGGCGCATCTCGCGGCCGCCGGGATCGCCGTCCGCCTCTGATGGGCGACGCGGCGTTTGACCCTCGCGCCGTGCTCGCCGCGCTCGCCCGCTATCCGCCGCTTGACCTCGCCGGGACGCGCGCGGCCGTCGTCGGCGGGTTCGTGCGCGACATTTGGCTGGGGTCGGCGCCGCGCGAGCTGGACCTCGTCGTCGAGGGCGATGCGGCGGAGCTCGCCGCGATGCTCGGCGGCGAGGTCACCGCGCACGAGGCCTTCGGCACCGCGACCGCGACCGGGCCGGGCTGGCGGGTCGATCTGGCGATGGCGCGTCGCGAGCACTACCCGGCGCCCGGGGCGCTGCCCGTGGTCGAACCGGCGAGCATCGAGGAGGATCTCGAGCGCCGCGACTTCACGGTCAACGCGATCGCCGTGACGCTCGCCGGCGGCGAGCTGCTGGCCACCGACCATGCGCTCGAGGACCTGGCGGGGCGACGGTTACGCGTGCTGCACGAGCGCAGCTTCATCGACGATCCGACCCGCGTGCTGCGCCTCGCCCGCTACGCGCAGCGGCTCGGCTTCGCGGTCGAGCCGCTGACGGCGCGCCTCGGCCAACAGGCGAGCCTGCAGACCGTCAGCGGCGGGCGGATCGGCGCCGAGCTGCGGCTGATCCTCACCGAGGCCGAGCCGCTCTCCGTGCTCGAGCGCGTCGCGGACAAGCTCCCGGTCGCCGTCGACCGCCGGCTCGTCGAGGGAGCGCTCGCGCTCGCGCCGGCCGAAAGCGACCGGGCAATGCTCGTCCTCGGCGCCGTGGTGACCGAGACCGCGTGGCTCGACGGCATCGAGCTGACCGCCCGCGAACGCGACGTGGCGCTGGCCTGCAGCAGCGCGCGCGTGCCGGCCGACCGCACGGCGAGCGGGCTGTGGCGCGCGTGGCACGCGGTGCCGGTCGAGGCGGTGGCCGTCGCCGGGGCGCGCGAGGACGCGCACGCCGCCTGGTGGTGGATCGAGACGCTCCGCCACGTGCGCCTGGAGATCGGCGGCGACGATCTGCTCGCGGCGGGGCTCAGCGAGGGCCCGCAGATCGGTCGCCGGCTGGAGCGCACGCTCGCCGCCAAGCTCGACGGCGAGCTGGCCGACGGGCGCGAGCGGGAGCTGCGCTACGCGCTGGAGCTCGAGGCGTGAGCGTGCGCGCCGATTTCGCTGCATGGAGCGTCGTGTTCAGCGAGCGCGGCGACGGCGATCTGCGGGTCAGCTCGCGGGGCGAGGGCGAGCCGCTCGAGGCGGTGCAGGCGCGGATCCTTGAGCTCGTGGGTGTCGCGGCCGTGGTCGTCGGCCGCCAGGTGCACGGAGCCGACGTCGTCGTCATCGACGAGGCCGCGCCGGGCTATGCGACCGGCGTCGCCGAGGCCGACGGTGTCGCGACGGGGACGCGCGGGGTTGCCGTCGGGGTTCACGTCGCGGATTGCCTGCCGATCGCCGTCGGCGGCGCCGGCGGTGTCGCGATGCTCCACGGCGGCTGGCGGGGGCTGGCGGGCGGTGTCGTCGCCGAAGGGGTGCGCGCGCTGCGGGCCCTCGGCGCGCTCGGGGAGCTCGAGGCCGTGATCGGGCCCGGGGCCGGCGGCTGCTGCTATGAGACCGGCGATGAGGTGCGGGAGCAGTTTCGCGGCTACCGGGCCAGCCGGGGGCGGCTGCTCGACCTCAAGGCGATCGCCGGCGCGCAGCTGCGCGAGGCGGGCGTCGCCGGGGTGCGCGATCTCGGCATCTGCACGATCTGCAGCGAACACGGCCGGCTGTTCTCGCACCGCCGCGACGGGCCCGCCACCGGACGCCAGGGAGGGTTCGCGTGGCTCGCCTGAACGTCGAGCTGGTGCGCGCCAACCTGGAGGCCGTGCAGGCACGCGTCGAGCTCGCCGCGCGCCGCGCCGGGCGCGACGCCGGCGCGGTCGAGATTCTCGTCGCCGTCAAACACGTCGGCGCCGACGACATCGAGACGCTCGCGCAGGCCGGCGTGACACTGGTCGGCGAGAACCGCGCCCAGGACCTGATCGAAAAGGTCACGCGGGCCCCCGGTCGGCTGCGCTGGCACTTCATCGGCGCCCTGCAGTCGCGCAAGGTCAAGCTGATCGTCGAACACGTCGAGCTGATCCACTCGGTCGCCAGCGACTCGGTGCTGCGGGAGCTCGAGCGCCATGCGCCGCCCGGCTTCCAGATCCTCGTCGAGGTCAACGTCGCCGGCGAGCAGGGCAAGGCCGGGATCGAGCCGCGCGAGCTCGATGCGTTCATCGCGCGGTCGCCGGTCGCGGTCGCCGGGTTGATGACCATGCCGCCGCTGGCGGCGGATCCGGAACGCAGCCGGCGGCACTTCGCGGCGCTCGCCGCGCTGGCGCGCCAACGCGGGCTGGCGACGCTCTCGATGGGCACCAGCCAGGACTTCGAGGTCGCCGTGGAGGAGGGGGCGACAATCGTGCGGATCGGCACCATCCTGTTCGGCTAGGCGGGCCTTCCGCTAGAGTCTCGCCTTGCAGGGAATCAAGCCCGACCAGCGAAACATCCAGCCATGCCGCTCCGAGATTCTTGGCATCGCACGCTCGTCTACTTCGGCCTGGCCGAGGAGGCCGACGAGTACGACGACTACGCCGGCGAGCCGGTGCCCGAGCACGCCGAAGCCGCGCTCGAGGACCGCTACCGCGAGCGCCCGAACGTCCGCCGCCTCCAGGGCCGCCGTCGCCGTGACGAGTTCGACGACATCTTCTCCGACGAGGACACCGGTTCGCCGCCGCCGCGCCAGACGGTCGCGCTGCGCTCGGTCGCCGGTGGCCGTGCGAGCGGCGGCCGCGGCTCCAGCGCCGGCGATTTCGGCGTGCACCTGGTGATCCCCAAGTCGTTCAACGACGCCCAGCAGGTCGCCGACAAGTTCCGTGACGGGATCCCGGTGATCCTCAACCTCCAGGGCATCGACACGCCGCTGGTCATGCGCCTGATCGACTTCGCCAGCGGACTCACCTATGCGCTCGACGGCGGCATGCAGCGGATCGCCGACAAGGTGTTCATGCTGACGCCGCGCAACGTCGAGCTCTCGGCCGAGGAGCGGGCGCGGCTGATCGAGAAGGGCTTCTTCAATCAAGCCTGATTGCTTGGGTTTCGCGTTCGCGAAACAGCAAGCGAATCAGGGGCTGGGAGGCTCCCGCGGCCGCACGGTTGGTCGCGGCTTTGCGCGGCGCTCCGGGCCGGTAGCCTTGCTTTGATGGTCATCGGCTTCGCCGGATCGGGGAACATGGCGCGTGCGCTGGCGGTCGGGCTCGAGCTCGAGGAGCCCGCGCTGTTCACCGACGCGGGGTCCGGACGCGCCGCGGAGCTGGCCGCACTGGTCGGCGGCGAGGCCGTGAGCTCCAACCAGGAGCTCGGGCGGCGCGCCGAGCTCGTGGTTCTGGCCCACAAGCCGGCGCAGCTGGAGGCGGTGGCCGGCGAGCTCGGGTCGGTGCCGATCGTGCTGTCGCTGCTGGGCGGAGTGACGGTGGCCGCACTCGGCGCCGCCTATCCCGAATCGCGCATCGTGCGGGCGATGCCGAACACCGCCGTCGAGGTCCGCCGCGGAGTGACCTGCGTCTGCGGCGCCGCGATCGTCGAGGTCGAGGAGCTGCTCGGCCGAGTCGGCAGCGTCGTGCGGCTGGCCGAGCGCCTGATGAACGCCGCGACGGCCGTCAGCGGCGTCGCGCCCGCCTACGTCGCGCTGATCGCCGAGGCGTGGGTCGACGCCGCCGTCGGGCAGGGGATCCCGGCGGCGATCGCGGCGGAGCTGGTCGCCGACTCGCTCGCCGGCTCGGCGGCGCTGCTGCTCGCACACCACATGGACACGCTGTCGGTACGCCGCGCGGTCACCTCGCCCGGCGGGGTGACCGCACGTGGGCTGCGAGCGCTCGAGCAGGCGGGGCTGCGGAGCGCGTTCAGCGACGCCGCCGCCGCGGTTGTCGGGTCGAGCGTGAAGTGATCCTGAGCGCCACCGTCGCCGGCCACATCGCGGACTACATCCGCGCGCTCGCCTCCGTCTACACGCTGGTGATCATCGCCTACATCCTGACCAACCTGGTCTTCGCGGCCGGGCTGCGGATCCCCTACTCGCGCTGGACCGACGCGATCCTGAGCTTCCTGCGCGAGGTCTGCGAGCCCTACCTGCGGCTGTTCCGGCGCATCCTTCCCTCGTTCGGCGGCCTCGACTTCAGCCCGATCATCGCGATCATCGTGCTCCAGCTCGCCGCCAGGCTGCTGGCCGCGGCGATCGGGCCGTGAAGACCCAGGCCGCATGGGGACGCGCCGGTAGCGTCGCGGCCGCCGTGCTGATCGCCGACCAGCTCACCAAGCAGCTGGTGCGCAGCTCGATTGCCCTCGGCGCGAGCCGCCATCTGTTCCCCGGCGTGACGCTCGTGCACGCGCAGAACAGCGGCATCGCGTTCAGCCTGCTGACCGGGAGCGACGTCGGCGTGATCATCGTGACGCTCGTCGTCGTGGCGGTGGTGCTGGCGTACTTCGTACGGCAGGGCGAACGGCGCGGGTTGTGGCTGGCCTGCGGTCTGATCGTGGGCGGCGCGCTGGGCAACCTCGCCGACCGCGTGCGAGCCGGCCTGGTGACCGACTTCATCAAGCTGCCGCACTGGCCGGCGTTCAACCTTGCCGACACCGCGATCACGCTCGGTGTGCTGACGCTGTTCATCGTGGTTGGTCGCGGTGGAGCCACTGCGCGTCCCGCCTGAGGCCGCCGGCGAGCGCGTCGACCAGTTCCTCGCGGAGCACCTCGGCTCGCGCGCCCAGGCGCAGCGGCGGATCGAGGCGGGCGCGGTCGCGCTCGATGGCGTCCGGGCGCGCAAGAACGACCGCCTGCGCGGCGGCGAAACGATCGTCGTCGCGCCGTCGCCCGCGGTCGCGGCGGCGCCGCCGGCCGGCGAGGTCGCGGACTTCGTGATCATGTATGAGGATCCGCAGCTGATCGTCGTCGAGAAGCCGGCCGGCGTCGTCGTGCACCCCGCCGGGCCGCATCGCGAGGGAACGCTCTCCCAGGCGCTCGCCCGCCACGGAGGCGCCGGCGGCGATCCGTGGCGCCCCGGGATCGTGCACCGGCTCGACAAGGACACCTCTGGCCTGCTGGTGGTCGCCAAGGGCGAGGAGGCGCATCGGCGCCTGAAGGCGCAGCTCGCAGCGCACGAGATCGTCCGCGAGTACCTCGCGCTCGTCGAGGGCCGCCCGCCGGCGCGCAGCGGCACGATCGACGCACCGCTCGGGCGCGACCGCCGCGCGCGCACGCGCATGTCGATCGACACCGACAAGCCGCGTGCGGCGCGCACGCATTTCGTGCTCGAGGAGACCCTGCCCGACACCACGCTGCTGCGAATCCGGCTCGAGACCGGGCGCACGCACCAGATCCGCGCGCATTTCAAGGCGATCGGGCACCCGATCTGCGGCGACCGGGAGTACGGGACGCGCGACCGCTACGGCTTGGAGCGCCAGTTCCTGCACGCGGCCCGCCTCGAGCTGCGCCAGCCGTTCACCGGCCGGCTGCTCGAGATCTCCTCGCCGCTGCCCGACGCCCTGGCCCGCGCGCTGGCGGCCGCACGCGCCGGCTGAGCAGGCGCGACGACGCTTTCGCTCGCCCGATCGGGTCCGGGCCTGCGCCGCGAACCACTAAGATGTGGGTCCAACCAACTCGACCCGCACGGCGTCGAGGGTCTGCGTCCTGCCCGGGCCGGTGAGCCCGGGTCCGCACGATCCGCCGCGCGGCACCTCATCACACCCAATAAGGAGCAGCACCGTGGCTCAGCCAGGAATCAAAGAGCTGCTGGAGGCTGGAGTGCACTTCGGCCACCAGACGCGCCGCTGGAACCCCAAGATGCGCCGCTTTCTGCATGGTGAGCGCGACGGCATCTACATCATCGACCTGTTGAAGACCAAGCGCCTGCTCGATCAGGCGAGCGAGTTCGCCGGGACGGTCGCGCACAAAGGCGGCGCCGTGCTCTTCGTCGGGACCAAGAAGCAGGCGCGCGACGCCGTGCGCGAGGTGGCCGAGGCGACCGGCATGCCCTACGTCAACCATCGCTGGCTGGGCGGGCTGCTGACGAACTTCCAGACGATGAGCGAGCGGATCCGCCGGCTGCACGACCTCGAGCGCTACGAGACCGAGGGCCAGCTCGCGCTGCTGCCGACGCGCGAGCGGCTGTCGGCGCAGGCCGACCTGGCGAAGCTGCGGGCGAATCTCGGCGGTGTGAAGAACATGAAGGGCACGCCGGCGGCGATCTTCGTGATCGACCTCAAGACGGAGGCGATCGCCGTCCGTGAGGCACAGCGTCTGCGGATCCCGATCATCGGGCTTGTCGACACCAATTGCGACCCCGACGGCATCGACTTCGTGATCCCCGGCAACGACGACGCGATTCGCTCCTGCGCGGTCATCGCGCGAGCGATCGGCGAGCGCGTCGGCGAGGGCGCCGGGGTCTACCGCGCCGAGCAGGAGCGCCTGCGGGCCGAGGCCGAGGAACGGGCCCGCCGCGAGGCCGAGGAGCGCGCAAAGCGCGAGGCCGAGCAGGCCGAGCAGGCGGCGCTGGCCGCCGCCGCAGCCCAGGAGGCCGAGGCGGCTGCCGCCGCCGCACGAGCGGCCGCGGCAGCGAGCGCGCCGGCCGCCGAAACGCCGGCGGCGCAGCCGGCCGCCTCCGAGCCGGCCGCCGCGGCACCGGACGCCCAGGTCGAGGAGCCGGCCGCGGCCGACGCGGCCCCCGAGCCGGCGCCCGAGGCGCCCGCGGAGCCGGAGCCGGAGGCTGCCGGCGAGGCTCCTGTCGCGCAGGCGACCCCGGAGCCGGCGGGCACGGCGGCGGCGGAAGCGGCGTCAGACGCGGAGCCTGAGGCCCCGCCGGAGGCCGCCCAGGCCGAGCCAGCGGCCCCCGCCGAGGCCGCGGAGGCCGAGGCCGAGCAGCCAGACGCCGCCGCCGAGGCTCCGCAAGCCGAGGCCAAGCAGCCAGACGCCGCCACCGAGGCCCCGCAAGCCGAGGCCGAACAGCCAGACGCCGCCGCCGAGGCTCCGCAAGCCGAGGCCGAACAGCCAGACGCCGCCACCGAGGCCCCGGAGGCCGAGGCCGAGCCGGCGGCTTCCACGGGGGCGCAAAGTGCCTGAGATCTCCGCACAGGACGTCAAGGCGCTACGTGAGCGCACGGGCGCGGGCATGATGGACTGCAAGCGCGCCCTCACCGAATCCGGCGGCGACGTCGAGAAGGCGATCGAGGTGCTGCGCGTCAAGCAGGGCAAGCGGATCGAGGACCGCGGCGAGCGTGTCGCCGCCGAGGGCACGATCCAAACCTACGTGCACCACAACGCCAAGATCGGCGCGATCGTCGAGGTCGACTGCGAGACCGATTTCGTCGCGCGAACCGACGCCTTCGTGGCCTTTGCCAAGGAGGTTGCCTCGCACATCGCGGCGGCCGGCCCGCGCTGGGTCAGCCAGGACGAGGTTCCGGCCGAGGTCCGCGACGCCGAGCTTCGGGTCTTCGAGCAGGAGGCGGCCGACAAGCCGCCAGAGATCCGCGCCAAGATCGCCGCCGGCAAGCTCGCCAAGTGGTACAGCGAGGTCGTGCTGCTCGATCAGGCGCATGTCAACAGCGACAAGCACGAGGGCAAGACGATCGGCGAGCTCGCCCACCAGATCGCGGCGACGACCGGGGAGAACGTGGTGATCAGGCGCTTCTCCCGCTTCGTGATCGGGGAATAGCGCGCAGATGAGCGGGCCGGTCTTCAAGCGCGTGCTGTTGAAGCTCTCGGGGGAGGCGCTCATGGGCGCCCTGGACTACGGCACCGACCCCGCGCGGGTCGTCGCCATCGCCGCCGCGGTGCGCGGCGTCGTCGAGTCCGGCGTGCAGCTGGCGATCGTCCCCGGGGGCGGCAACATCTACCGCGGGCTCAAGGGTGCGGCCGAGGGGATGGATCGCGCGACCGGCGACTACATGGGCATGCTGGCCACCGTGCTCAACGCGCTCGCGCTCCAGGACGCGTGCGAGAAGCAGGGCGTGCACACCCGTGTGCAGTCGGCGATCACCGTGCAGGAGGTGGCGGAGCCCTACATCCGCCGGCGCGCGATGCGCCACCTCGAGAAGGGGCGCGTCGTGATCTTCGCCGCGGGGACCGGCAATCCGTTCTTCACCACCGACACGGCGGCGGCGCTGCGCGCCAGCGAGATCCACGCCGAGGCGATCCTGATGGCCAAGAACGGCGTCGAGGGCGTCTACAGCGCCGACCCGGCGCTCGACCCGACGGCCGAGTTCATCCCCCAGATCACGCACATGGAGGCGATTCAGCGCCGCCTCGCGGTGATGGACGCGACCGCCCTCACGCTGTGCATGGAGAACCGGCTCCCAATCCACGTCTTCAACGTCGATGACCCGCACAACATCGGCCGGATCCTCGCAGGCGAGCCGATCGGGACGCTCGTCGCCACGCCCTGAGCGCCGAGCGCTCGAGCCGTCACGCCGCGCCCCGCAGGGCCGATGCAGAGCCGGCGCCACGCGTCCGCAACCCGTTATCCTCCCCCCGGCGATGGTGGCGATTTACCTGCAACGCCGATGATCCCGATAATCGACGAGCTGCTCGAGGACGCGCGCGAGCGCATGCACAAGTCGGTCGAGGCGACCGGCCACGAGCTCGGGTCGGTGCGCACCGGCCGGGCCAGCCCGGCGCTGCTGGATCGCATCCAGGTCGACTACTACGGCGCGCCGACGCCGCTCCGCCAGCTGGCGACGATCTCGGCCCCCGAGGCGCGGCTGCTGACGATCCAGCCGTTCGATGCCTCCTCGATCAAGGCGATCGAGAAGGCGATCAACCTCTCCGACCTCGGCCTGAACCCGTCCAACGACGGCAAGCTGGTCCGCCTGACGATCCCGGAGTTCAACGAGGAGCGCCGCCGCGAGCTGGTCAAGGTCGCGCGCCACATCGTCGAGGAGGGGCGGATCGCGATCCGCAACATCCGGCGCGACGTGATGCACGACCTGCGCGAGTTGAAGGAGGCCGGTGAGACCGGCTCCGACGACGAGCATCGCGCGGAGGGTCTGCTGCAGAAGCTGACCGACGGAAGCATCGCCGATCTCGACGCGCTCTTGAAGGGCAAGGAAGCAGAGATCCTCGAGGTCTGATGGGCGAGGACGCGGGCCGGCCGCGGTACGTCGCGATCATCACCGACGGGAACGGACGCTGGGCCAAGCAGCACGGTGTCTCGGTCGCCGCCGGCCACAACGCCGGCGCCGACACGGTCAAGGAACGGCTGCGCGACGCCGTCGATCTCGGCGTGCGCGAGCTGACCGTCTACTCGTTCTCGACCGAGAACTGGTCGCGCCCGGCGAGCGAGATCAACGCGCTGATGCGGATGTTCAGCCGCCGGATCAAGGGGGAGACGCCCGACCTGCGGGAGGAGGGCGTGCGGCTGCGCTTCATCGGCCGCCGCGAGGGCATCTCGAGCGCGCTCGCACGCCAGATGGACTGGGCCGAGGAGCAGACCGCGGACAACGACCGGATCACACTGTTCGTGGCGTTCAACTACGGCGGGCGGGCCGAGATCCTCGACGCGGCGCGGCGCTACGAGGGCGGCGGCGAGGACGAGTTTCGCTCGCTGCTCTACGCCCCGGAGATGCACGACCCGGACCTGATCATCCGCACCAGCGGCGAACAGCGGCTGTCGAACTACCTGCTCTGGCAGTCGGCCTACTCGGAGCTGGTGTTCCGCGACGAGCTGTGGCCCGATTTCACGCGCCAGGCCTTCGAGGAGTCGCTCGCCCAGTACGCCGGGCGCCGGCGCCGCTATGGCGGGCGGTAGCGGGCGCGCGATGGCCTCCGGTCAGCTGCGCCGCCGCCCGCCGTCCGCGCGCCCGCGACGCCCCCGCCCGTCGCGCAGCGGCCGGCGCTCGGATCTCGGCTCGCGCGTGCTCGTCGCCGTGCCGGCGTTCGCGGTGGCGGTGTTCCTCGTCGCGCGCGGCGGGGTGCTGTTCGCGATCGCGCTGCTGATCCTCGGCTGGGTCTGCCTCGACGAGCTCTACCGGCTCAGCGCGCGCGCCCACCCGGCGAAGCTCGCGGGCTTCGCGGCGCTGCTCGCCCTGCTGCTCGCCGCGCACTACGGGACGCGCGACCAGGTGCTGCTGGTCGCCGTCGCGGCGCTCCCGGCGGCCTTCCTGCTGACGCTCGTGGCGCCGCGCGGGAGCATCTTCGGCGTCACCGTGACACTGCTGGGGGTCTGGTGGATCGGCCTCGCGATGGCCCACGCCGTGTTGCTGCGCGCGCTCCCGCACGGCGGCGGGATCTTCATCGACGTGCTGGTCGGCACCTTCGTCGGTGACAGCGGCGCCTACCTCGGCGGGCGCAGCTTCGGCCGCCGCCGGCTCGCGCCGCGGATCTCGCCGAACAAGACGGTGGAGGGGCTCGTGATCGGCGCCTTCTGCGCGATCGTCGCGGTCTGGTTCGCCAGCCTCTACCAGCCGTGGTTCCAGAAGGGCGATGCCGTGCTGCTCGGCGTCGGGGTGGCGATCGCGGCGCCGATCGGGGACCTGTTCGAGAGCTACATCAAGCGCGAGGCGGGCGTCAAGGACTCAGGCCGCGCGTTCGGCGCCCACGGCGGCGCGCTCGACCGCCTCGACGCCGTGCTGTTCACCACCGTCGTCGGCTACTACGTCTGGCTTGCGATCCTGACGCACGTATGAGCTCGCCCAAACGCATCCTGATCCTCGGCGCGACCGGCTCGATCGGCATCCAGGCGCTCGACGTCGTCGCCGCCTCGGCCGAGCTGACGGTCGTCGGCCTCTCCGCCCAGAGCTCGTGGGAGCCGCTCGTCCAGGCGGCCCGCGCTCACGGCGTCACGCGGATCGCCGTGACCGACGAGGGCTCGGCGCAGCGTGCCGCCGCCGCGTGGCCGGACGGCACGGTGCTGGCCGGCGCGCAGGGCCTGGTCGAGCTGATCGTCGAGTCGGGCGCCGATCTCGTCCTCAACGCGATTGTCGGCTCGGCCGGACTGGGTCCGACGATCGTCACGCTCGGAGAGGGACTCGACCTCGCGCTCGCCAACAAGGAGTCGCTGGTCGTCGGCGGCGAGCTGGTCACCGCGCTGGCCGAGGCCACCGGCGCGCGGATCCTGCCGGTCGACTCCGAGCACGCCGCGCTGCATCAGCTGATCGCCGGCGAACGCGCCGGCGGAGCGGGGACGATCGAGCGCCTGACGGTGACCGCCTCGGGCGGCCCGTTTCGCGGCTACAGCGCCGCCCGGCTCGCGGCGGTCACCGTCGATCAGGCGCTCAGCCACCCGACGTGGTCGATGGGCGACAAGATCACGATCGACTCCGCCACGCTGATGAACAAGGGGCTCGAGGTGATCGAGGCACACCATCTGTTCGGCATCCCCTACGCACGCATCGACGTGCTCGTGCACCCGCAGTCGATCGTCCACGGGATGGTCACGCTGTGCGACGGCGGGGTGCTCGCGCACCTTGGCTGCCCCGACATGCGCGTGCCGATCGCCTACGCGCTGCACCACCCCGAGCGGACCGAGCTCGACGTCCAGCGGCTCGATCTGGCGGCGATCGGCAGCCTGACCTTCGAGCAGCCGGACCTCGACGCGTTTCCCGCGCTGCGCCTGGCGCGCGAGGCGGCGGTCGCGGGGGGGACCGCGCCGTGCGTGCTGAACGCCGCCAACGAGGTCGCGGTCCACGCCTTCCTCGCCCGCCAGATCAGCTTCCCACGGATCGCGGCCGTGATCGCCGGCGCGCTCGAGGAGCTCGGCAGCGAGCCGCTCGGGGAGTTCGAGGCGCTGTTCGAGGCCGACCGCCGGGCCCGGGAGGTCGCGCGCGCCGCGCTCGCATGAGCGCTCCCGTGTGACGGGGCGCCGCGTCCGGCGTAGTGAGGATATGCGGCGGTTCACGCCCTCGGCGCTCCTTGCAGGCGCTGTCGTGCTGCTGTGCGGGGCCGTCGCGGCGCCGGCAGCCCCGCACGCGCCCCGCGCATCCGCGACGGTGCTCCGCGCGCCGGCCGCAACGCCGGCGCGGGCCGCCGCCGACGTGGCGGCGGTGCTCGCCCGGGCCGGCCTGCCGGCGGGGTCGACGAGGATCGCCACGCCCTCGCCGGCGCTCCTCGCCGCGCTGCGGGGGCCCTCGTTCAACCAGCCGTTCGTGACCTTCGCCAGCGCCCGCCAGTACTGGACGCTGCCGAGTAGCGCGGCGGGCGGCCCCGAGCTGCTCACGCCGCGAATCCCCGGCGCATCGGTCAGCATGCGCTGGGGTGACGGCTCGCCGGCGATCACCGGCGTGCAGTGGCGGCTTCCGCCCGCCGGCCGCTGGCTGGGGCCGCGTTGGCTCGCGATCAACACGATCCCCGATCCCGGCGCCGCCGGACGCTGGCTCGCGCTGGTCGAGGCGACGGTCGTCTGGACGCCCTGGCGGCTCGAGCTGCCGGGCAGCGTGCGGTCGGTCGTCGTGCGCCGCGCGCAGGGCGGAGCGGTGCTCGCCCGGGTCAGCGACGCGGCCCGCGTCGCGCGCGTGCTCGCCGCGGTCGGCGCGCTGGCCGTCGATGACGCGGTCCACGCCGTCTACGCCTGCCCGTTCCTGCCGGCGGGCTTCACGCCCGGCATCGAGCTGTCGTTCCTCGGCGCGTCGGGCAACGTCGTCGCGACCGCCGCGACGCCGTTCTGCCGGCCGGATCTCTCGCTCCACGTGCTCGGCGGACCCACGCAGCAGCTGGTCCTCGACGGCTTCCTCGGCCGGCTCGAGGCGATCGTCGGCCGCCGCCTGCCGGCCGCTCTTTAGCCGCCGCTCACGCGGCCTGCGAGACTTCCACTGTGTCGTGGGTGATCGCCATCGCCGGCTTCTGCGCGCTGATCGTGCTGCACGAGGCCGGCCACTTCCTCGCCGCGAAGGCCGTCGGCATGCGCGTCGAGAAGTTCTCGCTGTTCTTCCCGCCGAAGCTCGCCAGCTTCCGCCGCGGCGAGACCGAGTACCAGATCGGCGCGATCCCGGCGGGCGGCTACGTGAAGATCACCGGGATGAGCCCCGACGAGCTGCGCACGCTCGACCTGCGGCTGGCCGAGCGCAGCTACTACATGAAGGCGCCGTGGAAGCGCATCGTCGTGATCCTCGCGGGACCCGGCGTCAACCTGCTGACGGCCTTCGCGCTGTTCACCGCGGTGCTGATGTCGGGCAGCGTCGACGGCGAGGTCGCGATCGGCAACCTCGCGCCGTCGCAGCAGACGGTGATCGCGCTGGACACCCGCGCGGTCAACTCGGTGACCGCGGGCAGCGGCGCGAGCGGCGTGCTCCAGCCGGGCGACCGGATCGTCGCGATCGACGGCCACCAAATCTCGTCGGAGCCCCAGCTGAGCGCCCTGCTGCGCGCCCACCACTGCGCCGGCGCCACGGTCAACGGCTGCGCGGCCACCGCACCGGCGCGGGTCACCGTCGTGCGCGGCGGACACACGCAGACGCTCGTCGTGACCCCGCACTACAGCTCGTACAACAAGCGCATGCTGCTCGGCGTCGAGCTCGGCTACCCGATCGTCGCCCACTACGGCTTCTTCGCCGCCGTCGGCGCCTCGGGCGCCGCGATGTGGGACACCGCCACCTCGACCGTCACCCATTACTTCGACGCGCTCGTCAGCTCGAAGGTCCGCAAGCAGCTGCAGAGCGCCGTCGGCATCGCCCAGGACACCCAGCAGGCGGTGGCCCGCGGGCCCGGCTTCGCGCTGGTCCTGCTGGCGCTCGTCTCGCTCGTGCTCGCGGTCGTCAACCTGTTCCCGTTTCTGCCGCTGGACGGCGGTCACGTCGTCTGGTCACTGGCCGAGAAGATCCGCGGCAAGCGCATCTCGATCGCCACGATGTGGCGCTTCAGCTCGGTCGGCGTGCTGCTGCTCGCCTTCCTCGTGCTCAACGGCGTCAGCAACGACATCAGCCGCCTGAGCGGCTGAGCGCCGGCAGTAGCCGCACGCTGATGGGATAGGCCGTAAGGCGTCTTGAAGGTGAACACCCCTGCTGGTCGAGGGGTTTCGGGGTTGATGATCGGGGTTTGCGTCGCGACGATCGCGGGGCCGGGAGTGGCGGCCGGGGTCACGCGCGCGTTGTCGCTTTCACGTCGGGAGCAGTCGCGTGGGTGGGCAGGGTTTGGGCTGTCGCTTTGACTTGGCGAAAGCGGCAGCGCAGGATCCCTGTCCCCGCTACACCTCATCCTCGTCCTGAGCGCTGGTGGGGCGAGCTGCTCTTAGCAGGCGGAAGGAACGGCGGGAGAGGCTGTCGGGACGGACCTGGCGCGTGGTGGGCCAAGGAGTGCTTCGATGTCGGCGGGATCGAGCGGGCGGGCGAAGAGGAAGCCTTGTCCGAGGTCGCATTGTTCGCGGCGCAGGTTCTGGAGCTGGGCGTTGTCCTCGATGCCTTCGCCGAGCGTTTCGAGGCCGAGGTCCTTGCCGAGCTGGACGAGGGTGTGGATGAGCGCTTTGGACTCGGTGCTGGCCGCCACGCCGGAGATGAATGAGCGGTCGATCTTGAGCGCGTCAACTGGGAACTGACGTAGGTAGGCGAGGCTTGAGTAGCCGGTGCCGAAGTCGTCGATGGCGATCCGCACGCCCAGGGACTTCAACTCGCTCAGTCGGCGCGCGGCGGCCTCGATGTCGCGCATCAGCGCGGTCTCTGTGATTTCGAGCGTGAGTGACGCCGCGTCGAGACCGCTCATCGAAAGCGCGCTGGCTACCTCCTGGACGAAGCTATCGGCGTCGAGCTGACGTGCCGAGACGTTGACCGATACGGCGAGCGAGCGTCCTTGCTCATGCCAGAGCGCGGCCTGGGCGCACGCGGTTTGCAGGACCCAGCAGCCGATCTCGACGATCAGCCCAGACTGCTCGGCGAGCACGATGAACACGTCCGGGGAGACGACCCCGCGCGTGGGGTGCTGCCAGCGGATCAACGCCTCGACGCCTGTCACGCGGCCGCTCTGCAGTTCGAACGTGGGTTGATAAAGCAGGAAGAACTCGCCTCGGTCGAGCGCGTCCTTCAGGTCCATCTCCAGCTCGAGGCGATCCTGGACGGTGGCGTGCATCTTCGACTCGAACACGGCGTAGCGGTCCTTACCCGCAGCCTTCGCCTCATACAGGGCGAAGTCGGCGTCGCGCAGCAGATCATCGGCCGACGCTCGCGGCCCGACCGCGATCCCGACGCTCGCTGTGATCGAGACCGCTCGTCCGTCGAGCGACTCCAGCTCGATCGGTTGCGCGAGCACCTCGCAAATACGTTCAGCAACCAGCTCGGGCTTGGCTTCGGGCTGTAGGTTCTCCAACAGCACGACGAACTCGTCCCCGCCCAGACGCGCGGCGGTGTCCGCTTCGCGCAGGATCCCCGAGAGACGCGCCGCAACCACTCGCAGCAGCTCGTCGCCAGCGGCATGGCCGAAGTGGTCGTTGATCTGCTTGAAACCATCGATGTCGATATACAGCGCCGCGACTGCCGTGCGGTGCCGACGCGTGCGAGCAAGCATCTGCTCGGCACGGTCGATCACGAGCACACGGTTCGGCAAGTCCGTCAACCCATCGTGCAGCGACTGGTGGACCAGCGCCTGCTCGGCCTCCCGCTGAGCCGTGACATCGCGGCAGGTCCCCCAGGTTCCAACGATTCTGCCCGCGTCGTCGCGTAGCGGCAGCTTGCTCGTTGACACCCACGCATCAGGGCGGTCATGGAACGTCTCGCGCTCGACCTTGTTGAGCATCGCCTCGCCAACCCGCATCACCCGCTGCTCGTCCTCCAACGCTGCGGTAGCGTGCGGGGGACTGAAGAGGTCGAAGTCGGTCTTGCCGACGAGCTGCTCGGGCGAGAGCCCGCCGGCGTAGGCGGCGGCGTAGCCCGCGCTCACGAGCATGAACCGGCTCTTGCGATCCTTGAACCACGCCCGCTGCTCGGGATCAACGAGCAGGTTGCGCATGCCCAGACGCTCGCACTCCTCCCGTGGCGAGAAGCACGAGACCGCCGTCGATTTTGTTGCGCGCACCCTGAACGCCTTCCTAGCTTGTTGCCTCGCCTATCGGCACCTGCGAGACCCATCCCATCCGTGCAACCCCGCAACCTCGCCGCGGAGTACCACGTGCACTCCAATGCTCGTGTCGCCGCTCCTTTGCTCGTTAGGAGCACTCTCGACCTTGGCCGGTCACGACACTCGCTTAGGACGACGAGCACCCGTCAGCGATTACGCCAGGCTTGCTGCTGCTTCTCGGGCAAGCAGCAGCCCGCGTCCGTCTGGGTGGCGTCTCTTTGGCGCTGTAGATTTTGGTTCCCGGTGGTGGTCAGTTTAGGCGGCTGCGGCCTCCTCGGGGGTGGTTTGTTCGGTGACTTCGTAGCGTGCTCGTTTGAGGCGTTGACGGTCGAGCGCGTTGAAGTGGATGCCGTTGGTCTGGTGGGTGATCAGCAGGTCGAGGACGGCCCAGACGAGGGTCAGGCAGCTGCTCTCGCCGGGGAAGCGGCCCATCACCTTGGTGCGGCGTTTGACTTCGCCGAGCGAGCGCTCGAGCAGGTTCGTTGACCGCCATCTGCGGCGATGGCGGAGCGGGTAGCGCAGGTGCACCACGAGCGCGTCGAGGTCGTCGGCGAGACAGCGCGCAGCAGCGGTGAACCCATCCTTGTCGAGCTCGTCGACCAACGCCTGGAGGCGCTGTTTGCCGTCCTGTTCGCTGATCGCCTCATCCAAGGCTTGCCAATAGGCGTGCTTGACGCGTTCGCGTTCTCGCTCGGGGAGCTTGGCGTAGAGGTTTCTGGCGCGATGAACGGCGCAGCGTTGGCGGTCCGAGGCCGGCCAGCACTGCTCGATCGCCTTGGCCAGTCCGGGCGCACCGTCAGCGACGATCAGCATCGGCGCGCCGAGCCCGCGACTGATCAGATCACGGCCGAGGGTCTGCCAGTCCTCGAAGGACTCGCGCATCCCCAAACTCACCGCGAGCAGAACACGCTCGCCGTCCTCGGTGAACCCCCAGGCGACCAGCACGCCCTCCTTGGGCCCATTGGGCCTGACGGCGATGAACGTCGCATCGAGAAACAACGCGACGAGGCGGATCTCGTAGAGATCACGGCGCCGGAATCGCTCAAAGCGCTCCTTGAGCTCCTCGCACATCCGCGAGGCCGTCGACTTCGACAGCTTCCCCAGCCCCGCCTGCTCGCACAGCGACTCGACATCACGCATCGACAGGCCACGCACGAACGCACCGATCACCAACGCCTTCAAAGGCTCGGTCCGCAACAACTTCGGCGTCCGCGGGAACAGCTTCGACGCGAACGTCTCGGCCGCCTGACGGACCTGCGGGATCTCGATCTCAAGCTCGCCCTCCGCGGTCTGCAGCCGCCGCGGGCGAAACCCGTTGCGCAGCCCGCTCTCCTCGTCGCTGCCGCCGCCTTCGTCGCGCCGGCGCTCGTAGCGCGCGCGGCCCAACCAGGCGTCGAACTCGTCCTCAACGGCCCGCTGAATGATCAGCCGCGCTCCGAGCCGGGCCAGCTCCGAGAGCGACTCGCGAGGGTGCTCACCAACCCCCACCGACAACATCTGCTCAATCCTGGCTTCTATCTCCGCCGACGGCGGTACGGTACGTCTCACGGCGTAGGCCTCCTTCATCGTCTTGCAGGACATGAGGGAACCTACGCCGTCGCCTCGACAGCACCCGACGCTATTTACAGCACTTCAGAGACGCAACCTCCGTCTGGCCGCGTTGCTGCTCGGCGCGACGAGCGACAGCCTGGTGCACCCCGTGGGGGGCGCTCGGCTGCGAGGGGATAGCCGTGGTGGTAGAGCGCGTGGCCGTCCGCACTCTTGACGATCGGAGCTAAGGCCCGCCGCCGCGAGTGATGCTCCAATCGCGCAGAGCGACGGCATGTAGTGCGCGTGAGCGAGGTCGCGACATGGTCATCGCCAACGATGCGACAGACTGAGCGGTATGAACGATCAAACCGTCCGCGTCGCGGAGTTGCTGCATGAAGCCGGGGAGACCCACCACGTCGTCTATCGGATCGTCGACGGTGAGGACCCGGACTGGGCGTCCTGGTATGCCGACTGGCTGCTCAACCTATCCGAGCTGCCGCAGATCCTCGGTTCAACACCCGTTCGCAGCGAGCTGGTGTGGCTGCTGGTCGTGCTCGACAAGGAGTACACGCAAACGATGCCAACGCTGCCCTGGCCGCAGTGGTATGCCGAGCGGATCGTCAGCGCGCTCCGCCCACCGCCCGAATAGCCGCGCCACAGCCGTCATGTAGCGCGCTGCGCCCCGCTGCCGCCTCTCGCGCAAAGGGACAATGCGGGCTGGGCCATGTCCAGACTTTCGATCAGCTTTCGAGCCGCTGCGAATCCCTTGCTGCTAACGCGGTCGCGCATGCTGGCACTACGGCAAGACCCTCTCTATGATCGGCTCGATCGCATCTACTGAGAGGGAGTGGGGGCCAATGGCGGTGACCGGTTCGGAGCAGGCGGAGATCACCCAGACGGTGGATCTCTATGTCGAAGGAATGCGCAACGGCGATGGGGCAAAGCTGCGCGAGGCGTTCCACGCTCAGGCGTGGATGTTCGGCAGCCTCGGCGGGACGCGCTACGACGAACCGATCGGGGAACTGATCACGATGGTGGACGGGCACTCGGTCGACGTGGACGGCAGCTATCAGGCGCGAGTCGTATCGATCCAGCAGGCCGGCGACGCGGCGTTGGCCGTGGTTGAGGAGGATGGCTGCTGGGGCACGGTGTCCTTCACGGACTTCTTTACGTTGGCGCAGATCGACGGCAGATGGGTGATCGTCAACAAGACCTTCGCGCACACCGGCGGCGAGCCTCCCGCGATGTGATCACGGCGCGCTGGAGAGCGCGTCTGAAGGTTGCGGCGTTTGGGCGATGTCCCGCCTTTCGATCAGCTTCGAGCCGCTGCGGATCCCGCGCGGCGCCCAAGACCTCAGTGCCGCCTTTCGCGGTGGCTGTTGCGTAATTGCAGCTGGTTCGCCTGGCCGGCCGGGCCGTGGTGTGTCGGGTTGGCGAGGAGTTGAGGCGCTGAGCGGCGGGTGACGCCTCTCAGGCGGCTTGGAGGCGGTGTTGAGTTTGAGGAGGTTTTGGGTGGCGTTGATGAGCCGCCATTCTGAGTGGCAGGCGGCTCTGCCGCGGCGTTGGAAGCGATCGAAGCCGCGGTTGAACTTCGTGTTCGCGAACACCGGCTCGACGGTTTCTTGTCGTCGTCGATAGAGCGTCTTGCCGAGCTCGGTCTCAAGGACGGCGCGCATGAACGCGTAGGGGCCGCCGTCCCAGCCGGGCCGGGTCCCTTTGCGTTTGTCGGCGTCGGCTGGGACCAACACTGGGATGCCCTGGCTAGCGATGTGTTCCATCTGTTGCTGGTGCCAGTAGCCGGCGTCGGCGACGACCGCTCCGGGTTGCTCGGTGATGCCGGCCGCCTCGAGCTCGCGCTGGGCGGCTTCGACCATTGGCCCGAGGTGCCCGAAGTCCGAGGAGCCGGTGTTGATCTCCGCGGCGACCGCCGCCAACACGAACCACGCGAGATGGCTCTCCGGCAGCCAATCCCTCAAATCCGGCGGCAACAACAACTCCTGATCACGATCAAACGCAATGAAGTTCTGGGGCATCCCGGCATCGTCTTAAACCCGCCGGACACCACCAATTACGCAACAGCCACCGCGCGGAGCGACAGCAGCACCGTGCTAGCTGACGACGATCTTTCCTTGCATCCACGGGTGTACGGCGCAGAAGAAGTGGAGCGTGGTTCCGGGCTTCGCGGTCACCTTGATGGTGATCGAGTTGTGCGCGCCACCGGACTGCACCGCGATGCTGTCGCCCGTCTCGCTGAGCCCCGCGGACCCGTCGCTCGGCTTGCCAGCGTGCAAGATCCAGTGCGCGATGACCGGGGTGCCGCCGTTCGCCGCGGCACCTGGGTTCTTGAGGTGGCCGACGGCGAGCTGTTTGCAGATTGTGCAGTTGCTGATCTGCGCGACCGTGCGCGGCAGCTCAGACTTGGGGGCGATCGTCAGGGTGTGCGTCTCGCCCTGGCTGTTGGGGACCTCAAACGTGATCGTGGAGCCGGACTTGACGTGCAGCGTCCCCGGCGAGAAGTGGAACCCAAGACCGTAGTAGTGGTTGATCTTGACGGTGTCCTTCTCAGCCGCTGTGATGACGTGGTTCGCACTCGCAGCGGCAGCGGTGGCGACAGCACCAGCAACGGCCAGGACACATACAACGAAAAGACCCCATCTGCGCATCTGAAGCTCCCCTAGTCGTGACCGCCGACAGTAAGCCCGCGCGATGCTACCGCACCAGGGGGCGCGTGGCGAGCCTGTGCCGAGCGGCAATCCGCGTGTAAGGGCGCATTGGATGGTCGCGACCGCCGCTGCCGCTCGCCGCGGAAGGAGAAGCGTCAGGGAACTGCCCTCGACCATGTGGGCGAGCTGCGCGGGCGTGGCCGTTGTGGCGGCGACCTGGACCTGTTCGGCGACCTTATGGCCGTGCAGCGGTCCGTCACGCTCGCAGACGTCGCAACGTTTGTGTCAGGGGATCGGCTGCGCCGGCTCTAGGATTGCGCGCCCACCGTGCCAACTTTCCGACACAGACAGGTCATGTGATGCGGTTCACATGGCGCGGCAGGGAGCATCGCGTCGACATCGCCATCGCCGTCGGCGTCGCGCTGATGGTGGCGCTGGCGGCTGCGATCGCGATCAGCCGCGTTGTTCCTCTGCGCCCGTCGGCGGCTGCGCCGGCCGGATCATCGCACGCAACGACGCCCAACGTGGCGGCGACACAGGCGCAGCGCCCTGCCCCGACGCCGCGCGTCCGGACGCACGCGGCGGAGCCCGCTCGCCAGGGCTCACGCACCCGCCTCACCGATCTACCGTTTGTGGGCGTGGCCAACGGCACGGCCGGGGTCGCGATACGCCTGACTGGCGATCCGGCACCCGACGCTCCGGGGCCGACGCTGCGGCCCACGGCCGCCGGGACCTGGCAGGACATCGGGGCCTACGAGGTCTTCCGCCCGGCCTCGACGCTCGAACCGTGCACGACCTACACGCTCACGATCCCGGCCGGGACGTTCGCGCTGCGCCATCGCACGCTCGGCCACACGCGGCTCGTCAGCTTCAACGTCGCCTGCCCAGGGGTCACCGCGGTACAGGAAACGCTCGCGCGCCTCGGCTACCTGCCGTACACGCTGCGCGGCTTCGTCGGCGCGTCGAGCCTCGGCCCGGTGACGCGGGCGTGGGCCGCGCAGCGCGCGTTCGAGCCGCCGCGCAACGGGGTCCTGCTCACCAACGTTCGCGATGCGCCGCCGCTGCGGCAGGGAGTCCTGGACGCGACCACGACTGGAGCGCTCGAGGTGTTCGAGGCCGATCACCGCCTGCCGCTCACGACGAGGCTCACGCGCCAGCTCTGGACTGAACTCATCGGGGCTGAGACGCTCGGGCACCGCGACCGACGTCCGTACACATGGGTGACCGTCAGCGCGACGGCACCAGCGAGGCTGCAGGTGCACCAGGGGAGCGCGGTCGTGCTCGACACGCCCACCAGCCCGGGCGTGCCCGGCGCAACGACGCAGCCCGGGGTCTTCCCGATCTGCATGCGCTTCGCCTCGACGACGATGGTCGGCCGTCCACAGTCCAACGCATGCGTCGAGCTGCCAGTTCCGACCCCGCAGCGGGTCTACGCAACGCTCCAACTCGGCGATCTGGTGATCGTCAGGGCCGCGTCGGCGCCCGGATCCGCGCCGCGGATAGGCAACGCATAACCGCGCCAGAGCCTCTCCTCGATTGTCACCAGCCCCTCACGGTCATCGTCCATGTTCTTGTTGCCACCCGTGGGGCTTGCCGTGCACCCGACTCAGCCTCCGACAGCCGAACCACGCATGCGGGTTCTACACCACGCTCTCGCCCTGCGCGCTGGCTGTTGCATAACTCGAAGGCGGTGGGACGGCGCGACACAAACGCCCCCACAGGTCAGGCGAAATGGGACGACAGGCGTCCATGGGCCAGATTCGCGCGCCTATCTCCCACCAGACCCGCATGCCGTGGTTTATGCAACAGCCACCGCGCGTTGCGACAGCGAGGTCGGCGCGTTAGAGGGCGCGGGCGACCAGCACGGCCACGATGAAGAACGCCCAGATGCCGACGAGGACGAGCAGGGCCGAAGCCCAGAAGCTCACGCCTCGCGCGAGCAGCCCCGGGTCGCGGTCGCGGTCCTGGACGAAGCGCAGCCACTCGGCGTACTCGGGGTCATCAGTCGTCACGCGCGACATCCGCCAGGTGACACCGTCGTCCGCTACCGGCACGAGAATGTCTCCGTTGGCGACCAGTTGGACGTCCGGCTTAGCTCCCACAGTGCGAGCGTAGCGTGAGCCGCCAACCCGTTGCCGCGCGTCGCGCATTGGAGTCGTCTCCGACCGCCTGCGGGCGCTTGCTCCGGGCCAGAGTGGAGCGGTCTGGGCGGTCCTTGCGTGCACTGCGGGGTCGCCGTAGAGTCCAGCCATGGCGAGCACCACGGTTGAGATCGCGCGGCCGCCCGACGAGGTCTTCGCCTTCATCACCGATCCCACCAAGCTGTGCACTTGGCAGGACGCCGAGGAGGTGCAGCAGCTCACGGAGGGGCCGGTGCGGGCCGGAACGCGCTTCCGCGAGGTCCATAAGATCATGGGCCGGCGGCGGGTCGAGCTGACCGAGGTGGTCGAGCACGATCCCGGCCGGCTATTTCACATTCGCGTCGTCGAGGGGCCGCCAGTCGACGGGCGCTGGGAGTTCGCGCCGACGCCGGCTGGCGGAACGCGCCTGACGCTCACGCCACTCGCCCACCTGCCCGGCCGCGCGCGCATCGCCAATCGCGCCATGGAGCAGATGACCGCGCTGGCGTTCCGTCGCTTCCATCGACGGCTCAAGCGCGCGCTGGAACACGGCGCCATGTAGTCGACCCGCCACGGCGTCGCAGCAGGCGGCTACGCGGGACGAAGGAGGCGCAGAGGATCAGAGGGGTCCGCTGTCGCATCCGCGTGTGAAAGCGACCGACAACGCGCAGCGTGACCCCTTTCCGCCACTCCCGGCCTCGCGATCGTCGCGACGCAAACCCCCGATAATCAACCCCTAATCCCCGCGACCCGCAGGCGGGTGTTCACTTTCAAAACGCCTACGGCCTATGGCAGCCGCACGCTGACCCAGCTCTTCGCCAGCGGTCCGAACCGCTCCGGCTCGGCCGCGCCGAACAGCGCCTCGAGCTCGCCACGGCCAAGCAGCGCGACCTCCTCCCAGGCGCCCGTGGCGCCGAGCCGCCAGTAGATCCGCCGCAGCGCGACGGGCAGCCACTGCGCTCCCGGGAGCAGCGAGTGCGGCTCGATCGGAAACGAGCGGGCCGGCGTCTGGACGTACCAGCCGCGGGCGACGCGGCGCAGCTCGGCCGCGAAGGCCGGCCGGCGCGCCGCCGCGACGTGTTCGATCACGCTGTTGCAGTACGCCAGATCGAACTCGCCGTCGGCGAAGGGCAGCCGCTCGCTGGCGTCGGCCTGGACGAACGGGCCCGGATAGCCGGGTCGTGGCACGCGATCGACACCCGTGACCGAGAGCTCCGGCGCCAGCCCGCGCAGCCCGATCGCGCCGCAGCCGATGTCGACGATCGCCATTTCCGGCGTCGGCGCGACCAGCTCCAGGAATCGGGCATGGCGCCGTGCGCGGGCGCGCTGGGCGAACGGCTCGGCCAGGCGCGGCAGCACCCCGCGCGCCGTCGGGTACACGTCGGGAGCAGCCAAACAGGCAGCGTAGTCGAGGGGGTGCGTAGACTGCAGCCATGGCCTCAAAACGCCAGATCAACGTCGGCGGGGTGCTGATCGGTGGCGGTGCACCGGTCGCCGTGCAGACGATGACCAAGACCGAGACCGCGAATCTCGCGGCGACGATGGAGCAGATCCACACCGTCGCCGCGGCCGGCGCCGACATCGTCCGCGTCGCGGTCCCGCGCGAGCAGGACGTCGTGGCGCTGAAGGCGATCGTCGAGCAGTCGCCGATCCCGGTGATCGCCGACATCCACTTCAACTACACCCTCGCGCTGAAGGCGATGGATGCCGGTGCCCACTGCGTGCGGCTGAACCCCGGGAACATCGGCACGCCCGAGCAGGTCGCGATGGTCGTGGCGCGCGCGAAGCAGACCGGCACGCCGCTGCGCGTCGGCGTCAACTCGGGTTCGCTGCCCAGGCACCTGCTCGAGCTCGAGTACACGAATCCCGTCGAGGCGCTGGTGCGCGCCGCCGAGGAGACCGTCGAGCTGATGGAAAGCCTCGACTTCACCAACTTCAAGATCTCGATGAAGTCGACCTCGGTGCCCAACACGATCGCCTCCAACCGCGAGCTCGCGGGGCGGATCGACTACCCGCTGCACCTCGGGGTCACCGAGGCCGGCACCAAGTGGTCGGGGTCGCTGAAGTCGGCGGTCGGCCTCGGCACGCTGCTGGCCGACGGGATCGGCGACACGATCCGGATCTCACTGTCGACCTTCCACGCCGAGGAGGAGGTCAAGGTGGCCTGGGAGATCCTCAAGGCGCTCAAGCTGCGCGAGCGCGGGCCGGTGCTGATCGCCTGTCCCACCTGCGGGCGGCTGCAGTTCGACATGGACACCGTGGTCGCCGAGGTCGAGCGGCGCCTGGAGGCCTACGACGACCCGATCGAGGTCTCGGTGCTGGGCTGCGCGGTCAACGGCATCGGCGAGGCCCGCCACGCCGACTTCGGGATCACCGGCGCCAAGGACATGGGCATGATCTACTCCAAGGGCGAGCCGCTGAAGAAGGTGCCGACCGATCGCCTGGTCGATGAGCTGTTCGCCGAGATCGACCGCTACTACGCCGCGGGAAAGCGCGTCGTGCGCGACGAGCGCACCGCCGAGGAGGCGCGGGTCTGGCTGGCCGAGAACGAGGACCCCGACGCGATGACGCCCGAGCGGATCGCGGCGCTCGAGAAGGCCGCGGCGCTCGACGAGGCCGAGTCGCCGGTCGCCGGCCGGCGTTTCAGCCGCACCTGAACCATTCGGCTGTTTGGGCGGGTGCATGCACCCGCCCACGGGTCGGCGCATGCGCCGACCCGCACGGCGGAATCCCGGTGCTCAGGAGACCGCGGCGAAGCGCTCCGCGACGGTGTCCCAGTCGACGACGTTCCACCACGCGTCGATGTAGTCCGGGCGGCGGTTCTGGTAGAGCAGGTAGTAGGCGTGCTCCCAGACGTCGACGCCGAGCAGCGGCGTCTTGCCGGCCGAGATCGGGTTGTCCTGGTTTGGCGTCCCGAGCACCGCGAGGCCCGATCCGTCGTGCACCAGCCAGGCCCAGCCGGAGCCGAACTGGCCGACGCCGGCGGCCTTCAGCTTGCCCTGGAAGTCGGCGAACGAGCCGAACGCCGCGTCGATCGCCGAGCCCAGCGCGCCGCCGGGCTCGCCGCCGCCCGAGCCGCTCAGGCTGGTCCAGAACAGCGAGTGGTTGTAGTGGCCGCCGCCGTTGTTGCGAACCGCGTTGCGCTTGTCGTCTGCGACGCGGTCAAGCGAGGTGAGCAGCTCCTCGATCGGAAGGTCGGCGAGGTCTGAGCCCTCGAGCGCCGCGTTGACGTTGTTGACGTAGGCCGCGTGGTGCTTGTCGTGGTGGATCTCCATCGTCCGCGCGTCGATGTGCGGCTCGAGCGCGTCGAAGGCGTAGGGAAGGTCGGGGAGCGTGTAGGCCATGGTTCTCCTTGCGGATCGGGACGTGAGCGCAGCCTTGCTATTTCTGTGCGGGTCGTATCCGGCGACCCAACGCAATGGGGCCAAGTCGACGACTACGCGCAACACTACTGCCGCGGCGTTGGAGGCCTGCATCCGCCTGAGCAGGACGGTGGGGCGCGAGGCGAAATCCGTGCACGCAGACGGCGGTTTGACCGGGGCCGAGCCCGGGAAGAGCCGGTTTACGCCGCGTCCGCGGGTTGCCGTCCGCGATGCAAGGCATGACGCCGAGGCGGCGCGCCGCCTTCCCTGGCGCGGCTTGTCGGTGCCGTGAGAAGGCGCGATCAGCGACCGGGGACCGTTTCCCGGTCGAGAACGCTAGTCGCATCGGAGGTACCAAATGGCTGGATCAACAATCGTCATGTGGAGCTATCGCGAGGATCTCCTGGATCCAGGAGATATCGGCGGCTACTCGATCCACGCAATCGACGGAGATATTGGGAAGGTTGACAAACACGACATCGAGACCGGAAAGAGCTACCTGCTGGTCTCGACGGGGCCGTGGATCTTCGGCAAGACGGTGATGCTGCCCGCCGGGGTGATCGAGCGCATCGATCACGAAAACAAGATCGTCTATGTGAATCGCACGAAGGACGAGATCAAGAACGCGCCCGAGTACGAGGAGGGCCGCCAGGACGACGAGACCTATCGCAGCGGACTCGGCGACTACTATTCCGGTCTCGGCGCCTGAGATCCCGCGGTATCGGGCGCCACGGGCGCCCGATACCGCAGCCTGGCCCCAGCCAACGCCGTCGCCCCTGGTAATCGGCTGCGACGGCGCTTGCGGCTGCTAACTCATAGGCTTGTGGGGTGACCCGTCTGTCGAGCTACTTCCTGCCGACCGAGAAGCAGGCGCCGGCCGACGCCGAGGCGCTCTCGCACCGGCTGATGGTGCGCGCCGGCCTGATCCGCCAGGTCGGCTCGGGGCTGTGGACCTGGCTGCCGGCCGGCTGGAGGATCCACCAGCGGATCAGCGCGATCGTCCGCGAGGAGCTCGACGCGATCGGCGGCCAGGAGATGCTGATGCCGGTGATCCAGCCGGCCGAGCTGTGGAAGCGCAGCGGGCGCTACCCGATCGAGGAGCTGTTCAAGCTCGAGGACCGCCGCGGCGCCGAGCTGGTGCTGGCGATGACCAGCGAGGAGGTCGTGACGACGCACGTCGCGCAGGTCGTGCGCTCCTACCGGGACCTCCCGCTGATCCTCTACCACATCCAGGTCAAGGGGCGCGACGAGCCGCGCCCGCGGGCCGGCGTGCTGCGCACGCGCGAGTTCATCATGAAGGACTCCTACAGCTTCGACCGCGACCCGGAGGGCATGCAGCGCTCCTACGAACGCCACATCGAGGCCTACGACCGGATCTTCGAACGCACCGGGCTGCGCTGGTACCGCGTCGCCGGCGACGTCGGCATGATGGGCGGGACCGGCGCCCACGAATACATGGCGCCCTGCGCGGCGGGTGAGAACGAGGTCGCGCTGGCCCCCGGCTACGCGGCGAACGTCGAGGTCGCCAGCGCGCAGGCGCAGCCGGTCGAGCTGCCCGCGCCGCTCGATGCCCCGGCCGAGGTCCACACGCCGGGCGCGACGACGATCGCCGGCGTCGCCGGCCAGCTCGGTCTGCCGGCGGGCGCGCTGCTCAAGGCGTTCCCGGTCGAGGTCGAGGGGCGCGGGCTGGTGATGGTGATGCTGCGCGGCGACCACCGCGTCAACGAGCTCAAGCTCGGCGCCGCGCTGCGCGCGCCGTGGCGGGCCGCCACGGCGGCGGAGATCGCCGAGCGGATCGGCCCGCCCGGCTTCATCGGGCCGGTCGGCGCGGAGCTCCCGGTGCTGCTCGACGAGGGCGTCGCCGACGGCTGCTATGTGGTCGGCGCCAACCGCGCCGACACCCACCTGGCGGGCGTGCAGCCGGGCCGCGACTTCGCCCACGAGCGCGTCGACGTGCGGGCCGTCGAGCCCGGCGATCTGGTCGCCGGCCAGCCGATCACGATCGAGCCGGCGATCGAGGTGGCCAACATCTTCCAGCTTGGCACGCGCTACTCGGAGGTGACCGGCGCGAGCTATCTCGACGAGCAGGGCGCCGAGCAGCTGGTCTGGATGGGCTGCTACGGGATCGGCATGGCGCGGATCGCCGCCGCGGCGGTCGAGCAGTTCGCCGACGAGCACGGGATCTCCTGGCCGGCGGCGATGGCCCCGTTCGCGGTGCACCTGGTGGCGCTCGGCAAGCTCGAGAGCCCCGAGCGCGCGCTCGCCGACACGGTCTATGCGGCGCTGCGCGACGGCGGCGTCGACGTCCTCTACGACGATCGCGAGGCGGGGGCGGGCGAGAAGTTCGCCGACGCGGAGTTGCTGGGCGCGCCGCTGCGGCTGACCGTCGGTCGCAAGGCGCTCGAGTCGGGCGAGATCGAGGTTCAGCTCCGCCGTGGTCGCGAGTCGCTGGCCGGGGTGGCTCCCGCCGACGTCCTCGCGCGGGTCGAGGAGCTGTGCCGCGACCTGGCCTGAGCACGCGACGGCTGCTCGGACTCGACCGCTCCGGTCCGCCGCCGCCCCAGACCGCCGCCGGGGCGCCGTGGCGGCCATGGACGGTCCCCAACGCGATCGGCTACGTGCGCGCGGCGCTGATCCCGGTGATCCTGATCGTCGACTACCGCTCGCCGCACGGCACCGACACGGCCGCTGCGATCTGCTTCTTCCTCGCCGGCGCCGGCGACTACGCCGACGGCATCACGGCGCGGATCACCGGCCAGTACAGCCGCCTGGGGTCGCTGCTCGACCCGCTGCTCGACCGCCTGCTGGTGCTCACCGGGGTGGCGATCTGCTGGTCCTACGAGCTGCTGCCGCGCTGGCTGCTCGCGGTCCTCGTGGCGCGCGAGGCGCTGATGCTGGCAGTCGGTCAGGCGTGGGTCCGGCGCGGGCTCACGCTGCGGATCAACTGGCCGGGGCGGATCGCGCTGGGGCCGACGCTGTTCGGGATCTGGCTGGCGCTGCTCGGCGCGCGCGCGAGCGGCGAGGGCTTCCTCGTCGGCGGGGTCGCGCTGGCGCTCGTCGCCACCGGGCTGTACATGCGCGACGGGTTTCGCCAGCTCAGAGTCTCAAGCTCAGCTTGACCCTCGGTCTGACGTCGCTATACTCGCCACAATCCCCGGCCCCGCACGGAAAGACACCAATGGACGATACCTTCCCCGATCTTGGCACGCTCACCGACCAGGAGCTCAAAGAACTGATCCAGCAGCTCAGCCAGGAGGAGCAGGAGGTCTCCTACCGGCGGCGGCTGCTGCACGGCAAGATCGACATCCTGCGCGCCGAGCTGGTCAACCGGCTGCGCGGTCGCCACGCCGGCGGGGAGGACATCTTCAGCGGCTCGGACGTCGAGAAGCTGACCGAGATCCTGGCCGGCCGCGCGACACCGCCACCGGACGCAGACGCGGAGTAGCGGCGGGAACGCTGTGGCTCTGCACTGCTCCGAGTGCGGCTTCGTCAACCCCGAGGGCGCCAACTACTGCCAGAAGTGCGGTGCGCTGCTCGACGTCGAGGGCACCGGTGAGCCGACGACGGCCACCTACCGTGTCGGCGAGACCGGCGATTTCATCCCCGTCAACCTCGCCGACGGCGCCGCGCACGGGGCCGCGCTGGTCATCCGCGCCGGCGGCGGGCGCGCGGGGGAGAGCTTCGCGGTCGACGGTGAGCGGATGACGATCGGCCGCCGCCCGGACTCGGCGGTGTTCCTCGACGACGTCACCGTTTCGCGCGACCACGCGCTGCTCGTCCACCGCGGCAGCGACTGGTACATCGACGACTGCGGCTCGCTCAACGGCACCTACGTCAACCGCGAGCGGATCGACTCCCAGCGCCTGGCCGACGGCGACGAGCTCCAGGTCGGCAAATACAAGCTCACGTTCCGGGCGCGATGAACACGGTTCCCACGATCGAGGGACCGGAGCCCAAGAAGCGCCCGGCGGCCAAGGCGAGCACGATCGGCGCCGTCTGCAAGGCGCTGTCGGCCGAATTCCCCGACATCTCGATCTCCAAGATCCGCTATCTCGAGGACCAGCGGCTGCTGACGCCGCGGCGCACGCCGGGCGGCTACCGCCTGTACACGGCCAACGACGTGTCGCGGCTGCGGACGATCCTGCGCCTGCAGCGCGACGAGTTCCTGCCGCTGCGGGTGATCCGCCAGGAGCTCGCGACCCACTCGCCGGACACCGCGGAGGCCTCGACCGCCGCCGGCGAGTCGCGCCGCCGCTGGCGCCCGAACGTCAGCGTGATCGAGACGAACTCCTACTTCACGCTCGAGGACGTGCTCGAGGAGACCAAGGCCGAGCCGAAGCTGGTCGCTGAGCTCGAGGAGTACGGCGTGATCAAGGGCGAGCTGCGCAACGGGCGTCGCTATTACGACGACACCGAGCGCGAGATCGTCCGCGCCGTGACCGAGCTGGCCCGCTACGGCGTCGGCGGGCGCAACCTGCGCGTGTTCCGTTCCTCGGCCGACCGCGAGGCCAACCTGCTGCAGCAGATCCTGGCCCCCGCGCTGCGCTCGCGCAACCCCGAGCGGCGCAAGGAGGCCGTCGAAGCGCTCGAGAACCTCGCGGCGGTGGCGACGCACCTCAAGCATCTGTTGCTTGTCCGTGACCTCCGCAAGATCGCCAATTAGCGCCTACCCGGGGAGCGGGCCACCGGGGATGCGGTGGTGGGGCTGGGGCCGCGAGGACCGCCGCGTGCTGCTGACGCGTGAGCTGGCGGCGCTGCTCGACCGCGCCCTCTCACTCGACGGGCAGCTGCGCGGTCCGGTGGCCTTCGGCGACGTGGCGCTGCGCGAGGTGACGCTGGAGCCGCGTTCGCGACAGCGCCTGGAGGACGCCGTCGGCGGTCCGGCGTGGGTGCGCAGCGACCCGGCGTCGCGGATCGTCCACAGCGGCGGCAAGAGCTACGTCGAGCTGGTCCGGATGCGCGCCGGCGCGCCGCACGGCGCGCCCGACGCGGTCGTCTTCCCGGCCAGTCACGAGGAGGTCCTGGCGGTCCTGGCGGTGTGCTCGGCCGAGCGCGTGGCGGTCGTCCCGTTCGGCGGCGGAACGAGCATCGTCGGCGGGCTCGCGGCGCTCGCCGGCGCCCAGCACGCGGTGGTCTCGCTCGACCTCAGCCGCCTGGGCGGCGTGCTCGCCGTCGACGCGGGCTCGCTGACCGTCAGCGTGGCCGCGGGGATGCGCGGACCGGCGCTCGAGGCCGCGCTGGCCGAGCACGACCTGACGCTCGGCCACTACCCCGACAGCTTCGAGTTCGTCTCGATCGGCGGCTGCGCCGCGACGCGGTCGGTCGGCCAGGCTTCGAGCGGCTACGGCCGGATCGACCAGGCGATCCAGGGCGTGCGGATCGCGACGCCGGTCGGCGAGCTCGCGCCCGCGGCGCTCCCGGCCAGCGCGGCGGGCCCGTCGCTGCGCGAGCTGATCGTCGGCTCCGAGGGCGTGCTGGGGGTGATCACCGGGCTGCTGCTGCGGGTCCGCACGCGGCCCGCCCGCCACTGCTACGAGGGCGTCGTCTTCGACACCTTCGAGGCCGCCTCAGAGGCCCTGCGCGTCGCCGTCCAGGACCGCGCGACGCCCGACGTGGTGCGGCTCTCGGACGAGCTGCAGACGAACCTCGTGCTCGCCGGCGGCGAGGCCAACGGGCGCCGCGCGCCGCTCGGGCGCCACGGGCTGCGCAGCCGCGCCGGGGTGCTGGTGATCGTCGGCTGGGAGGGCCAGCGCGACTCCGTCGACCGCCGCCGGCTGCACACGATGACGCTGCTTCGCCGCGGCGGCGGCACGCCGATCGGCGAGGCCTCCGGGCGCGCCTGGGCGGCGTCGCGCTTCGCCGCGCCCTACGTCCGCGACGAGCTGCTCGGGCGCGGCGTCCTGGTCGACCAGTTCGAGACCGCGAGCACGTGGAGCGGCCTCGAGCCGCTGCGCGCGTCGGTGACCGCGGCGCTGGTCGAGGCGCTCGGCGCCCGCGGCACCCCGCCGCTGGTCGGCAGCCAGATCTCCCACGTCTACGACACCGGCGCCTCGCTCACCTTCACCGTCCTGGCGCGCGCGCTGGACGGCCAGGAGGAGTCGCAGTGGCGGGCCGCCAAGGACGCCGCCAGCGCGGCGATCGTCCACGCCGGCGCAACGATCTCCCACCACCACGGCATCGGCCGCGACCACGCCGAGTGGGTCGCCGCCGAGCTCGGCGAGCTCGGCGTCTCCTCGCTGCGCGCGCTCAAGAGCCACCTGGACCCGGTCGGGGTGATGAACCCCGGCAAGCTGATCCCGGCGGGCTGATCGCTATCGTGGCGGACGCCGTGGTGCTCCCAGGAATCGTCGTCCCGCCCGAGCAGACCTTCGACGCGCTCTACGGGATGCGGAGGCTCGAGATCGACGAGCACAGCGCGCGCGGCGAGGTCGACGTGCGCCGCGAGCTGCTCCAGCCGTGGGGGCTCGTGCACGGCGGGGTCTACGCCTCGATCGCCGAGTCGCTGGCCTCGTGGGCGACCGCGCTGGTCGTCGTGCCCCAGGGCCAATTGGCGATGGGCCTCTCGAACAACACGAGCTTCCTGCGGCCGATCAGCGAGGGCACGATCCACGGGCTCGCGACGCGCCGTCACCGCGGGCGGACGACGTGGGTCTGGGACGTCGACATCAGCGACGACGCCGGGCGGCTGTGCGCGACCTCGCGGGTCACCGTGGCGGTCCGTCAGCGCGGCGATGCCGTGCGCGCGTAGCGCGCGCTCAGCCGCGGTAGCGGTTGGTGATCGGCATCCGCCGGTCGCGGCCGAACGCCCGCTCCGTGATCTTGATCCCCGGGGGCGCCTGGCGGCGCTTGTACTCGGCGCGGTCGACGAGCGCGATCACCTGGTCGACCGCCTGCGCCGGCAGGCCGCTCGCGATCAGCTGCTCGCGCCCGCGGTCCTCCTCGACGTAGCCGCGCAGGATCGCGTCGAGTATGTCGTAGGGCGGCAGCGAGTCCTCGTCGCGCTGGCCGGGGCGCAGCTCGGCGGAGGGCGCGCGTTCGATGATCGAGGCCGGGATCGGCGCGCCGTTTTCGTTGCGCCAGCGCGCCAGGCGGTAGACGAGCGTCTTCTCGATGTCCTTGATCACCGCGAAACCGCCGGCGGAATCGCCGTACAGCGTCGAGTAGCCGACCGACATCTCGGACTTGTTGCCGGTCGTCAGGACCAGCCAGCCGAACTTGTTCGAGAGCGCCATCATCAGGTTGCCGCGGATCCGCGCCTGCAGGTTCTCCTCCGTCAGGTCGGCGCCGAGGCCGGCGAACTGCCCGGCGAGCAGCGCGTCGTAGGCAGCCATGACCTCGCCGATCGGCAGCTCGATCGCGGTGACGCCGAGCGTCGCGGCCAGCGTGCGGGCGTCGCCCTGGGTCTCGGCCGAGGAGAACGGCGAGGGCATCACGACGACGCTGACCTTCCCGGCGCCCAGCGCGTCGACCGCGATCGTCGCGACCAGTGCCGAGTCGATCCCGCCCGAGAGGCCGAGGACGACGTGGGCGAAGCCGTTCTTGGCGACGTAGTCGGCGAGGCCGAGGCTCAGCGCCGCGTAGATCTCGGCCGCGGCGGGCTGGAGCAGCGGGGCCAGGCGCGGCGCCGCCGGCTGCGCCGGCGCCGGCGGCTGCGCGAACGAGGCGAGCAGCTCGACCGTCGGGGCGGCGCCGCGGATCAGCGCCCGGTGGCCCGAGCTGCGCCGGCGCTCGGCGTCGGGCGCGTCGAGCTCGACGTCGCAGATCAAGAGCTCCTGCTCGAACTGCGCAGCCCGTGCGAGCAGCGCGCCGGTGTGATCGACGACGAACGAGTGCCCATCGAAGACCAGCTCGTCCTGGCCGCCGACCAGCGCGCAGAACGCGAACGCCGCGGCATGCTCGCGCGCGCGCTGGATCACCATCAGCTCGCGCTCGAGCCCCTTGCCGGCGTGGTAGGGGGAGGCCGACAGGTTGACGATCAGCGTCGCCCCGGCCAGCGCGACGTCCGAGCAGGGCGGGCCCGGCAGCCAGATGTCCTCGCAGATCGTGATCCCGACCCGATGCTCGCCGAAGGCGATCAGACCCCCGGCCGTTCCCGCCTGGAAGTAGCGCTGCTCGTCGAACACGCCGTAGTTGGGCAGCAGGATCTTGCGGTAGATGCCGGCCAGGCGTCCGTCGGCGAGCACGGCCGCGGCGTTGTGGACATCGGCGGCTCGCTCGGGGAAGCCGACGACGGCGACCAGGCCCCGTGTCTGCGCCGCCAGGCGGTCGATCGCCGCGCGCGCGTCGCGCAGGAAATGCTCCTTGTAGAGCAGGTCCTCGGGCGGGTAGCCGGTCACCGCGAGCTCGCCGAAGATCGCGAGCCCCGCGCCCTGCTCGCGGGCGCCGTCGAGCGCCGCGGCGATCGCGGCCTCGTTGGCGGCGATATCGCCGACCGTCGGGTTCAGCTGGCAGAGCGCCAGGCGCAGCGTGGCCACCCAACGATTATCGACCATCGCGGCGCTCGCCCGGCCGCGGCGCGCGTGCGGCTCAGCGCTGCTGCTCGCGCGCTCGTTTGGCGCCCGACCCCTTCGCGAGCTCGGCCAGCGACTGCTCGAGCGCGCCGGCCAGCAGATCGAGGTCGGCGAGCGCGTCGCAGTCGCCGAGCAGCCCGAAGCACAGCCTGCCGGCGTAGCTGACCACCGCCACCGAGAGCGCCTGGTTGCGCGCGAGCGGGAGCGCCGGGTAGATCGCGCGCAGCTGGCGACCGAGTAGCCGGCGCGCGTCGCGCGGGCCGGGAATGTTGGTCACCGCCACGTTGAATGCGCGCTGGCGGGCCTGCAGGCGCGCGGCCTGGCTGATCATGGTCGGCGGCGCGAAGCCGTCGCGCTCGAGCAGGACCTCGACGGCGACCGCCCAGCCCGAGCTGCGCAGCCCGTCGAGCGCGCGGCTGATCTCGGCGTGGCGGCGCCGGGGATCCTCGATCCCGACCGGTAGCGGCACGTAGGTCGCGATCAGCCGGCCGGAGCGCGCGTCGGCGAGCGGCACCAGCGCGCGCAGGACCAATCCGTCGGTGTCCTCGCCGTGGGCGCGCAGGTAGCGGCCGAGGGCGCCGGCGACGGCCGTCAGCAGTGCGTCGTTGATCGTCCCGCCGAGGCGCTGCTTGGCCTTGCGCAGGCGCCCGAGGCCGACCTCGACCCAGGCGTAGCGGCGATCGGGCCCGACCGCCGTGTTCAGCCGCGAGCGCGGCGGCGCGCCGATCCGGCCCAGCGGGTCCAGGTCGAGCCACTCGAGCTCCTCGCGCGAGCGCGAGGCCAGCGTGAGCACGGTCTCGAGCGCCTCGCGCGGCGCGCGCGCGCGGTCCGCCAGCCCCGCGCCGAGCTGCCGTCCACGGCTCGGCCTGGGCCGGGCGCCGCGGGCGCCCCGGGGGGACTCGGCGCCCGGCGCGCCGGCCTCGCCGTCGAACAGCAGCGAGAGCAGATCGCGGTTGGCCTCACCGTCGACCAGCGCGTGGTGGACCTTGCTGATCAGCGCGAAGCGCTCGCCGGCGAGCCGCTCGACGAGCCACAGCTCCCACAGCGGCTTGCCGCGCTCGATCCGCGTCGAGAACACCCGCGCGGCCAGCTGCGCGAGCTCCGCCTGATCCGCGTCGCCCGGCAGCGCGGTGTGGCGGAGGTGGCGTTCGAGCGCCAGGCGGGGAGCGTCGACCCAGACCGCGCGGCGCGGCCCGCTCGCGACCGCGTTGGCCCTGTAGCGCGGCACGCGATCGAGCTGCGAGCCGATCCGCTCGGCCAGCTGCCCCAGGTCGGGGGCGAGGCCATCGAAGACCAGCACGCAGCCGGCGTGCATGTGCAGGCCGCGGCGATCCTCGAACGAGAGGAAGGCGGCATCGGTTCGGCTCAGGGGTTCGCGGTCGGGCATTGGCGGCGGGTGGCTGCTGCGTCGTGGCGTCCGGTGACTCGGTAGGATACGAACAGTTGTTCTGCCGCCGAGTCGTCCTCGCGCAAAAGCGAGGCCGATCGGGGGACCCATTGCCGGTAGCCGTGGCGCATCTGGTGCCCGGTTGCGGTTGGGGCGAATCGGCCGCCGAGTTGCGGCCGTAGCGACGAACGGCGCAGGCTCCCGTTGAGCCGGCGCCGCCGCCGCGAGCCCGACAGCTAACCCCGTAGGCGGACGAAATCCAAGGAGACCTCATATGAGGCCGCAGTTCAACCGGCGCGCGCGGCGCGCCGCCGCCGCGCTTGGCGCGCTCGCGCTCGGCGCCGGCATCTCAGGGACCGTCGCGACCGCGGCGGGCTCCCGGGCGCACCCGCGGGTCGGCCAGCGCAAGCAGCGCCAGCGGCCGTTGCGCCTGCGTGCGCTGCTGCTGCACCCGAACGTGCTCGTCGGCCAGGACGTCGCGTTCATCGGCGTGCTGAACCCGGGCATCGCGAACCGCTCGATCGCCGTCCAGGAGCGCCGCGGCGGCCGCTGGGTGGCGGTCGCGCACGCGACCACCAACCGCCACGGCTACTTCCTCGAGCGGTTCTGGCCGCGGCAGCTCGGCCGCTACACGCTGCGCCTGCACGCGGCAGGCCTGACCGCCGCGCACACCACGCTCGTCGGCCGGGTCGCGACGGTCTATCACCAGGTCGTCGCCTCGTGGTACGGCGGAGACGGCATGACGGCGTGCGGCAAGGCGCTCGGCGCGACCACGCTCGGCGTCGCGAACAAGACGCTGCCGTGCGGCACGATGGTCAGCCTGCACTACGGCGGCCGCACCGTGCGGGTGCCGGTGATCGACCGCGGACCCTACGTCGTCGGACGCGATTACGACCTCACCTACGCGACCAAGCTCGCGCTCGGCGCCGGTGACGTGTCGCAGATCTGGGCCAGCGCCTGAGCGCGCGCGGCGGGCGGCGCGCGACAGCGATCGTGCGCCGCCTCGCCGCGGTCGCTAGAGCGGAAACGCGAGCTGCACCGGGCCGCTCTCCTGGGCCGGCGCCGCGTGCTCGTCGGCAAACGACGCTACCCGCACGCCGAGCAGGCGCACCGGGCGGGGCGGAGCGTAGGCCGCCAGCAGCTCGAGGGCGATCGCGGCGATCGTCTCGCTCGAGTCGGTGAAGGCGCCGATCGTCCGCGAGCGGGTCACCGTCGTCCAGTCCTCGAGCCGCACCTTGATCGCGATCGTGCGCGCCCGGCGCCCGCGGGCGCGCAGCCCTTCGCCGAGCTCGCCGGCCATCCCGACGAGCGCCTGCTCGAGCGTCGCGACGTCGGAGACGTCGGCCGGGAAGGTGACCTCGCTGGAGCGCGACTTGGCGACGCGGACCGGCTCGACCGGGCTCTCGTCGTGAAAGTGCGCCCGCGCGCGCAGCTCGCCCGCCATGCGCTCGCCGAAGCGCGCGGCCAAAAGCTCGCTCGGCGCGGCCTGCAGCGCCCCGACGGTTCGCAGCCCCAGCGCGGCGAGCCGCTCGGCCGTCTTTGGCCCGACGCCCTGGAGGACGCGCACCGGATGCCCGGCGAAGTGCGCCACCGCCTGCTCGCGGCTCATCGCCACGAAGGCGGCCGGCTTGAACGACGCGCTCGCGGTCTTGGCGACCAGCCGCGACGGTCCGACGCCGACCGACAGCGTCATCGCGGTGCGCTCGCGAACGAGCTCGACGAGACCGCGCAGCAGGGCGATCGGCAACGGCTCCTCGCTGAGGTCGAGGTAGGCCTCGTCGATGCCGGCGTGCTGGATCACCGCGACGCGCTCGCGCACCAGTCCCCAGACCTCGCCGCTGGCGCTGCGGTAGGCCTCGAAATCGGGGGCCAGCACGACCGCGTCGGGACACAGGGCGCGGGCCCGTGCGGCCGGCATCGCCGAGTCGACGCCGAAGCGCCGCGCCTCGTAGCTGGCGGTCGTGACCACCGCGCGCGGACCGGATCCGGCGACGATCAGCGGCAGTCCGCGCAGCTCGGGCCGCCGGCGCAGCTCGACCGAGGCGTAGAACGCGTCGATGTCGAGGTGGGCGATGACACGGCGGGCGGGGGCCATCGCCGCGAATTGTCCGCCGCCGGGCAGACGCATCGCCGGCCGCTCAGTAGAGCGCCGCTGCGAGCCGCCGGCGCGTCTCGCGGACCAGCGGATCGGCGGGACCGCGGCGATCGAGCTCGCCCACGATCAGCAGCCGCACGTCATCCTCGGGCAGTGCCGCCAGCAGCAGCTCGAAGGCCTGCTCGTCATCGCCAGCGTCGAGCGCGGCGATCGCCTGCGTGCATTCTCCGGCCTCGCTGAGGCGGATCCGCGCCCGCAGGCCGTCGGCCTCGAAGCTGTTCTCGACCGCTTCGAGCACGGCCAGCGCCGCCTCGGGCTGATCGCGCGCGATCAGCATCCGGGCGAGCGGGATCGCGGCGTCCGCGCGGGCGGGCTCGAGCGCGAGGGCGGCGCGCAGCGAGGTCTCGTCGCCGGCGGCGGCGAGCAGCTCGGCTTCGCTGGGCACCAGCGCGTCGAAGAAGCGCTGCACCACCGGGCGGGGCTGCGCACCGACGAACTCGTCGACGACCGCGCCGTCCTTGAACGCCTTGACCGCCGGAATGCCCTGGATGCCGAAGGCCTGCGCGAGGCTCTGGTTGGCGTCGGTATCGACCTTCGCCAGCACGACCGCGCCCTCGCGCGCCGCCGCGGCCTCCTCGAGCAGCGGCGTCAGCGCCCGGCACGGACCGCACCACGACGCCCAGAAGTCAACGACGACCGGCGTCGTGCGCGAGCGCTCGACGACCTCGAGCTCGAAATCGGCCGCGCTGACATCAACCACCGTCATCGGCACAGCCTATGAGATCGCGCTCTGCGCTAGACATCAGCGTGTGGCGCAGACGATCACCCGCGGCGGCCAGCGGCTGGCCGTCGAGCAGCAGGGCGCCGGGCCGGCGGTCGTGGGGCTTCACGGGCTGACCGCGACGCGCCGCTACGTGCTGATGGGGTCGCGGATGCTCGAGCGCGCGGGCCGGCGGGTCGTGCTCTACGACGCCCGCGGCCACGGCGCCTCGGCACCCGCGCCCGGCGGGGACTACGCATACGCGGCGCTGTCGGCGGACCTGCAGGCCGTGGTCGACGCGCTCGAGATCGAGCGCGCGCTGCTGGTCGGCGCGTCGATGGGCGCCCACACGGCGATCCGCTTCGCGCTCGAGCACCCGCAGCGCGTCGCCGGGCTCGCGCTGGTCACGCCCGGCTATGACCCGCTGCGCTTCCCGGGCGAGCTCGAGCGCTGGGACGCGCTCGCGCGCGGGCTGCGCGACGGGGGCGTCGACGGGTTCATCGCCGCCTACGACCTCGACGGCGTGCCCGCCGGCTGGCGTGAGACGGTCGAGCGCGTGATCCGCCAGCGGCTGGCGGCGCACGAACACCCGCAGGCGGTCGCCGACGCGCTCGCGGCCGTCCCGCGGTCGCGCCCGTTCGACGGCTGGAGCTCGCTGGCGGCGCTGGAGATCCCGACGCTCGTGGTCGGCAGCCGCGACGAGGCCGATCCCGGCCACCCGCTGGCCCTCGCGCAGGCCTATGCCGACGCGATCCCCGGCGCGCGCCTGGTCGTCGAGGAGCCGGGACGCTCGCCGATCGCCTGGCAGGGGGGACAGCTCACGAAACTGCTTCTAGACTTCTAGCCACGTGAGCACCGGAGCGACAGGTGTCGGGGTCTTTGCCGCGATCGCCGCCGGCGCGGTGTCGTTCCTCTCGCCCTGCGTGCTGCCCCTGGTCCCCGGGTATCTCTCGACGGTCGTCGGCGTCTCGCCGAGCGAGCTGCCGGGGGCCGGCGCGCGGCGCGTCCTGGTGCCGAGCCTGCTGTTCATCGCGAGCTTCTCGGCGATCTTCATCCTGCTCGGCCTCGGTGCCACGGCGATCGGCTCGGCGCTGATTCAGAACAAGGTGACGCTCGACCGCGTGGCCGCGGCGATCATCGTCGCGCTGGGCGTGCTGTTCGTGCTCTCGGCCGTCGTGCCGGTCCTCGGGCGCGAGTGGCATGTCGAGCGGCTGCTGGCCCGCGCCGGACGCGGCGGCCCGCTGGTCGCCGGCGCGGCCTTCGCCATCGCCTGGACGCCGTGCGTCGGCCCGACGCTCGGCGCGATACTGACGGCCGCCGGCACGACGCGCTCCGAAGCGCACGGCGCGATGCTGCTGGCCTTCTACTCGGCGGGCCTGGCGATCCCGTTCCTCGCCACCTCGCTGGCGTTCGGGCGGGCGACGACGGTCTTCTCGTGGGTCAAGCGCCACTACGCGGTGATCGTCTTCGCCGGCGGCGCCGTGCTGATCGCGATGGGCGTGCTGATGTGGACCGGCGAGCTCAGCGTGCTGAACACGCAGGCGCAGAGCTGGCTGAACTCACTCGGCATCAACTTCATCGGGATCTAGCGCCAGACGCGCGGCGCGGTAGCCGGGCAGCTCGATCACGACGCGGGCTCCGCCCAGCGGCGCGTCGGCCGCCCAGACGCGCCCGCCGTGGGCATCGACGATCGCGCGCACGATCGCCAGGCCGAGCCCGGTGCCGCCTGCCGTCCGCGCGCGCGCCGCATCGGCGCGGTGGAAGCGGTTGAACACGCGGTCGCGCTCGGCCGCGGCGATCCCCGGGCCGTCGTCGTCGACCCAGATCTGGACGCGCCCGTCGGGGCACTCGCGGGCGCCGAGCTCGATCGCGCCGCCGGGCTGGGTGTGCTCGACCGCGTTGCGCAGCAGGTTGCGCAACGCCTGCGCAAGGCGGTCGCGGTCGGCGTTGAGGATCCCCGGCGTCGGCGCGCGGACGCGCAGGCGCCGGTCCGTCGTCGGCTCGGCGCTGGCCACCAGCTCGCCGAGGAAGCGCCGCAACTCGATCGCCTCGCGCTGAATGAAGCGCGACTCGTCGGTGTGCGCGAGCAGCAGCAGATCCTCGGTCAGCCGCGTCATCCGATCGACCTCGGCCTGAACGAGCCCCTGGACGCGCCGGATCTCCGCGCCGTCGGGGTTCTCGCGCCGCGCCAGGACCTCGAGCTGACCGCGGATCGCGGTCAGCGGCGTGCGCAGCTCGTGCGAGGCGTCGGAGACGAAGGCCTGCTGGCGCGCGAAGGCCTCCTCGAGGCGGTCGAGCATGTGGTCGAAGGCGTCGGCGAGGATCCGGGTCTCGTTGCGCGCGCCGCGGTAGTCGATCCGCGGCGAGAGATCGCCGGCGTCGACGCGGGCGGCGATCCGCGCCATCCGCCGCAGCGGCCGCGCGAAGCCCGCCGCCAGCAGGAACCCGGCGAGCAGCGCGGCGGCGAGCGTGAGCGTGCCGCCGATCGCGAAACCGCGGGTGATGCCGTCGAGCGCGTCGTCGACGGGGGCGAGCGGCTCGGCCACGCCGAGCCGCGCGAGCAGGCCGTCCTCGGTGTAGAAGGTCTTGACGTACAGGCGTATGCGACCGACGTCGGGAGCGCGCCTGGTCGAGTAGCCCGGCGGCTGCGTCCTCAGCCTCGCCGTGAACCCGGCCTCGAGCCGCCGGTGGGCCGGCGTGTCGTCGGTGTCGTCGGCGCTCTGCCCGAGCAGCTCGGGCTCATTCGTCGCGATCTTCTGCCCGGGGACGATCGCGTAGAGCAGCTGCGACGCCGCCGAGAAGGGCTGGGCATCGACGTAGCTCCTGGCCCGGGCCGCGACCTGTGCCGCCGAGTACTCCTGGCCGGCTGGGGAGATCGTCGCGGAGAACGCGCTGGCCTGGCTCTGCAGCGCCCGGTCGATCTCGCCGTGCAGCCGCGAGTCGGTCTCGCGGTAGACGACGTAGAAGGTGACCAGGAACGCGAGCACCAGGACGGTGCCGAGGGCGAGCGTGAGCCGCCAGCGCAGCGAGCGGGGACGCAGCCGCGACGCGCTAGGCACGGGCCGGCGCGAGCCGATAGCCGACCGAGCGCACGGTGACGATCGGCGCCGGGGAGTCCGGGCGGCCGAGCTTGCGGCGCAGGTAGCTGACGTAGACCTCGACGATGTTGGTGCCCGGATCGTGCGAGTAGCCCCACACGGCACTGAGGATCTGCTCGCGCGAGAGGACGCTCGCCGGGTGGCGCAGGAAGTAGGCGAGCAGGTCGAACTCCTTGGTCGAGAGCGCGACCTCGCTGCCGTCGCGAGTCACCCGCCGCGTCAACAGGTCGAGCTCGATCCCGAGCGCCTCGAGCCGCGTGGACTCCCGCTGCGAGGGCGCGCGGAGGTGGGCCCGGACCCGCGCGGCCAGCTCGTCGAAGGCGAACGGCTTGGTCATGTAGTCGACGGCGCCGGCGTCGAGGCCGGCGACGCGGTCGTCGATCCCGGTTCGTGCCGTCAGCATGATCACGGGCAGCTCGGGATGGACGGCCCGCAGCGCTTCGAGCACCTCGATCCCGTCGCGGCCCGGCAGCATGCGATCGAGGATCATCAGCGCGAAGTCCTCCGCGAGGGCGAGCTCGAGTGCCCGCTCGCCGTTGGCGGCGACGGTGACGGCGTAGCCCTCGGCCCGCAGGCCGTGTTCGATGAAGTCGGCGATCGCCGGCTCGTCCTCGGCGACGAGGATTCGCATAGCGCTCCAGCCTAGCTCAGCGCGAGCGGCGCGGCGAGGGCGCGATCGGCCGCGCCGCCGGCTCAGTCGCCGGGCGCTTCGCCGGCCGGACCGGCGCTTGCGGCACAGCGCGACACGAGGGTCGGAAACCCGTCGAGCGCCGTGTCCGCCGGCCGGCGCGCGGCCGAGAAGAGGTAGCCCTGGGCGAACCCACAGCCCGCGCGATGGAGCTCCGCCAGCTGTTCGGTGTCCTCGACGCCCTCGGCGATGACGCTGATCGCGAGCTCGCGCGCGGCGGTCGTGACCGCGATCAGGATCGCACGGTCGCGGTGGGCGTCCTGGCGGTTGAGCGCGCTGACGAAGGTTCGATCGAGCTTGATCACGTCGACCGGAAGCTGGCTGAGGTGGCGCAGCGAGGAGTAGCCGGTGCCGAAGTCGTCGAAGGCGATGCGGACGCCCAGCGCGCGCAGCTCGGCAAGGCGGGTCGCGGCGCGGATCGGCTCGGACAGGACGGCGGTCTCGGTGACCTCGAGACAGAGCGCGCTGGCCGGCACGCCGGCCTCGTGAAGCAGCGTTGCCACCGTCGCGCCGACGCCCTCGTCGGCCAGCTGGCGCGGGGAGATGTTGACCGACATGCTGAGGTCTGCGCCGTCGGCCCGCCACTCGGCGAGCTGGGCCAGCGCGGTCTTCAGCACCCAGGCGCCGATCGGCACGATCAGACCGTTCTCCTCGGCGAGCGGGATGAACTCGCTCGGTGAGATCACGCCCCATTCGTGGTGGGTCCAGCGCAGCAGCGCCTCGAACGCGACGACCGAGCCGTCGGCCAGCGAGACGACCGGCTGGTAGTGGACCTCGAACTCGTGGTGCGACAGTGCGCTGCGCAGATCGCGCTCGACGGTCAGCCGGCGGTCGACCTCGCGGCGCAGGTCGGCGTCGAAGATCGCGAAACGGTTGCGGCCGCTGGCCTTCGCGCGGTACATCGCGATGTCGGCCTCGTGGATCACGCGATCCGCCGTCTTCTCGGCGTCATGCGCAGTGGCGAGGCCGACGCTGGCCGACATGCTCACCGGTCCGCTGCCGAGGTCGAACGGCGTGGCGAACGCCTGAAGCACGCGCCGGGCGACGGCGACGGCCTCGTGGTCGCTGTCGAGCAGCTCGAGCAGGATCGCGAACTCGTCGCCGCCGAGGCGCCCGACGACGTCGCCGCCGCGGACCGCGTCGCGCAGTCGCTGCGCGACCTCGGCCAGCAGCCGGTCGCCGGCGTCGTGGCCGATGCTGTCGTTGATTTGCTTGAACGAGTCGAGGTCGATGAACAGGACCCCGAGATGCAGGCTCGAGCGTGCGTGGCGGGCGAGCGCGCGCGTCAGCTCATCGATGAACACCTCGCGATTGGGCAGCGCGGTCAGGGGGTCGCGGCCGACGCGGTGCTCGAGTCGGATCCATTCGGTGACGTCCTTGGCCGAGGCATACCAGTACTCGCCCTGCGCGCTGCCGCTCCACAGCAGCCAGCGCCAGCTGCCGTCGCTGTGGCGGTGGCGTCCGAGCAGCTCGACGAAGCCGGGCTGCCAGCCGTGCGTTCCGGCGGCCTTGCGCACCGCGGAGGTCGGGTCGTGCGGGTGCAGGCAGTCCAGCAGCGACTGGCCGAGCAGCTGATCGGCCGGGCAGCCGAGGACCCGCTCGCAGGCGGCGTTGACGGCGACGAAGCGCGCCTGTCCATCGAAGATCGCCAGCAGGCTCCCGGCGAGGCCGAAGAGCTGCTCGAAGGCCTCGGGGGGGAGCTCGGGGTGCACCTCAACCGGCGCCGCCTGTGGCTCCTCGGAAGCGTCGGTGATCAGCCTGAGCGTCACAGTCAAAGGGCGTGAACGTTGCTCGCGACCTGCTCCATACGAATCGCGCCAAGGCCGTATCGACAGATCGGCCACGAAACTTGAGCGACGGCGGCTTAACCCCGAACAGCGGTCGAGCCCAACGGCGAAGGAAGCTAAGATCGTCGGATGGTCACGGGAGCTCGCTCGCGCCTCACCGCGCCGCTGCTCGCCGCTGGACTCGCGCTGGTCGCGATCCTCACCGGCGCACAGGGCGTCGATCTCGCGGCGGCAACCTACCGCGTGGAGCTGTTCGCGCGCAGCGGGCTGACGCTCTGGGACAGCCAGTGGTACGGCGGTCACTGGACCTTCGACTACTCCGTGCTGTTCGCTCCGATCGGCTGGCTGGCGGGGATCCCGCTGATGGAGATCGTCTGCGTCGCCGTGGCGGCGTGGGCCTTCGACCGGCTCGCCGTTGGGCGGTTCGGGCGCGCCGGGCGGGCCGGGGCGATCGCCTTCGCCGTGGGCACCGTGGTGCAGGTCGCGATCGGCCAGGAGCCGTACCTGCTCGGCGAGACGATCGGTCTCGTTGCGCTGCTCGTCGCGCGCGGCGCGCGCTGGCCGTTCGCGCTGCCGCTCGCCGTCGCCGCCTCGCTCGCCAGCCCGCTCGCCGGCGGGTTCCTGGCGCTGACGGCGCTCGCCTGGATGATCGGCAGCTGGCCCGAGCGCCGCTGGGTCGCCGGCGCGCTTGGCGCCGCCGCCGCGACCCCGGTGCTCGCGCTCGAGGTGCTGTTCCCGGGGCTCGGAACGATGCCCTTCGCGCCGCTGAACTTCGTCGGGATGATCGCCGCGCTGGTGCCGATAGGGATCGTCGCCGCGCGCCGCGACCGCGCGGTCGCGGCCGGCGTCGCGCTGTACGCGGTTGCGCTCGTCGTCACCTTCGCCGTCCCGAGCGCGATCGGCAACAACATCACCCGGCTCGGCGTCTGCTTCGGCGTCGCGCTCGTGACGATCCTCGCATGGGAGCACCGGCGCGGGCGGATCCTGCTCATCGCGGCGGCGATCCCGCTGGCCCTGGCGCAGTGGATCCCGGCTCGCCAGGCGCTGCTCGGCGAGGGCAACCCCTCGATGCAGGCCGCCTACTTCCGCCCGCTGCTGGGCTACCTGGACACCGCGGACCGTCCGCTCGCGCGGGTTGAGGTGGTGCCCACCGCGCTGCACTGGGAGGCTGCCTATGTCGCGCCGTCGTTCCCGCTCGCGCGCGGCTGGGAGCGCCAGCTCGACACGGCGAACAACGCGATCTTCTACGTCCCGGGCCGGCTGACGCCGGCGTCATACCGCTCGTGGCTGTTCGCCAACGGCGTGCGCTTCGTCGCGCTGCCCGACGTGCCGCTGGACTACGCGGCACTCGCCGAGGCACGGCTCGTACGGGCTGGCGTGCCCGGCCTCGCGCTCGTCTGGCACAGCGCCCACTGGCGCGTCTACTCCGTCGCCGGGGCACCCGGGATCGTCAGCGGGCCGGCGCGCCTGCTCAGCTCGGATGGGGCGAACGTGCGGCTCGAGGTCATGCGACCCGGCGCGGTCATCGTGCGCGAGCGCTACGTCGACGCGTGGCGGGTCAGCAGTGGCCGCGCCGTCCTCAGCCGTGCCCGCGGCGGCTGGCTGCGGATCGTGGCGACGGCGCCGGGGCGCGTCGATCTGCGGATCGCTCTCTGACCCGCGGGCCGGCGCTCAGCCCGCCGCGACCGGCTCGATCCCCTCGCCGCGCAATCCGTGCTCGAGCGCGTCGATCACGTGCTCGATCACCCGCACCCGGGCGAACCGCTTGGATTCGGCAGCCACGACGTGCCAGTGCGCGTGGGGGCGGTCGGTGTGGCTGAACATCTCCTCGATCGCGGCCGTGTAGTCGGCGCGGCGTTCGCGGTTGTGCCAGTCGGCCTCGGTCAGCTTCCAGCGCTTGATCGGATCGACCTCTCGCTTGTGGAAGCGCCGCAGCTGCTCCTCGGCGGAGACGTGCAGCCAGAGCTTGACGAAGACGGTTCCGGCCAGCACCAGCTCGCGCTCGAACGCCGCGATCGACAGATAGGCCCGCCGCCATTCGGTCTCGCTGGCGAGCCGGTCGACGCGCTCGACGAGCACGCGGCCGTACCAGCTGCGGTCGAGCACCGCCATCCCGCCGCGACCGGGCAGGGCCGGCGCGAAGCGATGCAGGAAGTGGTGGCGCAACTCCGCCGGGCTGGGAGCGGCGAACTGGACGACATGCACGTGGCGGGGATCGAGCGGTTCGACCAGCCGGCGGATCGCGCTGCCCTTGCCGGCGGCGTCCCAGCCCTCGACCAGGACGCACAGCGCCGGGCCGAGGCGTGCGTCGCCGAGCAGGCCCGCGGCCTGCAGGCGCAGTTGGACGAGGCGTCGCTGGACGACGGCGAGCTGCGCCGCCTCGGCGCTGCGGCTCAGGCGCTGCGTCAGGTCAACCTCGTCGAGACGCCCCATCGGTGAGGGTGTAGCACGTCGCCGTCCGGCGGGCACCGGCGAGGCGGCCCGAGTCTCGCCGGGGCAAGGTTTAGCCCGTGGTCACCCGCGGTTAGGTGGCGACGGGCATGATGTCTTCCCCGCGCGATGCCGCCAAGCCCGAAAACGTCGATCCTCTCAGCGGCCCTCGGTGGCCTGCTCGCCGCGCTCGCGGTCGTGGTGATCGCGCCGTCGGGCAACACCACGACGCGCACGGTGGCGGCCTCGACGCCGGTCGCGGCCAACGCGCTCGCCTCCGCCCAGCAGACGCATCAGACGCTCGCGCACCTGATCTACGAGCGCGCGGCGCCGAGCGTCGTGGCGATCTCGGCGACGGGCTCAAGCGACGCGTTCGGGCAGGCCCAGAGCGACAGCGGCTCCGGCATCATCGTCAGCGCCAAGGGGCTGATCCTGACCAACGATCACGTGATCGACGGTGCCGAGCAGATCACGGTGCAGTTCGGCGGCAGCGGCGGGCCGACGCGAGCCGCTCGCGTGGTCGGCGTCGATGCGTCCAACGATCTGGCGCTGTTGTCGGTGAAGCCCGCCGGGCTGCGGCTCACGCCACTCAGATTCGGCGACTCGTCCTCGCTGCACGTCGGCGATCAGGCCTTCGCGATCGGCAATCCGTTCCTCTACGACCAGACGCTGACGGTCGGCGTGATCTCGGCCGTCGATCGCGCGATCACCTCACCCAACGGCGCGACGATCACCGGCGTGATCCAGACCGATGCCGCGCTGAATCCCGGCAACTCCGGTGGCCCGCTGCTCAACACCGCGGGCCAGGTGGTCGGGATCAACTCGCAGATCGCGACCGGCGGCGGGGACGCGTTCGCAGGCGGTGGCGCCAACAGCGGGGTCGGCTTCGCCGTACCGAGCAGCACCGTGCTCAGCGACCTCGCGAGCTTCGACCACGGAGCCGCGCGCGCCGGTTAGGCCGGTCGCCGCCGGCGGCGCCGGGGCGGCGCGCTCACGCGTCCGCGATCCGCGAGACGAGGATCTCGTAGCCCAGCTCGAAGGTGACCGTGAACAGGCCGCTGACGCGTACGCGGCGGCCGAGATCGGCGGCGGCCGAGGAGCTCGGCTCGAGCACGATTCGCGTGCCGTGGCCGCCTTCCAGCGCGAACAGCGGCTTGCGGCCCCCGTGCACGCGCGCGACGGTGCCGACGGTCATCACGCTGGCGTCGGCGTAGACCTCGGGATGGTGCGCGAGTTCGCTGAGCGCGACCGCGCCGGAGGCGCCCGGGGACGGCGGCAGCGTGCTGCGCTGGCCGCCACAGGCCGCGAGCGCCAGTACGCCGAGCACGCCAAGGAACGACAGCCGTCGGGCGATCGATTGATGGTAGGACGCCGCAGAATGCGTCACACTGGGCATTGTGAAGACCGCCCGCCGCGCCGCACTGCTCGAGGGCGCCGCCGTGATCGGTGTGCTGGTCGCCGTGATGTGGGTCGTCGAGATCGTCAACAAGATCGACAGCCAGCGACTCACGAGTGACGGCATCTACCCGCGCGCGATCTCCGGGCTCCCGGGGATCCTCTCGGCGCCGTTTCTGCACGCCGGCTTCGGTCATCTGATCGGCAACACGATCCCGTTCATCGTGCTCGGCCTGGTAATCGCGGTCGCCGGCGCGCGGCGGATCATCGAGGTCACGGTGATCGTGATCCTCGTCGCCGGGCTGGGAACCTGGCTGACCGCCGGCAGCCATACCGACACCGTCGGCGCGAGCGGCGTCGTGTTCGGCTACGCCGGATATCTGATCGCGCGCGGGTTCTTCACGCGCAGCATCGGCGCGCTCGCCCTCGGCGTCGTCGTCGCGGTGCTGTTCGGCGGCGCGCTCGCCACCGACCTCGTGCCGCAGGCCGGGATCTCCTGGCAGGACCATCTGTTCGGAGGGCTCGGCGGGATCCTCGCCGCGCGCCTGTTGAGCGGCGGCGCAAGCGCGAGGAAGGGCCGTGCCAAGAAGGGCGGCGCGAGCGCTGAGCCGAAGACCGTCGTGCCGTGAGCGCTTAAACGAATCAGACGCGGAAGCGAGCCGTTTGAGGAACCCTCCTACGGGGCGCTCCCGAAGGGGCGTTCCGTTCTCTGGGTGGCGCGGCCTCACACCTCGGTGGCCTCGCTCTTTGCGGCTCGTTCCGCGTCCTGGCGAGAACATACGAGGTGGTCACGGGCGCTGCAAGAGCAGCGGAGCAGCCTTCCCGCATCCTCCGGGAAAAAGCGGGGGAAAGGGGAATTCGAGAATCGGGTAGGGTCGCTCGCATGGCCCACACACCTTCCCAGCAGATACTGGAGCGCTACGCGGACGTCCTGATCAACTTCGCGCTCGGCGGGGGCTCCGGAATCAAGCGCGGCGACGTCGTTCGGATCGCCGCACACGAGGCGGCCAAGCCGCTCTACGTCGAGCTGCATCGCGCCGTCTGGCGCGCCGGCGCCCACGCGATCGGCCACTACGTGACCGACGACGACGGCGCCTTCAACCTGTCACGCGATTTCTACGAGCTCGCTAACGACGAGCAGATCGACTTCTTCGCGGCGAAGTACATGCGCGGTGTCATCGACCAGATGGATCATCAGGTCAGCGTGCTCAGCGATTCCGACATGCACGCGCTCGAGGGCATCGATCCGGCCCTGATCATGCGCAACGGACGCTCGATGAAGCCGGCGATGGACTGGCGCACCGAGAAGGAGAACGCCGGGCGGTTCACCTGGACGCTCGGCCTCTACGGCACGGCGGCGATGGCGGCCGAGGCGGGGCTCTCGGAGGAGGAGTACTGGCAGCAGATCACCGACGCCTGCTTCCTCGACGAGGAGGACCCGATCGCCCGCTGGCGCCAGGTCGCGACCCAGATCGGCGACTACGTGCAGCGGCTGAACGCGCTGCCGATCGAGCGGCTGCACGTCGAGGGTGAGGACGTCGACCTGCACATCACCCTCGGCGAGCGGCGCCAGTGGGTGGGGGGGAGCGGACGCAACATTCCGAGCTTCGAGATCTTCACCAGCCCGGACTGGCGGGGAACCGAGGGCTGGATCGCCTTCAACCAGCCGCTCTACAGCTATGGAAACCTCGTCAAGGGGATCCGGCTGCGCTTCGCCGACGGGCGCGTGGTCGAAGCGTCGGCCGAGCAGAACGAGCAGGTGATCACCGAGATGGTGGCCACCGAGAACGCCGACAAGGTGGGGGAGTTCTCGCTCACCGACCGGCGGTTCTCGCGGATCACCAAATTCATGGCCGAGACGCTCTACGACGAGAACGTCGGCGGCCCGTTCGGCAACACCCACATTGCCCTCGGCAAGTCCTACCACGACTGTTACACCGGCGACCCGGGCTCGGTGGCCCAGCCGGAGTGGGAGCGGCTCGGCTTCAACGAGTCAAGCGTCCACACCGACATCGTCTCGACGACCGACCGCAGCGTCACCGCGACGCTGAGCGACGGGAGCGAGCGGGTGATCTACGCGGGCGGTGAGTTCCAGCTCTGAGCGCGCGGCCGGCGTGGGGTTCACGCCGGCCGCGGGCGGGGCTTGAAGCGCTTCGGCAACAACGCCTTCCAGACAAGCTGCGAGATCCCCGCGATCGTCTGCGCGCCGTAGGCCATGCTCGGGTTCCCGGAGGTCAGCACGGCGATCAGGTAGTGGCGGAAGCGCCCGCTGACCACACCGATGCTGTTGACCTGCCAGCCGCCTTCGGACGCTACCGGCAGCCAGCCGTTCTTGAGCGCCACGCTCGCGGGCGCCAGCACGCCGGTGGAGACGCCCCAGGCCTGGGCGGCGGTGATCCGGCGCATCAGGCCGAGCTCGAACGAGCGGGCGGGCTCGCCGAGCAGGCCGCCGGGCAGCGCGAGCTGGCGCAGCAGGCGGATCTGGTCGCGCGCGGTGGTCTGGTAGTGACCCCAGACGCCGGCCGGGTCGAGCAGCGTCTGCGTCATCCCGGCGCGGGCGTCGAACGCGCCGATCGCCGGGTTGCCGCCGGCCTCGTTCCAGAGCAGCTGGCCGTCCTTGTTGTCGCTGTCCTCGATCGCGGCGGCCGCCAGCTGCCGCTGGCTGAGGCTGAGCGCCTCGCCCTGCTGCTGGGTCTCATAGAGCAGCGTCGCGAGGATGTCGACCTTGGCGACGCTCGCCTCGGCCTCGGCCACGCCGGGGCGGTAGAGGAACAGCCGCCCGCTGCCCTCGTTGTAGACGGCGGCGGTGATGTTGCCGGCGCGCGTGCGCAGGAAGGTCGTCATCGCCGCCGTGGCGAACGGGCCCCGGTGGGGTCGGGGGCTCCCGCTGGCAGCGTTCGCGAACAGGGCCGTGGCCAGCGCCACGGCAGCCGCCGCGCGCACGCCACTCACGACAGGTCGAGCACCGGCTGCGGAGCGGGGATGACGTGGTCCTCGGAGCCCTCCGAGGGGATGATCGCGGTGCCGATGGCGAAGAACTCGATCACGTGGCTGCCCCAGCCGTGCGAGCGCTCGTGCAGGTCGACGCCGACGATCCCCTCGGCCTTCGCCTCGAGCGCCTCGGCCTGCATCCGCTCCATCGCCAGCTCGCGCGCGTCGTAGAGCGCCTGGGTGTAGTTCGCCAGCTCGACGTTCTGACCGATTTGGCGCATGCTCTGGCGCATCGACTGGTGGGCGACGTGGTAGACGCAGGAGCCCATCACCATCCCGACCGGGCGGTGGCCGGTCTGCAGCAGCGTCCAGAACTCCTGCCCGCTGAGGTCGCTGGTGAACGGGCGGCCCGACGGCGCGCGGTGCAGCTCGCCGCCCGCGTGCTTGACCGCGGTGCCGACGGCGATGAACTCGGCCAGGTGCTCGCCCCATTCGTAGCGCCCGATGTCCAGGCGGACGCCGACGACGCCGTCGGCGCCGAGCTGGTCGGCCTCCTCCTCCATCCGGGTCATCGCGAGCTCGCGGGCGTGGTACATCGCCTGCGAGAGCACCGTCAGCTCCTGGTTCTGGCGGTAGCTGGCCTGCTGGTAGCCGATGTGGTAGATGCTCGAGCCGATCACCAGACCCAGCGGGTTGAAGCCGGCCTGGCGCACGAGCAGAAACTCGTTGACCGATAGATCGCTGGTGAACAGCCCGGCGCGGTTCTGCTGCAGGCGGGCACGGCCGGCCTCGGGAACTCCCTCGGTGCTCGTCGGGTCATAGGCCATGGGGTCGTTCCTTTCGGATGGTTGGCCGCGCGCGGTGGGCGCTCACGCGAGCGAGAGGATCGTCTTGGGGTCGGCGGCGAGCACGGCGAGCGAGGGGTCCTCGCAGACGGCGGTTCCGATCACGTGGAAGGTCACGATCAGGTCGTCGCACTCGATGCCGCCGCGCGACACCCGGCGCCCGCTCGCGTGCTCGTCGATCCTGACGCCGACGATCCCGTCAGCGCCGAGCGCGGTCGCCTGCTGCGTGACGTAGGTCATCGCCTTCTCGCGCGCGTCGTAGACGCCCTGCGTGAAGTCGACCAGCTCCTGGTTGTACCAGGAGGCGCCGCCCATCAACAGCCCGCCGCCCATCGCGCGCGCGGTCTGCCAGGTTGCCGGGACGTAGTGCACGCTGGTGTGGGCCGCGATCCCGACCGGGCGGATGCCGGCCGCGCACAGCTGCCAGAACTGCTGGCCGTCGAGGTCGGTGAGCACCGGGCCTCCGGGTCTCCGCAGCGCCTCGGGCAGGCGCACGGCCGTGCCCACGGCGACGAACTCGACCGAGCCGGCCGACCAGTCGTGGCTGCCCTGCTCGATCCGCACGCCGACGACCGCATCGGCGCCGGCGAGCTGCGTTTCCTCGAGCAGCCGCCCGAGGGCCAGCCGACGGCTCTCGTTGTAGGCGTGCGACAGGCTCTGAATCTCGGTCGGCACCATGTAATAGGCCCCCTGCCAGCCGACCTGATAGATCGAGGACCCCATCACGAGCGTCACCGGCACGATCCCGAGGTTGTGCAGAAGCGCGTACTCGGAGACCGAGAGATCGCTCGCGAAGGGCTGGCCGGCGGCGGCCCCGGGTGCACTCAGGGTGGCGAGGCGCTCGGCGGCGGCAAGCGGGATGTGTCCCTGCGCAAGACGTTCCAGCGACTCCTGGTCGCGCTTGGCCTGGGCCTGGACCTGGGCCGGATCGGCGTCCGCGCCGCCGCGGCGGCGAAACAGCGGGCTCACGTCAGCAGACCCTCCAAGGCGATGCGCGCCTGCTCGCCGACCACGGCGGCGCGGACCACCTCGTCGACCAGTTCGCTGATCCACTGGGCGACCGGCAGCTCCTCGCGCTTGAGCGTGATTCCGCGGACCACCCGGTGACGCGTGCACTGAAATCCGCCGCGGGCCTGCAGCAGTTCGAAGCGCTCGTCGTCGAGCACGATCTCGATCCGCTCCACCTCCGTCTGCTTGGAGCGAAAACCGCCGACCCGCCGGCGTTTGACCACCGCAAGACGGGGCAGGGACTCCTCGAGTCGCACGGCAAGGGCCTCGATCATCGCGTGCACGTCGCTGCGGTCGACGCGAACCTCGGCGGCCGCGAGATCGAGGACCGAGCCCGGGTCATCGCGCGGATCGGAAAGCTCCTCGCTCACGTAGCTCAGCGTACTTCAAAAGCGCCGGATCGCCGTTGCCTTCCGGGGCCCGCCGCCGGTCGCCGTCGGCTTAATTGAAGGATCTGGATCTTCGGACGTACGCTTGGTCGATGCGCGAAGGCGACGCGGAGTGGTTTGGCGAGAAGAAGCAGCAGGCGCTCCGCGAACTGCGGGCAGCCAACCCCGACGCGCTGCAGCTCTACGGGCAACTGCTGCGTGACAACGCGCGGCGTGCCGGCGCTTCGCCCGCGGAGATCCGTGATGCGGAAGCCGCGCAATGGAGGCGCCACGATCGCGAAGAGTCGAGCGGCCCGGCCGACCGCGATGCCGCCAAGCGGCCGCGCGGATCCTCAGTGCTGCGGGTCGCCCGGGACCGCTCCCGCTGGGCGGGGCGGTAGCGGGTCGGGCTCGAGTCGCCGCGCCTCCGCGATCCGGTCGCGCACGACCGTCAGGTGGCCGGCCTCGAAGGTGTCCGGGTAGGCCGCGATCAGGCCACAGGCGGTGGCGTAGTCAGCGGGGCGGTCGCCCCGCGGGACGCGCAGCGTCTGACCGAAGCTCCGGTGCTTGACCATCAGCGCCGTGTAGGTCGCGAGATCCTGATCCAGCATCCACCGACGGTAGCGCGGTGCGGGTGCGACCACAAGGCGTCCTAACACGCCCTGGTCGCTGGTGGTCACGTTGCAGCCGAACCGGCCGATCTGCTTCCCGCGCCGAGCGCGAGAGCATCCACAGGGATGCCGAGGCACTGCGTGACGCGTGCCTAACCCTCTTCCGACTCGAACTGATCCGCCACCGCCTGATGCTCGACGATCCACCGAGGGGGGAGCGAGGGGTCAGACGGTCTCGCCGACGGCGTGTCGGGCCTATCGGTGTCGTCGACGTCGCCGGGTTCTCCGGGCGCGACTTGCGTCAGCCGCTGGTCGTAGCTCAGGAGATCAGCCTCGAGCTCCTCTGCGCAGGCGAGAACGATCGCCTGGGGGAGGCGCAGGTCCTTGTGCTGCGCCCGGACCGCGGCCGCGCGTGCGGCCATCGTCGCCGTCAGCGGAGCGATCGTGATGCCCATGCCGGCGATCGCCTCGCGGGCCTCGTCCGAGCGGTCTGCGCGAGCGAATGCGACCAACGCTTCGGCGTAGGCGCTCGCGGGAGCAACCAGCGGCCGTCCTGCCTGGTCGGCCAGCTCGACAGCGCTGACCGCGCTCTCGTGGTGCGCGTCCGCGCTGTCCAGCAGTCCCATCAGGACGCTGGCGTCGAGGATCAGCGCTCCCACGCGTCGCGCCGCCGGTCGAATTCGCCCGCTGGATAGATTCGCGTCGCGATGCCTGCGTGACGGCGGATCCGCGAACCGAGGGCGGCGATGACGAGCTCACCGTCGCCGAGCGGTCGCACGGAGACCTCCTCGCCGGCGCTGAGGCCGGCAGCGCGCATCGCCTCGACCGGAAGCGTCACTTGGTTCTTCGAGGACACCCTCGCCATGCCTTTACGGTATCACTGCCAGCGTAAAGGCCCAACAACGACGGGCTGTTGGGGCGCCCCAAGGATTCGGGTGCATATGCCTTGGGCCTGTGTTTAGGACTGGTTCCGTCCCTCACGGCCCGCGTGCCTCGCGCTCGCGCAGGCTGCGGAGTAGCCTCGCGGCCGTGCGGCGACGAAGCTCACCACACCCGGTGACGGCAAAAGACCGACGCGGCGTCACCGGGCTTGCCAGTGGTCCTCCTCCTTGCCTACGAGCGATTCACGTGGGCAGGGAGCGTCCCACCGGGCGCGAGGCCGCCACCACCAGGCGCGGAGATCTGGGGCATCGCCGACGCGAACACGGGCGCTCTGATCGGCGACGGACTGGACCGGGTGCGGTCGCTGGACCTCTCGGTCCTCGGCACCCCGACGCGACTTCGGTGACGCGGGCGAAACGGCGAGAGGGGCGGGAGCCTGCAGCGTGCCCGACCGTTCGGCCGTCTCGCAATGCTCGATAATCTATCTTATGTATAGCGACCTGAAACGTCGGGGTCCGAGTGCGGCGCGGCTCCGAGCGAGACCAGAGGATCGCCGCCGGCCCTGATTGCCCGGAACGCTGATCTGCCGGGCGCGAACCCGGATTGGCCCGGCGCCGTGCACAGCGGCAAGGCGCGCACAACGTACGGCTGCCAAACGCCTGGAGCGCGCGGAGCGCCAGCGAGCCGGGAATGCCGTGTGCAGCGCAGCACTCCAGTCGCGTCAACGGCGAACGGCACGCACACAGCCTGCGGCGTCGCCCATCACATCGAGCCGGAGCTGGCGCATGGCTCTCCACCGGCCGCGCGCCGGTGCCCCACCCGCTATGCCGGCTCTGCCCTCGTTTCAGCCAGTTATGTGAACTGGCGAACGATCCGGCGCAGCGTCCACTTCGCGACTCGCCGACTCAGCGAACGGCGCTTCTTGGTCGGTGTCGCGGGGGCCGGCGCGCCGTCGGCGGGCTCGGGGTCGCGGTTGCGGCGCGTCCCGGCCGCGCCGTAGAGCAGCCCTCCGAGGGCCGCCAGCGCGAGCACGATGAGGATTGCGGTGAGCGGGCTGAGCCCGCCGAATGTCGAGTCGTCGTGTTCCACGGGCGGAAGAGTACGTCATGATCCGGACGACTGGACGGCGTTTTCGGGCACCTGCGACGCGGCGCGCCGAAAATGCGGAGTCCGCGATGAGGGCCGGTCGCCGACGGTCGCCGTAAAGCCGCAATTTGCGGAGTTTTGGTTTTGTGACCGTTATGTAATCCTGCAGCCGTCCTTGCCGGGTGCTAGGTTGCCGCGCACACGCCGAATCCTTGGCTGGAGGCTAGGGAACCGGGGACCCAAAGTTGTTGGGGCGAATCTCGCGGACAGACCGCTAGTAGCGCTGCTCTTTCGGCGCGAGCCCGTCAGCTAACTCGGTAGGCCATAGAGAGAGGGAACGGATGCGGCTGCGTCACGTCCGGCCGATACCACCGAGCCGTGTGTGGGCTCGGTGCCGAGTGCTTGCTTGCTTGCTCCTCGTCACGGGCCTGGGGCTCGCGACGGGAACGGTGGCCAACGCCGCCGCGAAACCGACGGGCCCGGTTGTGGTGCGCGTGCAGCTGCGCACACCGGGCGTCTACGAGGTCAGGGTGACGGTGTCCAGCCACTCCACGCTGAAGAACCATGTCAACCTCAAGATCGGCTCGCTTCAGGGCCACATCGCCACGGCCGCTGTCACGACCAGCAGTGGCCACCAGGTGATGATCTCCCGGGCAGTCCGAGTCGCCGGCGACAGTCTGATGATTCGCGCAACGAGCGGCCAGACGCAGCCGACGATCAAGGTACTCAAATGGCTCCTGGCCCCGATCCACGCGAGTCAGCCGAGCCCAACGATCGTGCCCTCGGCGCTGCCCAAGCCCAAGCCCAAGACCATCCCCAGCCTCAACCCCAAACCCAACCCCAACCCCAAGCCGAGCGTCCGACCGACGACCCCATCGCCCAGCCCATCCGTCGCCGCTGTCGTCGTCAAGCAGGTCAGCCAGCCGGGGATCTACTCGGTCAAGATCGCGATCTCGAGCCACGGCAGCAAACGGAACCGCGTCAGGCTCAAGATCGGCTCGCTCGAGCGATACGCCACCACAACCCGGTATCACCACAGCGCGCGAATCTCGGTGCGCATCCCGGTGACGGGCGGCTCCATCACGGTCCGCGCCGTCGGCCGGCGGACGCGACCCACGATCGGTGTCTCGATCCGTCGCCTCACGACGCTCGGAGAAGTCCCGCCCACAGGAGCCCAGCAGCACACCTCTTCGCCCAGTTCCCCCGCGCCGACCGCCTCGGTCGCGCCGACAGCGCCGACGACCTCGACGACGCCGAGCATCTCGAGTCTTGTCAACCCCGTCACCGCGCCGACCGCGACGACCCCGACGACGCCGAGCGGCTCCAAGGGTACGAGCGGCTCGAAGGGTACGAGCGGCACGGGCGGGACGAGCGGTACCGGCGGCACGGGCGGCACGGGCGGCACCGGCAGCCCGAGCGGCGCCGGTACTACGAGCGGCCCGGGCGGCACTGGCGGCCCGAGCGGCACGACCGGCTCGACCACGCCGACCACGCCAACTCCACCGCCGACACCCCCGCCCCCGCCGCCCGTTTCCAGCCCCAGTACAGCGCCTTCCGGTTCGCCGGTTCCGGTTGGGGTTGGGGGGAGTTGGAATCTGGTGTTCGATGACGAGTTCAACGGCAGCGCGCTCGACACGACGAAGTGGTCATCCAGCTGGTTCGGCGGCGGCGTCATGAACAACACCTCGACCAGCCCCGCCAACGTCAGCGTCGCCAACGGCATCCTCACCCTCACCCTCAGCTCCACCAGCGTCGGCGCGCTAATCAGCACCAACCCCACAGGCGGCGCCGACACCGGCTTCCAAATGACCTACGGCTACATCGAAGGCCGCATCCTCTTCCCCGGCTCAGGCTCAGTCTGCAACGACTGGCCCGCATTCTGGACCGACGGCCAATCCTGGCCAACCGACGGCGAAATCGACATCGCCGAAGGCCTCGGCACCCTCACCTCCAACTACCACTCAAACGCCGGCGCCAACAACAGCAACACCATCCCCGGCACCTGGTGCGGCAACTGGCACACCTACGGCGTCGACCGCGAACCCGGCACCAACACCATCTACTGGGACGGCCAACCAATCCGCACATACCCAAGCAACGACAACGGCTCACCCCAATACATCATCCTCAACATCGGCTCCGGCCAAGGCACCGACGCCCCCGGCACCACCCTCCAAGTCGACTACGTCCGCGCCTGGACCCACTAACCACACACCGCACGCGCGGCACCGGGACCCAGCCTGAGCTCAGGCTGGGTCCTGAACGCCGAAACACGGGCGGCAGAGGCACGCCCTCGGCTACGCGTTAGGCCTTTGCCCTGCGACTGGGCCAGCACCCGGTCAGGCGCGCGAACTCTCGCCGCGTGACGTGGTCGAGCAACCCGCCGACGATCGCGGTGCAGGCGCCCTCGAGTGCGAGCGCGACGGCGAGCTTGGTGAGTGACGCCTCGCGCTGCTCGGCGCGGGGCGGGTCCGCCTCGTCGTCGATCACCCGCCAGATCGTCTGAAACAGGCGCGTCGAGAGGCGCGGCGCGAGGCGCCTGGAAATGATCCGAACCGGAGTGAACATCACCCGCGCGGCGACCGGTGCCCCCGGCTGCGGCTCGGGGACCGTCACGGCAAGCTCGGTGCTGTGGGCTTGACGACGCACCGGCGCAGCCTACCCGCAGTCCCCGACGGCCGCGTGTCAACCGAGCGCTGGGACCGGACATTTGCGCAAATCCGCAACGATCGGTCACGAAATGGGTTGAGATGGGCAACAAAGGGTTGAGGAGCCACTTCTCGATGGCCGAGCCGGCAAACGCGATCGCAGCACCCCCCCAGCGCGTCGGGCGCGTTTCCGATGACGCGCCGGAGTCCAGACGCCACGCACGTGAGCGCCGCGTGGCCCGCGACCTGGTCGAGCTGTCGCGGCTGCAGGGCGGCGGCGAGCGCGCCGACTGTGCGCCCGTGGATCTCGCCACGCTGGTGCGCTCGATCTGCGCGAACTACCCGCAACTGCGCCTGGACGGCCCGCAGAACGTGCCTGTCAGCACGGACTCCCGGCGCCTGGCGCGGGTCCTCTTCGCGCTGCTCGACAACGCCTACCTGCACGGCGCGCCGCCCGTCAGCGTGACCTACGACGCCACCGAGATCGCGATCAGCGACAGCGGCCCGGGGCTCGCCGCCGGACTGTTGCCGCGGGCCACGGAGCCGTTCGTCACCGGCGAGCGTGCACGAGGTCGCGGAGTCGGCCTCGGGCTGGCGATCGCAGCGCACCAGGCCGCGCTGCTCGGCGCCGAGCTGCGGGTATCCAACGCCATTGACGGCGGCGCGGTTGCGCGACTGTGCTTCGCGACGCCAACACCGCTGCCGGCAGTCAGCTAACGCCCGCTGCGCGAGCTCGTGCGTCGGCACGAGCCGAGGGCCGCGTCACGGCGTGATCATGTCCACAGCCGTCGCGGATGCACCCAGGTGCCCGAGTCCGAAGAGGTCTTCGAGCGTGCGCAGCATCGAGTAGTGGTCGTAGGCGGTGTTGTCGACCGTACCCGGCGTGATGCCGGCGCCAACCATGGCGGCCAGCGCGGTGTTGCCGTTCTCGCCTGGCTGGTTGGCGTTGTAGTTGGGGTCGGCGTCATTCTCGTCCGAAATGACGATCAGCAGGCTGTTGTTCGTCTTGGCCCACTGCGCGTAGCCGTCGAGCTGAGCCTGCGCCCAAACGTTGCCCGGCGCGATGCCCGAGTCGTGCATGTCGTCCAACGTGTTGGGCACGACAAAGCTGATCGCCGGCAGCGTCGAATAGTCGGTCGGGAAGTTCGCAAAGTCGGTCTCCGAGCTGGTGGCGTCGGCGAACTGGCTGAACGGGTCGTGGCGGCAGGCGTAGAGCGTGCCGGAGGCCAGCCCCTCGACATAGCCCCTGACCGTCACGCCGCTCGCCGCCGCATCGGCGACGATCGACTCGGCGGCCGTCGAGATGCAGTTGTCCGAGCCGTCGGTGCCCTGCGTCGAGCCTGAGAACAGCGCCATGTAGTTTGGCTCCGACGGATGGCTCACCGCGTGGTAGTTGGGGAAGTACTCGCCCTGCGCCGCGAGGCTCGCGAAATAGGGCGCCGAGCTCCCGCCCACGAGCGCCGCGCCGTCGTAGTTCTCCTCGACCGCGATGACCACGTGGCTATAGCGCGCGCTCGTCGCCGCCGGCGCAACGGCGGGATTGGCCGGGACGGCCGGGACCGCCGGCGGCGGGGTAGGCGGAGCCGCAGGAGGGCTTGTCGGCGGTTCGAGCGGTGCGACGCGGCGGATCGAAATCGTGAGCGTGGGCTGCGACCGATCGCCGGTCGCGCGGACCGTGAGGCTGCGCTGCGCCAGCCGCATCCTGAGGAACATCGACGCGTGCCGGCGTGCGCTTGTGAAGGCATGTCGTGCGAGCGAACCGATCTGGAGCCTGACGTGGTTTCGCCTGGCGCTACGGCTTGAGATCCCGATGTGGACGGCGTAGATCCCCGGCCTGCGGATGCGCTTGACGATGACCGCCGCCTTCGGCGGGCTTTGGCCACCGGGGGAGGTTTTCCCGTGCGGCTTGGCCACGCCGGGCTTGGAGTGCCCGTGGGGACCGCCGATTGCCTTCGGCTGACCGATCCTCATCGGGGCGATCAGCCACTTCAGTACCTTCAGGGTGGGCTTCGATCGGCCACCGATCGCGCGAACGGTCAGGCTGCGACTGGCGATGCGGACGGGAATGGAGATTCTCGCGCGTTGCCCGCGGCTCGCGGAAACCGTGGCCGTGGCGAGATTCCCCTGAGGCGAGCCGATCTGGACCTCGACGCGGTTCTTGCCGGCAGAACGACTCGAGACGGTAACCCTGACCTCGTAGACGCCCGCCGTGCGGAGCGCGATCCGCACCACGACCGCGTGCGCGGGCTTCGCGACGTTCGTGGCGGCGAGCGCGGCCGTGCTTGTCGCACAGGCGAGAACTCCAAGCAGCAGCAGCGCGGCGGCGAGGCATCGGCTGAAGCGGACCGCCTTGAATGGCTGAGCGGCGGCGACGCGCGGTCGCGATCGCGCAGCACCACCCACGGACACAGGACCGTGCCACCAGACCTGACGGAGCATCGCTTCCTCTCTCTAAGGCCTACCGAGTTAGCTGACGGGCTCGCGCTGAAAGAGCAGCACTACCCGCGGATCTCCGCGAGATTCGCCCCTACAACCTGGGTCCCCGGCTCGCCGGCCTCGTGCCGACGATTTGGCGTACGACCCGCAAGTTAGCAGGCTGCAAGGACAGATGCGGCGATACATAACATGGGCGGTCGGCTATCGCCGCAGATTGCAGAGCACATGATCGCCCGGCCCCGCGGCGATCAATGCCCGCGGGTCCTACCACCGCTAGGCCGCGATGCCCCATTCGGCCACGTGGGTCTCGCGCGGCTCGAGCCGGACGAGTCCGTCGCCGCCGGCGAAGGCGTTCGGGGCGCACGACATCGGCTCGACGGCGACCCCGCTGCGGCGACGCCCGGCGGCGAGCGTGTCGCCGGTGTAGACCATCAGGTGGCTGAAGGCCTCCCCCAGCCAGAGCGTGACGCCCGCGTCGTCGTCGGCCAGCGTGACGCGAGCGCGGCCGTCGGCGTCGCGCAGGAGCTCCGAGAAGCAGGTGTCGAGCACCAGCGGGCCGATCTCGCGCGGCTCGCGAAAGTCGTAGGGCGTGCCCGCGACCGGCTGCGACGAGACCGGGATCGCGCGGTCGTCGGCGATCAGGAACCGCTCGGCCGGCAGCCGCAGCCGGGCGGCGTCGATCGGGCGCCCGAGCGTCAGGTAGGGGTGAAAGCCGACGCCGTAGGGGCACGCCTGCGGGCCGAGGTTCTCGGCGTGCGCGCAGACTCGCAGCCCGGCGTCGCTGAGCTCGTAGTCGATCATCAGGCCGAGCGTGAACGGGTATCCCGGCAGCGGAAACAACCTGAGCCCGAACGTCACACGTGCCGCCGACCAAGCGAGCACCCCCCAACTGCGCCACCGCACCAGGCCGTGGATCGCATTGCCGAGGGGCGGTTCGCTCAGCGCGAGTTGCTGGGTCTCCCCCTCCCACTCGTAACGCCCGTCGCGCAGGCGGTTCGGCCACGGAATCAGCACCTGGCCGCGGCCGCCGTCGGCGTGTTCGCCAGGGGCATAGCCGTCGATCACGTCGCGTCCGCCGACCTGGTATCGGCGCAGCCCGGCGCCGACCTCGACGACCACCGCCCGCTGGTCCCCGTGTCGCAGTTCGAACTGCTCCCCCGATGCTGCCAGGCTCATTCGTCGGTCCACGGCGCGTGCCAGCGACCGAGGCCGTGGACCAGCGCCTGGGCCTCCGGGGGGCCCCAGGACCCGGGCACGTAGGACCTGACCGGCCCCGGCTTCGCCAGCAGCGGCGCGACGATGCGCCAGCTCTCCTCGACCGCGTCCTGGCGGGTGAAGCGGGCCGCGTCGCCCTCGAGCGCCGCGTGCAGCAGCACCTCGTAGGGCGTCGGCGGCGCTCCGCCCTCCTCGAGCAGGTCCGCCGAGAGCTCGAGCGGCGCCGGCCCGGAGCGATCGGCACGCAGCCCGTCGAGGGTCAGCTGGATGCCGACGCTGGGGTCCAGGCGCACGACGAATTGGTCGGCCTCGGGTCGCCGGTGACCACCGGCCACGAAGCCGAGCCGCGGCGAATGGCGGAAGACCAGGCGCACCTCGGTCTGCGTCATCGGCAGCCGCTTGCCCGTGCGGATGAAGAACGGCACGCCCGCCCAGCGCCAGTTCTCGACCTCCAGGCGCAGGGCGGCGTAGGTCTCGGTCCGCGAGCGCGCCGCGACACCGTCGATCTCCCGATAGCCGGCGTACTGGCCGCGCACGTAGCGGGACGGATCGGCGTCGGCGGTCGAGCGCAGCACGGCGTACTTGGCGTCCTTCAGCGTCGCCGGGTCGGCCGCCGCCGGGGGCTCCTGGGCCACCGCCGCCAGCAGCTGCAGCAGGTGGTTGACGACGACGTCGCGCAACGCCCCAACCGGGTCATAGAAATGGCCCCGGTCCTCGACGCCGAACTCCTCGGCCATCGTGATCTGCACGCTCGAGACGTGGCTGCGGTTCCAGACCGGCTCGAGCATCGTGTTGGCGAAGCGCAGATAGAGGAACTGCTGGAGGCCCATCTTGCCGAGGAAATGGTCGATGCGATAGAGCTGCGTCTCGGCGACGTGCTCGTGCAGCTCCGCGGCGAGCTCGCGCGCCGAGGCGAGGTCGTGGCCGAACGGCTTCTCGACGACGACGCGCGCACTGGCCGGCAGCGCGCCCGCGGTGGCAAGGCCGGCGACGACCGTCGCAAACAGCGCCGGCGGGATCTCGAGGTAGAAGACCGGCGTGCGCGCCGACCCGATCGCCGTCGCGACTGCTTCGAAGGTCCGGGGATCGGCGAAGTCGCCGCTGACATACGAAAGCCGCTCGGCCAGGCGCGCGAAGACCTTCGGGTCGACGTGCTCGCCGGCTGCGGCGATCGCCTCGTCGGCGTGCTCGCGCAGCCGCTCGATCGTCCAGTTGTCGACCGCGACACCGACGATCGGGCAGTTCAGCAACCCGCGCGCCTCGAGGCGGTAGAGCGAGCGAAGCGTCATCTTCTTGGCGAGATCCCCGGTTATCCCGAAGATCACCAGGACGTCGGCCTGCTCGCTCATCAGCCGGCCGCCTGACGGCGCAGCGCGATCCCGGTCAGCACCTCGCGCACGACGCGGTCGGCCACCAAGGCCGTGATGTCGGCCGACCCGACGGCGGTCGGGATCACCTCGACCAGCTCGGCGCCGACCAGATCGAGCTCGGCGGCAAGCGTCCGGGCCGCCCACATCAGATCGGCCGCGCTCATGCCGCCAGGCTCGGGGGTCCCGGTCCCCGGGGCCACGGACGGGTCCAGCACGTCGATGTCGATCGAGAGGAAGACCGGGCCGCTGCCGACGGTGCCGATGGCGCGCCCGACGACCTCTTCGATGCTCAGCGCTGCGACGTCGTGCATGAACAGCGAGGTGATGCCCCGCTCGCGCTGCCAGCTGAACTCGCGCTCGCCGGGCCAGTAGCCGCGCAGGCCGATCTGCACGTAGCGAGCGGCATCCACGGCCCCCTGCTCGACCAGCCGGTACATCGGAGTCCCGTGCGAGCGCTCCGCGCCGAACACCGTGGTGCCCGTGTCGGTGTGAGCGTCGAAGTGCACCAGCCCGACGGGCCCGAACTTGGCGGCGACGGCGCGGATGTCAGGCTCGGCGATCGAGTGGTCACCGCCGAGGATCACCGGGATCGCGCCGGCGTCGAGCACCGCGGTGACGGTCGCCTCGATTGCCTGGTGGCTCGCGATCGAGTCCGCCGGTAGCACCGGGGCGTCGCCGAAGTCGACGATGTTGAGCTCGGCAAAGGCGTCGATGCCGGCCGCGAGGTGGCGCCCGGGCGGGCAGCCGGCGGCGCGGATCGCGCGCGGTCCGAAGCGCGTCCCGGGACGGTCGGAGACGAGATCGTCGGTCGCGGCGCCGACGATCGCGACGTCGACGCCCACCAGCTCGGCCGGATCCTCGGTGTACGGCTGACCGGCAAAGGACAGCAGGCCGGTGAAGTCCGGCTTCTCACCGTGGGCGGCCCAGCGAGTCAGCGGGTCGATCATCGCCAGCGGACGGTACAGCGTCGCCCGCTGCGACTAACCTTTCGCGATATGCGCCAGCAACTACGGCCCCTATTCGACCGCGTCGTGATCAAGGAGCTCGAACCCGATCGGGTCCGCCAGTCGGGGCTCGTCGTGCCTCCGGGCACCAACGAGCCGCCGCCGCAGCACGGAATCGTGCTCGCTGTCGGCAGCGGCCTGGACTGGTGGGCGCAGGCCGGCGTGGAGATGCCGGTCTCCCCCGGCGATCATGTCGTGTTCCCGTTCTCCGCCGGCTCGTGGGTCGAGGTCGAGGAGGAGCGGCTGCTCGTCTGCCGCGTCGGGGAGCTGCTCGGCGTGCTCGAGTTCGTCGAGGAGCGCACGGCCCTGCGCGAGTCCGATTAGCACGCCGCCGGCGGCGCCGGACGCTCAGATGGCCGCGTAGCGGCGCAACGCCTCGACCACCGGCGCGAGTGCCCTGCCGCGCTCGGTCAGGCGGTACTCCACGCCGGGCGGGCTGTCGGGAATCACGGTGCGCGCGATGATCCCGGCCCGCTCGAGGTCGCGAAGACGCGAGGAGAGCATTCGCGGGGAGATCCCGACGACCGCCGCGCCGAACTCGTTGAAGCGCACCGCACCGGAGTGCGCGGCGACGACGACCTGGAGCAGCCAGCGGCGCTCCAGGACCTCCGCCGCGACGCGCACCTCCCGGGTGACCGGCTCGCAGCTACGACAACGCGACATCGCGCACCGGCTCGAGTGCGATCTCGAGCACCTCCCCCACCGTCATCACCGGGTGGAAGCGGATCGCATCGCGTACCTCCTGGGGAACCTCATCCAGGTCGCCGCGGTTGCGCTCGGGGATCACGACGTCGGTCAGCCCGGCGGCGTGGGCCGCCAGCGCCTTCTGCTTCAGTCCGCCGATCGGCAGCACACGGCCCTGCAGGGTGACCTCTCCGGTCATCCCGACGGTGTGCCTGACCGGTCGCCCGCTGAGCAGCGAGGCCAGGGCGGTGACCATCGTGACGCCGGCGCTCGGGCCGTCCTTGGGGATCGCTCCCGCCGGCACGTGGATGTGGAACTCGCGCTCGTCGAACGCGTCGTCGGCGACGCCCAGCTCGCCGGCATGCCCGCGCACGTAGGAGAGCGCGATCTTTGCCGACTCCTTCATCACATCGCCCAGCTGTCCGGTGAGGACCAGTCCGGCGGAGGACCCGTGGGTCTTCATCGTCGTCGCCTCGACGAACAGGACGTCACCGCCCGCGCCGGTGACCGCGAGTCCGGTCGCCACGCCGGGAACGGCGGTCCGCGCGGCGGACTCCTGGAAGAAGCGCTGGCGCCCGAGCGCGTCGCGCACCGCGTCGATGTCGATCGCGATCGGAGCGTCGGCCTTGCCCGAGACGATCCGCGTGGCGGTCTTGCGCAGCAGCTTGCCCAGCTCACGTTCGAGGTTGCGCACGCCCGCCTCGCGGGTGTACTCGGAGATCACCGTGCGGATCAGCTCGTCGGAGATGCTGACCTCGCCGTCGACCAGGCCGTTGCGGTCGCGCTGGCGCGGCCACAGGTAGCCCTGGGCGATCGCCAGCTTCTCCTCGCCGCTGTAGCCGTCGAAGGAGATCACCTCCATCCGGTCGAGCAACGGTCCGGGGATCGTGTCGGCCTGGTTGGCGGTGGCGATGAAGAGCACCTGGCTGAGGTCAAGCTCGACATCGAGATAGTGGTCGCGGAAGCTGTGGTTCTGCGCCGGGTCGAGGACCTCGAGCAGCGCCGAGCTCGGATCGCCGCGCCAGTCCGCGCCGACCTTGTCGACCTCATCGAGCAGGATCACCGGGTTCATCGTGCCGGCGTCGCGCAGCGCGCGCACCAGGCGACCCGGCAACGCACCGATGTAGGTGCGCCGGTGGCCGCGGATCTCGGCCTCGTCGCGCACGCCGCCCAGCGACATCCGGACGAACTCGCGTCCGGTCGCGCGGGCGATCGATTCGCCGATCGAGGTCTTGCCGGTCCCGGGCGGGCCAATCAGCGTGAGAATGGCGCCCGAGCGAGGGTCGGCCTCGATGCCACGCTCCTGGCGGAGCTTGCGCACCGCGAGATATTCGGTGATCCGGTTCTTGACGTCTTCGAGGCCGGTGTGGTCGGCGTCGAGGACCTCGCGCGCCGCGATCGGGTCGAGATGCTCCTCGGAGCGCTTGTTCCACGGCAGGGCGATCAGCCAGTCCAGGTAGGTCCGGATCATGCTCGCCTCGCCCGTCTGCTCGCCCATCCGCTCCAGTCGGCCGAGCTCCTTGACCGCCTGCTCGTGCGCCTGCTCGGGCATCTCGGCCGCTTCGATCTTCGTGCGGTACTCCTCGACGACCGATGCGTCGTCCTCGCCGAGCTCCTTGCGGATCGAATCCATCTGCTTGCGCAGGAAGTAGTCGCGCTGCTGCTTGTCGGCCCCCTCCTGCACGTCGTCGCGGATCCGCTTGCGGATCTGCAGCTCGGCGAAGCGCTCGCGCTGGAGCTTCAGCGCCAGTTCGAGGCGATCGGTGACGTCGATCGTCCGCAGCAGCTCGAGGCGCTGCTCGTAGTTGAGGTCGGGGCTGTAGCCGCACGAGTCGGCGAGCATCCCCGGCTCACTGATCGAGCGCAGCCACCCGGTGATCCGCCCGTCGGCGCCGCGCAGCTCGAGGATCTCCTCGACCACCGCGCGGTACTCGCGCGCCAGCGTCCGCGCGCGCGCGTCGACCGGGGTCGTGTCGTGGCGCTCGTCGACCTCGACGAACAGGTCGCCGTCGGCGCCGGTGTGCGCCGCGCCGATCAGCGCGCGATGCTCGGCCTCGACGGCGACCGCGTGCCCGCCGCCCGGCAGGCGCACGCGCTCGGAGACCGTGGCGACGACGCCGACCTCGGCGAATTCCGAGTTGTGGCGAGGAACGAGCACGACGCGCTCGTCATCGCCCACCGCGGCGGTGAGCGTGATGCTCATGCCGGGGAAAACGACGGTGTCATCGAGTGGGATCAGGCGCAGCGTGCTCATATCAACTCCCTATCTACTTACGAATGAGAAGTAAGTGTAGCACGGTGACCGCGCGATCCACAACGCGCCGCGTAGGCTTCGCCGATGCTCGACGGCACCGCCACCATCGCTGAGCAGCTCGCTGCGCGGGCCGCCGATGCGATGGCGCTCAACGACCGCTTTCTCAACCCCCAGCTCGGGCGGATCGTGCGCACGCTCGGCTTCGACCGCGTCTGGGTGCGCGGCGAGGGCGCGCACCTGATCGACGCCGACGGGACGCGCTACCTCGACCTGCTCTCCGGCTACGGGACCTTCGCGATCGGGCGCAACCACCCGGACGTCGTGGCCGCGCTGCACGGCCTGCTCGACGCCCACAGCGCCAACCTCCCGCAGCTCGGGGTGAGCGTGCTGCCGGGGCTGCTCGCCGAGGCGCTCGTCGCGCGCTCGCCGGGACGGATCGCCGCGATGGTGCCCGCGAACACCGGTACTGAGGCGGTCGAGGGCGCGATCAAGCTCGCCCGCGCCGCGACGGGGCGCCCGCGGATCCTCTACGCCAGCCACGCCTTCCACGGCCTGACCCTCGGCTCGCTCTCGCTCAACGGCGACGAGCAGTTCCGCGCCGGCTTCGGACCGCTGCTCCCGGGCTGCGACAGCGTGCCCTACGGCGACCTCGAGGCGTTGCGCGTCGAGCTCGCGCGCGAGGACGTCGCCGCCTTCATCATCGAGCCGGTCCAGGGCAAGGGCGTCAACCTGCCGCCGGAGGGCTATCTGGCCGGCGCGCAGGCGGCCTGTCGCGAGCACGGCACGCTGTTCGTCTGCGACGAGGTGCAGACGGGGCTCGGGCGCACCGGCCGCTTCTTCGCGCTCGAGCACTGGGGCCTTGACCCCGACATCGTCTGCGTCGCGAAGGCGCTCTCGGGCGGCTTCGCGCCGATCGGCGGGGTCCTCGTGTCGGCGGCGGTCCGCGACCGCGTGTTCGACGGCATGGAGCGCGGGGTGCGCCACGGCTCGACCTTCGGCGGCAACGATTTCGCGGCCGGCGCCGCGCTCGCGACGCTGTCGGTGATCGACCGCCAGGGCCTCGTCGAGCGCTCCGCGCGGCTCGGCGAGCTGCTGCTCGAGCTGACCCGCCCGCTGGTCGATCGCTACGAGATCGTGCGCGACGTGCGCGGCCTGGGCCTGATGTGGGCGATCGAGCTCGACGCACCCGCCAGTCGTCGACGGCGCGCCGTGTGGAACGTCGTCGAGCGAGCCCAGAGCGGATTGGCGGCGCAGCTGCTCGTGGTGCCGCTGTTCGCCCGCCACCAGATCTTCTGCCAGGTGGCGGGCCACCGGATGAACGTCGTCAAGGCCCTGCCCGCGATGGTCGTCGAGGAAACGGAGATTCGCCGCTTCGCCGCGGCGCTCGAGGACGTCGTGGCCCGCGCAGACCGCATGGCCGGCGCGGTCGGTCGGCTCGGCTGGGATCTCGCACGCGGGAGCGTTCGCGCGCTGCGCCGGTGAAGGCGCTCGTCACCGGCGCCGCCGGGTTCATCGGCTCGCACGTCGTCGCGGCGCTGGCTTCGAGTGGCGCCGAGGTGCGCGCCTTCGATCGCCGGGCTCCGGCCGATCTGCCGGCCGCTGCCGACTTCGTCCAGGGTGACCTGCTCGACCGCGAGACCCTGCGCCGCGCGATTGCCGGCTGCGACGCCGTGTTCCACCTCGCCGCGCTCTACAGCTACTCGCGCCGCGACAGCGCGGCGATGGAGCGGATCAACGTCGAGGGCACGCGCACGCTGATCGAGGAGGCCGGCTCGCGGCGAATCGTCCACACGGCGTCCTGCGCCACCTGCGGGCCGGTCGCCGGCCGCGCCGCGACCGAGGCCGACGGGCCGGCGGCGTGGGAGCTCCGGGTGCCCTACAAGCGCACGAAGATCGCCGGCGAGCGACTCGCCCTCGAGGCCGCCGCGCGCGGCGCGAACATCGTCATCGTCAACCCGACCACACCGGTCGGCCCCGGCGATCGCCGGCCGACGCCGACCGGCAAGATGGTGGCCGACGTCGCGACGGGGCGCGCGCGGGCCTACCTCGCGGGCAGCGCGTTGAACATCGTTGCCGTCGAGGACGTGGCGCGCGGGCACCTGCTGGCGTTCGAGCGAGGACGCGTCGGACAGCGCTACCTGCTGGGCGGCGAGAACCTCTCGATGCGGCAGGTGTTCGGCGCCATCTGCGCCGCCGTCGGCCGCCCGGCGCCGCGGCTCGCCGTGCCGTGGGTCGCGGCCTACGGCGCCGCCTGGCTGGCCGCGCGGCTCTTACGCGAGCCGAAGCTGCTCGTGCTCGACGAGGTGCGGATCGCCCGCTGGCCGATGCTGTTTGACGACGCCCTGGCGCGCGCGGAGCTTGGCTACAGCTCCGAGCCTGCGGCGTCGGCCCTCGCGCGCGCAGCCCGCGCGGTTGCGCCGGGCGCTATCGCGCAGCCGAGCTAGCCCGTGGGCCATTCGCCGGTGCGTGCGAACTCCTCGCGCGCGAGGGCCTCGCGCTCGCGGTCGGGCTGACTCTGCGGCCCGAGCCGCAGCATGATCACACCGGCGAGGAAGAGCAGCACGCCGCCGAGCAGGACGCCGCCGATCGCCTCGAGCAGGTCGCTGCCGTGGATCGCGAGGATCACGAAGCCGGCCAGGCCGATCAGGGCGAGCGCAACGATCCAGCGCCGGCGAAGCACCGCCGCAGCCTACCGCCTCCCGCGCCGGGCGGCCGAGACCGCGCGTTCAGCCCGACGGCAGCGTCGGCTGATCGGCGCCGGCCTGCGCGCGCGGCGCCGAGGGCGACTGCGGCGCGGCGGCTCCGGGCTCGATGCCGACCGCCCGCGCGACCGCGATCGAGAACTCCGCGGCCGAGACGAAGCGACCGCCGGGCTCCTTGTCGAGCGCCTGGACGATCACCTTGTCCAGCGCCGGTGGCACCCCCGGCCAGTGCTCCGACGCGCGCGGCGGCGGGTCGTGCAGGTGCGCCACGATGCGCCCGACCTCGCTGTCGGCCGGATAGGGCACGCGGGCGGTGAGTGCCTCGTAGAGCACGCAGCCGAGCGAGTAGATGTCGGCGGTGGGACCGACGGCCTCGCCGCGCGCCTGCTCCGGCGCCATGTAGTCGACGGTGCCGACGCGTTCGCCGGCCGCGGTCATGCCCTCGTCGCCGATCTCGCGCGTGATGCCGAAGTCGGTCAGGTAGGCGTGCTCGCGGTCGTGCAGCAGGATGTTGGCCGGCTTGACGTCGCGGTGCACGAGACCGCGGGCGTGGGCGGCGCCGAGCGCGGACGCGATCTGAATGCTCAGCCGCGCGGCGTAGACGGGTGCGAGCGGAGCGTCGGTCGCGAGCACGTCGGCGAGGCTCGGACCGCGTGCGAGCCGCATCGCGATGAACAGCAGTCCCTCGTCTTCGCGGGCCTCATAGACCGGGATCACGTGCGGATGCTCGAGGCCGGCCGCGACGTGGGACTCGCGCACGAACCGGGCGCGGAACTCCTCGTCGTCGGCGCGCGCGGGGTCGATCAGCTTGAGCGCGACGGGTCGGTCGAGCGCGAGCTGGACGGCCTCGTAGACGACGCCCATGCCACCGCGGCCGATCAGCGACACGATGCGGTAGCCGGCGATCACCGACTCCGGGCCGATTGCGAGCGCTCGCAGGCGCAGCGCGACGCCCGGGTCGGCGAGCACCGCATCCACGACGCCGGGATCGAAGCGCGCGAAGCGGTCACGCAGCACGCGCAGCTGGGCGAGCTCCCGGCGCTCGAAGCCGAGCGGGACGAGCACGGCGCCGGCTCCGCTGACCAACAGGCCGGTCAGCGGCGGCACGACGGTGTTGATCGTGCCGGTGTCGAAGGCGATCTGGGTTCCCACCAGCGCGGCCGCGGCCGCGGCGAGCCCGATCCAGATCAGCCGCGGCCACGGCGCGCGCCGCCACGCGAGCGCCGGCAGCAGCACGGCCGCGACGATCAGCACGAGCCAGTTGACGAGCGCCGGCGCCGAACGCAGCGGTGCTCCCTTCATCAGCGTCGCGATCGCGTCGGCCTCGATCTCGGGCCCGGACATCGGCGAGGAAGCCCACCCGGAGACGGTGTGGACGTCCTGCAGCTCGCCGGCGGTCGCGCCGACCACGACGATGCGCCCGCGCAGCGCGGCGGCCGGGACGACGCCGTTGTAGACGTCCGAGAACGAGTAGGTCTTCACCGTGCCGGCGGGCCCCGGGAAGTCGATCCACTGGGAGCCGGCGGTGAACAGCGATCGCACTCGCGTCGCCGAGAGGCCCGCGCCCCGCGCTGCCGCCACGGCGAAGCTCTGCAGGCCTTCGACCGACTCGGGCATGTGCCGGATCGTCCCGTCGTGATCGACGGGAAACAGGGCGCTGCCGACGCGAACGCCGGCCTCGCGCTGTACCTGCGGCCCGCCGAACACATCGCTCTGCCCGCTGGCGTTGGTGGCGGCGCCGGCCACCACCGTGCGACCTCGCGTCCGTTGCGCCGCGTCGAACAGGCTGAGGTCGTCGGTCTCGTCGGTCTGACCGGCGAACACGAGATCGAATGCGATCGTCCGCGCGCCGGCCTCGCGGAGGCGGTCGATCACCACCGCGTCGACCCGGCGGGGATACGGGAACAGGCCAAACCGCTGCCGGCTGGCGGAATCGATGCCGACGATGACGACGCCGGGCCACGGTTTCTGCGTGCCGCGCAGCGCGAAGCGCGCGTCGATCGTCTGCAGCTCGAGGTTGCGACCGACGCCGGTGTGCCACGCGCCGTACCCGGCGAGCAGCCCGACCAGCGCAACGGCGAGCATCGCCGCGGACAGCCCGCCCCGCGACGTCAGCGACGCGGCTCGCCCTCCTAGCGCTCGGGCCCGACCAATCCCCACGTGATCGCTCGCTCGGCGAGCTGTGCGCGCTTCTGGTTCTGCGGCAGGCGGGACACGCCGAACAGCTGGTACATCGTGCGCAGATTCGCCTTGACCGCATCGAGGCTGAGGAACAGCTCATCGCTGATCTGCTGGTTGCTGGCCGGCGACGCGAGATGCAGCGAGCCCTCGTACGGGCGGCACAGCGCGACCAGCACGCGGCGCTGGCTCTCGCTGAGCTGATCGAGCGTCACCCCGACCGAAGCCCGCAGCGTCGGCGCGGGCGCCAGACGCGGGCTGCGAAAGAGCATCACGGTCGCCCCGACCCGAATCGCATCCCCGTCGACTAGGCGGCGGCGGCCCGCGATCCGCTGACCATTGACGAACGTCCCGTTGCTCGAAAGCCCGTCGTCGACGACCAGCCACTCCCCGGCGGCGCACTGGATCTCGGCGTGCAGGCGCGAGACCTCCCCGTCCCACTCGATCGCCACGTCGGCGCTCTCGCTGCGCCCGACCGTCAACGTGGCGTTGGCGTCAGGGTCGAGGTCGACGATCCGCTGCTGCTCCGCGGCGTCGCGCAGAACGAGGAACGGCCGCCCGGTGCGCTCCGCGAGCAGGCGCGCCCTGACCTCACCCCCTGAGCGAGCCGTCGTGGACTCCTCGGCGCCGCTGGGCACGTTGCGCGGTGACGTGGACACGCCCTGCGAGTGTAGTGCCTGGCCCAGCGGCTCAGTGGTTGCGCGCGAAGTAGTAATGGCCGGCGGTCAGCACGATCGTGCGGTGGTGCACGAAGTCGGTCACCGTGACCTTCCCGGCCGAGACGCCGATCAGGGTTCCGTCGCATCGGTCGGCGGTCCGCCAGCGCGTGCCCTGATCGGCCGCCGTCGCGTAATGCCCGCGCGTCGAGAACTGGCCGTGGGCGTTGCCGAACACCTCATTCACCTTCTTGTGGGAGACCTTCTTGTTCGTCCGCTTGGGCTTCTTGCTCTTCTTCGGTTTCGTGCTCGCCGCCGCGATCCGCGCGGTCGCCTTCGGCGTGGGTCCGGGGCAGCTCGCGAAGCTGCTCGAGAGGACGAGCACGGTGACGGTCGTGCCCGCCGGCTGGGTGATCACGAAGATCCCGCCGGAGAACAGGCCGCTGGCGACGTGCCCGGCACCCGGGGCGACCGCGCTCTGGATCAGCACGGTGCCGTGGCGCGCGTCGACCGTCGAGCCGAGCGGGATCAGCTCGCCGGCCCGAAGCTTGGTGAAGCCGGTGTGGCCGTGGAGCTTGATCAGGATCGTGCCGGCGGTCACGGTGACGCCGACCGTGACGTTCGGCACGGGCTGCAGGGCCGAGCCGGTCGTGAAGGTCTGATCGGGCGTCATCGTCTGGCACGACGATGTCGCGCAGTCGCTCGCCACCAGCCGGTAGTGGTAGGTCGTGTAGGGCGTGAGGCCGGCCAGCGTCGCGCTGACGTTGAGCCCGGACGATGTCACGGTGGCGGTCGCCGCGGTCGTCGAGGCGCCGTAGCCGGTGCTCGTGCCGTACTCGAAGAAGTAGTCGACGCTCGTCGGGGAGCTCCCGGCGGGCTCGGAGATCGTCGCGGCGAGCGTCGCCGAGGTCTTGGCCAGCGCGGAGACCGGCGCGAGGACGGCGGCCAGCGTCGGGGGCGTTGGCGGTGGTGTCGTCGGTGGGGGCGGCGGCGGCGGCGGAGGCGGCGGGGCCGGCGGCGCCAGCGGAACGCGATCGATCGTCCCGGCGGTCTGATCGGTCAGCCACAGCGCGTCCGCCCCACCCGGATCGCTGTGGATCGAGCTGATCACGTCGCCTGTCGGCAGGATCCCCGGGTAGCTGGCGAACACCCCCGCGGTGCTCACCGAGGTCAGCCCGCCGCCGCCCGCCATCCACAGCTGGCCGTCGGGGCCGACGGCGATCGCGTCCGGGTTGGCAGTCGATCCGCTGGGCAAATCAAACGCCTTGATCACGCCGGCCGGCGTGATCCGCAGGACGGCCGAGGGGTTGAGGATCGTGCCCTGGCTGCCGGTCCACAGGTTTCCGTCGGGACCGACGACGAGGTTCCCGAGCGTGCCCGACACGGGCGGCGTGAACAGCGTGATGACCGCGCTGGACGGCGGCGTGCTGCCCGGATCGAGCCTGCCGATCCTGTCCGCGCCGACCTCGGCGAACCACATGTTGCCGTCGGGCCCGGCGACGATCGACTCCGGCAGCGCGCCAAATGCGAGCGCGCCGCCGGTCGGCGTCCAGCGACCGTTGTCGAGTTCCGCGATCAGCGGGTCGGTCGAGGACGAGGCGATCGTGACCCAGGCGTTGCCCTGGGCGTCGACGGCAACGCCGCCCGGCCGGTGGATGTCACCGCCCGGCAACGTCGGCGACTGGGTCGCGGTCCCCGCGGGCACCGCGAGCTCGCCGACCTCGCTGGACTCGGTGAACCACAGCATGCCCGCGACCCCGGGCGAGATCACCGTCGGGCTCGGGAGCCCGGTCGCTCCGCTCGGCTCGGTGATCGTGCCGTTCGGTGTGATGCGGCCGATCTTGCCGCCGCCCTGCTCGGTGAACCAGAGGTTGCCGTCGGAACCAGCGGTGATCCCGGCCGGCGCCGACCCGCCCGTCGGGATCGTGTATTTCGTCGCTGTGAGCGGCGCATCGGCGCTGGCGAGTCCGCCCCATGCCAGCGCCGCGCCGGCGAGCACGGCGACCGCAGCGGAGCGCCGAGCGGGCGAGCTCATGCGGCGACCACGCGCGCGGTCTCGCCGCGCGCCTCGACCACGTCGCCATCGTGGAGCTGGCGCCCGCGTCGCGTCTCGGCGACGCCGTTGACGCGCACGCCGTCGGCGAGCAGCGCCTTGCTCGCACCGCCGGATTCGGCGATCCCGCTCAGCTTCAGCAGTTGCCCGAGCCGGATCGTTTCGCCGCTGATCTGGATCTCATGGATGGTCGCCACAGAGTGATCTTGACGAAATCTCCACGCGCCTACGCCGAATGTCGACTCCAGGGCGCGGCTGACCCCGCCCCGCGTGGCCCGCCGGCGGCGCCTGCAGCAACCTGCTGGACCATGTTCGTAGTGCGATCCGCGGATCCGACCCGCGACCGCCGTCGATGACCTTCACGAAATCTTGATGACTTTGACCGGTTCCTTGACGCGGTCTTGATGCTCTCCGCGGGACACTCTGAGCGCGCTGCCCAGGCAGCCGGTTTCGATCCGGTCAAGGAGCCAACAGATGCGCGTTCGCAACGGTCGGTGGTCGCTGAGCAGGGGTTCGGCGCTGCCGCCCGGGTCCGCGGTCCACCTGCTCTGGCGGCCATCGGCCGCCTCGCCGCAGCGGGAGCCTGACCGAGCGGCTGGCGCTCGCGGCGCCGTGGCGACGCGCAGCCTGCGGTCACGCGACCCGCTGCGCGTTTCATCGGCGGCGGCGCACGCCGTGATGACGCGGTTCCTGTGATGGCGGACGCCGCGTTTCATGTGTCCCCGTCCCGCCGTCGCGGCCGATCGGTTTCGCCGCGTGCCGGGTTTGCTCTGCGCGCGAGAGTGTGGTTGACCCGAGCGAGCCTCGATCAGCGGATCCTGAACGGCCGTGAGTGGCAGTTCGGTGCGCCCACCGCGTTGCGGGCTGGCCAGTTGCGCGACCCCCGCAACCGGCAGCGGCTGGCTCGCAGCCTTCGCGGAATCGTCGCCTACGCCGACCGCGAGGGGCATCCGCTGTTCTCGGCGGTGGTGGTCGATCGCGCCGCGGTGAGGGCGGACCGCGAGGCGATCCTCGGGCTTGCGGAGCGCCTCGATGCCGAGGATCCGGTGAACCCGCGGGGCATCGTACTTGCCCGACGCCTGCTCACGAACGGGATCGACAGCCCGTTGTACAACCGGCGCTGCGGGCGAACGGTGGCGGCGGCCATCTGGGAGATATCGGACGCGCTGGGCGACGACGACCCTCCGACGGTCGTCTTCGATCTTGTCAGCTGCTAGCCCGTTCTCGCCGCTGGGCCGTTGCCCGGATCGGCGCTAGCGCTGGTCTCCCGAGCCGCCGAGCGTCTCGCCGGACGGCCCTCGCCAGCTGGTCTCGGTCGCCCGCTGAGGTTCACGAAATCTTTATGCGGCGGCGGCGAATCTTGATGCGAGCCACACGGAGCCGGACCTACGCTGGCGACACGTGACTGGCGATCTCATCGCAATCATCCTGGCCATCGTCGTCTTTGCGGTGCTCTACCTGCTCATCGAAGGAATCGATCGGGTGTGAGCACGCTCGGGTTCTTTGTCGCGCACATGAGCGCCGCCGACTTCTTCGGCCTGGTCGTCTCGGTGCTGATCTGCATCTACCTCATGTACGCGCTGGTACGCGGGGAGAAGTTCTAGGTGCCGCAAGGCTGGCTTCAGATTGCGATCTTCTTGATCGTCGTGGTGGCGCTCACACCGCCGCTCGGCGGTTACATGGCGCGCGTGTACACCGGCGAGAGGGTGCTGTTGGAGCGCGTCTTCGGCCGGTTCGAGCGTTTGCTGTATCGCGGGCTGGGTGCGGACGTTTCGAAGGGCCAGGACTGGAAGCGCTACGCGCGCTCGCTCATCGTGTTTTCGCTGTTGGGGTGGCTTCTGATGTATGTGATTCTGCGCACGCAGACGATCCATCCCTTTAGCGACTACGGCGGGGTCACGTTCCACGCGATGCCGTGGGACATCACGTTCAACACGGTGTCGTCGTTTGTGACGAACACCAATTGGCAGTACTACGGCGGCGAGACCTCGCTGACCTACTTCAGCCAGATGACCGGCATGACGGTCGAGAACTTCCTCTCCGCGGCTGTCGGGATGGTCGTGGTGATCGCGATGATTCGTGGCATCATCGCCCGCAGCGGGAACAGCCTGGGCAACTTCTGGCAGGACCTGGTGCGCACTGTTCTCTACATTCTGATCCCGCTCTCGGTGATCGGCACGCTGCTGCTGGTCTCCCAGGGGGTGATCGACAACTTCGCCCACTACACCGCCGCGCACACGCTGGCCGGGGGCACGCAGCTGATCGCTCAGGGACCAGTCGCCGCGCAGATCGCGATCAAGCAGCTCGGCACGAACGGCGGCGGCTTCTTCAACACCAACTCCGCCTATCCATTCGAGAACGCGACGACGTTCTCGAACTTCGTAGAGCTGCTGTTCATCATGTGGATCCCCGCTGCGCTGACGTACACGTACGGGCGCATGGTCGGCAGCCGCCGCCAGGGATGGGCGATCTTCGCAGCGATGGCGGTCCTGTATGTGAGCCTCATCGCTGTCGCTTACACGGCCGAGCAGCACGGCACGCCAGCCCAGCACGTCGCCGGGGTCAGCACGAAGGCGATCGCCGGCTCCACTGGCGGCAACATGGAGGGCAAGGAGCAGCGTTTCGGGATCGCCACCTCCGCGCTGTGGGCCACCTCGACGACCGTCACCTCCAACGGTTCAGTGAACTCCGCGCTGGAGTCGTTCACCGGACTGGGAGGCGCCGTCCCGCTGACCGATCTGGGGATGAGCGAGGTGGTCTTCGGAGGCGTCGGCACGGGCCTGTACTCGATGCTCGTGTTCGTCCTGCTGGCGGTGTTCATCGGTGGGTTGATGGTGGGGCGCACGCCTGAGTACCTGGGCAAGAAGATCCAGGCGCGAGAGATAAAGCTCGTCTCGCTCGCTGCGCTGTTCACACCACTGACGGTGCTGGTCACGAGCGGTTTGTCGATAGCGACGCCTGCGGGGCGAGCATCGATATCCCCCGCTGCGGCGACTGGCCCGCAGGGATTCTCCGAGACCCTCTACGCCTACATGAGCCAGGCCAATAACAACGGCTCCGCGTTCGCCGCCTTCGACGGCTACAACCAGGCGGCCGCCGGCAACCTCACGTCGACCGCCGGAGTCCACTCGGCCGGCGTGACCTTCGCCGACCTGCTCGGCGGTTTCACGATGCTGTTCGCGCGCTTCATTCCGATCCTGTTGGTATTGGCGATCGCCGGCTCGCTGGCTGGCAAGAGCATCGCGCCTGTCGGCCCCGGGACGATGCGCACCGACACGCCGACGTTCGTCGTGCTGCTAGTCGGGGTCGTCATCCTCGTCGGCGCGCTCACCTTCTTCCCTGCGCTCCTGCTCGGCCCGATTGTGCAGAGCCTGACCACTCACCTGTTCTGAGATGCGCCGCGACCTGATCACCTCCGCCATCGCCATCGTCGTGCTGACGATCCTGGTCGGCCTGGTGTACCCCTTCGCGATGGCCGGCGTGTCGCAGGTCATCTTTCCGGGACGCGCCAACGGGTCACTGGTCAAGGTAGGCGGGACGGTCGTCGGCTCGCGCCTGATCGGCCAGGCATTCGACGAGCCCGTGATCGGCAAGAACGGCAAGCAAGAGGTGGTCAAGGGGGTTCCCCAAACCCAGCCCGACCCGCGCTACTTCCAGGAGCGCCCGTCGACCGCGACCAACTACAACGCCGCCGGCTCATCGTTCACCAACCTCGGGCCCAACAGCATCATCGCTATGCAGACGTTCAAGGCGAACCTGCAGGCCTACCTCGCGCTCGAGAAGCCCTACGACCCCGGCCTGACCGCCACGCAGGTGCCGATCGACGCGGTAACCAGCTCGGCCTCGGGCGTTGACCCCCAGATCTCGGTCGCCAACGCAGACATTCAGGGCCATCGCGTCGCCGCGGTACGCCACCTGTCGCTGGCCGTGGTCGACCGGCTGATCGGCCAGAACATCAACGGTCGCTTCCTCGGGCTGCTCGGCGAGGCGGGCGTGAACGTACTCGACCTTAATCTCGCCCTCGACCGCGTTACAGGAGCAAGCAAGTAGATGTCGACGCAACCCGCAACCTCAGAGCGCCGCGCAATCTCGCTGTTCCGGCGTGACATCGTCACGCGGGCGCTGCTCGACAGCCTAGTCAAGCTCGACCCGCGCGTGCAGATCCGCAACCCGGTGATGTTTGTCGTCGAGATCGGCGCGGTGATCACAACCATCGCCTGGCTGATCCAGCTGTCCGGTGGCAAGCCCCTGGGCGGCGGCAACGAGCCCGCGTGGTTCACTTTCACGATCGCGATCTGGCTGTGGCTGACGGTCGTGTTCGCGAACATGGCTGAGGCGTTCGCCGAAGGCCGCGGGCGTGCGCAGGCGGACACGTTGCGCTCGATGCGCAAGGACACGGTCGCGACGATGCAGGACGGGACAACGCGCCCGGCGGCCGAGCTCCAGCGCGGCGATATCGTGGTCGTGGTCGCTGGCGAGGTCATCCCCGGCGACGGCACGGTGATCGAAGGCATCGCCACGGTCGACGAGTCGGCGATCACCGGCGAGTCGGCGCCGGTGATCCGCGAGTCCGGTGGCGATCGCAGCGCCGTTACCGGTGGCACGCGCGTCACCTCCGACCGGATCCTCGTGGAGATCACCCAGGAGCCCGGTAAGTCGTTCCTCGACCGCATGATCGCGCTCGTTGAGGGCGCGGAGCGGCGGAAGACCCCGAACGAGATCGCGCTGAATATCCTGCTGGCCAGCCTGACGCTGATCTTCATGATCGTCGTCGCGACGTTGCGCCCGTTCGGCCTGTTCGCGAACACCTCGATCTCCGAGACGACGCTGATCGCGCTGCTCGTCGCGCTGATCCCGACGACGATCGGCGCGCTGCTGTCCGCGATCGGGATCGCCGGCATGGACCGGCTTGTGCGTCGCAACGTGCTCGCGCTCTCCGGGCGGGCCGTCGAGGCCTCCGGCGACGTCGACGTGCTGTTGCTGGACAAGACCGGCACGATCACGCTCGGCAACCGCCAGGCGTCGGAGTTCATCCCGATGCCCGGCGTCACCGAGGCGGAACTGGCAGAGGTGGCGCAGCTTGCCTCGTTGGCCGACGAGACCCCCGAAGGGCGCTCGATCGTCGTCCTGGCCAAGCAGTACGGGATCCGCGAGCACGACATGACCGGCACCGACGTGACCTTCGTCCCGTTCACCGCGCAGACGCGGATGAGCGGCATCGACTGGCACGGCCAGCAGCTGCGCAAGGGTGCCGGCGACGCGGTGATCGAGTTCGCCCGCGACGAGGGCGGCGAGGCGCCCCCGGAGCTGCAGGCGCAACTCGACCGCATCGGGCGCGAGGGCGGCACCCCGCTGGCCGTCGCACGCGACAGCCAGATCCTCGGCGTCGTCTACCTCAAGGACACGATCAAGGAGGGCATGAGGGAGCGCTTTGACCAGTTGCGCGCGATGGGCATCCGCACCATCATGGTGACGGGCGACAACCGTCTCACCGCCGCCAAGATCGCCGACGAGTCTGGTGTTGACGACTTCCTCGCCGAGGCCACCCCGGAGGCCAAGCTCGCCCTGATCAAGGAACAGCAGGCCTCCGGGCGCCTGGTGGCGATGACGGGCGACGGCACCAACGACGCCCCAGCGCTCGCACAGGCCGACGTCGGCGTGGCGATGAACACCGGCACCCAGGCGGCTCGCGAGGCCGGGAACATGGTCGATCTGGACTCCAACCCGACGAAGCTGATCGAGATCGTCGAGGTCGGCAAGCAGCTGCTGATCACACGGGGGGCCCTGACCACGTTCTCGATCGCCAACGACGTCGCGAAGTACTTCGCGATCCTGCCTGCGATCTTCATCGGCACCTACGCGACCGCGGCCAGCGGCAAGGGACCGCTGCACGTGCTGAACGTGATGAGTCTCGGCGACCCGCGCTCTGCGATCGTTTCGGCGGTCGTTTTCAACGCGATCGTGATCCCAATGTTGATCCCGCTGTCGCTCAAGGGCGTGCGCTACCGCCCGATCGGCGCGAGCGCCCTGCTTCGCCGCAACCTTTGGATCTATGGCCTGGGCGGAATCATCGCCCCGTTCATCGGCATCAAGTTGATCGACCTGATCGTCCACAACCTTCTCGGCGGATAGAGCCGGGCAGCGCGTGATCGCCGCCGACCGCCGAGGATCGCACCGGGTCTTCCTCGGCATGGCCGCCGGGGTCGGGAAGACCTACCGGATGCTGCAGGAAGGCTACAGCGAAGCGGAGAACGGGCGAGATGTCGTGATCGGCTACCTCGAGTCCCACGGCCGCCGCGAGACCGAGGAGCTGGCGCGCGACCTCGAGTTCGTGTCACGCCGCCGGGTCACCTACCGCGACACCCCGGCCGAGGAGATGGATCTGCCGGCCGTCCTGGCGCGGTCTCCCGAGCTGTGCCTGATCGACGAGCTGGCGCACACCAACGTTGCCGGTGTCGAGCACGCGAAGCGCTGGGAGGACGTCGAGACGGTGCTCGACGCCGGGATCGACGTCTTCTCCACGGTCAACGTCCAGCATCTCGAGAGCCTGAACGACCAGGTCGCCGAGCTGACCGGGACTCGCGTGCGGGAAACGATCCCCGACTCGGTCATCGGCCAGGCCGACGAGGTCGTGCTGATCGACATCACGCCCGAGGCGCTGATCGAGCGCCTGCGCGCCGGCAAGATCTACCGCCCCGACCGGATCGAGACGGCGCTCAACAACTTCTTCCGGATCGAGAACCTCGCTGCGCTGCGGGAGGTCTCGCTGCGCCAGGTCGCCGAGGAGGTCGAGGCCAAGCGACTGGTCCACAGCGGCCCGCAGCGTGAGGATCGCCTCGCCCAGACCGCCGCCCCGCAGGCCGTTGGCGAACGGCTGCTGGCGCTGATCACGCTCTCGCCGCAGTCACAGCGTGTCGTGCGGCGCGCCTGGCGCTCGGCGCAGCGGCTCGGCGCCGAGCTCGACCTGCTGTGGATCGTTAAGCCCGGCACGTTGGCGCGTGAGGAGGCGAGCAGCGAGCTGGCGGCGGTGCGCCGGCTGGCGTCGGTGCTCGGCGCGCACGTGCTCGTCGAGGAGGGTGAGGAGATGGTCGACGTGGTCACGCGCGTGGCGCACGAGCGCGGCACGACCTACATCCTCATGGGGACGCCGCCGTCGCGGAGCGCCTGGCAGCGACTCACTAAGCCGGCGCTGCTGTTCCAGATCCTGCGAGCGCTGCCCGGTGTCGACGTGCGGATCGTCGCCGATCGCACCCAGCGACCGAACGGAGACACATGACCGTGCTCGTGGTGATCCTCGCCGCCGCCCTGCTGGCGCTCGCCGTCGTGCTCGTGGTGCGCGAGCGGGCCGCCCGTGCGCCGCGGCTTTCAACGCCCTCCCCCACGCGGATCCTGTTCCCGTTCATCGGCACCGTGCTGTCCCAGCGCGGCCTGGATGCCGCGCTGCGCCTGGCGCGTATCGATGGCGCGACACTCGTGCCCGTGTTTCTCGCACGGGTCCCGATGCATCTCCCGCTCGACGCCGCGCTGCCACGCCAATGCGACGGTGCGCTGCCGCTGCTCGAGGCGATCGAGCATCGCGCCGTGCGCTCAGGGGTTGCGGTCGACGCGCGCATCGAGCGCGGTCGCAGCTACCACCACGCGCTGCGCCAGCTCGTCGAGCACGAGCCATTCGACACCGTCGTCGTGACCGCCGGCGACGCCGGCACGCCGGGCCTGTTGCCCGACGACATCAGCTGGCTGCTCGAGCACGTTCCCGGGGAGATCATCGTAATCCGCCCCGGCGCCCCTGAACTACTGGACGAAATGGTGCTGCGCGACAGAGCGCGGGACAAGCGGCGACGGAGACCACAGCGTCACCTGGCGCGCCGCCAATAGGCGTTAGCGCGCCAGGCTCCCGAGATCCACGCCGGCGCGCTCACACGACGCGACCAGAACCTGGTGCGCAGTCACGAGCGGGCTCTCTGACAGCGACTCCTCCCGGCTGAAGAGCTCCGGTCGCAGCACGTCGGCCACGAGCGCCGCGGCGCGAGCCAGTGCCCGCGCCTCACGGAACGTCAGGTCGAGGCGGATCCGCGCGTCGAGGCGCAGCGGATCGTGCGGGCTGAAGTCGGCCATGCTCGATCAACGACACCGCCGGGCGGTTCTTGCAGCCAGCGCCCTCCCGGCGGGTATATCACCTCCGCCCCGCGGGTTTCTCCGGTCAACCGGATGTCGTGTCTCAGGCCGTGAAGCGGTAGCCGATTCCCGCGTCGGTGCGGATGAAGCGCGGCCGTTCGCCGCCGGCCTGGAGCTTGCGGCGGAGGTTCGCGATGTGTGTTCGCAGCAGCGGCGTGGCGTCGGCGAACTCCGGACCCCAGACCTCGGCAAGCAGCTTGCGGTGCGTCATCAGCAGACCACGGTTGAGCGCCAGCGCGCGCAGCAGCGCGAACTCGATCGGCGTCAGGTGCACCTCCTCGCCGTCCAGGGTGACGCTGCGCGCCGCGAGGTCGACGACCAAGCCGCCGGCCTCGATTCGCGGCTCGGTCGCGGCGCGGCCGGCGCGGCGGAGCACCGCCTGCACCCGGGCGACGAGCTCACCCGGAGCGAACGGCTTCGTGACGTAGTCGTCGGCACCGTTCTGCAGGGCGGCGATCTTGGTCTCCTCATCGGTCACCGCCGAGAGCACGATGATCGGCAGCTCGCTCCAGCTGCGCAGCTCCATGCAGACCTCGATGCCCGGGCGGTCCGGCAGCATCAGATCGATGATCGCCGCGTGCGGGCCGCCGATCGCGGCGCGGTCGAGTGCCTCCTCGGCGGTTGTGCTCGTCAGCACCTCATAGCCGGCGCCGCGCAACGTGAGCCGCAGCGCGCGAAGGATCTGCGGGTCGTCATCGCAGACGAGGATCCGCTCGCCCGCCATCAGGCTGCCGCGCCCTCGCGCGCACCCGCGCTGCTGAGCGGAAACTCGACGATGAAACTCGTGCCCTGGCCCGGCAGCGACTCGACCGAGATCCGTCCGCCGTTGACCTCGATGAAGCCCTTGGCGATCGCCAGGCCGAGTCCCGAGCCCTGATGCGAGCTCGACTGCCCGGGCGAACGATAGAACGGCAGGAAGATCCGCTCGAGCTCGCCGGCGCGGATGCCGGGTCCCTGATCGACGATCCGCACGCGCACGCGGTTGCCGACCACGCGTGCGCGGATCGACACCGGCTTCCCCTGCGAGTAGCGAACGGCGTTCTCGACCAGGTTGGCGAAGGCTCGCTCGAGCTGCCCCGAATCGCCTTCGAGCAACGGCAGGTCGTCGTCGAGCGACAGCTTCACCAACGCCGGGTCGCCGTGGACGTGCTCGATCGCTTCGCCGAGCACCTCCTCGAGCGAATAGGCGCCGATGTGCTGCTCGGCCGCGCCGGACTGCAGCCGCGAGAGATCGAGCAGCTTCTCGACGAGCGCCGCAAGCCGCGCGGCGGCCTCGAGGACCACGGCGCGAACCTCCTCGACCTGCGCAGGATCGGGTCGCTGCGCGTCGAGGGCCGCCGCGGCGGTCATGATCGCCGTGAGCGGCGTCCGCAGGTCGTGCGAGACCGAGCGCAACAGGGCCGTCTTCATTTCATCGTTGCGGCGCAGCGCCGCGGTCTCGACGACCTCGGCCTGCAGGTCGGCGCGATGCAGGGCGGCCGCCAGGACCGACTGTACGGCGGGGACGATCCGCTCGACGATCCGGTCGCGATCGCCTGCGGCGAACGCCGCGGGCAGGACCAGGGTGCCGATCACCCGGTCGTCTTCGCGCAGCGCGAAGGCCGCGCGGCGCTCGTCGCCGCCGACTACACCGTGCTCGATCGCGGCCGAGGAGGCGCCGATCGCTGCGGCGAGACGCCGGGCAGAGACCGCCAGCGCGTCATCGAGATCCGCCCCGCCGAGCAGCGTGCGCGCCAGCTCGGTGGCCAGATCGGCCTCGTGGCGACGGCGGTCTGCCTCCTCGGCGCGCGCGCGCGCCAACTCCGCGACCAGCCCGCTCGCCGCGGCCACGACGAGGAACGAGGCAAGGGCCACCCAATTTCGCTGGTCGGCGAGCGTGAAGGTCCCGACCGGCGGCAGATGGAAGTAGTTGAACGCGAGCGCGCTCAGTACCGCGGTTGCGAAGCCGAGCCGGATCCCCCACCAGGTCGAGACCGCAACCACGCCGACCAGGTAGACGACCCCGAGTGAATCGACCGGAGCGACATGCGCGAGCGGATAGATCGCCAGCGTCTCGGCCACGATGGCGAGTCCGGCGACGAGCACTCCGAGCGCGAGCGACGGTCGCCGGCTGCGCAGGAGCAGCGGGGAGAGGGAGCGCACCGCCATTGCCGATCAATCTTCGCGCATCAGGGCGACCGTCAGGCCGGACCGGCGGGCGCGACGGCGGTCATGAGGCCCGCGTCAGGCCGGCGGCGGCCACTCGCGCACACGGTTCGGCTCGCCGGTCACGAACTCGCGGAACGACCCGGGGAGCACGCGTTCCTCCTCGCTCGACCGGTGGGTGAGTGTAGGAGCGCGGACTATGATGCGCGGGTGACGGAGTTGCCGGCGCGGACCCCGACGCAAGCGACCCCGTCCCCGCCGGAGCGCGGTGCGCCCGGGAGCATCCGGCCGCCGGGGGTCTCGGGTGCGCCGTCGGCCCTGCTGATCGTCGGCGTCGTGCTGGTGGCCGCCAACATGCGCCCGGTCGCCACGAGCATCGGCCCGCTCGTGCACCAGATCAGCTCGAGCCTGCGGCTGTCCGGTGCCGTGGCCGGGCTGCTGCTGACGATCCCGGTCCTCTGTTTCGGTGCGATCGCGCCACTCGCACCGCTGCTCAGCCGGCGCCTGGGTATCGCGCGCAGCGTGGCGTTGATCCTGTCCGCGATCATCGCCGGCCTGCTGTTGCGGGTCAGCGGCGGAGTGCTGATGCTGTTTGTCGGCACGACGCTCGCCGCGGCGGGAGCCGCCTGCGGCAATGTCCTGCTTCCGGTCGTGGTCCGGCGCAGCTTTTCCGACCGCGTCGGCAGGATGAGCAGCCTCTACAGCACCGCGCTCGTCGGCATGGCGGCGCTCGCGGCCGGCGCGACGGTGCCGCTCGCGCACCTCCTCGGTGACGGCTGGCGGGGTGGCCTGGCCGTCTGGGCAGCGCCGGCGATCGTGGCCCTGCTGGTATGGCTGCCCGAGTTGCGGCGTGAGCCGGCACAGCCGGCCTATTCCGTGCGGCCGGCTCGGGTGCGAGAGGTGACACGCGATCGGCTGACGTGGCAGCTCACGCTGTTCTTCGCCGTCCAGTCCTGGGGGTTCTACGCGACGATCGCCTGGCTGCCGAGCATCTTCGAAAGCCACGGCATCGGCAGCACCTCGGCGGGCCTGCTGCTCGGCTTGAGCGGCGCCATGTCGGTTCCCGCGGCGCTGCTGGTTCCGACGCTCGCGGCACGCTGGCGCGATCAGGGCGTGCTGGCTGCCGGGCTGACCGCCGTGACGGTGTTCGGCTACGGCGGCCTGTTGCTGGCGCCCACGAGCGCTCCGGTGCTGTGGGTGCTGCTGATCGGCATCGGCCAGGGCGCGACCTTCCCGCTCGCGCTGACGATGATCGTGCTGCGCAGCGGCTCGGCGCATCTGACCGCCGGCCTTTCGACCCACGTGCAGTCCGTCGGCTACCTGCTCGCCGCGGCCGGCCCGCTGACGATCGGGGCGCTGCACGACGCGACCGGATCGTGGACGCTCCCGCTGATCGTCCTGATCGTGCTGCTGGTGCCGCAAGCCGTGACCGGCGTCGGCGCCGGGCGCAACCGCATCGTGGGTGCCCGGACGGTGACCGCGTCGGACTGAGTCGCGCGCGGTGCGCGGGATGCCGCGGGCCTGGCGGCGAGCTATCCTCGCGCCCGATGCGCAGGCTTGCGATCCTCGACGACTACCAGCACGTGGCGGGCTCGCTGGCGGACTGGAGCAGGCTCGAGCCCACGGTCGAGGTCGCGATCTTCGACGACCACATCGCCGGCCTCGACGCACTCGCCGAGCGCCTCCGCGACTTCGAGATCATCATCGCGATGCGCGAGCGGACCCCGTTCCCCGCCGCGCTGTTCCAACGCCTGCCGAAGCTTGAGCTGCTCGTCTCGACCGGCGCGCGCAATCGCGCGATCGACCTCGACGCCGCGCGCACGGCGGGCGTCGTCGTCTGCGGAACGCGCGCCGTCGGCGGCGGCACGGTCGAGCTGACCTGGGGCCTGATCATCGCGCTGACACGCAACATCCCGCGCGAGGACGCGGCCGTGCGCGACGGGCGGTGGCAGACCGCGCTCGGCCCGGAGCTTGGCGGGCGGACGATCGGCGTCGTCGGCCTCGGCCGGGTCGGTGGCCGGGTCGCACAGATCGCAGCCGCGTTCGGGATGTCGCCGATCGCCTGGAGCGAGAACCTGACCGCCGAGCGCGCCAGCGCGGTCGGGGCGCGGCTGGTCGGCAAGGACGAGCTGTTTGCGACGGCTGACGTCGTGACGCTGCACCTCGTGCTGAGCGATCGCACGCGCGGACTGGTCGGCGCGCGCGAGCTCGCGCTGATGAAGCCGACGGCATATCTGGTGAACACGGCGCGCGGGCCGATCGTCGACGAGCGAGCGCTGGTCGAGGCGCTCGCTGCCGGCACGATCGCCGGTGCCGCGCTCGACGTGTTCGACGAGGAGCCGCTGCCGCTCGGCCACCCCCTGCGCGCGCTGCCCAACACCGTCGTCACCCCGCACATCGGCTACGTCGCGCGGGATGCCTACGAGGCGTTCTACGCCGACGCGCTGGAGGACGTCGAGGCCTTCCTGGCCGGTTCGCCGATCCGCCTGCTCGAGGCGCCGGCGGCGGGCTGAGCCTACGGGTAGATCTGCTCGCCGGTCTCGCGCTCGACGATCCGGATCGCGGTCGCCGGGCACTGGGCGGCGGCAGCGATCAGCAGCTCGTCGGGGCCGTCGCCGATCACGACCGCGATCTCATCGACGCGGAAGATCTCGGGTGCGACGTCCTCGCAGACGCCGTGTGCGCAGCAGACATCGGGATCGATCAGGGCATCGAGCGTCATCCGGGCGGCCTTTCGGTGAGGTAGCGCAAACGATCACGCAGTTCGCCAAGCGCCTGCGGGCGACCGACGACCAGCGCCGCGACCGGCTCCCCGCGGCGGGTGTAGACGGCCGTGAAGTCGCGCGCGCCGGGGTCGCCGTCGAGCGTCACGCGATCGGCGAGCTGCGCGTGGCCGAGGTACTGGATCCTGGTCCCGTACTGGTCGCTCCAGAAGCTCGATACGGCCGGCGCCGGCAGCTCGCGATCCATGATTGCGTTGGCCACCATCGCACCCTGGCGGCCGGCCGATTCCCAGTGTCCGCTCAGCGCGTGGCGGCCGAGGAAGGCGTCGAAGAACGCCGCCGCGTCGCCGGCCGCGTACACGCCGGGCAGCTCGCTGCGGCCTCCCGCGTCGGTCGGGATCCCGGTGGTCGGCAGGCCGCAGCCGGCCAGCCAGTCGAGGTCGGGCGACACGCCGATGCCGATCAGCACATGATCGGTCTCCACGCGGCGGCCGTCGTCGAGGGTGACCGCCTCGACCCGGTTGGCGCCGTGGATCTGGGCAGCCGTGTGCCCGAGCACGAGCTCGACTCCCTCGCCGCGGTGGAGGGCGGCAAACCACTCGCCGATCTCGCGGCCCAGGACGGCGTGCAGGGGCAGCGGCTCCGCCTCGACGACCGTCACCTCGACGCCCGCAGCGCGCGCGCCCGAGGCGACCTCCTGGCCGATGAAGCCGGCGCCGATGATCAGCAGGCGGGCGCGGGCGGCCAGCAGCTCGCGGATCGCGCGCGAATCCTCCAGCGTGCGCAGCGTGCTGACGTTTTCAAAGCCCGCGAAGGCCGGCAGCGTGCGTGGCTTCGCGCCGCTGGCGACCACCAGCTGCTCGTAGCCGACCGCGCGGCCCTCGGACAGCGCGAGCCGGCGCGCGGCGGGGTCCAGGCCGATCGCGGCGACACCGCGCAGCACCTCGATGGCCTTGTCCGGATACCACTCGGCGGCGCGAAAGCCGACCGAGTCCTCCGCCGCCGGGTCCCCCAGGACCGCCTTGGAGAGCGGTGGGCGATCGTAGGGCAGGTGCGGCTCGGCGCAGACCATGCGCACCCGCCCCTCGTAGCCGAGGCGCCGCAGCGTCTCGGCGCAGCGCTGCGCGGCAAGGCCGCCGCCCGCGATCACCACACCCTCTCCCGTGTTCGCCGTTGCGGTCGTCATCCGCTAGCCGTAGTAGCGCGAGATCGTGAGTGTCTCCGCGAACAGGTTGTGGGCCATCGCGAGCACCACCAGCAGTCCGCCGAGCACCGGCGCCCAGCGCCGCGGCAGCGCCTTGGTGGCGAGCACGATCGCCAGTGCGTAGAACGCGAGCAGCGGGAACAGGTAGCGCGCCTGCGGGAACAGGCTTGTGCTGGTGGCGAGGTCGCGCGCGCCGAGGTAGCCGATGATCGCGAGCAGGCCGAGCGCCATCACCGCGTAGCACGCGAACAGCCCGATCAGCGGCCGGATCGCGGCGCGCGCCCGCCAGAGTCCGATCGCGCCGAGCGCGGCCAGCGCGTAGACCAGGGTCTGGAAGTCGTGGTACACCCACAGTGGGAAGGTGTAGTTGAGCCAGCCGAAGTGACCGATCGAGCCGTCGAGCCAGATCTGCCACAGCGGGTAGATGCCGGGGAAGTAGTTGTGGTTCATGAACCCCAGGTGCGGCAGGTAGAGCTGCCAGGTGTAGTCGAAGATCTCGTGCCAGGTGATCGTCGTGGCGCCCGAACCGGCGGCGGAGGTGACGCTCGAGAGCCCGCCGGCGAGCGCGCTGCCGCGGTTCCAGACGGTCACGTTGAGCAGCAGGTAGAGCGCCACCGGCGCCGCGGCGACGCCGATGCCGACGCCGAGCAGCCGCAGCGCGCGGGCGTGTCCCGACGCCCGCGCGCGCCAGGCGAGCAAGAGCAGCGCAAGCCCAGCTCCGGGGACCAGCGCCAAGAACGTCAGCTTCGCCAGCATCCCAACCGCCAGGGCGGCGCCGATCGCCGCGCTGCGGGCGGTCGTGAGCCCGCGGCGGTACGCGCGCGCGATCGCATAGATCGTCAGCGCCGAGGCGAGGTACAGCAGGTTGTCGCCGTTGACCCCGGCGCCGATGAAGTCGAACATCGGCTGGAAGGCGACCATCAACGCGCCGACCGTCCAGGCCCACGGTGTGTGCGGCAACAGTTCGCGCAGGAACAGGAACACGGCGAGCACGGTGCCGGCCGCCATCAGTGCCGAGAGCAGGCGCATGAAGACAAGCCGGGTGAGCAGGTCGTTGGACGGCGAGATCCAGTAGGGAACCGTCTCGAGCGCGTAGTAGAGCGGCGGTTGGTTGGTGGCCGTCGTCACGCCGCCCTGCCCGAGCGGATAGTTGTTCGCCGCGAGGTCGCGACGCAGCTCGGTCTGCTCGACGCTGGTGAGGATGCCGCGGTTCAGCCCCAGCGGCGAGCCGTAGACGGGGCCGAACTCGAGCGCCTGCAGCGCCGCTGACTCCTGGCGGGAGTACGCGTAGACGGGGCCCTGCGGCGGCGGTGCCCCGGTCTCGGCGAGGTACTGCGCGTAGCCGAAATGGCTGATCTCGTCAGGAACCATGAACGGCGGGATGACCACCGACCAGATCGCGAGGTTGACGAAGGCGATCAGGAAGCAGGCGCGGCCGGCCCGCGGGACCCGCCGCCACGCGCGCCGGCACGCCGCCGCCGACCGCCGCACACCAGCCCACCTCCCGGCGGCGAGAGCCCGGAGATTGCTCATCCCTTCAGCTCCCGCACCAGGAAGCGCAGCACCCCGAACCACAGCGCGAGCGCCGCGAGGGCGATGACCGGCAGTGTCCAGTCGCCGAAGATCGCCGACTTCCCGAGCCCGAAGCGAAAGTCGAGCGTCGCGAGAAGCTGCCACCAGGACTCGCGACCGCGACGGTAGTAGAGGATCGCCGGGCTCCCCGACTGGGCGATGCCGTTGACCGTCGTCGTCCCGGCGCCGGCCTCCCCGTCGAACACCAGCGTGCGGTGACCGCCGACATGCAGGCACAGCGAACCCAGCGCGCTGGGACCGTGCGGGTAGCGCAGCGGCAGCGAGACGGCCGGACCCTCGGCCGCCCCGCGCGCGAGCACTCCCGTCGCGACCGGCTTGCCGGCGCCGTCGATGAAGTCGACGGCGATCCGCGGCAGCCGCTTGGACTGGTCGAGGCTGTCGTGGATCGGCATCACGATCCTCGCCGCGTCATCCGGCAGCACCGTCGCGTGCATGCACAGCACATCGCCGCCGGAGGCGACGGCGACCCCCGGATCGCGCGCCGGCCACGAGACATGGTCGTCCCCGGCGAGCCGCGGCGCCGAGCCGGACATGTCGATCACCAAGCCGATCGCCGTGGCCAGGACCGCCAGGCCGAGAGCGATCCGCACGCGCATTGCGCCCATGCTATTTCTCAGGCGCTCGCTGCGCACCCGCCGCAGCGATCGCCTACGCTCGACGGTCATGCTGATTCAACGCGCCGATATCCGCAACGTCGCGATCGTTGCCCACGTCGACCACGGCAAGACCACGCTGGTCGACGCGATGCTCTGGCAGTCCGGTGCGTTTCGCGCCAATCAGGAGGTCGCCACGCGGGTCATGGACTCGATGGACCTCGAGCGCGAGAAGGGCATCACGATCCTCGCCAAGAACACCTCCGTTCGCTACCGCGACGTCAAGCTCAACATCATCGACACGCCCGGCCACTCGGACTTCGGCGGCGAGGTCGAACGCGGGTTGACGATGGTCGACGGCGTGCTGCTGCTGGTCGATGCGAGCGAGGGACCGCTGCCGCAGACCCGCTTCGTGCTGCGCAAGGCCCTCGACGCGCAGCTGCCGGTGATTCTCGTCGTCAACAAGGTCGACCGCCCCGACGCGCGGATCGGCGAGGTCGTCAACGAGGTCTACGAGCTGTTCCTGGACCTCGATGCCGACGAGACGCAGATCGAGTTCCCGATCGTCTACACCAACGCGAGGGCCGGCTGGGCGGCGCTCGAGGAGGGCGCCGTGGGCACCGACCTCGGGCCGCTGATGGACCTGCTGCTCGAGCGCATCCCCGCGCCGTGGCACGACCCCGAGCATCCGTTTCAGGCGCTCGTCACCAACCTCGACGCCTCCCCCTATGTCGGGCGCCTCGCGCTGTGCCGGGTCCGTCATGGCACCGTGCGCCGTGGCCAGCAGATCGCCTGGTGCCGCGCCAACGGCGAGATCACGCGCGCGCAGATCGGCGAGCTCTACGTCACCGACGCGCTCGATCGCGTCGACGCCGAGGAGGCCGGGGCCGGTGAGATCATCGCCGTCGCGGGGATCGCCGAGGTCACGATCGGCGAGACGCTCGCGGATCTCGACGACCCGCGCCCGCTGCCCGTGATCACCGTCGATGAGCCCTCGTTGTCGGTGACCGTCGGGATCAACACCTCGCCGCTTGCGGGCCAGAGCGGAAGCAAGCTCACCGCGCGCCAGATCAAGAGCCGCCTCGACCAGGAGCTCGTCGGCAACGTCGCGCTGCGCGTCAGCGACACCGAGCGGCCCGACGCCTGGGAGGTCCAGGGGCGCGGCGAGCTGCAGCTCGCGGTGCTCGTCGAGATCATGCGCCGCGAGGGCTTCGAGCTGACCGTCGGGCAGCCGCAGGTGCTGACGCGCGAGATCGACGGCCGCCTCCACGAGCCGGTCGAACGGCTCGCGATCGACGTTCCCGAGGATTACGTCGGGGTCGTCACCCAGCTCGTCGCGCTGCGCAAGGGCCGCCTCGAGCAGATGGTCAACCACGGCACCGGCTGGGTCCGGATGGAATACCTCGTGCCGGCCCGCGGGCTGATCGGCTTTCGCACCGAATTCCTGACCGAGACGCGCGGCACCGGACTGCTGCACCACGTGTTCGACCGCTGGGAGCCGTGGGCCGGCGAGCTGCGGATGCGCCCGACGGGCGCGCTGGTCGCCGACCGAAACGGTGTCGCGGCGCAGTTCGCTCTGATGAACCTGCAGGAACGCGGCACGCTGTTCGTCGGGCCCGGCGATCCGCTCTACGAGGGCATGATCGTCGGCGAGAACGCCCGTTCGGACGACCTCGACGTCAACGCGTCGAAGGAGAAGCACCTGACCAACATCCGCTCCTCGACGGCCGAGGTGCTCGTGCGGCTGGTGCCGCACCGTCAGCTCTCGCTCGACCAGGCACTCGAGCTGCTGCGCAGCGACGAGTGCGCCGAGGTCACCCCGGCCGCAGTGCGGCTGCGCAAGGTCGTGCTCGACAAGGTCGAGCGGATGAAACAGGCACGGCGCGCCCGCAGCTGACTCAGCGTCCGGCTTTTCGCGCCCGGCGTGCGGCCTTCGCCCTGGCGCGCGAGCGCTTGATCCGCTCGGTCCGCGGCGCGACCGTCGCGCGACCGCGGTCGATGTCGCGTGGCGCGTGGCGCGGGGCGTGAGCGTGCGCGTCGCGCCGAATCACATAGATGATCGTGCCGAACAGGCCGAGCGTGAGCACTGCGATCCCGAAGATGTCGAACGTCGAGATCCCGCCGCTGCCGCTGGTGGTGCTCGGGGCGGTCACCGGCGCGGCGGTGGTCGCCGTCTGGGTCGTGCTGAGGGCCGGCACGGTCGTCGTCGGGGTGCTCAGGCCCCCGAACGGCGAGGAGGCCAACGCACTCGCCGGGAGCGCGAGCGCCACGAGCACCGCCGGCACACCGGCGAACGCGCGGATACGCTGCAATCCGGGCCTCACACGCCCAATATATCCTCCCCCGGTCCGTAGACTACGTCGCCGTGGCACCCAAGCAACGTCAGATTCGCATCGAGCAGCGTGTCGCCCCAGACGTCATGGAGCAGATGCAGACGCGCAGCAACGAGCAGCTCGAGGCCGAGAAGAAATACCGCTCGATCGCGTTCGCGATCCTCGGTGCCCGTGCCGCCGAGCGCTACGACGCGGAGACGGCACGCAGCTGGTTCCAGAAGGCGATGGTGGCCTCCACGCATCCACAGGAGCGGATGCAGATCCGCCGGATGGCCGACGCCTCGCTGGCGCTCGCCGAGCGACGCGCCGGCGACCTCAAGGTGGCGGTGGAGCGGCTCGGTCAGGAGGCTCCCTCCTCCCGCGCGCTGTTCGGCCTGCGCGTGATGGGCCTGCTCGCCCCGCCGCGCGGCTCGAGCGTCGTGGTGCGGATCCGCGGTGTGCTGATCGTGATCGCGCTGTTCATCGCGCTGGTCGCAGCCGGGACCGGCATCGTCGAGCTCGTCTCGCTGCCGTTCGGCCGTTTCAGCCTGCCCCCCGCCGTGCTGCTCGGCGTGATCCTCGACGCGGTGGTGCTCGGGATCCTTGCGATGTTCGGTCGCCGGCGCCAGAAGGCCGCGCGGGCCAAGAGCGCCGGCGGCTCCTGAGCGCCCCGCGGGCCGGCTTGCGTCGCTGCCGGCGCGCCGATCGCCGCCACCGCGGTCAGCCGATAATGGAGAGCGCGTGAGCGCGAAGCGCACCCACCACAAGCACTCCTCGACCAAGGGCTACCGCCGCGTCCTCGACCGGCTCGCGGACCATCCCGCGGTGCACCGCGTGGCTACCGGCCGCGTCACGCCGCGGATGGGCGCCGGACGGCCGGTCGCGCTGATCTCGAAGGTCCGGACGGTGACCTCGGGCCTGTCGATCACGATCAACGTCGAGGGTGCGATCGTCGACGCCTACGTGATCACCGACCAGCCGGCGGCGGTCACCGCGTTCATGGCCGAGCAGGGCTGGACCCAGTCGTGACCGTCGACGTCCCGGCGGCGATCGCCCGCAGTGTCGGGCGGGCGGTCCGCGCGGCGGGACGGGGCGGCACGAGCCTCCCCGGGAAGCTGCTTCTGCGGATGGATTCCGGCGCGATCACGCGGCTCGCGCGCGGCCTCAGCGAGGGCAGCGTGTTGGTTTCGGCGACCAACGGCAAGACCACGACCGCCGCGCTGGCGGCCTCGATCTTCGACGCCGCGGGGATCCCGACGGTGCACAACGTGGCCGGGGCGAACATGGCCGGCGGCGTGGCGTCGGCCCTGCTCGAGCGCAACGCCCTCACGCGCCTCGGCCTCTTCGAGGTCGACGAGTTCTGGCTGGACGAGGTCTCGGCGGCCGTCGCGCCCCGCGCGATCGTGCTCGGCAACCTGTTTCGCGACCAGCTCGACCGCTACGGCGAGCTGGAGACGATCGCCGAGCGCTGGGCGGCCCTGATCGCCGCGCGCCCGACGCAGCTCGTGCTGAACGCCGACGACCCGCTGATCGCCGACCTCGGGCGCGAGCACTCGGACGCGGTGTATTTCGGCATCGAGGACCACGCCGCGGCCCGCGCCGGTGGCCTGGTCCACGCATCGGACTCCAAGCTCTGTCGCAACTGCGGCGCCGCGTACGTGTACGCGCAGGTCTACATCGCCCACCTCGGCGACTACGCCTGCCCGAACTGCGGACGCCGCCGGCCGCAGCCGTCGGTCAGCGCCCGCTCGGTCGCGCTCGACGGCCTGCGCGGCGCGACCTTCGAGCTGCGGACACCGCTCGGCAGCGCCGTCGCGCGGATCGCGCTCCCCGGTCTCTACAACGTCTACAACGCGCTCGGCGCCGCGGCGCTCGCGAGCGCGCTCGGCATCGAGCCGGCGACGATCGCTGCGGGTCTGGCCGCCACCCCTCCGGTCTTCGGGCGCGGCGAGCGCGTCAACCTCGAAGGGCGCGAGCTCGTGATCCTGCTGATCAAGAACCCGGCCGGGGCCAACGAGGTGCTGCGGATGCTCGGCGCCCAGGCCGGCGCGCACGACGTGCTCGGCATCCTCAACGACAGGATCGCCGACGGGCGCGACGTGTCATGGATCTGGGACGCCGACTTCGAAACGCTCGCCGCGCACCTGCGACACGCCACCTGCGCCGGCACACGCGCCGCCGAGCTGGCGCTGCGGCTGAAGTACGCGGGCGTCCCCGAGGAGCGCATCAGCGTGACGGCGGACCTCGAGGCCGCGCTCGCCGGCGCGCTCGCGCAGGCCGACGGCGAGCTCTACGCACTGCCGACCTACACCGCGATGCTCGCGCTGCGCGAGCTGCTCACCCGCCGCGGGGCGGCGCAGAGCTCATGGGCGCGCGGATGAGCGCCGAGGCGGTGATCTGGCACGACCTCGAGTGCGGGGGATACGGCGCCGATCTCCCCTACTGGCACGCGCTGGCACGCCGCTGCGCCGGCACCGTGCTCGACATCGGCGCGGGCACCGGCCGTGTCGCCCTGCCGCTGGCCCGCGCCGGCCATGGCGTCGTCGCCCTCGAGCGCGACGCCACGCTCGCCGCCGAGCTCGCACGCCGCGCCGCGGCGCTGCCGGTCGAAGTCCGCTGCGCCGACGCCTGCGACTTCAGCCTCGAGGCTCCCGTCGCGCTTGCGATCGTGCCGATGCAGACGATCCACCTGCTCGAGCACCGCGCTGCGTTCTTCGGCTGCGCCCGCCGCGCCCTGGCGCCGCGCGGGATCCTCGCGATCGCCCTGCTCGGCGACGGCGTCGAGCCGTTCGAGCTCGAGCTCGACCCCGATACCGTGCAGCTCGGAACGGTGCGCTACGAGAGCGCCCCGACCGCGCTGCGCCGCCGTAACGGCGTGGTCGCGCTCGAGCGCCGGCGCTCGCGCATCTGCGACGGCGATTCGCAGTCCTCGATCGACCTCACCCAGCTGCGGGAATGCGACAGCGCAACCCTCGAGGCGGAGGCGCGCGCCGCCGGCTTCGCGCCGCTCGAGCACCACGTCGTTGCCCCCACGCGCGAGCATGCCGGCAGCGAGATCGTCTGCTTCGAGGTGGCGGCGTGATCCTGCGGGTGTGTGCGCTGTATCCGGACCTGATGAACATCTACGCCGACCGCGGCAACCTGCTGATGCTCGAGCGCCGCTGTGCCTGGCGCGGAATCGAGTGGCGCCTGCACGAGAGCACGCTCGGCGAGCCGCTGGAGGACGAGCACGACCTCTACTACATCGGCGGCGGGCAGGACGGCGACCAACGCCGCTGTGCCGGCGATCTGCTGGAACACAAGGCGGCGGCGCTGCACGCCGCCGCCCGGCGCGGAGCCGTCGTCCTCGGCGTCTGCGGCGGCTACCAGCTGCTCGGGCACTCATACGAGCTGGCGGCCGAGACGATCCCCGGGATCGGGCTGCTCGACGTGCATACCGTGCGCTCGGACGGCCCGCGGCTGATCGGCAACGTCGCGCTCGAGAGCCCCGACGGGGTGATTGCCGGATTTGAGAACCACGCCGGTCGCACGCACCTGGCGGACGGCCAGGCGCCGCTCGGGCGCGTGCTGCGCGGCCACGGCAACGACGGCCGTAGCGGCTTCGAGGGCGCGCGCAGCGCCAACGTGATCGGAACCTACGTGCACGGTCCGCTGCTGCCCAAGAACTCGTGGCTGTGCGACTGGCTGACCGCGCTGGCGCTGGGCATCCAGCCTGCCGCGCTGGCGCCGCTCGAGGACTCACTCGAGCGCGCGGCCCACGCGGGGGCGTTGCACGCCGCCGGCGTCGCGTCAGGCTGATCGCCGCTGGCGGCCGGGCTGCGTGCGGGCTAGACTCGCCGCCACAGCGATCAGAAAGGCACGGACATGAAGCTTCTGCTGGTGCGGTATGGCCGCCAGCGCGGCCACGACGATCCCGAGCAGGCGCGGTCGTTCCACGAGGCCGCCGAAAAGATCGCCGGCCTTCCCGGGCTGGTCTGGAAGCTGTGGTCCTACGACGACAGCGAGCACGTCGCGGCGAGCATCTACCTGTTCGACAGCGAGGAGCACGCGCGCGGCTGGGGCGACGGCGCGATGAAGCCGGCGCTCGGCAGCCACCCGGGGATCAGCGACATCGAGGTGAGCTACCTCGACGTGGACGAGCAGCTGAGCGCGATCACGCGCGCGCCGCTGTTCGCGGCACAGACCGCCTGAGGCAGCACGGACCGCGAGCGGCGCTCAGCCGCTCGAGCCGAAGCCGCGCTGGTCGCGATCGCTCGCGGCGAGCGCGTCGCGCTCCTCGACGTTGACCGCCGTGAACGCGACGACCAGCAGCTGCGCGATGCGATCGCCCACGGCGACCTCGAACGCGGCCTCGCGGTCGGTGTTCAGCAGCAGCACGCGCAGCTCGCCGCGGTATCCGGAGTCGATCAACCCGGGGGCGTTGACCAGCGCGATCCCGTGCCGTGCGGCGAGCCCCGAGCGCGGCAGCAGGAGGCCGGCATGCCCGGCCGGGACCGCCACGGCGACCCCGGTCCCCACGCTGGCCCGCTCACCGGGCGCGAGGCGGACGGCCTCGGCGGCGTAGAGGTCGAGGCCGGCGTCACCGTCATAGGCGCGCGTCGGCAGGACGGCGTGTGCCGCCAGGCGGAGGACCTGCAGCGTCATCGCGCGCCGGGCCGGTAGGCGAAGCGCGCGAAGCGCGCGGCACTGGCAGGCGGCAGCAGGGCGCGCACGCGAACCCCGTCCGGGGTGTCCTCGCGCTCGAGCTCGCCGGCCAGCTCATGCAGCTCGGCGAGGCGTCCGCCCTCCGCGTAGGGCAACAGTAGCTCGACCGGCTCGAGCGAGCTGACGAACATCGCCTCGATCCGTGCCCGCAACGCGTCGAGGCCGACGCCCGTGGCCGCCGAGACCACCAGCGCGTCGCGATGGCCATTGACGGCCCGCGTGCGCCCGAGCTCGTCGAGCAGATCCGCCTTGTTGAGCACGAGCACGCGTGGCCGCTCGCCGGCGCCGATCTCCTCGAGCACGTCCTCGACGGCGCGCGTCATCGCCGCGATCTCCTCCTCCGAGGCGCTCGCGTCCACGACGTGCAGGATCAGCGCGGCGCGGCGCGTCTCCTCGAGCGTCGCGGCGAACGCGTCGACGAGTTGGTGGGGCAGCTTGCGGATGAAGCCGACGGTGTCGCTGAGCAGATAGGTGCGCCCGTTGATCTCGAGCGCGCGGGTCGTCGGATCGAGCGTCTGGAAGAGCCGGTCGGCCACGGCGACCTCGGATCCGGTGAGCGCGTTGAGCAGCGTCGACTTGCCGGCGTTGGTGTAGCCCGCCAGCGCGATCTGCGGCAGCGCCGAGCGCTCGCGCTCGCCGCGCATCACCTGGCGCGATGCGTGCACGCCGCGCAGCCGTCGCCGCAGCGCCGCGATCCGGTCGCGAGCCAGGCGGCGGTCGGTCTCGATCTGCGTCTCCCCCGGTCCGCGCGTGCCGACCCCGCCGCCGAGGCGCTCGAGGTGGGTCCACAGGCCCCGCATCCGTGCCAGGTTGTACTCGAGCTGCGCGAGCTCGACCTGCAGCTTGCCCTCGGCACTGCCGGCGTGGCGGGCGAAGATGTCGAGGATGATCGCGGTGCGGTCGACGACCGCGATCCCGAGCTCGGACTCCAGCGTGCGCTCCTGGCGCGGCGAGAGCTCGTCGTCGCAGGCGATCACGTTCGCGTCGAGCGCCGCCGCGAGCGCCTTCAGCTCCGTCAGTTTGCCCGAGCCCAGGTAGCTGTTGGGATGCGGGTGCTCGCGCTGCTGGACCAGTTCGCCAACGACCGCGACGCCGGCCGTTCGCAGCAGCTCGCCCAGCTCGCCGAGGTCCTCGGGGGTGGCCTGCGAGGCGATGCACAGGGCGCGCTGGCGCGCGCGCCCCTCGCGCGGAGCCCCGCCATCGTGCGTCTCGACGTAGCCGTGGCTGGGGCGGACCACTATCCGTCAATCATCGCGCAACCGGGGCGTCACCGTGCCAGCCCGCCGAGACGCTCAACGGCCTCGGTCAGCCGATCGTCGGGTGTCGTCAGCGAGATCCGGAAGAACCCCGCGCCGTTGCGGCCGTAGGCGCCGCCCGGGGACAGGACCACCGCGGCCTCCTCGAGCACGTGCTCGCAGTAAGCGGCGGCGCTGTCGAAGCCGGCCGGGACCGGTGCCCAGATGTAGATCGTGCCGCGCGGCGGCGTCACCTGCACGCCGATCTTCGCCAGCGCCTCGCAGACGAGGTCGCGGCGGCGCTGATAGATCACGTTCATCGCGACCTTGTAGCTGTCGAGCAGCGGTGACAGCGCCGCGGCGCCCGCGAGCTGCACGGCCTCGAACAGACCGGAGTCGATGTTCGTCTTCAGCCGCCAGTAGGAGGCGATCGCCTCCGGGTTGCCGACGATCGCCGCGCAGCGCCAGCCGGTCATGTTGTAGCCCTTCGACAGCGAGAAGACCTCGACGCCGACGTCCTTTGCGCCGGGCGTGGTGAGGAACGACGGCGCGACGTAGCCGTCGTAGGTGGTCTCCGAGTAGGCGTTGTCGTGCACGATCAGGATGTCGTTGGCGGCGCCGAACTCGACGAGCCGCTCGAAGAAGCCGTCGGGAACGACGGCGCCCGTCGGGTTGTTGGGGTAGTTGACGAACAGCAGCCGCGCTCGCTCGCGCGTGGCGGCGTCGATGGCGTCGAGGTCGGGGATGAAGCCGAGCTCGGGGACCAGCGGCATCAGTGCCGCCTCGGCGCCGGCGAGCAGCGGGCCGCCGGTGTAGACCGGGTAGCCCGGGTCGGCGGCCAACGCGACATCGGCCGGGTCGAGGAACGCGAGGTTGAGGTTGAAGATGCACTCCTTGGCGCCGATCGCCGGCATCACCTCGTGGTCATGGTCGAGGGTGACGCCGAAGCGGCGCCCGTAGAACGCCGCGACCGCCTCGCGGAACTCCTCGCGACCGCGGTTGGACGGATAGGTGTGGGTCGAGGGGTTCGCCACGGCACGCTGGGCTGCCTCGACGATCGGTGCAAACGTCGGTGTGTCGGGGTCGCCGATCCCGAGCGTGATCACGTCGATCCCGGCGGCCCGCTTCGCGGCGATCTTGCGTTCGAGCTGGGCGAACAGGTATGGCGGGATGCGCTCGAGGCGCTCACTGTGTCTCATCGAGCTCCTTGCGGAAGTCCTCGGCGAGGGTGCTCGCGAACACGGGCACCGCCCAGCCGGTCAGGGTCACGTGCAGGTCCTCCCCCAGCTCGACCGTCAACTCGCCGCCGTCCAGGTGCACGGCGATCCGGCGCGGCCCTCCGGCGAGGTGGTGGGCGATCGCCGCGCCGCTCGCACCGGTGCCCGATGACAGCGTCTCGCCGACGCCGCGCTCGAAGATCCGGGCGCGGATCGTGCCGGGCGCCAGCTCGCGATACCAGGAGACGTTGGTCCGGTTGGGAAACAGCGGGTGGTGCTCGATCGCCGGACCGATCGCGCCCAGGTCGAGCGCCTCCAGCTCCTCGCAGTGGATCGCGCACTGCGGGTTGCCGATCGAGACGTGCTGGAAGCTCCAGCTGCGCCCACCGGCGTCGAGCTCGCCGCGCCCGTCAGCGGCGCCGGAGGGATAGTCCGGCGAGCTGGTCGCCGCGCGTCCGAGATCGACCGCGGCGCTCGAGCGGCCGGTGATCCGGGCCCGGATCGGGCCGGCCGCGGTCAGGATGGCAAAGTCGTCGCTGTCCGCGCGACCGTGGCGGCGCAGGTAGATCATCGCCTGGCGCGAGCCGTTGCCGGACAGCTCGGACTCCGATCCGTCGGGGTTGAAGATCCGCAGAGCGGCAACGTACTGCGGGTCCTCGCTCGGCGACAGCAGCAGAATGCCGTCGGAGCCCATGCCCAGGTGGGGGTCGCAGAGCTTGCGGATCCGCGCCGGCGTCAGCGGCCACGGCAACTCGCCCGCCTCGACGATCAGGTAGTCGTTGCCCAGGGCCTGCCATTTCTCGACGCGCATCTCCGATCCGATCATTGCATTGCGGCCGCCAGCTCGTCGGCGCCGCGACCGCTGGCATCGAGCAGCCGCACGCCCGCCAGCTTGCGCATCCAGGTCAGCTGGCGCTTGGCGTAGTTGCGGGTGCGCCGCTTCATCGCGTCGATGTCGCCGGCGAGCAGCTCCTCGAAGCCGAGCGCGGCGCGGGCACTGGCGGAGGCGCCGGCGCGATGTGCGGCGCGCACCTCCTCGATCACCCCGGCGGCGACCATCGCGTCGACGCGGCGGTCGATCCGCGCGTAGAGCTCGCCGCGCTCCATCGTCAGACCGATCAGCCGCGTCGGGTGGCGAACGTCATCGCTCCACAGCTGCGAGTCGCCCTCCGGCGGTTCGAGCGCGCCGATCTCCTCGAGCTCCAGGGCGCGGACGAGGCGATGACGGTCGGCCGGGTCGATGCCCGCGGCGGCCCACGGGGCGCGCTGCTCGAGCAGCGCGTGCAGGGCCTGTGGCCCGCTGCGCTCGAGCTCGGCGTTCCAGCGCTCGCGCGCCCCCGCAGGCGGCGGTGGACGCAGCGCGAGCTCGGTCAGCGCGGCGCGCAGGTAGAGGCCGGTGCCGCCGATCACGATTGGCGTGGCGTGCTCGGCCAGCAGCTCGTCGATCTGGGCGTGGGCGAGCGCCGCGTACTCCGCCACGCTGAAACGCGCATCCACCGGCAGGAACGACACGAGTCGATGCTCGAGCACGCGTTGCTGGGCCGCGGTCGCGACCCCGGTGAGCAGCTCGAGCCCGGCGTAGACCTGGAGCGCGTCGGCCGACACCGCGACCGGCTTGCCGCCCTGCTCCCGCAGCCGCCGCGCGAGGGCCAGCGCGACGTCGGTCTTGCCGACCCCGGTCGGGCCGAACAGTGCGATCACAGCCTCGGGCACCGCCTCAGTATCGTGCGGGTCATGGCACTTCGCATCGGCGTCGGTCTCTCGCTTACGCACGACGCCCGCGTGGGTGCCATCGAGGCGGCCCAGACGGCCGCCGTGGGCCTTGCGGGCGAGCGAGCAGACGTCGCCGTCGTATTTGCCTGCGGCGCCCATCTGGCGGCTCCTGAGGCGGTCCTGGAAGGTGTTCACGAGGCGCTCCGCCCGGCGCAACTGGTCGGCTGCGGCGCCTCCGGGGTGCTGGCCGCCGGCGCCGAGGTGGAGGACGGGACGGCGGTCGCCGTCTGGACCGCTGCGCTGGCTGATGGCGCGGTGACCACATTCCACGCCAGCGTGGCTGGCGATGACGGCGATCAGAGCTCGACGGCGGCGCCGGAGCCGACCGGCCTGCCGCAGCTGGCCGGGGCGAGCAGCGCGATCGTCTTCCCCGACCCGTACACGTTCGACACCGAGGCGCTGCTCGCAACGCTGCGCCGCACGGCCCCGGAGCTTCCGGTGCTGGGCGGCCTGGCCAGCGCACGGACCTTCGACGGCACGGCGGCGTTGTTTCACGACGAGCTCGTGCTCGAGGAGGGAGCCGTCGGCCTGGCGTTCGAGGGCGTGCCGGTGCGCACCTGTGTCTCGCAGGGAGCATCGCCGCTGGGCCCCGAGCTGACGATCACGCGGGTCGAGGGCCAGGTGATCCACGAGCTCGCCGGAAAGCCGGCTCTGGTCAAGCTGCGCGAGGTCTTCGACGAGCTCAGCGAGCGCGAGCGCGCGCTGATCGCCAGCGGCCTGCTGCTCGGCATCGTGATCGACGCCGGCAAGCCCGAGTACGAGCAGGGCGACTTCCTCGTGCGCGGCGTGGTCGGCGCCGACCCGGAGCAGGGTTCGCTCGCGCTGAGCGCGAACCTGCGCGCCGGCCAGATCGTGCGCCTGCACGCGCGCGACGCGCGCAGCGCCGACCGCGACCTCCACCAGGCACTCGAGCAACGCTGCGCCGCACTCGGCGCGGCGACCCCGGCCGGGGCGCTGTGCTTCACCTGCACAGGCCGCGGGCGCGACCTGTTCGGCGTTCCCGACCATGACGCCGCCGCGCTCGCCGACGCGCTCGCCGGAGCGCCGGCCGCCGGATTCTTCGCCGCCGGGGAGATCGGGCCGGTCTCGGGCGAAAGCTTCCAGCACGCGTTCTCGGCCAGCGTCGCGGTGTTCGGCCGCTGATGATCGTGCGGCTCGACGGCGCACGGGTGCTGCTGACCGGCGCCACGGGAGGGGTCGGGCAGGCGATCGCGCGCCGGCTCTCGCGCGAGGGGGCGAAGCTCGTCCTCACCAGCCGCCGGTCCGAGGCGCTGCGGGCGCTCGCCGACGAGCTCGGCGGGCAGGCGATGGTCGTCGATCTCGCTCGCCGCGAGGAGCTCGAGCGTCTGCTCGCCGGCGCCGGCGAGATCGATCTGCTGGTGGCGAACGCCGCGCTGCCCGGCTCCGGGCGCCTGGCCACACTCGAGCGCGATCACCTCGACCGCGCGATCGAGGTCAACCTGCGCGCGCCGATCGCGCTGGCCCATGGCCTGCTGCCGGGGATGCTCGAGCGGGGCAATGGGCACCTGGTGTTCATCGGCTCGCTGTCCGGCAAGGCGCCCAACGGCGGCGCGTCGCTCTACAGCGCAACCAAGTTCGGGCTGCGCGGATTCGCGCTCGCGCTGCGCGCCGAGCTCGCCCCGGCCGGCATCGGCGTGTCGCTCGTGTCCCCCGGGTTCGTCAGCGATGCCGGCATGTTCGCCGACACCGGAATCCGTCTGCCGCTCGGGCTGACGACCCGCACGCCCGGGCAGGTCGCCGACGCCGTCGTACGGGCGATCACCGAGAACCGCGGTGAGATCAACGTGGCGGCGCTGACGATGCGCCTGGGTGCGGACCTCGCGAACCTCGCGCCGGCGCTCGCGCAGCGAGCGGGCCGCGCGATCGGTGCCGATCGCCTCGCGCTGCAATTCGAAGAGCGCCAGGCCGACAAGCGCTGAGGCCGTCAAAACAGGCTGCCCTGCGCGACGCCGTGGTCCGTCGCCGCCGCGGCCTGCGGCGTCGCGCGCGGGCGCTCGAAGCGCTCGGCGTTTGACCGGCGCGTGCGCTCGGGGCGCACCAGCGCCGCCAGCCGCCGCCGTTCGTCGGCGGGCAAGTAGGCACCGCGTGCGTAGAGCTGGGCGTAGCGGCCGGCGAGCTCGGGCCGCGACTCGTCGAGCCATTCGGTGAACACCTCGCGGACGCCGGGTCGCAGGTGCAGCGCGATCGGCGTCACGTTGCGCGCCCCGGCGGCACGCGCGCGCCCGACGATCTCGCGGACCGAGCGCGGGTCGTCGTTGATCCCCGGCATCAGCGGCGCCACCAGCACGCTCGTCGGCACGCCGGCCCGCGCGAGCTCGGCGACGGCCTCGAGCCGCGCGGCGGGATGCGGCGTGTGGGGCTCGGTCGCCCGCCACGCGCGCTCGTCGAGCGTGGGGACCGAGAGCGCCGCGCTGACCAGGCCCTCCGCGGCGAGCTCGCGGAGCAGCGGAAGGTCGCGCAGGAGCAGCGGTGATTTGGTCAGCACCGAGCACGGCGTCCGCTGCTCGAGCAGGGCGCGCCAGATGTCGGGCATCAGGCGGTAGCGCGCCTCGACCCACTGGTAGGGATCGGTATTGGTCCCCAACGCGACATGCTCACGCGTCCAGGCGGGCCGCGCGAGCTCGCGGCGCAGCACCTCCGGAGCGTTGACCTTGACGACGATCTCCCGCTCGAAGTCGCGGCCGGCGTCAAAGTCGAGATAGCGGTGGGTCGGGCGCGCGAAGCAGTAGACGCAGGCGTGGGTGCAGCCGCGGTAGGGGTTGACCGTCCAGCGAAACGGCATCGCCGAGCGCTCCGGCACGCGGTTGAGCACGGAGCGGGCATGCACCTCGTAGAAGCGGATGTCGAGCGCCTCCGGCGCGTCGAACCGGCGCACGACAGCCTCGTCGCGGTATCCCGGGAGCCGGGTTTGGTCCTCGTCGGTGAGCGTCAGGTTCGTCCAGCGCACGAACATATGTTCGCATAGACCACGGACGCACACCCCCACGGCCGCCGGCCGGCGCTGCGGTCAGGTCGCCAGGATCACCGTTGCGCTCAGCCGGCGCGGGCCAGCAGGCGCTCCTCCCCGGCCAGCGTCTGGCTGGTCGCGCTGTGCACCTCGACCAGCGCCAGCTCACCCGGGCGGGCAAGGCCGGAGAAGTTGACGACCTTGTTGTGTCGGGTCCGTCCGCGCAGCCGATCGGGATCGGTGCGGCTTGCGCCCTCGACGAGCACCTCGACGGTGCGCCCGACGAAGCGCTGGGCGCGCTCGCGCGCGCCGCGCTGGACCAGCTCGACGAGGCGCTCGAGCCGCGCGACCTTCTCCGCGTGCGGCACGATGCCCTCGGTCAGCAGCGCCGCCTCGGTGCCGCGCCGCGGCGAGAAGATGAACGTGAACGCGCCGTCGTAGGAGACCTGCTCGACGAGCGAGAGCGTGTCGTCGAAGTCGGCCTCGCTCTCGCCGGGGAAGCCGACGATGATGTCGGTCGTCAGCGCGACGTCGGGGACGCGCTCGCGGATCAGCGCGACGCGGTCGAGGTAGCGCTCGCGGTCGTAGGTGCGCCGCATCGCCCGCAGCACGCGCGAGGAGCCCGACTGCAGCGGCAGGTGGATGTGCTCGCACAGCGAGGGAAGCTCGGCGTGGGCACGGATCACATCCTCGCGCATGTCCTTCGGGTGCGGGCTCGTGTAGCGGATCCGGTCGAGCCCGTCGATCGCGTCGAGCTCGCCGAGCAGCTGCGCGAAGCTCGCGCGCGCCGGGCGCAGGTCGCGTCCGTAGGAGTTGACGTTCTGGCCGAGCAGCGTGATCTCGCGCACGCCGTCGTCGACCATCCGCTGCGCCTGCTCGAGCAGAGCGGCGATCGGCCGGCTGACCTCGCGGCCGCGGGTCGACGGCACGATGCAGTACGAGCAGGCGCAGTTGCAGCCGACGCTGATCTGCAGCCACGCCTGGAAGGCGCGGGAGCGCTTCTCGGGCAGCTCGCCGGTGAAGCCCTCGAACTCGAAGTACCCCTGGGCGCTCAGCGAGTCGCTGGTCAGGAACTCGGCCAGCCGGTGCACCTGGCCGGGACCGAACGCCACGTCGACGAACGGAAAGCGGGCGAAGACCTCCTCCTTGATCGACTGCGCCCAGCAGCCGCCGACCCCGATCACGCGGGTCGGGTCCTCGCGCTTGAGCCGCTTGGCCTCGCCGAGGTGCGCGATCAGCCGGTTGTCGGCGCTCTCGCGGATCGAGCAGGTGTTGAAGAGGATCAGATCGGCCTCCGCGCGCTCTGGCGCCGGCTCGTAGCCGAGCGATTCGAGCATCCCGCGCATGTGCTCGGAGTCGTGCTCGTTCATCTGGCAGCCGAACGTCGTGACGTGGAAGGTCTTGGCCATCAGGTGCAACGGTAGCGGGTGGCGTGGCGCGCGGGCACCGCGCTGGGCCGCGAGCCGGTAGCGGCCGGCTGCTGGTTTCACCCACGGAAGCAGACGCGTGGCCGGTGCTGGGGTCGCAGCTCCTCTCGGCCGAAGCAGCAGCGCCAAACTGGCCGCGCAGCGGCGGGCGCCCGTCAGACACGGTCGCCTCGCCGCCGGCTCAGATGACCGCTGCGACGCTCATGGACGCTTCAGGAACCTCAAACCAAACGCCGCGAACACCACGACAATTCCGATGTTCACGATCAGGCGCTCCCAGAACTGGTGCCTGAAGAACGCGACGTCCACACCGACCACAACGGCGACCAGCACGATCACATAGAGCACGACGGCTCTCTGTCTTCCCATCGCTCCTTCCCACTCTAGCCGTGTTTCTCGCCGCCGGAGGGCGTACGACAGCGTCGGTCGCGGGGATAGCTGGCCCAGCCCGAGCCCGTCTGCGCTCCGCTCGACCCGGGCGATGACATGGTCTGTTCGCCGATGCCGACCAGCTCGTCCACGACGTCACGGATTGGCTGCGTCGCGTCGACCTCGTGCGTACAGATCATGCGCAGAAGCGGCTCCACCTCCGTGACCTGCTGGAGGATCAGCCCGCGTTCTTCCGGAGTCTGACCGTAGGGGTTGTTGGTTCGCCCCGCGATCCTGTGCAAGAGCACACCTGCCGGCGCGCTGAGCAAGACAACGGCGTCGAACTGCGGATAGAACCGTCCTTGGTTCGAAACCGTTCCCGAGACGTACAGCGAACGGTCATCCTGGATGGCGAGCAACTCTCTGATTCGGCCCTCGTTCCACACGTAACCGCCGTCACGCTCACTCCATCGGCTCCAGCCCGGCTCGTCGGTGTCCACAGTCCGAAACCCGCGCTGTGCGAGCTCGGCCAGAGCCGTCGACTTCCCCGTACCGGACATGCCGGTGACCAACACCCTCGACACAGGCCGAGCATAGACCCGCCGAGCTTTCCCGCTGCAGCGGCGACGGGCTGGCGTGGCTCCGCGGACCTCGCTCGCGGGGTGGCGTTGCCGAGCGCGCTGCTCGGTCGGCGGCCTTGGGAAGCGAAACCTTCCTGTAACCGCCGGTCGCGTAGAACCGGTGCGCAGACCCGGCGGCGACGAGACGGAGACCAGATGAACGACAGCACACCCCGGACACGGTCGCCACGCACGCGGCCGGTGCGCCTGACCGCTGCGGCAGCGCTGGTGAGCGGGATCCTGCTCGCAGGATGCGGCGGAAGCTCGAACAGCCCCGGCGTGGCGTCGGTCAGCAGCACGACCAGCTCGACGACCTCGAGCGGCGCGAGCACCGCCACCACGATCACCTCGCGGTCGAACACCACGACCACGCCGTCGAAGGACCCGGCCGAGTTGCTGGTCGAATGGGCCAGCTGCATGCGCAGCCACGGCGATCCGAATCAGGCCGATCCGACCGTAACCGCCAACAAGCTGATCGCCATCCCCTGGAATCCCGCGATCCCCGGCGGCTATTACGGGACGAACAAGGGCGGGCAAGGCAGCTCGGGGCCTGGCCAGTACTGCCGGACGTACCTGGCCGGCGCCCAGGCGGCATTGCAGGGCGGCCAGCCGGAGAAGACGCCGGACCCGGCCGCGCTGGTGAAGCTCTCCGAGTGCATGCGGGCCAACGGAGTCTCGGACTTCCCGGACCCGACCGCGAACGGCGGTCTGGTCCTCGCGGGCGGCCCCGGCACGCTGAACAACCCGGCGTTCCAGAACGCCTCGAAGGTGTGCGCCCGCAGGACCGGCGTGAGTTTGCCCGGTCCCAGCAATCTACCGCCGGGAACCATCACGCTTAGCGGGGCGTGATCCCCTGGCGCTTGGTCGCCGCGCCGGCCGCCCGGAGCAGCGGCCGGCCGGCGGATTGGCGGCGTCACCGATTGATACCGATCGAGTGGACGGATGGCCGCATCGGCGAGCGGCTGCTGCGTCGCGTCCGCCGAGCTGGCGCCGGCGAAGAATCCACCTGCGACGACAGTCGCGTGTTGGCCGCGCCGGTTCGTATGATGAGGCGTGGTCTCTGGGTATCGCGCGTTTCTCGGGATTCCCGGGGCACGCCGGCTGCTGATCAGCGCCGTCGTGACGCGGGTGCCGAACGGCATGTTGTCGCTGGCCATCCTGCTGCTCATTCGCGGCCGCACCGGATCGTTCGCGCTGGCCGGTCTGGCCGTGGGCGCGTTCGCGCTGGCCAATGCGGCGGTGGCACCGATCCAGGGAGCTCTGGTCGATCGCCTCGGGCAACCACGCGTGCTCGGCGCGTGTTCGGGCGGCCAGAGCCTGCTGCTGATCCTGCTCGTGGCAGCCGCGCAGGCACGGTTGCCGTCGGCGCTGCTGATCGGGATCGTCGGCCTGGCCGGTGCGCTGGTGCCGCCATCGATGGCCTGTGCGCGCGCGTTGTGGACCCAGCTGGCGCCCGATAGCGCCACGCTGCACGCCGCATACGCGCTTGACGCGATCACGCTGGAGGCCGCGGTGGTCCTCGGACCGCTGCTGGTCGTCGGGGCGGTCGCCGTCGCTTCGCCCGCGGCCGCCGTGCTGCTCTGCGCGGCGATCACGCTGGCCGGGACCGCCGCGTTCATTGGCTCGCCGCTCTCGCGTCAATGGCGCAGCCTCGGGCAGCGGGAGTCGCGCGCAGGTGCCGTCGCCAGCCGCGGCCTGCGCCACCTGCTGGCGTCCGTGGCCCTCTTCGGGTTCTGGTGGGGGGCGCTCCAGATCGGCCTGCCGGCGTTGGCGGTACACGCCGGGTCACGCGAAATGTCCGGTGTCCTGCTGGCGCTGGTCAGCGTGGGCGGAGTGATCGGCGGCCTGATCTACGGGGCGAGGGGCTGGCAAAAACCGGTCGCGGCTCGCTATTGGCTGCTCCTGGTGGTGCTCGCGATCCTTCTGGCCCCGCTGATCCTCGCCCGCACTCTGGCTGCCGCGATCCCGCTCAGCCTGCTCGCCGGGCTCGCGATGACCCCGGTGCTGTCGTGCCAAAACACGCTCGTGGGGGCGCTGGCGCCGGTTGGCACGACGACGGAGGCGTTCACCTGGACGACGACGGCCACCTTCGGCGGGATCGCCGCCGGCTCGGCGGTCGCCGGGTCGCTGATCGCGCCCGGCGGCATCGGCGCCCCGTTCGCGGCCGCGTGTGCCGCGGCTGCCCTCGCCGCCACGATCGCCGCCGTCGCACGCCACCTGGCCGTGACTTCGGCGGTCGGGACAACCGACGGCCACGCCGCCGGCCGCTACTCCTAGAGCGCCTCAGCGTCGCCGCAGCGAACTCGTCACGGGCCCGGCGGCGTCGACGGCCCGGATGGCGTCGTAGGCGACCTCCGAGTCGAAGCCCAGCCGCATCAGCATCGCGAAGGCACGCTGGCGCTCCCGGTCGTTGGTCAGCGGACCCACGCAGCGGCGTTCGAGCAGCGCCGCTGCGGCGGCCAGCTCGGACGCATGGTCCGCGCCGGCGAGCGTCTCGTCGATCAGCTCGGCGTCGATCCCGGCAGCCTCGAGGCGCGCGCGAATCCGTTGGGCGCCCCAGCCGTCGATGTTGCGGCGGTCCTCGGCGAGCAGGCGCGCGTAGCGCTCGTCGTTCAGGTAGCCCTGCTCGATGACGATCCCCAGCGCCTCGTCGACGACCGCCGGGCCGAGCCCGGCACGCTGCAAGCGCGTTCGCAGTTCGGCGACGCTGTGCTCGCGGCGCCCGAGATGGCGATAGCAGCGCGCCAGCGCCTCGTCGAGCTCGTCGGCCCGCTGCTCCGCCGCGTCCGCTGCGCTCACCGCGTCAGGCGGCTCGCTCGTCGGCGATCGTGATCGAGGCCGCCTCCTGCTCGAAGTCGATCGCGCTCTCGTCAGCGATGGTCTCGCCGTCGAGGCCGTCGATCGGCACGACCAGGTCCTTCGAGACCCCGACCGCCGCGTAGATGCGCTGCTCGATCTCCTTGGCCATGTCGGGGTGCTCGGTGAGGTAGGTCTTGGCGTTGTTGCGCCCCTGCCCGAGGCGCTCCTCCCCGTAGGAGAAGAACGAGCCGGACTTCGTCACGATGTTGTGCTCGAGCCCCAGATCGACCAGGCAGCCGGCGGTCGAGATCCCCTTGCCGAACTCGATGTCGAACTCCGCTTGGCGGAAGGGCGCTGCGACCTTGTTCTTGACGACCTTGACGCGAACCCGGTTGCCGACCGCCTCGTTGCCGTCCTTGAGCGTCTCGATCCGGCGGATGTCAAGACGCTGGGAGGCGTAGAACTTCAGCGCGCGCCCGCCCGGCTGGGTCTCCGGCGAGCCGAACATCACGCCGATCTTCTCGCGGATCTGGTTGGTGAGGATGCACAGCGTCTGGGTGCGGTTGAGGTTCCCCGCCAGCTTGCGCATCGCCTGCGACATCATCCGCGCCTGCAGGCCGACGCTCTGATCGCCCATCTGGCCCTCGAGCTCGGCGCGCGGCGTCAGCGCGGCGACCGAATCGATCGCCACCACATCGATGGCGCCCGAGCGCACCAGCATGTCGGCGACTTCGAGCGCCTGCTCGCCGTAGTCGGGCTGGGACACCAGCAGCTCGTCGATGTCGACGCCGATCTCCTTCGCGTAGAGCGGGTCCATCGCGTGCTCGGCGTCGATGAAGGCACAGGTCCCGCCCAGCTTCTGGGCCTCGGCGAGGACGTGGTAGATCAACGTCGTCTTGCCCGAGGACTCCGGGCCGAAGACCTCGACGATCCGCCCGCGCGGCACGCCGCCGATGCCCAGCGCGAGGTCGAGCGAGAGCGCGCCGGTCGGGATCGCGGCGACGCGGACCTGCGCGCCCTCATCGCCCATCCGCATGACGGTGCCCTTGCCGAACTCCCGCTCGATCTGGGTCAGCGCGCCCTGAAGGGCCGCCACACGGGCCTTCGCGGCCTTGTCGTCGTCTGTCACGCTCATCGTCGAAGCTCCTGTCGCGCTGGATCGGGTAGCCCACCCTACGTGCCGCGGCGGACGGAACTCGCTCGTCGTCCGGCGGCCTGCGTGGGCAGTCGCCGCGCGCCGGGCGAGCTCGTCGCTGCTCAGGCCGGGATCGAGGCGAGCGCCGTGTAGCTCGCGCCGGCGGGGTCGAGATCGGAGCGAAAGAGGGTCGCGGCGGCGGGTGTGAAGCTGAGCGCAGGGGTTGGCGGCAGCTCGTGCGCCCGCTCGCTGCCGGGCCGCATGCGCGCCACGCTGATGTGGGGGCGGAAGCGCTCGCGGGCCGGCTGCCAGTCGAGCGTCGCCGCGAGCTCGGCGACGAGGGCGTCGTGCAACGCGCGAAGGCCGCCGGAGGGATCGCCGACGCCGACCGCGAGTACGCGCGGGCGCCGCGGCGGAAGCCACGCCGGCGCGCCGATGCCCAGTTCCTCGACGGCGGCCAGCGGCTCGGCCATGCCCGCCAGCACCGCGGCGATCTGCTCGACGGCCGAAGGCGGCTGCTCGCCGAGGAAGCACAGCGTCAGATGCAGCGAGTCGGCCGGCAGCCGGCGCACCGCGGCGCTGCGCCCGATCGCGCCGCGCGCCCAGTGCGCAAGCTGCTCACGGACCGCCGCCGGAGGCTCCGCAGCAACGAACAGCCGCAGGCCGCCGCTCACGCCGCCGGTGCGTCGGCGAGGCCCAGGAGCAGGCGTCGGAGCAGATGCATCACGGCGGTCGTCGTGCGCTCGCGCACGTCGGCGCGCGAGCCGCGCTGGTCGGCACGGCGCACCAGCCGGCGGCCGTCCGCCGCGGTCAGCGCGATCCAGACCAGGCCGACCGGCTTCTCTGGCGTCCCGCCCTCCGGCCCGGCGACGCCGGTCACGCCGATCCCGATGTCTGCGCTGACGCGCTCGCGCGCGCCGTCCGCGAGCGCGACGGCCACCTCCTGCGAGACGGCGCCGTGCGCCTCGATCAGCTCGGCCGGCACGCCGGCGAGCTGCGTCTTGACGTCGTCGGCGTAGGCGACGATGCCGCCGCGCAGGAACGCGGACGCCCCCGACCGGTTGGTCAGCCTGCCCAGGACCAGGCCCCCGGTGCAGGACTCGGCGACCGCGACCGTCAGCCCCTGCGCGACGAGCAGCGCCGCCACCTGCTCGTCCACGCCGCTGCCGTCGTCGGAGAACAGCGCGTGCGGGTGGCGCTCGCGGACGATCGTCTCGAACGCGCGGTAGATCTCGGCGGCGTGAGGCTCGTAGCGGCTGACGATCTCCAGCTCGCCGCCGCGCACGCAGGTCGTGACCTCGATCTGATCGAGCGCCACGCCGGCCTGCCGTGCGACGCGGAGCGTCGTCGCGATCTCGGACTCCGGCAGCCCGAACAGGCGCAGCGTCCGCTGCTCGTAGACGGTCGCGCCGCGGATCGCGTCGGCGAACGGCGCGGTCTCGGTGGCCGTCTGCCAGAGCGGCCGCAGCTCGCGCGGCGGACCCGGCAGGACCACGACCGTCGGGCCGCTGCGGCCGTCGGCCGGTGGCACGACGAGGCCCGGTGCGGTGCCGACCGGCTCGAGCACCGTCGCCCCCGCCGGTACGACCGCCTGCTTGCGGTTGGACTCGCGAATCGTCTCCTCGGTCAGATGCGGCCAGCGCGCGCGCAACGGCAGCACGATCGCGGCGATCCGCTCCTCGAGCGCGCGGTCGAGAACCATCTCGCGGCCGCTGAACTCGCCGACCACGGTCGCCGTGAGATCGTCGGCGGTCGGCCCGAGGCCGCCGCTGGTGACCACAAGGTCGACCCCGACCGCCGCGCACCACTCGAGCGCCGCGAGCATGTCGGCCGGGCGGTCGCCGACGATCGTGACGTGCGCCAGCTCGACGCCGAGCTCGAGCAGCCGCTCGGCGAGCCAGGGGCCGTTACGGTCGCTGACCCGGCCGCTGAGGACCTCCGTGCCGGTTACGACGATCGCCGCGCGCGCGCTCACGAGCAGCGCGGCGCCTGTCCGGCGGGCAGCTGCAGGTAGTGCCCGCTGACGAAGATCTCGTAGGAGACGGTCGTCCCGGTCGCGGTGACCGGCACGGTGTGCGAGTTGACGATCATCTTGACCGCGCCGCCCGTGAAGCTGACGCGGAAGCGGTTGTCGGCGTGGTAGGTCGGCAGGACCGACGCCGGCCCCAGCAGGGCGGAAACCCGCTGCAGCCCCTGGCTGTTCGCGGTCTTGTAGGCGATCAGGCAGACGCGGACCGCGGCGGTCGGGACGAGCGTCAGCGCGACGCGCTTGACGGCGCGCACCGCCGGCGTGTGCGTCTTGGTCGTGTGCGTGTGCGTGACCGTCGTGCGGGCCGGCGGTTTCTTCGGGTTGTGCTTGCTCAGCTCGCGCACGACGAACAGCGCCGCGGCGAGCAGCACGACGAGGACCGCCACCAGCAGCACGCGCGAGGACGGCCCCGACGCGCGCCGGTTGCGCTCGCGTCCGCGCTCGCCGCCGCGCTGGCCTTCGCGGGGACGCTCGCGCGCGCGACGTCCGTCGCGGCGAGACGGCAGGACCGGTGCGAGCTCGATCTCCGACGGGTCCTGATACTGGCGCTTGAACTCGTCGACGAGCATCCGGCCGTCGAGCCCCAGCATGTCGGCATAGGTCCGCAGGAACGCCTTCGTGAAGGTGTAGCCCGGGAGCAGCGTCCACTCCTCGTCCTCGAGCGCGCGCAGATACTTCGCGCGGATCTTGGTGCGAGCCTCGAACTCGGCGATGTCGAGGTGATCGCGCATCCGCGCCTCCCTGAGCATCGCGCCGATATCGGTCATTTCGACGCCGAAGGGTATCGGGCTACTCGGGCTCGGCGGGCGTGCCGGGCTCGCCGGCGTGCGCCCGCGCCCCAAGCGCTGCGATCACCTGTGGCAGATCGGCCTCGGACACGAGCACCTGACGCGGCTTGGACCCCTCGTATCCGGAGATGATCCCGCGTCGTTCCAGCATATCGATGACCCTGCCGGCCCGGGTGTAGCCGAGCCGCAGGCGACGCTGCAGCATCGACGTCGACGCGGTCCCCATCTCGACCACGAGGGCGATCGCCTCCTCCAGCAGCGGATCCTCGTCGGGGTCGAAGCCCTCGTCCTCGGCGGCGTCCTCGGACGCCGCCGGCTCGACCTCGGCGAGCAGCTCGGAACGGAACTCGGGCTCGCCCTGGCGACGCCAGAACTCGCTCAGCGCGGCCACCTGGCCCTCGTCGATGTAGGCCCCCTGGATGCGCTGGGGCGCGGGGCTGCCGAACGGTGAGAACAGCATGTCGCCGGCGCCGAGCAGCGACTCGGCGCCGTTCTGGTCGAGGATCACCCGGGAGTCCGTCTGCGACGAGACCGCGAAGGCGATCCGCGACGGCACGTTCACCTTGATCAGGCCGGTGATCACGTCGACGCGCGGGGACTGGGTGGCCAGCACGAGGTGGATACCGACCGCGCGGGCCTTCTGCGCGAGCCTGATGATCGCGGTCTCGACGTCGGCCGGAGCGACCATCATCAAGTCGGCCAGCTCGTCGATCACGCAGAGGATGTAGGGCAGCGCGGGCTCGCCGCGGGCGAGGCGGGCGTCGTTGAAGTCGACCAGCGAGCGGGTGCGCGCGAGCGACATCATGCCGTAGCGCTGCTCCATCTCCCGCACCAGGTTGCCCAGGGCATTGGCGGCCATCCGGGGATTCGTGATCACCGGCGTCAGCAGGTGCGGGATCGACTCGTAGTGGTTGAGCTCGACCTGCTTGGGGTCGATCAGCACCAGGCGCACGTCGTGCGGCGTGGCGCGCAGCAGGATGCTCGAGAGCATCGCGTTGACCGCCGCCGACTTGCCCGAGCCGGTGGTGCCGGCGACGAGCAGGTGGGGCATCTTCGCGAGGTCGGCGCCGATCGCGTGCCCGGAGACGTCCTTGCCGAGCCAGACGGTCAGCGGCGACCAGTCCACCGGCGGGTCCTGGTAGACGTCGCCGAGGCGCACGATCCGCCGCTTGGCGTTCGGGACCTCGACGCCGACCGCCTGCTTGCCGGGGATCGGCGCGAGGATCCGCACGTCGGTCGCGGCGAGCGCGTAGGCGAGGTCGTCCTTGAGGCTCGCGACCTTCGCCACCTTGATGCCCGGTGCCAGGCGCAGCTCATAGCGTGTGACGTGCGGTCCGGTGACGGTGCCGATGACCTTCGCCTGCACGCCGAAGTGGCCGAGCGCCTCGAGCAGGCCGGCGGCGACCTTCTCCTGGCCCGCCGTGTCGGGCCGGACCTGCTCGGCACTCGAGCGCGTCAGCAGGCTGGGCTTCGGCAGGCGCCACTGGAAGCTCGGATCGTCGGTCACGCTCGCGCGGTAGCGGCCCTGCGGCGTCAGCTCCGCGGGGTCTGGCAGCTCCTGCGGTTGCGCGGGCTCCGACACCGCGGTCGCGAAGTCGTCGTCCTCATCCGGCGGGCTCGGCGCGACGAATTCGGGCTCGGCGAACTCGGGCCCCTCGATCGGCGGCGCCTCGACGTGGGTCGCCCGAACGATCAGCTCGCGGCCGTCGAGCTCGGGCGGAACGAGGCGCTCCGGCGCGCGTCGCGCGGCCGCGGCCGCGGCCGCGGCCCTGCGTTCGCGGCGGGCCTCGGCGAGGCGAACCCCGCCGTGGCGCACGGCGGCGGCGAGCGAGCCGCCGGAGAGCAGGATGACGCCGGCGAGCGCGAGGAAGACGGCGAGGATGTGCGCACCGGTCACGCCGACCAGGCGCGCCGCCGCCCACAGCTCCGCCTGGCCGAGCACGCCGCCGTGCCCCCTGAAGTAGGCCGCCGACCAGAAGGCGTGCCGCGGACCGTTGCCGGCGAGCGCGAGGGCACCGGCGGCGAACAGCAGGATCGCTCCGGCGCGAAACGGCTTGACGGTCGGGATCAGCGGGCGCATCACGAAAACGACGCCGGCGCCGACGAGCGCCACCGGGATGCCCAGGCGTGCCTCGCCGATCAGCCACGCCAGCCCCTTCGCCAGCGAATCGCCGGCGCGGCCACCGTCCCAGTGCGCGTAGAGGACGAAGCCGAGCAGCACGCCGAGCGCGACAAGCCCGAGGCCGAGCACGTCGAAGTGGCGCTGCTGAAGGCGGACCGGACCCCGTCTGCGGCTGGCTCTGCGCCGGCGCGCGGGACGCTTGCGCGCGGCCGTGGCACGCTTGCGCCCCGCCGGGCGGCGGCGCGAGGTCTTGCGGATCATCGCCATTGCCTCGCCCATTCGACGCGGCGGGCCGTTTGCCTGCCGGATCGGCCGGCCGCCGCGGCCGGCGATCAACGCGAACTAAATTTCAGGCCGATCGCCGCTGCGCTGCCCTAACATCGCTGGAAATGGCCGACTACGAACGCTCACCACGCGTGCTCGTGGTCGAGGACGACAGCGAGATCGCCGACGTGCTGCAGCGGTCGCTGCGTCTCGAGGGCTATGAGGTCCGGCTCGCCGGTGACGGTCGCGCCGCGCTCGACGAGGCCACGGCGTTCCTGCCCGACGTCGTGATCCTCGACCTCGGGCTGCCGAAGATCGACGGCATCGAGGTCGCCCGGCAGCTGCGTCGCGACGACAGCGTCCCGATCCTGATGCTGACCGCCCGCGACGCGCTCGAGGCTCGCGTCACCGGCCTCGACGCCGGCGCCGACGACTACCTCGTCAAGCCGTTCGAGCGCCAGGAGCTTTTGGCCCGGATCCGCGCGCTGCTGCGGCGCACTCCCCCGCGCGGGAGCGCGCCGCTGCGCGTCGGCGATCTGAGCCTGAACCCCGACACCCACGAGGTCCACCGCGGCGAGCGCGACGTCGAGCTGACCCAGCGCGAGTTCGAGCTGCTCGAGTACCTGATGCGCAACGAGCGGATCGTCATCTCGCGCCAACGCCTGCTCGACGAGGTCTGGGGCTACGACCCGTTCTCGACGACGAACACGATCGAGGTCTTCGTCTCGAACCTGCGCCGCAAGCTCGAGGCAGCCGCGGAACCGCGGCTGCTGCACACGATTCGCGGAGCCGGCTACGTTCTCCGGGCTTAGACAGCGCATCCGCCGGCTTGATCAGCCGCTGTCGCGGCTGCCGATCCGCCTGCGGGTCGCGACCAGCGTGGCGGCCGTCGCGTTCGTGATCCTCGCGGCCGCCGCGATGGCCGTCGTCATGCTGACCGCGCATCGCCTGCGCTCGGATTTCAACGCGCAGGTCCGCTCGCAGGCTCAGAACATCGCGGGCGAGGTCCACTTCGGCCTGAGCGCCGGACAGCTCTTCGTCGGCGACTTCACGCGCTACGCGGCGGTCACGGGCGCTGCCGCCCGGATCTTCACCGAGGACGGTCAGCTCGATTACACGACCCCCGGCGCGCCGAGTCTCGGAAACCCGCTTGACCCCGTCGACCAGATCAACGGCTATCGCGTGGCGACCTTCCGCGTGAACTTCGGACCCGGCGGGGGCGACGCGATCATCGTCCAGTACGGCCTGCCGGTCACCCAGCTCGCCGGCGAGGTCGCGAACCTCGAACTGCTGCTCGCGCTTGCCGTGCTGATCGGCAGCGCGCTCGCGTTCGGCGCCGGGGCGTTCGTGGCGCGCCGCGCGATGGCGCCGATCGCCGAGCTCACCGCGGCCGCCGGCGAGATCGAGCGCACCGGCAACCCTGACCACACCCTCCCCGAGCCGATCGCCGACGACGAGGTCGCCGAGCTCTCGCGCACGCTCAGCCGCATGCTCGCGTCGCTCAGCGAGGCGCGCAGCGAGACCGAGACGATGCTCGATCGCCAGCGGGCCTTCGTCGCCGACGCCTCGCATGAGCTGCGCACGCCCCTGACCAGCGTGCTCGCGAACCTCGAGCTGCTGGTCGACTCGGTGGCGGAGCCCGACCGCGAGCTCGCCGAATCGGCGCTTCGCTCGACGCAGCGGATGCGTCGCCTGGTCGGGGACCTGCTGCTGCTCGCGCGCGCCGACGCCGGCCACGCACCGCTGCGCGCGCCGTTCGACCTCGCCGACGCCGTGATCGAGGCGGCCAGCGAGCTCCAGCCGTCGAGCCGCGATCACGTGCTCGAGCTCGACGTCGCGCCCACCCCGGTCAACGGGAGTCGCGACGACCTGCAGCGCGTGGCCACCAACCTGATCGAGAACGCGCTGCGCCACACCCCGCCCGCCACCCGTATCACCGCGAGCACGCGGCTGCTCCCGGACGGCTCGGCGGAGCTCGTCGTGGCCGACGACGGTCCCGGCATCGCGCCGGAGCTGCGCCCCGAGCTGTTCGCGCGCTTCGTCCGTGGCCGCGGTGACCGCGCCGGCTCCTTCGGGCTCGGCCTGGCGATCGTCGCCGCCGTCACCGCGGCCCACGGCGGCACCGTCGCCGTCGACGACTCGCCCCACGGCGGGGCGCGCTTCACCGTCCACCTGCCCCCGGCGCCGATCGCCGCGCCCGTCGAGCAGCAGACGGTCAGCGCCTGACGCACACCTCAGCCGGCGCAGCACCCGGCGCGAGCCGGGGCGGAGCCCCTCAGACCTCGACGACCACCGGCAGCACCATCGGCCGGCGCTTGAGCCGCTCGTAGATCAGCGCTCCGAGGTGATCGTGCAGCAGCTGCTGCAGGTGGCCGACGTCGCGCACGCCCTCGGTCGCCGCCCGCTCCAGCGAGTCCTCGACGGTGTCCTTGATCTCGTCGACCAGCTGGCCGGCCTCGTCGAGGAACGCGACGCCGCGGAAGATCACCTCGGGATCGGCGACCGAGCCGCCGTCCTGCTCGGAGATCGTCGCGACGACGATGAAGATGCCGTCGGCCGAGAGCATCCGCCGGTCGCGCAGCGCCGCGTCCGCGACGTCGCCGATGTCGACCCCGTCGACGAAGATCATTCCGGCGCGCTCGGGCTTGCCGAAGCGCGCGCCGCGGGCGTCGAGCTCGAGCACGTCGCCGTTCTCGGCGCAGAAGATCGCCTCCTTCGCGATCCCGACAGCCTCCGCCAGGCGGCTGTGGAGCTGGATCCGCTTGTAATCGCCGTGGAACGGCATCACGTAGCGCGGCTTGGTGAGGTTCAGCATCAGCTTGAGCTCCTCGGTGTAGCCGTGCCCGGAGGCGTGGATCGGGGCGTCGCGCGTGGTGATCACCTCGCAGCCGATGTGGTAGAGGCGGTCGATCGTGTCGTTGACGGCGCGCTCGTTGCCGGGGATCGGGGTGGCCGAGAAGACCACCGTGTCGCCGTCGTGCAGCTTGACCTGCGGGTGATCGCGATAGGCCATGCGGCGCAGCGCCGACAGCGGCTCGCCCTGGGAGCCGGTCGAGATGATGACCATCCGGTGGTCCGGGAAGTCGTCGATCTCGCGCGGCGTGATGATCAGGCCGTCGGGGACCTCGATGTGGCCGAGCTGACCGCCGATCGCGACGTTCTTGCGCATCGAGCGCCCGACCAGGGCGACCTTGCGGCCGAGTGCGGCGGCCGCGTCGATGACCTGCTGGACGCGGTGGATGTTCGAGGCGAAGCTCGTCACGATCACCCGGCCCGGCGCCCGCGCGAAGACCTCCTCGAGATGCGGGCCGACGACCGACTCCGACGGCGAGAAACCCGGGCGGTCGGCATTGGTCGAGTCGCCGCACAGAAGCAGGATCCCCTCGGCGCCGAGCTGAGCGAGCCGCGCCATGTCCGCAGCCTCCCCGTCGACCGGCGTCTGATCGAACTTGTAGTCGCCGGTCACGAGGACCGTGCCGACCTCGCTGGTCAGCGCGACGGCGCTCGCGTCGGGGATCGAATGGGTCATGTGGATCAGCTCGAGCGAGAACGGGCCGAGCTCGATGTCCTCGCCGTCCTCGAGGTCGATCAGCCGGACCTCGCGCAGCTTGTGCTCGTCGAGCTTGGAACGGGCCATCGCCATCGTCAGCGGCCGGCCATAGACCGGCGGCGCGTCGGCGGCCCCGAGCTCGCGCAGCACCCACGGCAGCGCGCCGAGGTGATCCTCGTGGCCGTGGGTGACGACGATCGCCTCGATGTCCTTGACGCGCCCGCGCAGGTAGGAGAAGTCCGGCAGCACGAGATCGATCCCGACCATCTCGGGAGTCGGGAAGCGCAGGCCGACGTCGACGACCACGATCCGGTCCTCGTACTCGACGACCGTCATGTTCTTGCCGATCTCCCCCAGGCCGCCGAGCGGCAGCACTCGCAGGACGCTCACGCGGTCACATGCCCCAGGAGGCCGTGGCGGACGAGCATCGCGCGAACGGCCTCGAGTTCGGCGTCGTCGGCCTCGACCATCGGCAGGCGCAGGCCGCCGACGCGATGGCCGAGCAGGTTCAGCGCCGCCTTGGTGCAGGTCGGGCTGGAGGTCAGAAACAGCGTCTTGTAGACGTCCTGCAGCGACGCGTCGATCGAGCTGCGGTTCTCCGGCTCCGTCACCATGCGGCGCATCTGCGGGCCGACGAGATGGCTTGCCACGAGGATCCCGCCGGCCTCCCCCATGTCCAGCGTGCGTGCGAATAGATCGTCGTTCCCGGCATAGATCCGCAGGCCGTCGACCGGCGCGAGGTTCGCCGCGTTGCTCTGCTTGACGAAGTCGATCCGCTCGATCTGCGCGAGCCGCGCCAGCAGGTCGTTGGGCATGTCGGTGCCGGTGCGCGCCGGGATGTTGTAGAGCACGACCGGCACGCCGCTGGCGGCGGCAACGGCCTCGAAGTGACCGAGGATTCCGCGCCGGCTCGGCCGGTTGTAGTACGGCGTGACCGACAGCACCGCGTCGGCGCCAAGCTCGCTCGCGCGCTCCGTGAGGTGCACGGCATGGCGCGTGTCGTTGGATCCGGCGCCGGCGATGATGCTGACGCCGGGGGGACGCTCGCGGACCGCGAGCTCGATCAGCCCGAGCTGCTCGGCGTCGCTCAGCGTCGAGCCCTCGCCGGTCGTGCCGCAGACGACGAAGCCGTCCGAGCCGTTGGCGGCGAGATGGTGCAGCAGCGAGACGAACGCGTCCTCGTCGACATCCAGCCGCTCGTCGAACGGGGTGACGATGGCGGTGATGACGGTACCGAGATCGGACATCTGCGCGCAGTATCTCAGGCGCGCCGCGAGGCCGGCATGTGGCGCGCGCGTGCGACGGGCTCGCGTTCAGTCATCGAACAGCAGGTGCTCGAGCCCGACCACCGGCGAGCGCTCGAGCGAGCCGACGCGACGGACCGCGAGCAGCACGCCCGGCATGAACGACTCCCGCTCGAGCGAGTCGTGGCGGATCGTCAGCGTCTGCCCGAGATCGCCGAGGATCACCTCCTGATGGGCGACGAGCCCGGGCAGGCGGACCGAGTGGATCGGCGGAGCGGCGCGGCCGCTCGCCGCCGCCATCAGCTCAGCCGTGCGCGCGGCCGTGCCGCTCGGCGCGTCGAGCTTGCCCGCGCGATGGAGCTCGATGATCTCCGCGGCGGCCATGTGCCTGGCCGCCTGCGCCGCGAACGTCATCATCAGGACCGCGCCGATGGCGAAGTTGGGGGCGACGAAGGCGTTTGCGCCGCCGACGCCCTCGAGCGCCGCGACATCGAAGCCGGTCGTCCCGACCACGACGTGAACGCCGGCGCCCAGACAGGCCAGCGCGTTGGCGAGCGCGACATCGGGCTCGGTGAAATCGACGACGACGTCGCAGTCGCCGAGGATCTCGGCCAGCGAGGTGCCGAGCTGCGGATCGGCGCGTCCGCTGAGCTCGAGGTCGTCGGCGGCGGCGATCGCGGCGCACACCGTGACGCCCATCCGCCCCGCGGCGCCGGCGACGCCGACGCGAATCACGGCGCTTCCGCGAGCGCCGGCAAGAGCGGCGCGATGGCCGCGCGAAAGACGTCCTCGTCCGGGCCGATCGCCGCCGCGCACAGCCGCTCCGGGGCGAGCAGCTCCGCGGCGAGTGCGCCGACCGCCCCCGCGTCGACCGCCTCGATGCGCGCGATCGTCTCGTCGAGCTCGAGGATCGGCATGCCGGCCAGCACCGCCGAGCCGAGCCGGTCCATCCGGGCCGAGGTCGACTCGAGCGCGAGCACGATCCGGCCCTTGACGTTCTCCTTGGCGCGCTCGAGCTCCTCCGCGCTGACCGGCTGCTCGCGGATCCGGCCGAGCTCGGCGGCGAGCACCTCGCAGACCTCGACCAGGTTCTCCGGCCGCGTTCCGACGTACAGGCCGATCTCGCCGGTGTGCTTGAACAGGCTCTGGAAGGTGAAGACCGAGTAGGCGAGCCCGCGCTGCTCGCGCACGGCTTGGAACAGCCGCGAGGACGAGGTGCCGCCGAGGATGCTGTCGAGCACCCGCAGCGCGAAGCGACGGTCGTCGTCGCGGGCGAGCCCGAGCGCGCCGAGCGTCAGGTGGTACTGCTCGGTGTCGCGCAGCCGAAAGCGGGTGTTCAGCGCGCCGTTGGCCGCCAGGGCGGGCGCGGCGAGCCGCTCGGGCGGCGCCGGCGCGAGCGACGCCAGGGCGTCGCTCGCCCAGCCGACGATCCGCTCGTGCTCCACGCTGCCGGCCGCGGCGATCACGATGGCGCCCGGCGCGTAGCGCTCGCGGTGAAACGCCAGCAGCTCCTCGCGCGTCGCCGCGCCGACCACCTCGGCCCGCCCCAGCGTC
>CAWHZJ010000017.1:0-124027 GCA_963833765.1 uncultured Solirubrobacterales bacterium | reverse complement strand
GGCGCGGCCGAGCGGGTTGTCGGGGAAGATCGTCTCGCCGAGGACGTCGAAGATCAGATCCTGCGGATCGTCTTCGTACATCGCGATCTCCTCGAGCACGACCTCGCGCTCCTCGGCCAGCCCGTGCATCGTCGGCTCGGAGATCATCTGCACGATCACGTCGAACGCGCGCTCGAGATGCTCGTCGAGGACGCGCGCGTACACCGAGGTCATCTCCTTGCCGGTGGCGGCGTTCAGCTCGGCACCCATCGCGTCGAAGATCTGGTCGATCTCCTCGGAGCGTAGCGCTTGGTGCCGCGGAACAGCATGTGCTCGAGCAGATGGGAAAGCCCCGCCTGTGCGTCGCTCTCGCTGCACGAGCCGCTGCCGATCCAGAAGCCGAGCGCGACCGAGCGCACGGCCGGGACGCGCTCGGTGACCACGCGCACGCCACCAGGAAGCTCCGTGATGACGTGCGCGTTGCTCACCGTGGGCAGCGGGGCGCTCGCTAGCTGTCGCGGTGGCGCGGACGGCCGGAGCCGCGCGGAGCGCCGTTGCGGGCGCCGCCCTCACGCGGGCGCCGCGGCCCGCGGTCGCCGCCGCCACCGCCGCCGCCGCTTCCCGGGAGCGTCGCCAGTTCCTCGATCGACTTGCCGGCGATCTCGGGATCGTCGCTGCGGCGCACGCCGATCCGGCCGCGCTCGCGGTCGACCTCGACGACGCGAACGGTGATCTCGTCGCCCTTGCTGAGCACCTCCTCGACCGTGTCGACCCGGTTGCCCGGCGAGACGTTCGAGATGTGCAGCAGTCCGTCGGTGCCCTTGGAGAGCTCGATGAACGCGCCGAAGGTCGTCGTCTTGACGACCTTGCCGAGGTACTCGTCGCCGATCTCGACCTCTTTCATCATCGTGCGGATGCGCTCGACGAGCGCGTCCGCCAGCTCGCCGTTGGCCGAGTAGATCAGCACCTGACCGTCGTCGTTGACGTCGATCTGGGACTCGAACTCCTCGCACAGGCCGCGGATCGTCTCGCCGCCCTTGCCGATCAGCATCCCGATCTGGCTGGGGTCGATCTTGACCTTCTCGATCCTCGGCGCGTAGCACGCTGAGCGACTCGCGCGGCGCCTCGATGACCTTGGCCATCTCCGCGAGGATGAACGTGCGGGCCGCGTGGGCCTGGGTCAGCGCGTCGCGCAGGATCTCGAACGTGACGCCCGAGATCTTGATGTCCATCTGCAGCGCGGTGATTCCGCGGTCGGTGCCGGCGACCTTGAAGTCCATGTCGCCGAGGTGGTCCTCGACGCCGGCGATGTCGGTCAGCACGACGTAGTCGTCGCCCTCCTTGATCAGCCCCATCGCGATGCCCGCGACCGGGCGCGCGATCGGCACGCCGGCATCCATCAGCGACAGCGAGCTGCCGCAGACCGACGCCATCGACGACGAGCCGTTGGACTCGAGGATGTCGGAGACCACGCGGATGCTGTAGGGGAAGTCCTCGATCGAGGGGACGACCGGCACGAGCGCGCGCTCGGCGAGCGCTCCGTGGCCGATGTCGCGGCGCTTGGGCCCGGCGAGGCGGCCCGCCTCCCCGACCGAGAAGGGCGGGAAGTTGTAGTGGTGCCAGTAGTACTTCTTGGTCTCGAGGCCGAGCGTGTCGAGCCGCATCTCCTCCTTCAGCGTGCCGAGCGCGACGACGCTGAGCGCCTGCGTCTGCCCGCGCGTGAACAGCGCCGAGCCGTGGGTGCGCGGGGTCACGCCGACTTCGATCGTCGATATCGCGGATCTCGTTCGCCGCGCGCCCGTCGGGCCGCTTCTTGTGGATCGCGATCCGCTCGCGGATGATCGAGCGCTCGAGCTTGTCGAACGCGAGCGCCACGGCGGCGCGGCGCTCGGCGTAGCCCTCGCTCTCGGGGTCGCCGGCGTGCTGCTCGAACACGGCGGTCTCGACCGCCTTGGTCGCCGCCTGGCGCTCGAGCTTGTCCTCGACCTGCGTGGCGGCGTCGAGCGCCGCGCCGTGCGAGGCGCGGATCGCGTCAAGCAGCGCCGGCATCGAGCTGCGGGACGACGACCTGGAGCTTCGTCTTGCCGACCTTCGCGGCGAGCTCGCGCTGCAGCGCGCAGAGCTTCTTGATCTCCGAGTGGGCGATGTCGAGGGCGTCGAGGATCTCGGCCTCGGGGATCTCCCGCGCGCCGGCCTCGACCATCAGGATCGCGTCCTCGGTGCCGGCGACGGTCAGCTCGAGCTCGCTCGTGCCGAGCAGGTCCTCCTCGCGCGGGTTGACGACGAAGTTGCCGTCGATCTTGCCGATCCGCACCGCCCCGACCGGGGTCGGCAGCGGGATGTCGGAGATCATCAGCGCCGCGGAGGCGCCGTTCATCGCGAGGATGTCGTAGGGGTGGACGTGGTCCACCGACAGCGGGATCGCGACGATCTGCGTCTCGTAGCGCCAGCTCTTGGGGAACAGCGGCCGGATCGGCCGGTCGATCATGCGCGCCGTCAGCGTGCCCTTCTCGCCGGCGCGGCCCTCGCGCTTGAAGAACGAGCCGGGGATCTTCCCGGCGGCGTACATCCGCTCCTCGACGTCGACGGTGAGCGGCAGAAAATCGGTGTCGCGGAGGTTTCCGGCGGTCGCGGTCGCGAGGACCATCGTGTCGCCCTGGCGGACCACGACGGCCCCGCCGGCCTGCTTTGCGATTCGTCCGGTCTCGAACGAAATCTCGCTCCCGGCGATCTCCACAGAGAGCCGGGTGAGAGCGTTACTGCTCATGGTGTTACCTTCCTGTCCGCCCTTCGGTCGGCGGAGCTTGCTGGTCTTTTCCTTAGAACCGAATACGCTTGATGCTACCCGGTCAGCCGGGCCATCAGCTCGGCGTCGGGGATTCCGGGCAGCATTTTGCCGTCGTGCAAGCAGCGTCGGCGTCTGCGCGATCCCCGCCCGCATCCCGGCCCGCGTGTGCCCCGAGACCGAGCGGCGACCTCCTCCCTGCGCCGCTCGCGCTCGAATCGGTCGAGATCGAGGCCGAGCGCGGTCGCGTGCGCCCACAGGTGCGGGTCGTCGGTGCGGCCCGGATCGGCGAACAGCGCGTCGTGGAACTCCCAGAAGCGTCCCTGGCGTCGCCGCCGCCTCGGCGGCGCAGGCCAGCGGCACCGCGCGCGGATGCTTGGCGGCGATCGCGAAGTGTCGAAACGCCACGCGCAGCGGCGCGGCGCCAGACCGGGCGTGGGTCAGCGCGCAGCGCGGACAGGTGTAGTCGCCGTAGAAGATGACCAGCGGCGCGGCCGGGTCGCCGCGGACGTGGTCCTCCTCGGCTCAGCGCGGGAGCCGGCGCGCTGCGCAGATCGCTCACGTGCTTAGGCTACCGGGCGCCTGATCGCGCTCGCCGCCGTCCGGCGGGCCGGCAACCCGAGGAAGCTTCTACGCTAGGCCAGCCCGTCGAAGATCAGGTTGGCACCCGGGAGATCGCCGGTCGTCGGCGCCAGATAGCTCCACTTCACGACCCCCTCGGGATCGACGATCACCAGCGCGCGCTGCGTGAACCCGCGCTCGTGCAGCACCCCGAACGCCCGCGCCGTCGCGCCCTTGGGCTCGAAGTCGCTGAGCTGGCGGATCGAGCTGCCGAGCTTCTCCCTGAACGCCGCCTGCGACCAGCGGGCGTCGGTCGAGATCGCATAGAGCGTCGCGCCGAGCGCGGCGAACTCGTCGAGCACCTCCTCGTAGAGCGTCAGTTGGTCGTTGCAGACGGGGCTGAAGGCGAACGGATAGAAGACCAGCACGCTCGTCTGGCCGAGCAGGTCGTCGCGGGTGAAGCTGTCGCCGTCCTCGGTCGTCAGCGTGAACTCGGGGACCGGCGTCCCGGCCGCGATCACGCTCAACGGCGCAGGCCGAGCGCCTTCAGCAGTTCGCGGTAGCCCTCGAGATCGTTGCGCTGAAGGTAATTCAGAAACCGCCGCCGGCTGCCCACCAGCATCAGCAGGCCGCGGCGCGAGTGGTGGTCTCGCTTGTGCTCGCGCAGATGCTCCGTCAGCTGGTTGATCCGCTCGGTGAGCTGGGCGATCTGGACCTTGACGTTGCCGGTGTCGAGCTCGTTGGCGCCGTATTGCGCGGCGAGCTCGCGCTTGCGTTCGGTTGTCAGGGTCATCGACGGCCGCTGAAGGCTAGCAGACGTCGCAGATCGCGCGGGTGCGCTCGACGTCGCGGTGCATCTCCTCGACCAGCGCCTCGACGCTCTCGAAACGCCGCTCGCCGCGCAGTCGCTGGAGGAAGCGCAGGCGCAGCTCGGTCCCGTAGAGGTCGCCGTCGAAGTCGAGCAGGTAGGCCTCGATCAGCTCCGCGCGACCGGTGCCGAACGTCGGGCGCACGCCGATCGAGACCGCCGCCGGCAGTCCGTTGGCCAGGCACGCGTAGACGCCGTGCCCCGGGCACACGACGCCGTCGGGCGGGACCAGGTTCGCCGTCGGGAAGCCCAGCTCGCGCCCGCGCCGGTCACCGCTGACCACCACCGAGCGCAGCTCGAACGGGTCGCCGAGCAGCACCGCCGCGCGCGCAACCTCGCCGGCGGCGATCAGCGAGCGGATCTGGCTCGAGGAGACGATCTCGCCGTCGACCTCGCGCAGCGCAACGACGCGCGCGGCAAAGCGCCCGTCCGCGGCGAGCAGCGCCGCGTCGCCCTGCGCGCCGGCGCCGAAGCGGAAGTTCTCGCCGACCGACACCGTGCGCGGCGGTCAGGCGCTCGACGAGCACCTCGTCGATGAACTGCGCCGCGGTGCGCGCGGCGAACGCGGCGTCGAAGCGGACCACGATCAGCTCCGCGACCCCGAGCGAGGCGATGATCTCGGCCTTGACCGCGAGCGGCGTCAGTAGCTTCGGCATGTGCGACGGCGCGATCACCGCGACCGGGTGAGGCTCGAAGGTCAGCACCGTGTCGGCGTCGCCGATCACGTCGCGGTGGCCCACGTGCACGCCGTCGAAGGTCCCGACCGCGATCGCGCGCGGCGGGCCCGGCGCCGCGTCGGTGTACTCGCTCAGGCGCATCGCGACGAAGCGTAGTGGGCGCCGAGCGGAGACTTGGCCGCCGGCGCGGCGCGCGCACTCGCCGTGCGCGCCCGGATCGCCGGTCGCGCCCGTACACTCGATGATCTCGTGCGCGTCGTTTCCGCGTAGTGGTGTCGCTGGCGCTCGCCGCCGTGGCCGTCGCGTCCGCCGCGACGGCGGTCCCGCGTGCGCCGATCCACGTCACCCCGCGGTCGGCGGCCCGCGAACCGTGTTCTCGGTCGAGCTTCCGGGCGCCGCAGCGAACCGGCGTCGTCGGCTCGCTGCGGCGCTTTACCAGCTCAGCGCCTCGCTTTCCGCCGGCGGCGGGCAGCCGCGGCTGCCTGACCAGCGTCGTGACCTCGTCCCCGCCGCGGCAGGGCGCGCTCGTGGTCGTGCGACTCGACCCGCAGTCCCTGCGCGTCGACCCGCAGGCCCACGCCGGCCGCTGGTGCGTCGGCACCTAGCGCGGCCAGATCGAGGAGCTCGCCGGCCCGGTCTGCCGGCCCGGGCGGCGTGCCCGGCGTTCGTCGCGCTGCTCGGCACGATCGGCCGCTTCTCGTTCGTGGTCCGCAGCCAGCGCCGCCGCCGCCCTCGTCGGACCGCACGCCGCCGAGCTTCGGCGGCCTGCAGCGCGCCGTCGCGTGCACCCCGGGGCCGCAGCGGCCCGGCGAGACGACGCCGTTCACGCTGAGCTGGCACGCCGGCGAGCGACAACGCTGACGCCGAGCTCGCAGATCGTCTATGAGATCTATCTCGCCTCGCTCGCCCGGCGGCGAGAACTTCTCCGCGCCGACCTGGACGAGCGCGCCCGGAGCGACGAGCTTCAGGACGCCGGGCCTGCCCTCGCACGGCAGCTTCTACTTCGTGGTCCGCGCACGCGACGCCGCCGGCAACGAGGACGCACAACACGGTCGAGCGCCACGGCAGCGACCCGTGCCTGTGAGCCGCGCCGCGCGCCCGCGACCCGCTAGCCGCGCAAGCCCGACCTCGACGCGCAGCTCGCCGCCCTGCTCGCTGGCCACCGCCACGGCCTCCCCCGGCGGGTCGACGAGCAGCGCCGGGCCGTCGACGCCGCGCCCCGCGATGGCGCGGCCGTGGCCGACCGCCTGCGCCTGCGCCTCGTCGAGCTCGAGCACGCTGCCAAAGCGCGCCCACGCCGCCGCGACCGTGCACGAGCGCGGCCGCGCCCCTCGCCGGGCCACGCTCCCGTCGACCGAGAACGGCCCGATCGCGGTCCGCCGCAGCTCCAGGCAGTAGGCGTCGCCGAGGTCGGCCACCAGCGAGCGCACGTAGGTGCCCGAGGAGCAGACGAAGCGCAGTCCCGCCCGGTCGCCCTCGCGCCAGCGCTCGCTGGCCTCGTGACCGTCACCTCGCGCTCGGCGGTCTCGACCGCCTCGCCGCGGCGTGCGCGCGCGTAGGCCCGCTCGCCCGCGACCTTCACCGCCGAGTAGGCCGGCGGGCGCTGGCGCAGCACGCCGAGCGGCAGGACCAGCGTCTCGCGGCACGACGCCGGTCTCGACGATCTCCCCCTCGGGATCGCCGGTCGTGGAGGTGGCGCCGAGGCGTGCCACGACCTCGTAGGTCTTCGGCAGCGCCACGAAGAACCGGGCCAGCCGCGTCGCCCGGCCGACGAGCACGATCAGCAGTCCCGTCGCGAACGGGTCCAGCGTCCCGGCGTGCCCGACGCGCCGCACGCCGAGCGCCCGGCGCGCGCGAGCGACGATGTCGTGCGAGCTCAGCCCGGCGGGCTTGTCGGCCAGGAGGATCCCCGGCCCCGGCTGCGCCGCCGTCAAATCTGCGCGCGGATCGCGTCGATCAGCTCGGCCGTCGCGAGCTCGCTCGAGAACCCGGCTGCCCGCCGATGCCCGCCGCCGCCGAACGCCCGTGCGATCGCCGATACGTCCACCTCATCGTCGGTCGCGCGCAGCGAGACCTTGCGCTCGCCGCTGTGGCAGCCGACGCTGACGTCGCGGATCAGGGCCGCGACCTTCGTGCCCTCGACGGCGCGCAGGTGGTCGACGATCCCCTCGGCGTAGCTGTCGTCGGCGCCGGTCGCCGCGAAGTCCGCGCCGGTCAGCACCGCGACGGTCAGGCGGCCGTCGTCGAAGCGGTCGACGCTCGCCAGCGCGTGCGCCAGCAGCTCGAGCTTGGCGAACGGGATCCCCTCATAGATCTGGCGGTAGAGCGCCCCGGCGTCGACGCCCGCGGCGATCAGCTCGGCGGCCATCAGGTGGGCCCGCGGCGTCGTGTTCTCGTAGGAGAAACGCCCGGTGTCGGTGACCAGCCCGACGTACAGCGCCTCGGCGATCGCCGGCGTCAGATCGACGTCGAGCCCGCGCATCAGGTCCCAGACGATCTCGGCCGTGCACGAGGCCTCCTCGACGACGTGGTTGACGGTCCCGAAGCGCGTGTTGTCGTGGTGGTGGTCGATGTTGATGAGCGGCTCGGCGTCGCGCAGCGCGGCCAGCGGGTTGCGGTCGAGGTTGCCGCAGTCGAGGAAGATCGCCGTGCGGCGGTCGAGGTCCTCGGGCGCCTCGGTGGACAGGCCGTCGAGCGCGAAGAAGCGGTACTCGGGCGGCAGCGGGAACTCCTCCGGCGCGATCACCATCACCGAGTCCTTGCCCAGCGCGCGCAGCAGCGCCTGCATCGCGACCAGCGAGCCGAGCGCGTCGCCGTCGAGGTTCTCGTGCGTCACGACGGCAAAGCGCTCGCCGCTGCGGATCTGGCGCAGCACCTGCTCACGCGTGTCGAGGGCCACCGATGCCGCCTCCCTCATGCCCGCTCCCGCAGCAACGTCTCGACGCGCAGCGCGCGGTCGGTCGTGGAGTCGTAGACGAACTCGAGCGTCGGCGTGCGCTTCAGGTGCAGCTGCCCGGCGATCGCGCCCTGCAGCACGCCGTGGGCGCTGCGCAGCCCGGCGAGCGAGCTCGGCGCGCGCGGCGTCGTCGCCGAGCACGCTGACGAAGACGCGCGCAGCGCGCAGATCCGGGCTTGTCTTGACATCGGTCACCGTGACGAATCCGACCCGCGGGTCGGCCAGCTCTCCGGCGAGCGCGTCCGCCAGGACCTGGCGAACCGCCTCATCGACCCGGCGCATGCGCTCCCCAGCCATACTAGTTCCTGCCGGAACCTTTCCCGTTCGTGGACCACTGATCAGGCGAGAGCGCGCTCGACCTTGCGCGTCTCGTAGACCTCAAGCACGTCGCCTTCCTTGATGTCCTGGAAGCTCGACAACACGATGCCACATTCGAACCCGGCGGCGACCTCTCGCGCGTCCTCGTTGAAGCGCTTCAGGCTCGCGACCGTCGTCTCGTTGATCACGGTGCCGTCACGCACGACGCGAACCTTCGCCCCGCGCGTGACCTTTCCTTCCGTGACGAACGAGCCGGCGATCGTGCCGATGCGCGACGCGCGGAAGGTCTGGCGGACCTCGACCTGGCCGACGGTGTCCTCGACCTCGTCGGGGTCGAGCATGCCCTGCATCGCGGCGCGCAGCTCGTCGATCGCGCGGTAGATCACCGAGTAGCTGCGGATCTCGATCCGCTCGCGCTCGGCGAGCGCCCGCGCGTCGCCGACCGGGCGCACGTTGAAGGCCAGGATCACGGCGTCGGAGGCGGCCGCGAGCATCACGTCGGACTCGTTGATGCCGCCGACACCGCGGTGGATGATGTTGACCGAGACCTCGTTCTGGGGCAGCTTGGCGATCTCGTCCTCGACCGCCTCGACCGAGCCCGAGACGTCGCCCTTGAGCACCAGGTTGAGCTCCTTGACCGCGCCCTCCTGGGCGAGCCGGAAGACGTCCTCGAGCGAGATCTTGCGCCCCGAGCGGCGCGCCAGCGCCTCGGTCTTCAGCCGGTTGGCGCGCTCGGAGGCGAGCTGGCGGGCGCGGCGCTCGTTCTCGACCACGCGCGCGTACTCGCCCGCCTCGGGCACGCCGTCGAAGCCGAGCACCTCGACCGGCTCGCCCGGCCCGGCGGACTTCGAGGCGGGTGCCGAGGAAGTCGTTCATCGCGCGCACGCGGCCGAAGCTCGCGCCGGCGACGAGCGCGTCGCCGACGTGCAGCGTGCCGCGCTGGACGAGCAGCGTCACGACCGGCCCGCGGCCCGGGTCGAGCCGCGACTCGATCACGACGCCCGAGGCGTCGGCGGTCGGGTTGGAGCGCAGCTCCTCGAGGTCGGCGACGACCTGGATCGTGTCGAGCAGCTCCTCGAGCCCCTGCTTGGTCTTCGCCGAGACGTCGACGAACTCGACCTCCCCGCCCCACTCGGCCGGCTGCAGCCCGCGCTGGGTCATCTCGGTGCGGACCCGTTCGGGGTTCGCGCCCTCCTTGTCGATCTTGTTGACGGCGACGATGATCGGCACGTCGGCGGCGCGCGCGTGGTCGATCGCCTCGTCGGTCTGCGGCTTCGCGCCGTCGTCGGCGGCGACGACGATCACCGCGATGTCGGTGACCCGCGCGCCGCGCGCGCGCATCGCCGTGAACGCCTCGTGGCCCGGGGTGTCGAGGAAGGTGATCGCCTTGCCGCCGTGGTGCACCTGGTAGGCGCCGATGTGCTGGGTGATCCCGCCCGCCTCGCCGGCGGCGACCTCGGTCTCGCGAATCGCGTCGAGCAGCGACGTCTTGCCGTGATCGACGTGGCCCATGATCGTGACGACCGGCGGGCGCGGCTCGAGCACCTCGTCCTCGTCGTCGAAGACGGGCTCGCCGACCAGCTCGTCCGCGGCGTGGACGATCTCGATCTGCTTGCCGAACTCGGTGGCGAGCACGCTGATCGCCTCGTCGGTCAGGGTCTGCGTGAGCGTCGCCATCTCGCCGAGGCTCATCAGCTTGCGGATCACCTCGGGCACGGCGACGCCGAAGTACTCGGCGACGCCCTTGACCGTCGAGCCGGAGTTGATCCGGATCAGGTCGGTCGCGCCGCGCGCGGCCTCGTCGATCGGCGCCACGGTGTCGTCGTAGGTGCCGCGGCGGCGGCGTCCGCGCCGCGGCGGGCGCCGCACCGGCTGGCTGGCCGGGCCGCCGGCCTGGCGGCGCGAGGCCTGCGAGTCGATCACCACGCGCCGGCGTCCGCCGGGTCCGACCGCGCCCGGCCGCTGCTCACCGGTGCGCGAGTCGCGCGTCGGGCGCGAGCGGTTCGCCTCGGCGGCGCGCGCGGCCTCGCCCGGCGAGGACTCCGCCGCGAGCTCGGCGGCGGACTCCGGCTCCGGTCGGCCGCGGGCTGCGGCGCCTCGGCGGTGGGCTCTGGCGCTGGCGCCGGGGGTTCGGCCGGTGGCGCTTTGGTGCTCGCCCTGCGTGGCGGCGGCGGCCGCCTGCTTGCCGTCGACGGCGCTGCCGCGCCGTTTGGGCGCCAGCGCCGCGAGCGCGACCTCCTCGTCGACGCTCGACGCGGCGGCCTTGGCCTCGATCCCGGCAGCGTGCAGCTTGGCGAGCAGCTCCTTGGTCGGGAGGCCCTGGGCCTTCGCGATCTCGTGTACGCGCTTCTTTGCCATCAGCCCACCGATTCTACGGTCTGTGCGTCAATCGACACCGGCCGGCGAAACGCGCGTTGCAGGCCGCCGCGGCGCCGCGCGCGGGCCAGGCAGGCGTCCGAGCAGACGTAGGCTCCGCGTCCCGGCATCCGCTGGGCGCGGTCCACGACGAGCAGCCCGCCGCGTACGGCGGGTCGGCCAGCGCCAGACGCGCGAGCTCGCGCTTCGGCGCGCTCCGCCCACAGCCCACGCAGCGCCGCTCCGGCGGCTGCGAGCGAGCTATGACGCCGGCCCCTCACCCACGGGTTCGCCGGCCGGTGCGGCGCCGGCCGCGCTCGTCTCCAGCGCCTGGTGTGCCTCGAGGCCGCAGTAGCGCGAGCCGGGCAGCGACGCGTTCGGGCAGCGGCGCCCGTTGCTCATGATCGCCGCGCAGCGCCCGGTCGCCTCGAGCTGCTCGCCGTAGCCCTGCTCGGCCTCCTCGGCGGCGAACTCGCTCTCGGACTTGATGTCGACGCGCCAGCCGGTCAGCCGCGCGGCGAGCCGCGCGTTCTGGCCCTCGCGGCCGATCGCCAGCGACAGCTGGTCGTCGGGAACGATCACCGTCGCCTGCTTGGCCGCGTCGTCGACGAGCACCTCGCGGACGCGCGCCGGCGACAGCGCCTTGGCGACGAACCGGGCGGGCTCGTCGTTGTAGGGGATGATGTCGATCTTCTCGCCGCGCAGCTCGGAGACGACCATCCGCACGCGCGAGCCGCGCGGACCGACGCAGGCGCCGACCGGGTCGACCCCGTCGGCGTGCGAGATGACCGCGATCTTCGAACGGTAGCCGGGCTCGCGCGCGACGCCGGCGATCTCGACCAGCCCGTCGGCGATCTCCGGGACCTCCAGCTCGAAGAGCTTCTTGATCAGCTCGGAGTCGCGGCGCGAGACGATGATGCTCGGCCCCTTCGTCGACGGCGAGACCTCCTTGATCACGGCCTTGATCCGCTGCGAGTGGTCGTAGCGCTCGCCGTCGACCTGCTCGGACTTCGGCAGCAGCGCCTCGACGCGCTCGCGCAGCTGGACCAGCGTGTAGCGCGAGTCCGACTGCTGCACGATGCCGGTGATCAGCTCGCCGACCCGGTCGCGGTACTCCTCATACATCATGTCGCGCTCGGCCTCGCGGATCCGCTGCAGGATCACCTGCTTGGCGGTCTGTGCGGCGATCCGCCCGAAGTCGCCGGGCGTCACGTCGCGCTCGTCGATCTGGTCGCGGTACTGCTCGAACTTGGCCGGGTCGATCTCGGGGTCCTCCGGCTCGCGCATCTCGCCGGTCTCGGGGTCGATCGTCGTGCCCTCGTCGATCGTCTCGACGATCAGGTGGGCCTCGAGGCGCTCGGGGATGATCAGCTCGATGACGCGAAAGTCGGCGGTCTCGCGGTCGATCTCCACGCGCGCGTACTTGGCCGAGCCGGGCTGCTTCTTGTAGGCCGACAGCAACGCGTCCTCGAGCGCCACCATCAGCTTCTCGGGCTCGATGCCCTTCTCGCGCGCCAGCGCGTTCATCGCATCCAGGATCTCGCGGGACATGTGCCTACTCCTCCACCAGGTGGGATCGTTGGATCGCAGCGTAGGGGATCGCGACAATCCCGTCGGGCACCGCGAGCGTGACCTCCTGTGCCGTCGCCCCGATCAGCTCGCCGGTGACGCTGCCGCGCTCGCCGAGCTCGGCGTCGGGCGCGGTGCGCACGCGCGCGCGGCGCCCGACGAAGCGCTGGAAGTGCTCGGGCTTGGTCAGCGGCCGCCGCGGGCCGGGCGAGCTGACCTCGATGCCGTAGCGCTCACGCAGGTCTCCGAGCGCCGCGGTGACGCGCTCGCACAGCGCGAGCGTGACGCCCGCCGGGTGGTCGATGAAGATCCGCAGGGTCTCCCCGGCGCGCTCGACGAGCAGCACTTCGACCTCGGGCTCGCTGGCCGAGATGCGCTGTTCGATGTCGTTCTGAAGCTGTTCCATGGCGAAAAAAAAGCGGGCGAGCGCCCACTTCAATGCACCGCCCCCATCGATTCACCGGCGGCCACCATCGAGGATAGCACTCGCGCGGCCGGCCAAAATGAAAGCCGTCTGCGGCCGCTCAGCGTTCGCTGTCGAGTTGCGCCATCGCGGCCTCGGGATAGCGGCTGCCGGCGGTGATCCCCGGCGGCAGCGCCTGCTCGAGTGCCGCGAGCGTCGCGTCGTCGAGGCCGACCTCGAGCGCGCCGAGCGCCTCGGCCACGCGCTCGCGCCGGCGCGCGCCGAGCAGCGGGACGATGTCCGGCGCCGCGCGCGAGCACCCAGGCGATCGCGAGCTGCGCGACGCTGATCCCGTGCTCGGGCGGCGATCACCGCGCACCGCGTCCACCAGCGCGAGGTTGTGCTCCAGGTTCGCGCCGACGTAGCGCGGGCTGTGAGCGCGCATGTCGCGAGGGGTCGAGCGGCTGTCCGGCGCTCCACTGGCCCGTCAGCAGGCCGCGTGTCATCACCCCGTAGGCGGTGACGGCGATGCCGAGCTCGCGGCACGCCGGCAGCACGCGGGCCTCGATCGAGCGCGACAGCAGCGAGTACTCGAGCTGCACGTCGCAGATCGGATGCACGGCGTGGGCCCGGCGCAGCGTGTCGGCACCGACCTCCGAGAGCCCGATGTGGCGCACGTAGCCGGCGCGTGACCAGCTCGGCGATCGCGCCGACCGTCTCCTCGATCGGCAACGTCGGGGTCCAGCCGGGCGGGCCGGTAGATGTCGATCGCGTCGGTGCCGAGGCGGCGCAGCGAGTAGGCGAGGAAGTTGGCGACGGCCGACCGGGCGCCCGTCGGTTCCGGCGAAGCGGTTGTCCGGGCCGCGCAGCGCTCCGAACTTGACGCTGATCAGCGCCTCGCCGCGGCTCGCGGGCCGCCAGCGCGTCGCGGATCAGCAGCTCGTTGTGGCCCATCCCGTAGAAGTCGCCGGTGTCAAGCAGCGTGATTCCGGCGTCGAGCGCGGCATGGATCGTCGCGATGCTCTCGGCCTCGTCGGCGGGCCCGTAGATCCCCGACATCGCCATGCAGCCGAGTCCGATGGCGCTGACGGTCGGGCCGCCGCGCCGAGGCGGCGGGTCGCGAGCGCGGTCATCCGCGCAGGGCTCTCGATCGCGTCGAGCACCGCCTCGGCGATCGCGCGCTTGTCGGCCGCCGCCACGTGCTGCTCGCGATCGGGCGTGATGATCGTCACCGCGTTGCGCTCGGAGTCGAAGCCGATGCCCGGCGCCGACACGTCGTTGCAGACGATCGCGTCCAGGCGCTTGTCGACGAGCTTCGCGCGGGCGCGCGCGACCGCGCCGTCGCCGTGCTCCGCTGCGAAACCGACCAGCGTCTGCCCGTCGCGGCGGCGCGCCGAGAGCGCGGCGAGCACGTCCTCGGTCGCCTCGAGCTCGAGCGCCAGGTGCTCGGCGCTCGCCCTTGGCGATCTTGCCGGGCGCCGCGGCCTTGCGCGGCCGGAAGTCGGCCACCGCCGCGCACATCACGAGCACGTCGGCGGCGTCGAACTCGCGCTCGCACGCCTCGGCGAGCTCGGCCGCGGTCGTCACGTCGAGATAGCGCACGCCGGCGCGCGCGCGGCAGCGAGACGTTCGCCGCGACGACGACGACCTCCGAGCCCCGCGCGCTGGCGGCGTCGGCGATCGCGAACCCCATCCGCCCCGACGAGCGGTTGCCGACGAAGCGCACCGCGTCGATCGGCTCGCGCGTGCCACCGGCGGTGACCAGGGTCCGCGTGCCGCTCCAGCGTCCGGCGCCGAGCGCGGCGTTGACCGCCGCCAGCAGCTCGGCCGGCTCGGGCAGGCGACCGGGGCCCCACTCGCCGTGCGTGGCCAGGCGGCCGGTTCCCGGGGTGAGCACCTCGATGCCGCGCTCGCGCAGCAGCGCGAGGTTGGCCTGGGTGGCGGCGTGCTCCCACATCCGGTCGTTCATCGCCGGCGCGACGATCACCGGGCAGCTCGCGCCGAGCGCGGCGCTGGTCAGCAGGTTGTCGGCGAGCCCGTGCGCGAGCTTGGCGATCGTGTTCGCCGAGGCCGGAGCGATCAGCAGCACGTCGGCGGCGGCGCTCAGCGCGAGGTGGCTGGCGGGGTCGTGGGTCGGCAGCGGGTCGCCGGGGAAGCTGCCGCGCAGCGGGTCGCGCTCGAACTCGCTGCTCAGCACCGGCGCACCGCTCAGCGCGGCGAACGAGGCGGCACCGACGAAGCGCTGCGCGGTGCGCGTCTGGATCACGCGCACGGCGTGGCCCTCGCCCGTCGCCAGGCGCACCAGCTCGAGCGCCTTGTAGGCGGCGATTCCACCGCTCACGCCGAGCAGCAGTCGGGGCACCCGCAGCGCTCCCGGCGGCCTAGCGGTAGTGGTACTTCAGCTTGCCGGCGGCGACTTCCTCGAGCGCGATCGTGAGGTAGTTCTTCGAGCCGGTGTCGACCATCGGCGGCGGGAACTCGTCAAAGCTCCCCTCCCCGAGGTTCTGGTAGTAGGAGTTGATCTGGCGCGCGCGCTTGGCGGCGACGAGCACGCTCGCGTAGTTGGAGTCGACGTGCTCGAGCAGTTTGTCGATGCGGGGAGAGATCACTCACCCAGCATACTGCACGTAGATCGCGTCCAGTTCGGCCGCCGCCCGCTCGAACGTCGTCGTTGACCACGACGAAGCCGAACTCCTCGCGCGCCGCGAGCTCGGTCCGCGCGATCGCCAGGCGGCGCTCGACGCCCGCGGCGTCGTCGACGCCGCGCTCCTGCAGCCGCTCGCGCAGCTGCTCGAACGACGCCGGCGCGATGAAGATCGCCACCGCGTCGGGCATCGCCTCGCGAATCTGGCGGGCGCCCTGCAGCTCGAGCTCGAGCACGACCGGCGCCCCGCCGCGAGTGCGGTGCTCGAGCTCCGACGCGCAGCGTGCCGTAGCGATGCCCGGCGTAGGTCGCGTGCTCGACGAACTCGCCCAGCGCGAGCCGCCGCTCGAATTCGGCTGTCGGTCAGGAAGTGATAGGCGACGCCGTCACGCTCGCCCGGGCGCGGCGGGCGCGTCGTCGCCGAGACCGCCAGCTCGAGCTCCGGGTGGCGCTGGCGCAGGGCGGCGATCAGCGTGCCCTTGCCGACCCCCGAGGGGCCCGTGATCACGAACACGCTCGCCATGACGAGCGACCAGAGTAGTGCCCGCTGCGGTCAGCGATGCAGCATCGAGACCAGCTCGGCGCGCTGGCGCTCGGAGAGGCCGCCGATCGTCTTGCTCGGCGAGATCCGGCAGTGCGTGAGGATCTTGTTCACTTTCACGCGGCCGTACTTGGGGACCGCCAGGAGCATGTCGAACACCTTGGCGGTCTCGAGGAATTCGGGCGGGTCCAGCAGCAGTTGGTGGATCGAGTGGCGACCCGCCTTGAGGTCGCGCTTGAGCTGCGCGCGCTGCGAGCGGATCTCGTTCGCACGGGCCAGCGCATCCATCCGCTGGTTGAATGAACGCTCCGGTGTGGCGGGCCCTTTGTGAAGCGTCTGCTGACCAGGCGACATGGGCGGCGAGTCTACCGCCTGCACGGCGCCATGCAAGCACTCGGGGCCCAATTCACCTCAACCTCGAGTAGAGGTCGAGCAGCATTCAGCTCACTTGAGCTATTTGGAGGACCTTTGCAGGAGTTTTCTGGCGGCAGCCCGCGAATGCCCTGCGATTATCCCGCATTATTGCGTTAAAGCGGCCTCGAGCTCGCGCTCGATTCGTGCCCCCGCAGCCGGATCGCGGAAGCATTCCGTGCCCACCGCGACGAGCGTCGCGCCGACGTCGATCAGCTCGCGCGCGTCGCGGCCGCAACCGACCCCGCCCATCCCGACGATCGGGATCGCGACGCGACGCGCGACCGCCGAGACCTGCGCGAGCGCGATCGCGCGAATCGCCGGCCCCGAGAGCCCGCCGCTGCCGCCGCCGAGCCAGGGGCCGGCGCCGTCGGGCGAGAGCGCGACCGCGCGCAGGGTGTTGATCAGCGACACCGCGTCGGCGCCGCCCGCCTCGGCGCCCGGCGGCGCAGTCCGCGACGTCGGCGGTGTTCGGCGTGAGCTTGACGATCAGCGGCCTGGAGCTCAGTGGCCGGACATGCACGAGCAGCGCCTCGAGGCCCTTCGGGTCGGCACCGATGTCGAGCCCGGTCGCGACGTTCGGGCATGACACGTTGAGCTCGATCGCCGCGACCTGCGGGCGGTCCTCGAGCGCGGCGACGAGCTCGCCGACCTCCTCCGCCGTCGACCCCATGACGTTGGTGATCAGCGGCACCGCCAGCCGGGCGAGCGCCGGCAGGTCGTCCTCGAGGTACGCCCGCAGGCCTCGGTTCGGCAGCCCGATCGAGTTGATCAAGCCCGCCGCCGATTCCCACAGCCGCGGCGGCGGGTTGCCCTCGCGGGGCGCCAACGTGATCGTCTTCGACACATACGCCGAGAACGGGAACTCCTCGAACAGCAGATCCCCGAAGACGCGCGCACCGGCCAGCGCGTCGAAGCAGCCCAGAGGCGTTGATCACCCGGTGGCGCAGCGAGAGCCCGCAGAACTCGATCACGCGAGCACCGCGCCGTCGAACACCGGACCATCGACGCAGACGCGCCGGTAGCCGTCCACGGTCGCCACGACGCAGCCGTAGCAGGCGCCGAAACCGCAGGCCATCGGCGCCTCCAGCGCGAGCTCGCACGGCACGCCGTGGCGGCGCGCCCGCTCGTTGACGGCCGCCAGCATCGCCGGCGGCCCGCACGCGTAGACCGGCCGGGCGGCGCGCGTGCCAGCTCGCGATCGAGCAGCTCGGTCACGCGACCGTGATGGCCGATGGAGCCGTCCTCGGTCGCGACCGTAGGGATCCGCGAAGAGCCCGGCGCCGGCTGCGTGCTCGGCGTCGCGGAAGCCCAGCAGCGCGCGCCCGCCCCACGCCTCCTGGACGGCGACCAGCGGCGCGATCCCGATCCCGCCTCCGACCAGCAGCGTGTCGGGCCCGGCGGGCACCGAGAAGCCGCGGCCGAACGGCCCGACCAGCGGCAACCCGTCACCGACCGTGAGCTCGCACAGCCGCTTGGTCCCCGGTCCGACGTCCTCGAGCAGGAACTCCACGAGCCCGCCCTCCCCGACCCGCATCACCGACACCGCCCGGGCGAGAAACGGGCGCTCCGCCGCACCGCCGCCCCAGCGCTCGCCGCCGCCAGCATGTAGAACTGGCCGGGATCCGCCACCGCCAGCTCGATCCGCGGTCCCGAGCACCACGTAGCGCCCGACCACCCGGCGGCTCGCCAGCACGCCGATGCGCCGACCGAACGGAGCCGTCACCGAACGTGCCTCATCGCGCGCCGTGCACCTCCTGCAGCGACACCACCGCCGGCTCGCCGTCGCGCGCCGCCCGGATCGCGCGGGTCGCGGCCTGACCGCCCGACAGCGTCGTGATGCAGGGGATCCCGCGGGCGACCGCGGCGCGGCGGATCTCCCAGCCGTCCGAGCGCGCGCCGGAGCCGGTCGGGGTGTTGATCACGAGGTCGACCTCGCCGCCCGCGATCGCGTCGACGACGTGCGGCGAGCCGTCGGCCGACCTTGCGCAGCGTGGTGACCGGGATGCCCATCCGCTCGATCGCCTGCGCCGTGCCACCGGTCGCGACGATCCGGAAGCCGAGGTCGTGCAGCTGAGCGGCGATCCCCGCGCCCGCCGCCTTGTCCGTGTCGGTGACCGTGATGAACACCGTGCCGCGCTCGGGCAGCGCCGCGCCGGCCGCGGCCTGGGCCTTGGCGAACGCCGTGGGGAAGTCGCTCGCGATCCCCATCACCTCGCCGGTCGAGCGCATCTCGGGTCCCAGCAGCGAGTCGGCTCCGAAGAAGCGATTGAACGGCAGGACCGCCTCCTTGACCGCGACGTAGCGACCGGCCATCAGATCGGCCGGCAGCTCGAGCGTCGGCGATCGACTCGCCGAGCATCAGCCGGCAGGCGAGCTTGGCGAGCGGGACACCGACGGCCTTGGAGACGAACGGGACGGTTCGCGAGGCGCGCGGGTTGGCCTCGATCACGTACAGCTCGGCTCCGGGTCGCGCGGCGAAGGACACCACCGCGAACTGGACGTTGATCAGCCCGACGACGCCGAGCTCGAGCGCGATGCCGCGCGTCTGCTCGCGGATCCGCTCGAGCATCTCCGGGCCGAGCGAGTGCGGCGGCAGCACGCAGGCCGAGTCGCCGGAGTGGATCCCGGCCTCCTCGACGTGCTGCATGATGCCGCCGATCGCGACCTCGCTTCCATCGCACAGCGCGTCGACGTCCACCTCGATCGCGTTCTCCAGGAAGCGGTCGAGGAAGATCTCGCGGCCGTCGGCGCGCGGCGCGCTGCGGTCGAGGTAGCCGGCGAGGTCGGTGCGCGAGTAGACGATCTCCATCGCCCGGCCGCCGAGCACGTAGCTCGGCCGCACGAGCAGCGGGAAGCCGACCTCGTCGGCGACGGCGAGCGCCTGCTCGACGGTGCCCGCCGTCGCGTACGGCGGCGCCTGGTAGCCGAGCCGCGCCAGCAGCTCGCCGAAGCGGCCGCGGTCCTCGGCCGCGTCGATCGCATCGACGCTGGTCCCGAGCAGGCGCACGCCGGCGCGCGCCAGGCCGGCGGCGAGGCGCAGCGGCGTCTGGCCGCCGAACTGCACGATCACGCCCTCCGGCTGCTCGACCTCGAGCACCGCGAGCACGTCCTCGAGCGTCAGCGGCTCGAAGTACAGCCGGTCGGAGGTGTCGTAGTCGGTCGAGACGGTTTCCGGGTTGCAGTTGATCATCACCGCGTCGCGGCCGGACTCGCGGACGGTCATCGCGGCGTGCACGCAGCAGTAGTCGAACTCGATTCCCTGCCCGATCCGGTTGGGACCGGAGCCGAGGATCACCACGCTGGCGCGGTCGCCCCGGGTCGACCTCGTGGCGGGCGCTGCCGTCGGCGGCCGGACGCTCCCAGGCCGAGTAGTAGTAGGGCGTGCTGGCGGCGAACTCGGCGGCGCAGGTATCGACCGACTTGTAGCTGCGCACGCCGTGCGAACGGCGCCGTGCGGATCGGCGGCGATCGCCGCGAGCTCGCGCAGGAACCACAGGTCGATCGACGTCCGCGCGTTCAGCTCGGCGATCGTCGCGCCGCGGCGCAGCGCCTCGAGCAGCTCGTCGTAGCGGCTGGCGCCCGGCCGCGCGACGCGTTCGAGCAGCTCTTCGAGCGGCGCGTCGACGTCGGGGGCGACGTCCAGCTCGCGTGAGCGCATCGCCTTCAGGAACGCCTGCGCGAAGGTGCGTCCGATCGCCATCGCCTCGCCGACCGACTTCATGTGCGTGGTCAGCCCGGCGTCGACGCCGTGGAACTTCTCGAACGCGAAGCGCGGCCACTTGACGACGACGTAGTCGATCGTCGGCTCGAAGCTCGCCGGCGTGGCGCGGGTGATGTCGTTGGCGATCTCCTCCAGCGCGTAGCCCACGGCGAGGCGCGCGGCGATCTTGGCGATCGGGAAGCCGGTCGCCTTCGATGCGAGCGCCGAGGAGCGCGAGACCCGCGGGTTCATCTCGATCACGACGATCTCGCCGGTCTGCGGGTGCACGGCGAACTGCACGTTCGACGCCACCGGTCTCGACGCCGACCGCGCGGATCACCGTGATCGCCTGGTCGCGCAGCAGCTGGTAGGTGTGGTCGCTGAGGCTCTGCTGAGGTGCGACGGTGACCGAATCGCCGGTGTGGACGCCCATCGGGTCGACGTTCTCGATCGAGCAGACGATCACGACGTTGTCGTTGCGGTCGCGCATCACCTCGAGCTCGAACTCGCCCCAGCCGAGCACCGACTCCTCGACGAGAACCTGGCCGATCGGCGACGCGGCGATGCCGCCGGCGACGATTCGCTCGTAGTCCTCGCGCGTGTGCGCGATGCCGCCTCCCTGGCCGCCGAGCGTGAAGGCCGGGCGCACGATCGCCGGCAGCCCGAGCTCATCGAGCGCGTCGAGCGCTTCGCCGACGCTGGTCGCGATGGCGCTGCGCGGGACCCGCAGGCCGGCGGCGAGCATCGTCTCGCGGAACAGGTCGCGGTCCTCCGCGCGGCGGATCGCCTCGTAGTCGGCGCCGATCAGTTCGACGCCGTGGCGCTCCAGCGTGCCGTCCTCGTGCAGCGCCTTGGCGAGATTCAGCGCCGTCTGGCCGCCGAGCGTCGGCAGCAGCGCGTCCGGGCGCTCGCGCGCGATGATCTGCGTGACCGGTCCGGGGAGCAGCGGCTCGACGTAGGTCACGGTCGCGAACTCCGGGTCGGTCATGATCGTCGCCGGGTTCGAGTTGACCAGCACCACCTCGTAGCCCTCTTCCGCGAGGACCTTGCAGGCCTGAGCCCCGGAGTAGTCGAACTCGGCTGCCTGGCCGATCACGATCGGGCCCGAGCCGAGGATCATGATCCGCCGGATGTCCTCGCGGCGCGGCATCAGGCGCGGATCTCGGTCGATGAAGCGGTCGAAGAGATGCAGCGCGTCGTGCGGGCCGGGACCCGCCTCGGGGTGATACTGGACGGTGCTGGCGCCGGCGTCCGGGAGCCGCAGGCCCTCGACCGTCCGGTCGTAGAGGTTCAGGTGGGTCAGCTCGGCCGCGCCGAAGTCGGTCTCCCAGCGCACCGGCTCATCCCCGGCGATCGTCCGCTCGCCGCCCGGGCCGAGCACCGCGAACCCGTGATTCTGGCTCGTGATGTCGATCCGCCCCGTCTGCAGGTCCTTGACCGGGTGATTGGCGCCGCGATGACCGAAGCGCAGCTTGTAGGTCTCCAGGCCGACGGCGCGGCAGACCAGCTGGTGGCCCGAGGCAGATCCCGAAGATCGGCAGCCGGCCGACCAGCGCGCGAACCTGTTCGACGAGGTAGCCGAGCGCAGCGGGGTCGCCCGGCCCGTTGACCAGCATCACCGCCTCCGGAGCGCCGCCCAGAATCTGATCGGCGCTCGTCGTGCACGGGTGGAGCTGCAGGCGCGCTCCGCGTGAGCGCAGGTTGGCGACGATCGAGGTCTTGACGCCGGTGTCGATCACGGCGATCGTCGGACCGCCCGCGGCTCCGGCCGGTTGGCTTCGAGCTCGAGCATGACCGCCGGCGTGACCTCGCGGGCCAGGTCCAGGCCGACCATCGACGGCTCGGCGATGATCGCCGCGGCGGCATCCTCGTTCGGCGCAGCCGGCCGGGAAGATCCCGCCGCGCATCGACCCGGCATCGCGGATGTGACGGACCAGCGCGCGCGTGTCGACGCCGGTGATCGCGGGAACGCCACAGTCGCGCAGCCAGTCGAGCCAGCCCCCCTCGGCGCTCGCGTGGTCCTCGTGGTTGCGCGCATCGCGCATGATCGCGCCGCGGGCGTGGATCCGATCGGACTCCATCGCCTCCGCGCAGACGCCGTAGTTGCCGATGTGCGGGTAGGTGAAGGTGATCAGCTGGCGGGCGTAGGAGGGGTCGGTCATCGACTCCTGGTAGCCGGACATCGCGGTGTTGAACACGACCTCCCCGGTCACCGGCCCCGGCGCGCCAACGGCTTCCCCGTCGAAGCGGGTGCCGTCCTCGAGCAGCACGTAGCTCATGCGGCGCTCAGAGCAAAGGCGCGTTCGCGATAGGCGACGGCGCCGGCGGCGATCGTCAGCAGCGTGCGACCGTTGACGTCGCGGCCGCCGAAGCAGCAGTTGGCCGAGCGGCTCTCATAGCCCGCCTCGCCGATCCGCCACTGCGTCGACGAGGTCGATCAGGCAGAGGTTGGCGGTTTCCCCGACGGCGATCGCCGGCCGCGGCAGACTCGAACAGCCGCGCTCCCGCGGTGAGGCGTTCGAGCAGCGTCTCGAGCGTGATCACGCCCGGCAGCACGAGGTCGGTGTAGAGCACCGGAAATGCACTCTCGAGCCCGGTGGTCCCCATCGGCGCCTGTTCGAACGGCACGTTCTTCTCATCGCGGGCGTGGGGCGCGTGGTCGGTCGCGATGCACTCGATCGTGCCGTCGCGCAGCGCGTCGATCAGCGCCTGGCGGTCCTGCTCGGTGCGCAGCGGCGGGTTCATCTTGAAGCTCGAATCGAGCGTGCGCACGGCTTCGTCGGTCAGCAGCAGATGATGCGGGCTGACCTCGCCGCTGACGTTGGCTCCGCGCGCGCGCGCGGCGCGCAGCGCGTCGACCGAGCTGCGCGCCGACAGGTGCTGGAAGTGCACGCGGCCGGCCTCGTGCTCGGCGATCAGCGCGTCGCGCGCGATCATCGTCGACTCGGAGATCGACGGGATTCCCGCGAGCCCGAGCTCGACCGACACCGTCCCCTCGTGCATCACGCCGGTCCCCGAGAGCGCCGGGTCCTCCTCGTGGAGCGCGAGCACCCCGCCGCACAGGCGCTGGTAGCGGAGCGCCTGGCGCAGCAGGCCGGCCGAGACGACCGGCCGACCGTCGTCGGTGAAGCCGAGCGCCCCGCCGTCGCGCAGCTCGCTCATCTCGGTCAGCTGCTCGCCGCGCAGGCCGAGACTGATCGCGGCCATGAAGCCGACCGGGACGCGGGCGTCGCGCTCGGCGACAGTCAGCAGGCCGCGCAGCAGCGCCGCCTGGTCGAGCACGGGATCGGTGTTCGGCATCGCCACGACCGCGCAGTAGCCACCGGCGGCGGCGGCCCGGGTGCCGGTCTCGACATCCTCCTTGTGCTCCTGGCCCGGGCTGCGCAGGTGGACGTGCGGATCGACGAACGCCGCGAACAGGTGCTTGCCCTCCGCCTCCACGGTCTCCGTGCCGCTCGGCGGCTCGAGGCTCGCCGGCGCCCCGAGCGCAGCGATCTCGCCGTCGCGCACGAGCACGTCGTGAGGGCCGTCGATCCCCGTGCCCGGATCGATCACGTGAGCGCCGCGCAGCAGCAGCTCGGCGGGCGGGCGCGCCGCGGCGACGACCGTGTTCATGCGGTCTGTGGCTCGAGCGCGGCCGACTGATTGTCCGGCGCCGGTGGCGCAGCGGCGCGCCGGCGAGCACCTCGTAGAGCACCGCCATCCGCACGACCACCCCGGCGGCAACCTGATCGGTGATCAGTGCCTGCGGCGAGTCGATCACCTCGCCGGTCAGCTCGATTCCGCGGTTCACCGGACCCGGATGCATCAGCAGCTGCCGCGGTCCAAGCCGGCGCGCGTTGATCTGGAAATGCGCGGTGTACTCGCGCAGCGAGGGACCGAACGAGTCCTCCATCCGTTCGAGCTGCATCCGCAGCGCATAGATCACGTCGGCCTCGCGGAGGTCCTCGAGCGAGTGCCGCACGCTCGCCCCGAGCACCGCAAACTCGTCGGGCAGCAGCGTCGGCGGACCGGCGACCGTCACGGTCGCGCCGAGCCGCGTGAACGCCTGGATGCACGAGCGCGCGACGCGCGAGTGCACGAGGTCGCCGACGATCCAGATGTTGCACCCCTCGAGCGATCCGAGCCGGTTCTTCAGCGTGTAGCAGTCGAGCAGCGCCTGCGTCGGATGCTGATGCTTGCCGTCGCCGGCGTTGACCACGGCGGCGTGCGTCCAGCCGGCGAGCAGCCCGGGTGCGCCGGCGTGCGGCGAGCGGATCACGATCGCGTCGGGACCGTAGGCGGAGAGCGTCGCGACCGTGTCACGCAGGGACTCGCCCTTCTCGACGCTCGAGCCGCTCGCGACCAGGTTCAGGACGTCGGCCGACAGGCGCTTGGCCGCCAGCTCGAACGAGCTGCGCGTGCGCGTCGACGCCTCGTAGAAGAGGTTGATCACCAGCCGCCCGCGCAGCGACGGCAGCTTCTTGATCGGCCGGTCGGCGACCAGCGCGAAGTTCGTCGCGCGATCGATGATCTGCTCGATCGCGGCGCGGTCGAGATCCTCGATCGAGAGCAGGTGCCTCATGCCGCCACCCCGGCGCTCGGGGCGACGCTGATCGTCACCTGATCGCTGCCGTCGAGCTCCTCGACGCGCACGTTGACGCGCTCGGCGAACGAGGTCGGCAGGTTCTTGCCGACGTAATCAGGCCGGATCGGCAGCTCGCGGTGGCCGCGGTCGACGAGCACGGCGAGCTGAACTCGCGCCGGGCGGCCGTACTCGAACAGCGCCTCGATCGCGGCGCGCACGGTACGTCCCGTGAACAGCACGTCGTCGACGATCACCACCGTCGCGCCGTCGAGCGCGAAGTCGATCGAGGTTGCGTGGACGACCGGAGCCGGCGGCCGGCGGCCGAGATCGTCGCGGTAGAAGGCGATGTCGACCGAGCCGAGCGCCACCGGCGATGCAAGCAGCTCGGAGATCTGCGCGTGCAGACGACCGGCGAGGTGCACGCCGCGTCGATGGATGCCGATGATCGCCAGCGGCGAGCCGGGGTCCGCGTTTCGCTCGACGACCTCGTGCGAAATTCGAACGACCGCGCGGGCGACATCGTCGCGGTCGAGCACGACCTTCTCGGCTGCATCCAACTGCTTCACGTCCTTCCTGGCCTCGCAGGACCGGGTTAAAGGATCTCGAGACGCAGCGTAGCAGCGCGCGTCAGATCGCCGCCCCGGGGACCTCGCCGGCGCGGACCAGCACCGGCGTTCCGCGGTCCGCGAGCGGGATCTCGATCGTGTCGAAGTCGCGCGGCAGCTCGCAGGCCGCGAACACCGCCCGAGCCTCGTCGCGCAGCTCGCTGCCGCCGTAGCGCGCCGAGATGTGGGTCAGCGCGAGCAGCTTCACCTCTGCGTCCGCCGCGATCTGCGCTGCCTGCGCAGCGGTCGAGTGCCCGGTCACGCGCGCGCGATCGCGCTCCTCCTCCCCGAATGTCGCCTCGTGGACCAGCAGGTCGGCCGCGTGGGCGGCGATCGCGAGCGTCTCGCAGGGCGCGGTGTCGCCGGAGACGACGACCTTGCGGCCCGGGCGCGGCTCGCCGATCACCTGCTCGGGTCGCACGCCGGCGACGATCTCGCCGCGCTGCAGGCGTCCGAAATCAGGCCCGGGCGTGACGCCGAGCGTCGCCGCGAGGTCGGCGTCGAAGCGTCCCGGCCGCGGATCCTCGACCAGCACGTAGCCGTAGGCGAGCACGCGGTGGCGCACGTTGACGGCCTGGATCTCGAGCGTGTCGCGGCGGACCGACTCCCCGGCCTCGAGTTCGACCACCTCGAGCGCGAAGCCGAGCTTGCCGTACACGCGCCGCATCGAGCGCATCAGCTCGGCGATGCCGGTGGGCCCGTGGATCGCCAGCGGACGTTCGCGATCGCGCAGGTTGAAGGTCTGCAGCAGCCCCGGCAGACCCGAGCCAATGATCGACGTGCAGGTGGGTGATGAAGATGTCGGTGAGGTCGCTCAGCCCGCCTGAGCGAAGCAACTGGCGCTGTGTCCCCTCGCCGCAGTCGATCAGGATCCGCTCGGCGCCGCGGCGCACGAGCAGCGCCGGCAGTCCGCGCCGCGCACTCGGCACCGACCCGGCGGTGCCGGCGAACATCACGGAGAACTCCATCGCGGCCGAGCGTAGCGCTCCGGCTATGCTCACGACGAGCGAGGCCGTCACGCCACGCCCCCCGCGCCCGTAGCTCAGGGGATAGAGCGCTCGCCTCCGGAGCGAGAGGTCGCAGGTTCAAATCCTGCCGGGCGCGCTCCGCAAACGCCTGCAAGCAGGCCGTTTTTCGCGCTCACGGCCGCCTCGCGCTTTCGCCGTCGAGCGCCACAACATCGCCGTTCTGCCCGTTCTGCCCGATCAGCGCCGCCGACGAGCGCCGCGCAGCCGCTCCGGCTCGCCGTCACGACGGTCCATCTGGCGGGCGTAGATGCGAGCGTCAGCTCCGCGGTCGTGTGGCCCATCTGCGCCATCACGTAGGGCGGTGTCTCGCCGATCGCGAACAGCAGCGACGCGAACGTGCGGCGCAGCGAGTGCGGCGTCAGACTGTCGGCATCAGGCTCGGCGCCAGCCTTCGCGAGCTCCTCGTTCGCGCTGCTCGACCGCCTTGCGCGAGAATCCGGCGCCGAATGTTCGTCGGCGACTGCGGCCTGCCGGTGGCTCGATCCGAACACGAGCGCGTCCGGGCCGCCCTTCGCGCGCGCCGCGTACGTCGCCCAGCTCGTCGCGCAGGACCGGGAGCGATGTTGACCGTCCGCACGCCCGCGTCCGTCTTGGCAGCCCGCACCTTGATCGTGCCGCGGCGCGAGGTCGACGTCGCGCCACGCAGCGCGAGCGCCTCACCGATCCGCAGCCCGGCGAACACGAGCGTCGCGACGAGCGCGCGGCGCTGGCCGTGCCTGCACCGTGCGGCGCGGTCGAGCTTGCTGGCGCGCGTCGAGCAGCGCCGCGATGTGCTCGGCGCGGTCGAGCGTCGTGCGGGCCGGCGTCGACGGCCGGCAGCCGTCGCCGTCGGCCCTGCGCGAGGTTGCGCGGCGACCAGCTCGTACTCGACGGCGCTCTCGAGGATCGCCGAGAGCACCGCAACGTCTTGTTGATCGACGTCGCGTTGAGCTTGCCCTCGCGGACCTTCGCGAGCCGGTAGCGGTCCACGTCCTCGACGCGTGATCGCGTCTAGCCGCATCGACGCGAACCACGGCAGCAGGTGGCCGACAGCCGCCAGTCGAGATCGGCACGGCCGGCGGCGCTGAGCCCGCCGCCGCGCCGTCCGCCTTCGCCGTCTGGCGTGCGAACCACTCCGACGCGAACACGTGAAACGTCGGGATCACTCGCGCGGCGCGGCTACCGGCTCGGCGCCGATGGCGGCTGCCAGCGTCCGCGCTCGACGTCGGCGAGCATGTGTCGCAGCTCGCGTTCGGCCCGCGCCTGCGTCCAGCCCTCGTCGCGCGTCCCGAGCGTGAGAAAGCGCCGCTTACCGTAGGCGCGAAACCGAATCGAGTACGTCGGGCTTCGCCGCTCGGTGTCGAGCACTACCGATCCCGTGGCCGTGCGTCCCATCAGTTGCCCCCTTCGGTGGTTTGGATCCGCTTCACGTACTCGACGAGCGCGACGCGCAGCTCGGCGGCGAGCGACCGGTCGTGCGCGACCGCGATCTCACGGACCTGGTCGACCAACGCCTTCGGCAAGCGAACTGTCGTCATGTCGCCTGTGCTTCGAAATCCAGCGCGTGTGCGTTTGGTTGTCATGTCTACATCATACATCTCTGGCGGACCCATGCGTAAACCTGCCGACGAGCGCGTTTCGACCAGCGACGAGCCGACGCGCGACACGCCCGGCGGCCGGCTCGTCGACCATCACAAACAGCAGCCCGTCGCCGTCCTCGAGCAGCCGGCCGGTCAGCTTCACGTCGCCGACCGTGATCGCGATCTTGCGGCGCAGCGACGGCCGGTCGACGACAATCCGATCGACCACGACGGCCATCAGCTTCCCGACGCCGGAATGAGCCTGCCGGTGCCCTCGGGCGCGACCGCGGTGTAATCCTGGCCCTGATGATCCGGGGTCGCGCGCAACGCCGCGAGCTGCGTCGCGTACTTCTGCGAGGAGCTCTTCAGCACGCCCCACTGGGCGTTGCTCGAGATCCTTCCCGGCGTGCAGGTCCGTGAGGATCTGGCGAACCTGGTCGTTTTCCAAGTTGCTCGAGCCGGTCGTGTGGTTCTCGCTCAAAATCGCGTAGAGATCGGCGGCGTCGCGGTAGCTGTCGCCGCCGGACGAGTACAAGACCTTGCTGCCGTCGGCGTTGGTGTAGCTTCGCTTCGCGCAACCGCTCGAGCACGGCCTTTTCGTACGGCGTCATTCGCTCACGCTCCTCGCTGTTAAGCTCGCGCCGGTGAAAAACCGTCGTGCCGGACTCGGATTCTCCAAAATCTCGTCGCGCAGTTCCGCGAACTCATCACTGTCACCCGCCGGCGTCGACGCGACCACAACCGTCCCCAGCTCGCGAAACTGCGCGACGGACGGCACCACGGCCGCAAACAGCCGTTCGAACGACTGCTGCGAGTTGGCCTGGCCGTCGAAATGGTGCCGCCGCCTCGTCGAGCAGGACGCAGGACGCAGCCCGGCCGCGGTCGCCGCGTGCAGAGCACGGCATCGCACTGAACGTCACGCCGTGCGCGAATCTGAGCTCAAAGTCGGTGCGGCTCTCGACCATCGAAGCGCATCACGCTCGACTTGGCGATCACCGGACTCGGCCGCCATCACGATCTCGCGGGCCTGTTTTTCGTTGCAGGCGATCGCCAAGACGCGCCGCAGCTCGTCCGACCGCACGTAGGCGCTGAACTCCTCGCGCGGCAACGCGTGCCACAGCCCGATCAAGGCCTCGAGGAGCGTCTTGGCGCTGCGTCTTCCCCAGGCCAACTGCAGGAACCGCGCGCCGTCGTCGATGGCTTGTCGTGGCTCGCGTTGGCGCTCGCTGAGCTTGAGCGCGGACCCGAATATCGCGGGGTCGTCGAGCGCCTGAATCATCCCGATCGAAGGCTTCAGCGTCACGCTAACTCCCCATCGATCTCGTTGCGCACCCGCTGCAACTCCGCCTCGAGCTGCCCGACATAGTTGTCCGAGCCCGGATCGCTCCCCCTGAACGTGTGCCCACCCAACTGCCGCGACGAGTAGAACCGAAGGATGCTCAAGGTGTGGCGCGCCGACTCGAGGTCGAGCAGCGTCACCGCCGCGGTCCCCGGATCGCCGCCACCTCGACGCGTCGCCTGGGCCGGCAGAAAGCCGTGCACCAGGTCGTCATAGACCGCGAAGTGCCGGCGCCAGAGGTGATGCAACTCAGCATCGGTCAGCGTGTCAGCTCCCATTCTGCCCGCCCTTTCCGTCGACGATCGACTGATAACGCTGGTACGCATCACGCCGGCCCGAGCAACACCCAGCCGCGCCCGCGCCGACGGCGACAACCCGAGCTCCGCGCACAACCGCAACGCAGCGTTCTCCCAGCTCTGCAACTGCTTCAAAATCGGCTGAGGCTCACTGCCCCGCGCATTGCGGAACAGGCCATGCTGGTCCAGCCACGCGTTCACGATCTCGACCCGCGCCAACGTCAACGCGAGCAACGTGAGCAGCGGCTCATCCGCCGCAGTGCCGCCCGGCACCAGCGACCGCAACTCGCCAGCCAGTTCATCGGCGCGGCGCTGCAACGCACCCGCACCCGCCCCCGACGTCACCAACGCACCATGCTTCAACGCCGGCCCCGGCTCACCACGACGCGCCCGCACCAAATTCGGCGCCCCCACCTGCCTCGCCGACGCAGACCGGACGATCCGACGGTCGATCCGACCAGCCGCCACAAGCTCCGCCCTCACCCTCCCGATAGTCGAATGCGACACGCTGAACGCCCGCGAAAGAGAGCGATCCGACCGCGAAGCATCCGCGAGCAAAGCCGCCACCACCATCTCACGCCGCTCCGCCTGACTCTCAGCACGCGCCATACGAAACCCCCACACACCCGCACATTTTTCGAGAGGTACCCCGAACCGCCGACCGGAGACCGACGAGAAACCGATGGAAATAGGACCCTGCCTGGCGTCGTCCGCCGGCGGCCGCGACGATCGCAGCCACGCCGTCGACCTGGCGCGCGGACTCGCGGCAGCGCACCACCCCGGTCTGCTGTTGGACATCACGGTGGGCATCAGCGACCGGCACGCTCGAGCACGTCACGACGACACCGCGCTTTCGCAGCCCATGCCGGCCATCGATCGGTGCCTCTTAATGGGCAGAAGTTCGACGTCTCTGCCCGATGAGCGGCGCCGGCGAGACGCTCGAGCCACTGCTTGGCGGGCGATACTCGCGCCTGTGACGCCTCGCTGCGGCAGCGAGCAATCCAAGCCTCGAGCGCCGTCGCCGGGTCGAATCGCAGTCTGCCGCGCTCGCTGCGGCCGAGTCGCTCGCCTCCAAACTCGTCGCGGTGCCTGTAGACGAACTCGCGCGACGTGCCGAGCAGCTGAGCGAGCGTCTGAGCGTCCACGAGACCGCCAGCAGGTGTTACCAGCGACTCAGCCGACGCCGCGACCGTGCTACCACCAGCCCCGGCGAGCCGCACAGCGAGGCGATCCGCCAGGCGATCAGCAAGCGCGTCGAGCTGCTCGTCGGTGAGCAGGAGTGCTGTCACAGCACACCGACTCGATGTAGTGCATGCGGCACATGTAGTGCACGATCAAGCCGCATACCGACCGCCTGATCGACGCCGCACATACCGGCTCGCAGCCGCGACCAGCAGCCCAGTCGAACTCGCCAACGGCGTCGCGCGCTCACCGCGGCACCGCCTGGCGCCGCGGCTTCCGAGTTTCAGCGCCGAGGCCGTCACCGTTCGACGAGACCGACTGCGCGACGTGGAGGGGGTTGTTGGGTTCGTCGAGCATTGGTGTTGGGAGGGGGTTCTCGTCGCGCGCGCGCGGGGTGTCTGTCGTGGGTGGTGAGTTGGTGACTTCGGCGGGGCGGTCGGCGGTTTCGTCATGCTTGTGTGTGAGTTGGTGATTTCTTTGTTTGTTGGGGTTTCCTGTGGAAGTCACCAAGTCACCATGGTTGTTGGGAGACCCCGCGCGCGCGAGGGTCTGCGAAGTCACCAAGTCACACACGTTTTGGACGAGTTCGGGTCGTAGCGTCCATTCCCATCGCTCGGTCATCGTGCCGCGGCCTTTGCGCGGTGTCGTGCAGACTTTGCGTCTGGCGCGGTCGATCGTGCTGCCGTGGTAGCCGGCTGCGATCAGTTCGTCGCGCATCGACTCGTGTGGGCTGCCGTCTGCGAGCCGTTCGAGGATCAGCTGTTCGACCTGTTCGGCTTGGGAGGGTTGGCGCTCGTCGGTGTCGGGTGCTTGTGGCCGGTCGGCGCGGAGGAGTTGGCGTTCTGTAACGTCGCAGGGCTGGACGTCGGTGACGTAGCCGATCGTGTCGCTGTCGCCGTCGTCGAGTTGGATGAGGCGTTCGGCGATGCGGTAGGAGAGTGCGCCGGGTTGCGGCCGGCGTTGCCTTTGCCGCGGAGCACGACGCGGCGCTGCTCTTCGCGTGGCAGGTCGCGGTCGTCGGGGTGGTAGCCGAACAGCAGGCCGGTGCGGGAGAGTTGCGAGAACGCTCCGCTGGCCTGCACGGTGTCGGCGAATGTCTTGGCGCGTGCTTTGGGTGGGTGCAGTCCGAACAGCGAGGTGATCTGGCGTTCGCGGGAGAGCCTGGCGAGCGGTCCCATCGCGCCGCGCACGAACGTCGGGCTGTTGACGTTCTCGCCGCCTCGCGACGGCGGCATGTGCTCCATCGCGGCGTCGATAAACACGAACACGGCTCCTCGGTCGTCGATCGCGTCGCTGATTCGGTCGATGCCGTCGCGTAGGTTCCAGCCGTAGGGGATCTCGAGGAACGCGACGCGCTCGAGGTCGGCGCCAACGGCGGCGAGCCGGGGTTTCCACATGTCTTCGCGGCCGTCCTCGGTGGCGACGATCAGCGACATTTCGGGGATCCCCTGGAACTCGCCGTCGAGTTTGCCGCGGCTTACTGCGTTGATCACCCATGCGGCGAACATGCTTTTGCCGATGTCGCCGGCGCCGGTCCACACGCCGACATAGCCGAGTGCGAGGCGCCCCTTGTACAGCCACCGCACGCGACGCGACCGGACGTCGCTCGCAAGGATCGAGGTCCGCTGCTTGCCGGTGCCGTCTGCGGCCGCGCGGAAGTCGGCGTCGCGCTCGGCCGTCCAGGGCTCGGTCGTCATGCTGCGGCCTTGACGTCGAGTGCGCTGCGGATCGTGCGCGCGGTCTCGTGTTCGCCCAGCCCTGCGGCGAGCGCGGCGTCTCGCAGCGCCTCGCACGCCAGCTCGGTGTCGAGCGCGTCGTCGCGGACCTTGCAGGCCGCCCAGTAGAGCGCGGCGTTGCGGTTGCCGATCGGTGCTTCGCGGACGGTGCGAGCTAGTCCGTCGAGGCTCTTGCCCGGGTCGCCGTGCCGATCGTGCGTCTCGGCAGCTGCCCGCGGCGCGTAGCCGCGGTCATCGGGTAGCCGGCCGACAACTTGATCGAACGTGAACACGACGAGCTCGAGCCGCGTGCACACGACCGGCCGTGGCGGATCGTGCTTGTGGTTCAGCGTGCCGGCGGCGCGCAGGATACGCGGCGGGTCCGTTGCTTTGACGTCGGCGCCGAGCACGACCGCAAGTCGCCGGTTTGCACGCTGAGCGAAGTCCGGCGGGAGCGGCGGAGGCAGCGGCCAATAGGCGTGCGCCGAGTCGTCGCTGCCGGAGCGGATCACGATGCTCGGTGCCGGCCGGAAGTCGCGAAGCCGTGGGAGCGCGTCGCGGCCGTCGCAGTCTGCCCACAGTGTCCAGCAGCGCTCGACGGCGGCAGCGGTGCCGTCCTCGCGGACGCGCGGCGCGGCGCCGACAAACACGTTGACGCGCGCCGCGAGCTCGGCGCACCGCTGTGCGGCCTGGCGCAGCTCGCGCACCGGGACGAACGTGCGCGCGCAGACAGCGGGCCGTCCGTCACGGCCGAGCGGCCGAATCTCGAGATAGCTCGACACGGGCTCGTTGCCGGCGATCGCGGCGGGCTGCAGTCGCAGAGCGACGTCTTGAGGGATCGGCGCCATTTTTAGAACGGCACCGCCTCGTCGTCGCGGGCGAGAGCGCGCTCGAGCGCCTCGACACGTTTGGTCAGCTCAGCGAACGCGGCAGCCGACACGCCACCGTTGCGCCCGTCGCGGCACCTTCAGCGTGTAGCTGACCTCGCCGCGCTTGTCCGTGTACGGCGAGACATCGAAAGTGCCGGCCCCCAGTTCGAGCTGCGCGAACGACCGCAGCGGCTTGTCGATCGGCTGGCCCTGCTCGTCGGTGCCGTGGATCTCGTAGATCGTGAACGGGTCGCCCTTGGCGTTCGTGCCCTGGTAGACGCTCTCGCACGACTCGACGGTGATGCGGCGCGTTGGCGAATTCATCGCGCCGCCTCGAGCGCTTCGTCGTGGCGGTCGAACAGCCCGCAAAACGGGCCGTCGTCGCAGACCGTGTAACTCTCGATCTGCCGGTAGCGCTCACGCTGCACGGCCTTGGTCTCGTGCCTCCAGCTCCCGATCAAGTTGGACCCGAGAATCCAAGTCGTCCGGTGTTCGTGGCAGGCGGCACGGTGAAGTTTGCCGGCGTTGTAGATGTCGTCAGGTCCGCGGTCGACGGGGCAGTACGGGCAGCCGTGAAAGTGGTCAGTGACAGTCATTTTGTGGTCAGTCTCCTTTCGGTTCGCTCGCGTGCTCGAGGTCGGCGGCGAGCGCCGCCCACACCTGCGACTGGATCGCAGGCGGGAGTGACTGGAACGCCTCGAGCTGCCTCGACGGTGGCAGTCCGCGCGTGCGCCGACGGAACGCCTCGAACGTGATCGGTGCCCGGTTGACGCGCTGGTCGCTGCGGAGCGCGCCGCGTCTTCTGCTAGGTTGCGGCTTGGTCTTCGCCTGCACGAAGTCCGCCTTTCCCGTCGCGCCGGTTCTCCGCCGGCGCGACGTGGTTGAGGGGTCCAATGAGCTCCCCGACAGAGCCGAACAGCTCGGGGAACAGGGCAGTGAGTGGTGCCTCACCCAGTGCGTGCGACAGCGCTACAGCCGTGACGAGGCGAGGGTTGCTGCCGCCGCCCTCGAGCGATGCGATCGCGCGTTCTGTGATGCCCGCCGCGATCGACACTTGGCGCCGCGTGAGACCGCGTGCTTCGCGCTCGCGGCGGAGCTGCGTCCTTGTGATTTGGGGGGCGTGCGATCCTGAAGTAGATGAAGCGAGCTTCACCACCAAAGCATCAGGCCGATTCCCGATCTCACAAGGGGGTACAAATTCCGCGCGGGATCCCTGTTCCCCCGTCGGGGGTCACCGCCGAGCGCGAGTCTTGGGGGGATGCGTTCGCACGAGCGCGCGTCGCTTACGCCTTCCCTGAGCGCCCCTACGCCGAGCAGCAGGAGATCGTCCACGACTTGCGAGCCAGCGTCCGCCGGCCGCGAAGCATGGCGCTCCCACTCATGGGCTACGCCCACGGTCTCGCCACGACCGTCGGCTTCACGACGGCCGAGGGCCACACGCTCTTTCTCGAGCTCGGCTGGGCCCAGCGCGACCAGCGCGACTGGGCACGCAGCACACAGCGCGCGATCCTCGCCCAGCAACAGCGCCTCGTCGACCTGGGCGGGGCTCCGTCCCCGATCCACCGCCGTGAGCGCCCAGCGGTGGCGCAGCGGATCAGCCGACCCAATCTCGGGCTAACGGTCAGTCACGACGAGCGCGAGGTGAATATCGTGGCCGTCCCGACCGTGCAGTTCGAGGCGGAGCGTCGAGGCGAGGAGCGGGCCGTTCAGGTTGCAATGTCGAGACTCCGCGGTCTTGCCGAGCCGCATTGGGTCGTCGATCTGTTGTTTCGGCCGTGTCGCCTGAGCCACTGGCGAAAAAAGTGGTGTGCGCATTGCGAAGGGACAGGAATCCGCGGGCACGGCGCGTGTCCGACGTGCTACGGCATTGGACGAGTCAACGAGCCCGGCGAGACTCGTCGCGGGCAGCATGCGTGTCTCGTCCGCGTAGCTGTCGAGGCTGAGGTCGCCCGGCTCCAGCCTCGCCGCGACGCCGCCTAACGTCGCGACTCGACTCGTTCAACCTCAAGGGACTGGAGCAGACTGACATGACAGAAAAGCACCTCAGCAGCGAGGAACTCGCAGCGTTGTGGCGCCGGCACTTTGCCGTACTTCGAGCGCTCGTCGACGATTACACGACCGCGGAGCTGGCGCGCGCCGAGGGCCGCAACCCCGAAAGCGCAGTCGGCGGCACGGTGCCGACCGTGGTGGACCTAACCTCCGCCTGTCACACCCTCTCCGCGGCCTTGGCGCAGCCGAACCCTGGCCGTGGCACGTTCGATGCGTCCGATCGGGAGTCGGACAACTTCGTGGGCAAGCTCGACGCGGACTACGCACGCGAGCGCACGGAGCGAGACTGACCCTCGCAGCCGTTCTCCACCGTTCTGCGGCCCCTGAACGCTTCCGCCGGCCTCGGCTGCCTGCGACTCGTTGGTCGGCGCTCACGCGGCGTCCTCGACGCGCGGAGTAGCCTCGGCGAACACCGACCGCAGGAGCCATCATGAAACGCCCGTCCGCCCGCTCGCGATCTCGCTCGTCGCGTTGTTTTTCTCGCTCGTCGGCGTCGGCCTCGCCGCGAGCAAGTACGTCATCACGTCCACGTCGCAGATCGCGCCGAGCGTGCGAGCGCAACTGCGGGAGGCCAATCCGAGCGGCCCACGCGTGACGCCCGCGCAACTGGCCGACCAGCGCAGCTTCGAGCTTTACGAAGCGAAGCAGGCGCAGGCGCAGACCGCGCAGTGCTTCGCCAACCACGTCCCGGACGCCAAATGCACCGTCCTGCGGATAGCCCCCATCGGGTCGGCTCCCGTCTCCTGCGGCTCAGGTGGCTGCTTCGAGAGCGACGGGACGAACGCTCCCGTTTACGACGTCACTCCCGGCGAGTCTTGCACTACGAAAGCCGGGGTTGCCGGGACCTGGCAGTCAACGAACAAGTACAGCAGCGCATTTGCGTGCCTCGCGTCGTGAGGATCGCAACACGTCGGGCTCGCCCAGCTGGCCGCGCTCACTTGCGACGCATTGCCGGCGGGCAAAGCGTTTCGTGCGGCAGCTTCTGAAGGTGCTCGACCAGATCCTGCTTGGACCAAACCGCCAGCTTCTCGATCAACTCGCCAGCGCCGCCGGCGAGACGAAGATTCCGGGCGACGTCGTTCAGGACGTAGGGTCGGGCGTCGCCAGGATGGTTGTCGATTTGCCAGGTAACGGTGACTGGGCGGCCGTCGCTGGAGACAACCCGGATCCTGAAGAGAACGCCGTGCGCGACGTCGCGGTCGGCGTCGCAGAGCTTCCTTGACGCCGCGATCAGGTCTGCTGTGCGGACAGCAGGTGCCACGGTCGCCCGGCGTCGTCCCCCCGACGCCGGAGCAGCCTCACGACCAGGCGGCGGTGGACTTCGCTCTCGAGCGCCCTTGCGGAGCCCTCGAAGAGTCGATCGAGAATTTGGGTCGCAAGTTCGCGGTCCTCGTCGGTGGGGTCGCCGGCCGGGTCGTGGAGGAAGCGCGCATAGTCGGCTGACGCTTGCACGAAGGCGCTGATGGCTGCCAGCTGGTCCGGTCCGGACGCGATCACGTCGTACTCGAGGCTGCGGAACACGTGCAGGTCGCCTTCGACCCAATGCGCGACCTCGGATAGGAGCACCCCGAACGCGACCAGCCTGCCTGTAGAGGGCCGCTGATCACTCGGTCGATCGTCCGTTGTAGGACCGCCACGCTCTCCAACGGTGCTGTCCAGTGTCACTCTGAGATCCTCTGCGGTTGCCCCACACCCGCTACCGATGCCGACGATACTACCCGTCTTTTCGGCCGTTCGCTTCGATCCCTTGAAGCGTCGCGGCGGCGCCCTGTCGCCTTAGCGCCCGATCCAGCGCCGGTACTCGTTGCGAAGCGCTATATCGCGACCTAGGAACGTGGCCCAGAGACGGTCAGTGGTGCGGCGCGGCGAGCAGCAGCGGCCCGATGCGGGCGATCAGGCCGACGGCCTCGTTCGTCGTGGCGGCAACCTTGACGGCGTCCCACAGCTTGCGGAGCTTGGTCCCGTCCTGGTTCTCGCTCTCGACAATCGTCATGACGTGCTCGACCTGTGCGGCGGCTGCAGTCTCGCCGTCCTGCTCAAGGCGCAACGCGAGCTCCTCGAGCAGCGGGATGAGCTCGGGATCGGCTCCGGAGGCCGTGGCGGTCGCGGTCGCTCCCTCGGCGCTCGCTTGTGCGGCCGAGGCTGACGCGCCGTCGCCGGACGCGGTCGCGACGTTGTAATGGAACTGCGCGCGCTCGCCGGTGATGATGAAGACGACGGCGCGGTCGGCCTGCTCGCGCGTCGGCACGTCCTGATCGGCGGGCATCGTCCGGCGGAGCTCGGCAACGAGCTTGGTCGTCGCCGTCCGGATCTGGTCCAGCACGCCGCGGATCGCGCCGGGAGCGACCGACCAGTACAGCGAGATGATGTGCTGGCCCGGGGGTCCCTCGAAGGTTCATGAGCCGCGCGACGTCGCTCGCGCCGTGGGGCATCAGCCGGATGTCGTCCTGGAGCAGCAGCGCCTCGAGCTCGCCGGCGCCGTGCCGGAGCTCAACGCGCTCGGTCACGTACTCGCGGGCGAACTGGGGATGCTCGACTGCGGGATCTGCTGGTGCTGGACCATCCCGGTCATCGTGGCGCCGTCGACCATCAGCGGCGCGTAAATCACTCGGTACTGCGGCAGCTCGCCGTCGTAGCCGAGGTAGCCCTCGAGCTCGCGCGTCGCCCAGTCCGTGAGCGCCTCGGATTCGCTCCGGCCTCCCAGGATCACGCACTTGCGCAGCGCCACGCCGATCGGCGTGTTGTGGTCGATCGCGTCGCGCTCGATCTCGTCGATGAGGTCCTCGTGCGCCATGCCACGAAGTCTACGTCGGGGCCTCGTCGCCACAATGAAACGGGCACTCCTGCTAATCGCGCAGAGCGGCACTCCTAGCCGGTCGACCAAGGGAATACCGCTATCGCTACTGGGGCGCTATCGGTGCTGGGGCGATGGTGTTGGTTACGGGGACGCCGGTGGCTGTCGTGGAGACGAGCTTGTCGCCGGGCACGGCTCCTGTCACCAGATAGCCGTGGTGGGAGACGGGGAATCGCTCGTGCTCGGCACCGCCGCGCGAGACGAGGATCACGCTCGAGGCTGTGCCTGGCTCCAGTCCCGCGACGGCAACTCCACCGCCCGGGTTGTTGCCGTAGATCGGGACCTGCATGCCCCAGTATCGAACTGGGCGTGTGCGCTGGCAGGAAGCCTGGCTGCCGTGCGTCACCGGCGGATCGAGGGACACAACAGCCACGCAGGTCTGGTCGCGCGGGCTGTCGCCGCCCGGCAGAATCCAGATTTGATAGTCCGCCGCGGTGTCGGTTAGCGCGAGGCGAGCATCCGCCAGGTTCAGCCCGGGCAGCCGCGACGCGACCGCCCGCACGATCGTCGGAACACGCCCGCCGCCACCGCCACCGCTGCCTGCGGTCGCAACGACGATCGCCGCGATTGCCACAGCGGTCAACGTTGCGCCCGCACCAGCAACTCGAAGACCGAACCTGAAAGACCAGCGCGTTCTGCGTGATCTGTCATGCAACACGACGCGCAGATCGTACCCGCTGGCGCCCGCGTGTTCTCAGCGCTGTCGCTGGTCGCGCCAAGCAACAGCGAGGATCGCGATCCGAAATGTCCGCGCGGCGTCCCGAGTTGGGCATTCGGTCCGGGCTTGGCGAGCCTACGCGACATCTTCGAGGCTGATAATGCGGGACGTGGACCTTGAGCGCCTTCGTTCGCCCTCCGAACCGTGGCTGCTGGAGTTCGTCGGCAGCCCCGCTGCCGCTTACGAGCTGGCGTGGAAGTTGGCAACAGACGGCATGGTGACGCGGATGCTGCGGGGCTCGAAAATGAGGCAGCTCGAATCGCTGTACGACGAGATCGGGGCCGCTCTCCAATTTCCCGATTACTTCGGCGAGAACGGACCGGCGTTCGACGAGTGCATTACGGACCTCAGTTGGCTGCCCGGCGATTGCTACCTGCTCGTGGTCACCGATGGGGCCCGGCTGCTCGAAGATATGCCCCGCGAGTTCGGCTTGTTTCTTTCGGCCTTGCTGAGGGCGGCGAAAAGCTGGGCCGAGCCGGTTGAACGGGGGGAGTGGTGGGACCGTCCAGCCCGAGCCTTCCACGTTGCATTCCAAGCTGAGCGCACCGATAGCGAATCGCTGCGGTCTCGTTGCTCCGCTGCGGGCATCGACTTAGCGACGCTTGACACTACGTGAAGGGGCACGCGACCACGGGCGGCCAGCGTGTCGCCCCCGCGTAATCACAGCTATGTCGCCTTTCGCGCTGAGCAACAACGCGCCAATCGACGCCCACGCGCCGTACGATGCGCACCGTGGCCGATTATCGGGTTGCGATCGTGGTGGCCCGCGACTTCGGGCCTCGGCTCCAAGCTCTCGCCAGCCGCTGCCATGTCTGGGCCGTGCGCTCGCCCGGGAACGAGGCGGCGACCGAGGCGATCCGTGCGACAGAGCCGGTCTACTCGCCCGAATCAGGCGTCACGCTGTTCAACGCGGACGCGAGCCCGGACGCCGAGCTCCTATCGATAATCGGCGTTGTCGAGGAGCATCACGGCGAGCACAGCCACGACCCCGCGGTGAGCGCGATCGAGGTCATCGGCGCCCGGCCGACCCCAGCCGTCCGGGACCAGTTCGCCGCCTTTGGTTTCGACCGGATCGAGGCGACGCCCGACGGATTCATCGCTCTGCGCGACAACGGTTGACCAGCCACGCCGCGTTGTCGGATCTCGCGCGTTCCGGTAGCGCCACTACGATCGCGGGGTTGTGGACGAGACCTCTGATCCTCGGGGCGCCGAGGCTGCCCTGCAGCTTCACCGGTCGCTCGTTCGCGAGGGGCGTGCGGTCAAGGCGGTTGCGGCGTTGCGGCGCGCTGACGAGTTGGGCTCGGGTGAGGCAGCGCTGCTGTGGGGTGTGTTGCTCCACGGAGAGGGCGACCTCGCTGGCGCCGAACGTGCGTGGCGCCGGTCGATGGAGCGTGGCCACGCGGCGGCGCTCAGCAACCTTGGCATGCTGTTTCAGGATCAGGGAGAGTTTGCCGAGGCCGAGGCGTTTTACCGTCGCGCGAGTGAGCTGGGCGACCCGATCGGTGCGTACAACCTGGGGCAGTTGCTCCGGAGCCAGGGCGACCTTGCGGGCGCCGAGTTGGCGTACCGCCGTGCGGACGAGGGTGGCATTGCGGGCGCCGCGACCAATCTCGGGGTACTGGTGCAGCTGCGCGGCGATCTAGGCGCTGCCGAGGAAGCGTTCCGTCGGGCAGACGAGCGCGGCGACGCGGAGGGTGCCTGCAATCTCGGTGGCCTGGCCTTCACGCGGGGCGATCTAGCTGCTGCGGAAGCTGCGTATCGCCGCGCGGACGAGCGCGGCAGCGGACTCGGCGCGAGCAACCTCGCCAAGATTCTCTCGGGCCGCGGCGCGCATACGGAGGCTGAGGCAGCCGTCTGTCGGGCGCGGGAGCGCGGGTTCTCGGACGCTGACCCGCGGTCGTCGAACCGTTAGGGCCCGCTACTGCTCCCGCGTGAAACCGGCAGCCGCGTGCGCGCGCTTCCTACGCTTGCATCCCGGACGCTTCGCGTCTCAGGCACGATCGCTCACCCCCTCGCCCGGCGGCTGCCGCTCTCATTGGGCAGAGGCACCGATTCTCTGCCCAAATCGCGTCCTATCCGGGCCTGTCCCGTCCTATCCGCGAACCCCGCGACCGGCTCGAATCCCAGCAAACACGCCAGTTTCCGGGCTCGTCTGCGGATCTGCCGTGCCGCCTCCGGAGCGAGAGGTCGCAGGTTCAAATCCTGCCGGGCGCGCTTCGGAACAGGCTGCAAACGAGCAGGTTCTTGCTCCTACGCGCCGCCCGACTCGCTTCGCTGAGTGTCGCAGTCGGCTCGTGACTTTCCGTGGCTGTCCATTCACCGCCGGTCACGCGCGCCCGCAGACCCCACGGCTCGCTGCTGCTAACACGCGCGCGAGCGGCACTCGGGCGGGGCCGGATTTACGCGGGTCGCGGCGGGCGGTTCTGACTCGGCGGGTGCGGGGTGCGCAGGCCCTCGCCACTCGCGCTGGAGCCTTCTACAGGGTTGGGCGCCGGGCCGGCGACTCGACGGCGACGAGCAGAAGCCATGCCCCGGACACTATGAACAGGAACGACGCCATCATTCCCACCCCGACCGCGTACAGCCCCCACGTGTGTCCGAAGAACAGGATCGCAGCCCCGGTCTGCTCGATGATCAGGCACGCCGCGTACCCAAGGGTTCGGAATCGAACACCGTACTGTGCCGGGCCGCTGCTGCGGAGCGCATGGTCGAGACTTCGGAGCACGAGGACCTCGACGCCGACGAGCACCACGAAGAGCTCGACGCCGACGGCGCGCGCGGTTTGGCCTCCCATCAGGACGAGGCCGCAGCGGACGAATACATCCGTGAGAGCGGTAAGGATCGTGCGGGAGCGGTGGCGGTGCGCCGGATTGGAGACGATGTCTGAGAGGTGCAGCGACATCGCGACGAACACGAGGCCGGTCAGGGCGGCTGCCCCGCCGCCGACCATCACGAAGTAGTCGCGCCAGAGTGGGGCGTCAAACATCGGTGGGCACTGGGAGTTCGGGTGGCGCTGAGTTCCGGTCCTGCGATCGGTCGATCGCGACGCGGCGAATGATCGCTGATCCCGGGGTATCGCGATCATCAGCTCCGCGCTACGGGCGGGCGCCGATCCCTGGATATCCGATCACAAAGCCGGCTGCGTCGAAAGTGATGTCGGCGACGAAGTCGCCCGCGCGGAAGCGAACAAGACCGTCTCCGAGCGGCTCATAGCGCTGCTCGGATGCCCTCACCTCAAGCGATGGGACATCGACCCAACGCATTAGATAGTCGCGAGGGGGGCCGGGTTCGAGTAGCCGGTCACGGGTCACTGGCAACGAGTTGAATAGGGGCGACCAGCCGAGATCGAAGAAGTCGGCCCCGTCGAGCTCGAGCTCGAGCGTCCGCTCCCCGACCAGCTCGAGGCGGAGCACACCCGGCTTGAGCCGATACCGCAGCTCATAGGCGACCCCCAGCTGCGTGCCAGTGGCCACGAAATCCGGGTCGGTCTGCTCAACGTGCGCGACCTCCATGCGCGCCGCACCGTCACCAAGCCACACGAGTCGGGTAGTCATCCAGACTACGTTAGCGACCGCGCGAGGTCCCCTCCGGAGCGACGCCTGGGCGGCTTGTCGCCTTTCGCGATCAGCGGCAGCGAGGCGCAGTCGCACGCAGGCGGTTGCGACACTACGGCTCATGGGCTTCGACAACAGGCATGCGGGAAGGCGGGTTGAGCGCGGCCCAAACGCTGTCGTGATCGCGATCGACTCCGGTCAGACGCTCGTGGAACTCGACAGCGGCGAGAGGGTCCGGCTTCCAGAGCTTGAGGGCAAGGTGGTCGGCGACCGGGTCACGGTCGTCAGCGGTCATAGGCCATCGCCGCCATCTGAGGACTCAACGGGCAGCGCCTGACGGCTCGCCGCTTCGCGCGAGCAGCGGCAAGACGCCGCGGCCCCAACCTGACGGAAGGCGGGAGAACGCGCGACGCGAAGTGTGGCGACGCTGTTGGGTGACAGAGCCTCGCCCGACGGGACCACGTCCTAATCCACGCTTGAGCGGAGCGGTACCCTGTCGTGGTGGCGGCTTTCGCGACTCCGATTGATCTGGGTTTCAACAGGGGACTTATCGCCGATCCCGAGGCTTTCGCCCGCGACGCGCATGCGGCGTCGTGGCTGTTCTTGTGCGGCGAGGAGTTCGCCGGCATGGAGGGAGGGATGTCCTACGCGAGTGTTCAGGCGGCGGTCGCCGCGTCCGCCAACGTCGTGTCCGATCCGCCCCAGACGCTCGACATGGCCCTCGCTCGACGGCAGGTCGCTGCACTCGACGGACTGCCTCGGCCGACCCTGGTGACGTGTCGGACGGGTCCACGCTCGTCCGCCCTCGTCTACCTCTATGCCGGTCTCAGAGCCCGCGCAACGCCTGAGGAAGTGCTGGCGCGCGCCGAAGCGGACGCAGCGCCGTTCACCGGCTCCGAAGAGCTCAAGGCGTGGGTCGCACTCGGCCTCGTCGAACTCTCCTGAGCAGCATCCCGGCGGACTACGCGGTCACCGCCACAAGCGCCGGGGGCGCCGCGCGTCGTGCGGATCGAGCGGCAACGCTGCGTTGTCGTTCAGCGCGGCAGGAGCACTCCGGCGAGGCCCAAACCGGTCTCGCCCAGGCTGCGGCAGAATGCGCGGATGATGCAGGTCGCGCGCTCGCATCCTGTCCTCGCCGTTCATGACCTCGACCGCTCGGCCGCGTGGTACCGCGATGTTCTCGGCTGCGAGATTGACGACGTCGTTCCTGGCAACTGGCGGTTTTGCCGCACAGGCGGCGTGACGTTCATGCTCGGACGTTGCCCGGACGTTCCACCCGCCAGCGAACTTGGCGACCACAGCTACGTCGCATATCTCGAAGTGGACGACGTTGACGCATTCTTCCGCAAGGCGATCGCCGCGGGCGCAGACGTCCTCAAGGCCCCACGGGACGAACCATGGGGAAGGCGCGAGCTCGGGCTTCGGTCGCCGGACGGGCATCGCCTGATGCTCGGCCAGCAAATCGAATCCGGCTGATGGAGCAAGCCCAGCTGGATTCGTACGTTGCCGCATCGCGCGACCAGTAGCAGCGCTGAGTTCACGCGCGGGCGACACTCTGTCCGGGGGCGGGGTCAGTGCAGGATTCGCTCGATGACGTCGGCGAGAAGGTGGCCGGCTGCGAGTTCGCTCGTGTCGAGGCCGGGGTTGTAGATCGTCACGTCCATGCCGGCGACTAGGCCGCTCTCGAGCAGGAGGCGGCCGAGGCTGATGAGCTCGTCGGGCGTCATGCCTCCTGGGTCTCGCCAGTCGACGGCAGGCATAACGTCATCGTCGAGGCAGTCGGCATCGATGTGCAGCCACACAGCATCGCCTCCAGCAGCCGCGAGGAAGGCCGCGCCGTGATGCGCGGCGTCTTGGATGCCCGCGCTTCGGAGCTCGGCGAGGTTGCGCACGAGCATCGGCTGGCGGTAGACGTCTTCGCTTCCTTGGGCGAGTTGGTCCGCGCGATCGCGGTGCCCGTAGACGACGCAGGACCGGGGGTCTGCCAGCGGTTTCAGCCCTTCGAGATTGGCGACGACGTCGGGTCCGTGCCCGGTAACGACCCACAGGTCGCTTTCAGAGAACTCGCCGGCCAACGACTTCGGGAGATCCCAGAAGTCGGTATGACCATCGACAAACACCAGTCCCACCGATCCCCGCCGGCGAAGCGCGAGCAGGCAGCCCAACAGCAGGCTATCGTCGCCGCCAAGGACCAACGGGAAGGAGCCGTCGTCGATGATTCTTTCGACTCGATCTGCCTGTTCTCGGGCGAGCTCGGCGATCGCGGCAAGGTTGCGAGTGCCCCACACGGGATCGCGCTCCTCACGAAACGGCGAACCGCGAAGAGTTTCGACGACCTCGGCGTCGATGCGCTCAGCGAGGCCGAGTCCCAACAAGGCCGAACCGAGACGTTCGACCCCGCCCGGGCGAAGCCCGAGATTCGTCTCGACGTGCAGGATCTTCACCACTCGCTCCACTGGGGCCTCCAACCGAGCCGAGACGATAACCGCCCGCACCGCTACCCCGCAGCACGCTGTCGCTAAGCGCGACAGGCGACACTCCCGGCGTCAGTCGATTGCCGTTGGGAGGAGTTGGAGGCCTGCTGTGGCGGCAGCCGCCTGTAGGCGTCGATCCCATGTGGCGAGGACCAGGTCATCAACGGGCAGGATGAGGGCGGCGGCGAGGTGCAGCGCGTCGAGACTGCGCAGTTCGTGTTCGATCGCGAGCGTCGCGGCATGCTCGACGAGGCGTTGGTCGACCTCGATGACGGCGAACGCCGGCCACTCCTCGCGAGCGGCCTTCGCGGCCGCGGCGCCGCCGACGAGTCCGACGGCACGGACTGTCTCGACGAACCCCACACGGCACATGAACCACGTGGCGGCGCGCTCCATCGCGTCGCGCACCAGCTCGCTGCCCGGCTCGGCGACGTAGCGCTTGACGAGCGCACTCGCATCGAGGTAGAGGTTCAGCGCTCGGTGTCCCGCTCGGCGAGCACCAGCACGGACGCGCTCTTGCCGCTCTTCACGAGTCGTGGCGCCCGCGTGGGCCGCGACTGCGACGGCGGGACCACTCGGCCTGCGGCGACGAGCTCGCGCAAACGGTCATCACCCGTCGCGGCCCCGGCCGGCACGATGTCCGCGACTGCCCGCCCGCGAACCGTGACGCGAACCTGCTCGCCGCGCCCGACAGCACGCAGCGTCTCGCTCAACGACCGCTTCAACTCCCGAACCCCGATCTCACGCATGTGGCCACCTTACCACCGATGAGACCACTCCACCCCCTGCTCTTGTACGGAACAACAGCCAGCGAGGGGGTCAGTCGGCGCTCAGTGGCGGCCCGAGAAGCGTCATGTCGTGCTTTTCGAAGATGGCTGCGACGATGGCTCGGTCGGGTGTGCCGTTGCGGGTTGCCGGTCCGAGTTCTTCGTAGAAGCGGTGGCAGCCGCCGGGGGTGTAGACGACGATGATCTCGCCCGGCTCATCGGTCAGGTTCAGGAAGGCGTGGGGAACCTTGGACGGCAGGTAAGCGAAGCCGCGTTCATCGAGCTCGAAGGTCTCGTCGCCGATCCGGACCTTGAAGCGCCCGCTCAGGACGTGAATGGTCTCCTCCTGCTTGTGGTGGACGTGCAGCGGGGGGCCGCCGTGCGGCGCGACTTCGACGGTGAAGTAGTCGAGCGCCCCACCGTGTCCTCGCCGGTGACCTTGAAAACGAGATCTCGCCCCGGGCCGGACTGCAGCCGCAGGCCGTCGTTTGCGGCCAGGACTCGGTGCTCAGCCGTTGTGCTCGCCATTGCGCATCTCCTCCGTGAACGTCCGCTGGGGACGCTCGCTAAACTATTTGCAGTGCGCAAACAATACGCCAGAGTATTTGCGGATGTCAAGTAGTTCTGGGTCGGGACCCGGGGCTGCGCTCCAGCTCGACGGAGCACCCGAGCCGAACCCGTTCACGCCCGACCAGTTCGGCGCCTGGCGCGGCCTGCTGCGCATCCACTCCACCGTGTTTCGAGCGCTCGACCGCGCACTGCTCGCCGACCACGGCTTCGGCATCGACGCCTACGGCGTACTGATCACGCTCGTCACCACGCCCGCCGGCACGCTTCCGATCGGCGAGTTGGGCGAGCGGCGCAACCTCAGCCCGAGCGGGGTCTCAAGATCGGTCGACCGGCTCGCGAAGATCGACCTCGTCGAGCGGCGCACCAACCCGGACGACGGGCGCAGCCTGCTCGTCGGCCTGACGCCCCACGGCCTCGCCCGCCTCCGCGCCGCACAAGTCACCCACCACGCCGTCGTCCGCGAGCTGCTGCTCGACCACCTCGACCAGCGAGACCTCAAACGGCTCGGCGACCTTTGGGAGAAGGCGATGCCCGGCTCGGTCTCAAGCCCCGTCTGGCCGCTGTAGAGAGCGCACGAGCCGCGTCGCCGTCCGCCTCGCCGCGAACGAGTCGTCGGACCCCGCGCCAGCTCCCGCGGCTGCCGCGCTCAGCTGCAAACGGGCCGCGCTCGCGCGTATCGAACGAGGACCGTCCGTGCTCGTGATAAACGTGCGACACCCCCGCGACCGTCGTGTGTGAAGTCGCGGGGGTGTCGCCTTTTCGCCCACCGGCGCCGGCCGCGCCAAGGGCCCTGGCGCGAGTCTCGAACAACCACCGCCACGACGCAACCCACCAAAGGGGTTGATCAGCCCACCCTCAGCCGCGCTGACGTCAAGGACCTCGGCCGCCGCCGAGCCGCAATGACAGCGGAATCCCCCCGCCGTTGCAGGCTTTAGCAGTCGCGCTCGACCACGATCAGCGAGTGTTCGCCATGGACGAAATACCTGCAAATCGGCCAACGAGGCAGCCACGGGTACGAAATACCGCGATCCCGCTTGAGCCACCGCCCGGCCGGTTCGATAGCTGGTTGACATGGGCGCCAAAACCCTCAACGCGAGCGACGTTCGCCACTACTGGGCAAACGTCAGCGGCCAGATCGTGCCCGGGTGGGAACTCGCGGTCGACTGGGACGCTCACGGCACACCCGCACGCTGGCGGACGCTGAACCCCGACAATCCCGAGGACCAGCGGCTGCTCTCCGATCTGGTCATCACCTGGCAAGCCACCACCCACGCCGGCTAGCCACATGGACGCCCGCGAACTCACCGCAGCCGACGTCCGCAGCACCTGGTCAAACGAGGACGACGAACTCGTCATGGGCTGGGAGTTCGCGATCGCCTGGGACGACAACGGCAACCCCACCGCTTGGCGGCCACTGGACCCCTCCAATCCCGCGGACGAGCAGCTCCTCTGGAGCATCGGCCATCTCTAGTCCGATGATCCCTGATCCCACCCTGATCCGGCAGTTCGCCCGCGCGGCCGACGACGGCGCGATGGTCACCATCGGCGAGCACGTCGCCGGGCAAGACCTCGTGATCGCCGCGCTCGACCGCGAGGTTGCCGCCCGTGACCGCGAGATCGCGGCCTGCGAGTGGCCGATCGCCGCCGAGCGCAACCGCGGCACTGCCGCGCTCCGCACGAACGCTGCGCAGGTTCTGTCGCCCGCCGCCTGGTAGCGCGCTCGCCTGGTCCTACGTCCGTCCAGGCCCGGAACCGCGTTTGCGACAATCGACAGCGGGAAGTCCTTGATGTGACCGGCGCCCAGACGATGGACCTTCCCTGCTGGGCGCGGGAGCCATATCGGCGGGGTCGGCCTCGCCCCGGTTGACCCCGCCGCTTCCCCCCCGGGACCGCGGTGCGCCCCAAGCCGACGCTGGTGGGATGCGGCGCACCAGCCAGCGAGCTCACCAGCGATGCTCGCGGGAGATTGCGAGCGGCGACGCTAGCCGGCTCGCGCCGCCGCGCGCACCCATGCCATCAGCACAAGCTGCAACGGGAGGCGCGCGATCAACGCCCGCTGCCCGCCCGGCACGTGCGGCGCGTAGCGGTCTCGGTTCAGAGCCATGTTCACGTTGGCCGGGAAGACAGCGATCAGCGTCGCGATCAGCCACCACCCCGCCCAGCGTCGCGTGCCGGGGTGCATCAGCCCCACGCCACCGGCAATCTCGGCGACGCCGCTGGCGTAGACGAGCTCGCGGTGTGCCGGCAGCCGGCGGGGCATCATCTCCATGTACGTCCTCGGAGCCACGAAGTGCATGACGCCCGCGACGACGAAGAACGGACCCGCCACGCGCCTGAGCATGACCGCCATCATGACGCGACGACAACGCCGCATCATGCAGGCGTCCGCCCACGGGGCAACCGACACCGAAACCCGTCGGACAGTCGGCAACGCTGGCGCGGAGCTACCCCTGATCCTTGAGCGATCGGGCGGCCGTGCGGAGCTCGCCGGCCAACTCCTTCACACGCGCGCGCGTCTTCAGGGCTTGATCGTGGTCGCTGTTGCGGCGAGCCTGCTTGATGGCCCGCTGGTGCACCTTCATCTCATCACCCACGCCCTCGGCATAGGCCCTGAACCGCTGGTGCGCAGCCTGCTTCGACACGCCCAGCGCAGCGGCGATCTGGCTCCACGAGGCGTTGCCGGCAGCGTGGCGCACTGCTTCTCGAAGGTGTTCGTCGGTCTCCTGTTGGAGTGCCGTGATGACCGGCAGTGCCCCGATCGCATCTGTTGCGATGGCCTCGGTGAGCTGCCGGGAGAGGAGTTCGCGGGTGGCATCGAGATCGTTCATGTCGTCAATGTACCTTGACGACGGCTCGGCGTCAAGAAGCCTTGACCGGCCGGGCCTCTGTAGCCCGGGACCGCCGGCTGTGTAGCGCTAGGTGGGGATCTATGCGGTGTCTGCACAGTCGCCCGGTGGCAGCCGTGTGGTTGTACGCTCCGGCGCGTGCTGCGGCTGACCGGCACCCGCGTCGTCGTAACCGGCGCCACAAGCGGGCTCGGAAAGGCGATGGCCGAAGCGCTGGTCGCGGCCGGAGCCCGTGTGGCCGTGACGAGCCGCGAACGGTCTCGCGCCGACGCGGCCGCGGCGGCGCTGGGACCCGAGGCTGTGGGGATCGAACTGGATGTCCGCGACGAGGTGTCGGTGCACGCGGGCGCGGACGAGGCCTACGAGCGATTGGGTGGCGTCGACGTGCTCGTCAATAACGCCGGGATCGGCATGCGCACGGTCAATCCGCGGTTCCTCACGAACCCTCAACCATTCTGGGCCGTTACGCCGCCGGGCTTCTCCGATGTCCTCGAGACGAAGGTCACCGGCTGTTTTCTTGTCGCCCGCGAGGTCGTTCCACGCATGCTGGCAGCGGGGGGCGGGCGGGTCATCACAATCTCCATGAACGAGCAGACGATGATCCGCCGAGGTTTTGTGCCCTACGGGCCCGCGGGTGCGGCGGTCGAGGCGCTCGCGCGCGTCATGGCCGCCGATTTGGCGGACACTCGGGTCACCGCCAACGTCCTGCTGCCGGGAGGCGCCACGGCGACGGGGATGCTGCCCGACGCTGTATCGCCCGAGATCCACGCGACACTGCTGGACCCGGCGATCATGGGCCCGCCGATCGTCTGGCTCGCCTCCGGCGAGGCGGAGGGCGTTCACGACGAGCGCATCATCGCCACCGAGTTCGACGAGTGGCTCGCGCAGCGCTGAGTGTGGCGGCTGCCGCGTTCGTGTGAGCGCGGTGGCCTGCGGTCGGATGTCGGTCGCCGCGTGGAGCCGACGGCCATCACGCTAGCCGTGGCGCGGGTCGACGCCCTCGAGCACCCAGTGGCGGACCACGCTGCAGCGCCACTCGCCGTCGTCCTCGCGCGCCACGACGAAGCGACTGATTGTGCGCTGGCCGCCCTCGTGGTCACCGTAGAGCAGGTCGATGGTCAGCAGCTCCCCGGCGAGGAACGCCTCGCGGAGGCCTTCGCGAAACCGATCGTCGGGCTCGCGCACCGCGCCCTGCCAGAAGCCGGTGTCACCGGCGGGCACGTAGAGATCACGCGACTGCCGTCGGAACTCCGCGGGATCGGGATACCGGTCCTCGGCCCGCGGGCGCAGCGCCGAGAGATGCCAGCCGTGAAGCACGGCCAGGCCGGTGCCGACGTTGCGCAATGGGATCACGAAGTAGTAGTTCTCGCCGTGGCGCTCGACCGCCGCCATCCCGCCGGGCACGCTCACGACCCGGCCTTCGACGAAGCGCACCGCCTCCGGCTGGTCGGTCACGCGCGAGGGAACGAGCACCGGCCGCAGGCCGATCAGCAGCGCCCGCTCGGCAATCTGCGTCGAACGCTCGGCGATCCGCGTCGAACGCTGCCCGGATCGCACCGAGGAGAACGTCGCTACCGCCAGCACGAGCGTCCCCCCGGCGGTCGCGAGCGAGGCGATCGTCGGCCAGTCTGCCATCAGTCGCCGAGCAGCATTCCGGTCACCCCTCCGATCGTATCCGCAGCCGCGTCGGTCCACGTCGAATCGCCCGCGGGGCCGGTCGTGTTCGGAGCCGCGGACATCGTTGGACCGTGTCGGTTGCCGCACCTGCTACACGGGGCGTCTGCACACTGGTGAGCGCGCCCCGATCGCGCTACCTTCTCGTTGATGCCAGGGAACGCTCAGGCCGGAGGCGTAGATCTCGCCGGGCTGCTCTATCTCGCGATCGTCGTGTCGGTCCTGTTGCTGCCGCTGCTGCTCGGTCGTCGGAGCCTGCCACCGCGGCGACCGGATTCGGATTCCGACGACGGCTGGGGCAAGCGTCCGCCGCAGCCGCCTGGAATCCCACCCGATGCTCCGCGCGGCGGCATCCCGCTTGGCGACGCCGAGCCGGCGCGCGTGCGACTCCGCGACCATGGCCGGCTCCGGGACCGCATTCCGCGCCGCGATCGGCGGCCGGCGCGCGAGCCCGAGCGCGAGCCGGCGCGGCACTGACCTCGAGCTGGCGCCGCCACCGCCGGCTCCGCGCGCCTCCGATCAGTCGCCGCGGTGTCCAGCCGGTGGACCTTCCTCTGCGCCGAGGGCCGGCTCGTGTCAAGGCATCTAATGGGGCTGCGTCGGCCCGCCAGCCGCCGCGCAGGCACGTGCCGCGCGTAGTGTTCCGTCCGGTGGCCCGTCGCCTTCCAACCGCGCCGCTCGCCGCCGCCGGCCTGCTCGCCGGCTTCGCCGTCGCGGTCGCAACCGGCTCGCGGCCGCTGGGCGGGATCGTTCTTGGCTGCTTCGGGCTCGCCTGCGTCTCGATCTGGCGGCGCCGCGACGGGACGCGAACCGCGGCCGTGCTCGCCGCGATCGGCCTGCTCGCGTTCGCGCTCGCGCACCTGCTCGGGTTGCTGATCGGCTCGTGGCCGGCGGTGCTCGCCGCGGCGGCGATCGTCGCCGGCGCGAGCTGGCGCCTGTCGGATACGCGGGTCGGTCAGTGACGGCGCCCTCCGCCGCCCCGGCTCCTTCCTCCTCCGTGTTGAATCAGGAACGGCGCAAGCGACCGGTGTCGCGTCGGCGAGCGGGCGGCACGTCGAGATCGGTGCGGACGGGGCCGGGCCCGCCACCCCGCGGCGGTCAGCGGGCGCGCCGGCGCGAACGAGCCGCTGCGTCGCGGCCAGGTCGGCCCGGGCAACCCCCCAGCGTGCTGCGGAAGCTGAACAGGGTGACGTTCTTCGTCGCGCGCGCCCACCAGACGAGGCAGCGTGCACGGCCTCCCCGCGGTACGACGTGGATCAGGGAAGCCTGCGGACGCCCAGCGCTCGAGGCCGTGTGGCCCCGGCGGTCCCAGGACGCGACCCGCAGGTGCACGACCCTGACGGTTCTGACGGCGGCGTTGCCCAGCCTGTTCGCCACGATGATCTTGATCGTGTGCGGGCGGGGTTTGAGTCTCCTGGCAATCAAGGCCGTCGCACCGCTGAACGTGGCGGGGAAGCCCTTGCTGACGAAGTGGACGCGGCTGTGGCGTGTCAGCTGGATCGTGATCTCGCGCACGCCGTTCGCGGGGCTGCTGGCGGAGACCGCGATCTGCAACGGCCCGCTGTAATGCTGGCCCGAGAGCGGCTGCAGGACCTTGATCGCCGGCGGTGCGAAGTTGCCGCACGGCCCGCTCAGCTGGTCGCCGTGCAGCGATTCCTGCGTGAACGCGGCAAACGCCGGCTTCGCCGAGAAGTCCTGGTTCAGCAGGCCGAAGTTGTCAAGCGGCGCGCTCGTGCCGCCGTTGTTGAACAGCTCAAACCACATCGCCGCCTTGACATAGGAGTACTCCGGCTGCGCCAGGCAGTGGTAGGCCTGCTGCAGATACGCGGCCTGCGTCGGCTCGGTCACCCCGGCGAGCTTCTGCCCCGCCCAATGCCCGGTCTGACACTCCGCGCTCGTCGAGGACCAGCCCAGCTCGGTCATGTACACCGGCTTCGCACCATCGCCCGCGGCGACCATCACCGCGTGAATCGAGGTGAACCCGAGAAAGAAGTACTGGTCGACCGTGCGGGTGCCGACGTCGAACTCGAAGACCGATGGTGCCGTGACGTTGCAGGCGGTGTCGGTGTGCACGCCGACCGCGTCGAAGGAGCCACGCGCGCCGTCGGCATAGAGCTCGCTCAGGTAGGCGCTGTCGTTGCCGGTCAGCCCGCCGACGATCACCGTCGCCTTCGGATCCGCCGACTTGACCGCCGGATACGCGGCCTTCAGCAGCGCGACGTACTGGGCCGGGGTGCCGTTCCACCAGCCCGGGCTGTCCTCCTCGTTCCAGATCTCCCACGCCGCGACACGACCGCCGAAGGCGTTGACGAGATAGTTCAGGAACCCCGCATAGTCGCCGGCGTCGACCGGCGGCGTGCTGATGTCGCTCGAACCTGCGGCGGCCCACGGCGGTGAGCCCTCGACGTCGACGTCGATCTTCGTGCCCGCCGGCAGACCCGCGAAGAACCGCTGATAGCTCTGGATCTCGGCTGTGTTGTAGACGCCCTGCTGCGGCTCGATCCCGTCCCAGCCGATGAACACCCGCACCCACCCCGGGCGGCTCGCGCCAATTGCGGCGTCGACCTGGGCCGAATTGAAGAAGTCGCCGGAGGTCGCCGCGACGTTGATCCCGACCTCGGCCGCCCCGGCCGTGGAGACGGATACCAGGCCGCCGGCCGCCAGCGCCAGCGCGACGAGCGGTCCGAGCCAGCGGTGGACCTTCGGCCGCATCAGCGACTAGCGGGCAATATGGCCGTCTCGAGCGCTCGCGCCGAACCAGGGTTTCCGCCGGTGGTCGCCGGAGCCGACCGCGGCCGAACTCATTGCCGCGACGACGGCTGCGGTCAGCTGCAGCCGGGTTCCCGGCCGCAGCCCCGGGGCCGCCACCACCTCGACCTCGACGATCGGGCCCCTGGTTTGGATTGGGCGATACACCGCCTCGCTGCAGAGCGCCCGGTGGCGCAGGAACGCTGAACTCGACGACGCGCTTCCGACTGGGCATGCGTGACGTAGCCGCACCGCGACCTCGCTCTCTCTAAGGCCTGCCGGGTTAGCTGACGGGCTCGCGCTGAAAGAGTTGCGCTACTCGCGGTACCTCCGCGAGATTCGCCCCGAACCAACCTGGGTCCCCGGCTCCCTGGTTTCGACCAGGGATTCGGCATGTGGCCGCAACGTAGCACGCCGCTCGGACCACACCACGCCAGGCTCTCGCTGCGAGGGCGTGCCCCCGGAGGCTTTTCCCGCTCTGTGCGGCTTTTGCGTGAGGCGGTGTCCGGCGCGTCGCCGGCCCGTCGCCGGACGCGCGCTCATGCGCTCTGGCCGGCGGGTCCGCGCGACTACGACGCGAACATGTCGGACGCGTGGGCCGATGCGCCGAGGTGTCCGAGCCCGAAGATGTCCTCGAGCGTTCGCAGCATCGAATAGTGATCGAAGGTGCCCGTGGCCACCTTGCGCGCGGGGATTCCGGTACCGATCACCATCGCCAGCGCGCCGTTGCCGTGCTCGCCTGGCTGATTCCCGCTGTAGTTCGGGTCTCCGTCGTTCTCGTCCGACATGACGATCAGCAGCGAGTCGTGCGCCTTGGCCCACTGGGCGTAACCGCTCAGATGCGCCCGCGCCCACCGGTCGCCTGGGCCGATGCCGTTGTCGTGCATGTCATCGGTCAGGTTCGGGACGACGAAGCTGAGCTTGGGCAGCGCTGCGTAGCTGCTCGGGAACTTCGAGAAGTCCGTCTCGTAGCGCCGGGCGTCGGCGAACTGGCTGAACGGGTCGTGACGGCAGGCGTAATTGGAGCCCGACGACAGTCCCTCGACATAGCCTTCGACCGAGATGCCGGCCGAGCGCGCCTCGCCGACGATCGACTTTGCCGAGGTCTTGATGCAGCTGTCGGATCCGTCGGTGTGCTGCGTCGAGCCCGAGAACAGGGCCATGTAGTTCGGCTCGCTCGGGTGGCTGACGCCACGGTAGTTGGGGAAGTACTCGCCCTGGGCCGCCAGACTCCTCAGGTACGGCGCCTGCCCGCCACTGATGATCGACGGCCCGCTGTAGTTCTCCTCGATCACCACGACCACATGGCTGTAGCCGCCGCTCGATCGCGCAATCGACGCGGCGGGCGTCGTGGTTGGGCAGGCGATGCGTGCGCCGGTCCCTGATCCGGTCGCCGGACCGCAGGCCGCGCCGGCCGACCCCGCGACCGCCGCGAGCGCGGCCACGGCGCCGGCGAGCACGACGGCTATCAAGCGACTCATCTCATGCATTGTCCCCTAACGGCGACGGCGGCGCCGCACCCGCCCCGAGCCGGCGTCAGGAAAGGCCCACCGACATCGACCGGGATTGCCCGTCGGCGCGGCTCGACCACTCGGCCGCGACGGTGCGCAGCACCCGCAACCCGTTGCGCACCGCGTGGAGCTTCGTCTCGCCGAACAGCCGCTCGTGCTCGATCGACGCCACCTCGGCCACCCGCAGTCCGGCGCGGGCGACGCGGAGGTTGATCAGCGTCTCGATCTTGAGCCCCTCGCGCGTCACCTGCATGTGTGCCAGGCAATGGCGCCAGAACGCGTTGTAGCCGTAGGCGAGGTCCGAGTAGCGCGTGCCGAACCGCATGTTCACGAGCACGTTGAGCGCCCGGTTGCCCAACCGCCGCGGTGTCGTCGTGTCGATGCTGCTGCCACCGGGAGCGAAGCGCGATCCCTTGGCGAAGTCGCTGCCGGACAGCAGCACGTCGACGAACCGCGGGATCTCCGCCGGATCGGTCGAGCCGTCGGCGTCGAGCATCACGATGATGTCGCCGACCGCCGCGGCGAACCCGCAGACGAGCGCGTTGCCCTTGCCCCGCCCGTCCTGCAGGACGATCCGCACATCGGGACGAATGGCTCGGGCGACCTTGATCGTGTCGTCGCTTGAATGCCCGTCGACGAGCACGACCTCGTCGACCGAGGCAGGCAGCCTGGTGAGTACGTGCGGCAGGTTCGCAGCCTCGTTGAGCGTCGGAATGACGACGCTGATCGTCGGCCGCGCAGTGTCGGAGGGCCGCGACCGCGCGGACTGCTGCCACGGCCGGCTGCGACCCTCGCTCATCGGATCGCCGACTGCGGTCGCAGGCCATCGCGGCTCACCGGTGTCTGCCGAGAGCCGGATCGAGCGTGCCGGCGATACGCCTGCGGCGCGCCGGCCAGCGGCTGGCGTTGTCCTGCGCGCTGCCCGGCGGTGACCGTGTCAGCTCCCAACACAACCAGACAACGGTCGGGGCCTCCCGTTGCGTGCACGTTGGGCACGAATTTCACCAGCCGGCGAGCGGGCGGACACGACGATCGCCGTTGCCGTCCGCGTCGCGGCGGCGGCGGCGGGCCGCAGTGGCGGTGTGGCATCGGCGCAGGCGGCTGATCGCGAGCCGAACTCACCCGGCGCGGTCGGTCGGCGCCACGCGCGCGGGCACCTGGCGACTCAGGAACCCGAGCGCCTCCCTTCCGCCGCGCGCCGCGAGCCGCGCGCCGCGAGCGGCGGGGCGAACGCGGAGCTGGCTGTGGCCGGCGACGGCCACGTCGAGTCCCATCGCGCCGGCGGCCGCGGTCGTCAGATGCAGCCGCGTTCCGGCCTCGAGTCCGGGCGCGGCGACGACCTCGACCTCGACGGTCGAGCCTCCGCTGCGCAGCACGCGATACATCGCCTCGCTGCCGAGCGCGCTGTGGCGCAGCACCCGCGGGGACGACGAGGAGGTTTCCAGTGGCCGAACGTCACGTAGTCGCACAGCGACCTCGCTCTCTCTAAGGCCTGCCGGGTTAGCTGACGGGCTCGCGCTGAAAGAGTCGCGCTACTCGCGGTGTCCCCGCAAGATTCGCCCCAACACCCTGGGTCCCCGGCTCCCTCGCATCCAGCTCGGGATTCGGCGTGTGCGCGCCAACCTACCAGCCTGCAACGGCGGCTGCAGGAATACATAAGCGACGTCCGCAAATTGCGACCTTTCGCGAGGCGGACGGCCTGCTCGGCGCAGAGACCGCCGTCGTGGTCAGCGGCGCGCGGGCACCTCGCGGGGACCGCGATCCGCCGGCGGTCGCTCATCGACCGGTTGCTGGCAGCACGAAACGCCGCGCCCAGCGGGGCGCGCCGTGATCTCCCTCGCGGGAGGGTCCCCCTATGCAGCCCGGCGGACGGTCCGGGGCGCAGCGAACTCGAAGCGAGCACGCGCCGGCGCTCGGACCGGCTCCATCGCGCGGGCGGCGCCCGCGCACACCTGGATGTGCGTCCCCTGCGGTAGGCCGGGGGCCGTGATGACCTCCAGCTCGACGAGCGAGCCTCTCGACTCGAGCACGCGGTAGGTGCCTTCGCTGCCGAGGGCCCGGTGTCGCAAAACCTGCCCCGTCAACAACCCATTTCCAACCGGATAAACGTGACGCAGCCGCACGTGTAACCTCTCTCTGAGGCCTACCGGGTTAGCTGACGGGCTCGCGCTGAAAGAGCAGCGCTACTCGCGATTTCCACGAGATTCGCCCCAACAAATTTGGGTCCCCGGTTCCCCGGCTTCGAGCCAGGAATTCGGCGTGTGGAGCGAACTTAGCACGCACGACGGACGAATGTCGAGAAGCCGAGCCACGCACGAGGCTCGTTTTCTCGCAAAATGCGGTATTCATGCGCCCGGGTCGTCCCGCCGGTGCAGTGCACCGGGCTGGCGGAAAACCTCGGCCGGCTGCGCCGGTGCGCTGCGAGGAGCCCTCGGCGCGGCCGGTATCGAGCCGTGATCGAAGTCAACGCGCGATTAACACATCGCCGTTACCACTTCGTTACATTGGCGCCGAGGCCATCGCCTAGCTTGCCGCCACCGACATCAAGCCGTCCCGCCAGCGGGACAGAAGGAGCCGCATGAGCAGGAACCGTCGTCTAACCAGGGGCCGCGCGAAATGGCTCGCTCCGGTTGCGTGCGCAAGTGCGCTCGCGATCGCGGCCGTTTCGACGTCCGGCGCTGCGTCCGGAGCCGTCAATTGGAGCAACGTAACGTCGGCGAAGGCCGGCGGAGGGTTCGCCGCCCTCGTCGCGGCCGCGAAGAAAGAGGGAACGCTGAACCTCATCGCGGACCCGTTCAACTGGACCAACTACGGCGAGATCATCACGAGCTTCTCGAAGAAGTACGGCATCAAGGTCAACGACGTGAACAAGCTGGGAACGAGCCAGCAGGAGATCATCGCCGTCCAGACCCTCGGTTCGCAGAGCCGCGCCCCCGATGCCGTCGACGTCGGACAGTCCTACGCGCTCAACAACGCGTCGCTGTTCGCGCCGTACAAGGTGCAGAACTGGAATCTGATCCCGGCCGCCAACAAGGCTCCCAACGGCACCTGGGCCAACGACTACGGCGGATACGTCTCGATCGGCTGCAACACCTCGATCGTCAAGGTGTGCCCGACGTCGTTTGCCGACCTGACCAATCCCGCCTACAAGAACGACGTGGCGCTGGACAACTCGCCGGTGACCGCGAACTCCGCGTTCTCGGCCGTGTGGGCCGCAGCGCTGGCCAACGGCGGCTCGTTCGACAACATCATGCCGGGGATCACGTTCTTCCAGAAGCTGCACCAAGAGGGCAACTTCGTCGAGACTCCCGGCCTCGCCGGCGCGATCACGGCCGGGCAGACCCCGATCGTGATCGACTGGGACTACAACAACGCGGCCACGGCGGTCGCGAACAAGGGCAAGTTCAAGTGGACGACCGCGGTCCCCACCGACTCGTCGTTCGCGGCGTACTACGCGCAGGCGATCAGCGCCAAGGCGCCGCATCCGGCCGCGGCGCGTCTGTGGCTGGAGTACCTCTACTCCGCGACCGGCCAGAACCTCTGGCTGAAGGGGCTCGGTCGGCCGGTTGAGCTCCAGGCGATGATCAAGGCCGGTACGGTGAACAAGACCTTCCTGAAGGCCTTGCCGCCCGTATCGAAGCCGGCCCAGTACCCCTCGCTGGCGCAGGTGACCGCGGCTGAGGCCGTCGTCGCGCAGCAGTGGGCGGCGTCGCAGTCCTAGACGAGTCAGTTCCGTCGGGTCCCGCGGCGCGCTCGCGCCGCGGGACCCTTCGGGGTCCGTGGGCGGGGATCCTCCCCTTCGCCCTGTATGTCCTGCTGTTCCTCGGGCTGCCGCTCTACGAGGTCCTCTACGGAGCGATCACGACCAGTGGCGGCTCGCTCACTTGGTACAACTTCAGCCAGACCTTCCACGAGCCGTACACGTCGGACTTCCTCTCCAGCCTCAAGCTCGCGCTGGAGACCTCGTTGATCGGCGGTGCGTTTGGCCTGTGGCTGGCGTGCGCGGTGGTCACCGCCGGACCGCGCAGCCCGCTGAGGCGGGTTGTCGGCAGCGGCTCGGCGGTTCTCGCCTACTTCGCGGGGGTGCCGCTCGCGTTCGCCTTCATCGCGACGCTCGGCCGCTTCGGCGAGCTCACGATCCTCCTGCAGCACATCGGCATCAACCTCAACAACACCAGCTTCACGATCAGCTCGCTCACCGGTGTCGAGCTCGCCTATGTCTATTTCCAGATTCCGTTGATGGTGCTGCTGGTCACGCCCGCGCTCGAGGGGCTGCGACCGGAGTGGCGTGAGGCCGCGACCGGCCTCGGCGCCTCGACCTTCGGATACATCCGCCACGTCGCCGCGCCGGTGCTCGCGCCGGCGATCATCGGCGCGATCCTGCTCCTGTTCGGCAACGCGTTCGCCGCCTACGCGACCGCCTACGCGCTCGTCGGCGACACGGTGCAGCTGGTCCCCGGCACGATCCAGAACCTGATGTCGGGCAACGTGCTGGTGGACGAGAACGGCATCGGCCTCGCCCTCGGGGTCGAGATGATCGTCGTGATCGCGCTGGTGATGATCGGCTACGGGGCGCTGCAGCGACGCGCCGGACGGTGGCTGCAATGACACTGCGACTCCCGCGCCGGCGCCCGCGGATGTGGCGCGTCACGATCCTCACCCTCGCCGCGATTTACTTCCTCGGGCCGCTGGTTGCGTCCGTGCGCTTCAGCCTCGTGCAGGCCAACGGCAAGGACGGATTCGGCAACTACAGCGCAGGTGCTGCACGACGCGGTGCTCGCGACACGCGCTGTGGACCTCGCTCGAGATCGCCGCGATCACCACCGGGGTCCTGCTGGTGCTGATGCTCCCGACCGTCGTCTGGGTGCGCCTGCGCCTGCCGCGGCTGGCGCTGCTCATCGAGACGGTCAGCGTGCTGCCGATCGTGATCCCGCCGATCGTCATGGGCGCCGGCCTCGCGGAGCTCCAGCTCCACGCCGGCTCGTCCATCGACAGCGTCCTGTTCTCGTCCCCAATCTCGGCGCTGACACCGTTCTACGTGATCCTCGCGCTGCCGTTCGCCTACCGCTCGCTAGACGTCGGCGTGCGCGCGATCGACCTGCGCACGCTGGTCGATGCCGCGCGCAGCCTCGGCGCCAGCTGGTTCACGCTGATCACGCGCGTGATCCTGCCCAACGTCCGCACGGCGGTGCTGACGGCCGCCTCGCTGGCGATCGCGCTGGTGCTCGCGGAGGTCGTGATCGCCGGCACCCTGCTCTACGACACCTACCCCGTCGAGCTCGTCAACCAGGGCCAGCAGGACGCCGGCATCGCCGTCGCGCTGTCGGTACTCTCGCTGGCCATCACCTGGCTCCTGCTGTTCGGCATCTCCTTCCTCGGCAACCGCGCGGGGCGCACGCGCGTCGGGCGGCTCCTGTGAGCGCCGGCGTCGCCGTACACCTGGACGGGCTCACGCGGCGGTTCGGCGCGCTGACGGCGCTCGACGAACTCGATCTCGACGTGGCCCCCGGCGAGCTGCTCGCGCTGCTCGGCCCGTCGGGCTGCGGCAAGACGACGGCGCTGCGGCTGCTCGGCGGCTTCGACCGACCGGACGCGGGCCGCGTCATGGTCGGCGGCGCGGACGTCACCAACATGCCGGCGAACCGCCGCGACATGGGGATGGTGTTCCAGGCCTACAGCCTGTTCCCCAACATGGACGCCCATCGCAACGTGCAGTTCGGGCTGCGGATGCGCAAGATGGGCGCCGCGCAGCGCAAGGCGCGCGCCGACGAGGTGCTCGCCCTGGTCGGCCTCGCCGACCACGCCGGGCACTACCCATACCAGCTCTCCGGCGGCCAGCAGCAGCGCGTGGCGCTGGCCCGCGCGCTGGCGATCGAGCCGAGCGTGCTGCTGCTCGACGAACCGCTCTCCGCGCTCGATGCTCGCGTGCGCAACCAGCTGCGCGCCGAGATCCGTGCCGTTCAGCAGCGGCTCGGTATCACGACGCTGTTCGTCACCCACGACCAGGCCGAGGCGCTGTCGATCGCCGACCGCGTCGGCGTGATGCACGACGGCCATCTCGAGCAGCTCGGCACGCCGGAGGAGGTCTACGACCGCCCGGCCACGCCGTTCGTCGCCGAGTTCGTCGGCACGATGAATCACGTCGCCGGTCGCGTGCTCCCGGGCGGTCGGCTCGAGGTGCTGGGCAGCAGCCTGAACGCGATCGGCAGCGCCGGCCAGCAGCAGGGCGAGATGGTCGAGGTCCTCGTTCGCCCTGAGGCGCTCGAGGCCGTCGCCGATGAACACGGTCATGCGATCGTCGCCGAGCGCACGTTCCTCGGGTCGCTGACGCGGATGCGGGTCACGCTCGACGACGGGGTCGACCTGCTGATCGACGTGGCGACGCGGCGCGGCCTGCCCGAGCCGGGCGTGCGCGTCAGCGTGCGGGTGACGAGTGAGGACGCGCTCGTCAGCGGCCCCGCGACGCCGTCCTGACCGCGGTCAGGACAGCCCGGCCGCCGGGGTGTGGTCGACGTCGAGGACGACGGAGAGCTCGCGGAAGACCGGGCGCCAGGCGTCGGGGTTGGCCGGGACGTTGCGGCGGACGCGCTCGCTGAGAATCGTTCGCAGCACGCGCAGGCCGTCGCGTACCGCGTTGAGCTTGCTCTCGCCGTGGATCCGGGCGTATTCGACCGACGGCACCTCGGCCACGCTCAGGCCGGCGCGGGCGACGCGCACGTTGATCAGCGTCTCGACCTCGAAGCCGTCGCAGGTCACCTGCATGTGCGGCAGGCAGTGGGCCCAGAACGCGTTGTAGCCGTAGCAGAGGTCCGAATAGCGGGTGCCGAAGAGCGTGTTGACGAGCAGATTCAGCATCAGGTTGCCGGCGCGGCGCAGCGGGGTGATGTCGTTGCTGCGCCCGCCCACGGCGAAGCGCGATCCCTTGGCGAAGTCGTTTCCCTCGAGCAGCGCGGCGACGAACAGCGGAATCTCCTCCGGATCGGTCGAACCGTCGGCGTCGAGCATCACGATGATGTCGCCGGCGGCCGCCGCAAACCCGCACGCGAGCGCGTTGCCCTTGCCGCGCGAGTCCTGCAGAACCACGCGGACGTCCGGGCGAAGCTCGCGGGCGACGGCGATCGTGTCGTCGATCGAATGCCCGTCGACGATCACGACCTCGTCCACGAAGGCCGGCAGGCGGCTGAGCACGTGCGGCAGGTTCGCGGCCTCGTTGAGCGTTGGGATGACGACGCTGATCGTCGCCCCGGTCGTGATCACGCGGCGCAGGGTCGCGAAGTCGGGGAACGAGTGGATCGCGCCCTGGTTGATCGCATCGGTGACGCTCATCGCGCCCTCGCGTGCCGGACGCCCGCCGTGTCGCGCTCGCCTGCGGAGATCCCGCCATCTGTCGGTCGGCGCTGGTTTCCGGGACGGCCCTGATACATGTCGCGCAGGCTAGATGTCGCGCGCCGCCGCGGCGGCGTCCAAAGGTGTCGGATCATCCACCCCGCGGGCACGCCCCGATCGGGCTGATCCGGCGGCGATCGGCATCCGGGGCGCTCCCGGGGGCGCACCTATACTTCGGCCCCATGGTCATGGTCGGCCACTCGCAGCGACTCGCACAACCGCTGACGCGCGGCCAGCAGCGGGTCATCGCGCTCGTTGTCGTGGTCCTGCTCGCCGTCGCGGCGTGGGCCATCACACGGTCGAGCAGCGCGCCGGTGTCGCGCAACGGGTGCGTGAGCGCCGTGCTCGCGGGCTCGATGGGCGGCGGGTTGCTGCACCAGTGCGGCCCCGCCGCGCGCACCCTGTGCCAGGCCGAGTTCGCGCGCAGCGACGCGCTCGCGCGGCTGATCCAGCCGCAGTGCCTGCGCGCCGGCCTGCAACCGCGCCGCAGCTGACCGCGCGGCGGCCGCTCCGGCTCGGGCTAGCTGGCCTGCTGCAGCAACTGAAAGAGCCCCGAGGGCCCGATCACGTCGAGCGCGCGTCCGGAGCTGTCGATCAGCTCAACCGACACGCGGCCGTCGGCGCTCTGGCCAAAGCGGAGCTCCTTGCCCTGCGCTGCGAGCGTCTGCCAGACGCGGGCCGCCGCGACCATCTCACGCTGCACCTCCGGCGGCGGTCCGTCGAGCGGCGCCGCGGGCACGGCCATCAGCCTGCGCTGGGCGCGTTTGGCGTGCGCCGCGCGCTTGGCGCGCTTGAGCGTGTCGCCGAAGCCCGACCCGTCCTGGGCGGGCGCCGAGCTCGTCCAGGGCCGTGACGGCGCGCCTGGTGCGTGGTGTCTGGGGTCGATGTTGGCTTCCATGGTCAATGCCCAACCGGTGAGTCTCGCTCGGGTCGCGGCGGGCTGGATACCACGGGCCGATCAAACAAGTTGCGATGTGGAGGCTGTTGAGCCTGCTTGCGTTGTCGAACGAGCCGCGGTGGAACTTTAGGTTCCGGTGGTGGCGGCCAACGATGGTTCGACATCGAGGACGTCTGGCCATCAACCGTTCGTGGAGCCGGCCCGCCCGCGCCGAAGCGCCGCCTCCCCAGCGGCCGGGCCCCGGCGCCGCTTGGCCCCGCGAACGAAAGCGTGCAGCATTCAACCGCGGTCGCGGGAACGCCGTATCTTCGAGAGACTGCTAGCCATGACGGGGGCGGAGCACGTGCGTCCAGCTCGATCACGGAGGATCGCCGGCCTCACCGGGGGCATCCTGGTCGCGCTCGCCCTGCTCGCGACCGCCGCGCTCGCGGTCGCTCCGGTCAAGGGAGCCGGCTACACCGGTGCCCTGGCGGGATCGCACTCGAAGATCACGATCAGCTTCCGCGTCTCCGCGAGCGGCGCCGAGGTCGAGAACCTGCGGATCAGCGGCCTGCCGATCTACTGCGCCGGCAGCGGACCGCCGGGGACACCGAAGATCAAGTTCCAAAACGCGAGGATCTCGGCGAGCGGCTCATTCTCGAGCCCCGGCAAGGACGTGATCGCCACCGGTCCGCTGAAGGGCTCGGTCGTGGCGACCCTGCTGGTCAGCGGCAGCTTCGCCGCCGGCGGCCGCGAGCACGGGACGGTCACGACGACCTACAGCGGCCCCGCCAAGAGGTGCGGCGGCCACTCGAGCTACGCCACCACCGGCTGAGCGCGCCGGCCCCGGCGCGCGCTAGAACAACAGGATCCGCCCCGGCACGAGCGTGTCCTCGTGGGCGAGGTAGGCGGCGCAGGTCCGGTGGTAGCCGTCGGCGATCTGCGCCAGGACGTCGGGGCGCAGGATGACGATCAGGATCGGCGACAGCCGCTCGCTGGCGCGGATCTTCCCGAGCTTCTCGGCTACCTCCTCGCTCTGGTTGGCGCCGAGCAGCGGCAGCCGGGCCGCGCGGAGGATGTCCTTGGCGCGCCAGCGCCCCGGCGGGGCCTTCTTCAGCTGCTCGATCAGGCGGTCGAGATCGCCGCCCGGCACGAGCAGCGACAGGTAGCTGCGAGCGGCCGAGTAGTCCTTCTCCTCGGGCTCGTCGAGCCACTTGACCTTCAGCGGTTTAGCCACCGGCGACGGCCGGGAGAATGGTCAGCTCGGCGCCATCCGGGACGCTCGTCGCGACGCCGTCGAGAAACCGGATGTCCTCGCCCGCCAAGTAGACGTTGACGAAGCGCCGCAGCGTCCCCTGGTCGTCGGAGATCCGCTCGCGCAGCTCGCCGAACTGCGCGAACAGACCGTCGAGCACCTCGGCGACCGTGGTTCCCTCGACGCTCGCCTCGCTGACACCGCCGGTGACGGCGCGCAGCTGCGGCGGGATCTTCACGGTGACGGCCATCACGCGATCGCCGGCGCGATCGTCGCCTCGAAGGAGTCGAGGGTCGGCTCGATCACGTGGGTGTGGAACGTCCCGCGTACCGCGTCGAGGGTCTTCAGCCCGTCGCCGGTGATCACGAGCACGACGCGCTCGTCGGCGTCGATCTCGCCGCGCCGTGCGAGTTCGCTCAGCACCGCCACGCTGACGCCGCCCGCGGTCTCGGTGAAGATCCCGGTGGTCTGCGCCAGCAGGCTGATCCCCTCGCGGATCTGCTCGTCGCTGACCGCGTCGACCCCGCCGCCGGTGCGGCGCGCGAGCTCCAGGACGTAGGGTCCGTCGGCCGGGTTGCCGATCGCCAGCGACTTGGCGATCGTGTCCGGCTTGACCGGCTGACAGAAGTCCTCACCTGCCGCGAACGCGTTCGCAACCGGCGCGCAGCCTGCAGCCTGCGCCCCGTTCATCACCGGCGCCGTGCCCGCGACGAGCCCGAGCTCCAGCCATTCCTCGAAGCCGCGATGGACCTTGGTGAACAACGAACCGGAGGCGATCGGGACGATGCACCGGTCCGGCAGCGCCCAGCCCAGCTGCTCGACGATCTCGTAGGCGACCGTCTTGGAGCCCTCGGCGTAATAGGGGCGCATGTTGATGTTGGCAAACGCCCAGTCCTCGTGCTCGGCCGACAGCTCGGTGCACAGGCGGTTGACGTCGTCGTAGTTGCCGTTCACCGAGAAGAGGTTGGCGCCGTACACGCCCGTCCCGAGGACCTTCTGCTCCTCGAGGTCGGCCGGGATGAACACGTAGGACGGCAGCCCGAGCGCCGCGGCCTGCGCGGCCACGGCGTTGCCGAGGTTGCCGGTCGACGCGCAGGCGAGCGCGCTGAAGCCCAGCTCACGCGCCCGCGCCGAGGCGACCGCGACGGGGCGGTCCTTGAACGAATGGGTCGGGTTGGCGGCGTCGTTCTTGACCCAGACCTCGCGCAGGCCGAGGTGCGCTGCCAGCCGGTCGGCGCTGATCAGCGGCGTCCAGCCGGCCGGCAGCCCGGCGCGGGACGCGAGATGGTTGGACGGGCCGGGCGGACCGCCGGCGAGCGGCAGGAAGTCGGCGTAGCGCCAGACGTCCTCCGGCCCGCCCTGGATGCGACGGCGCAGCGCCGCGACGTCGTCGATCGCGCCGTGGTCGTAGACGACCTCCAGCGGCCCGAAGCACCGCTCGCAGACGTAGCGCGCCTCGAGCGGATACCCCGTTCCACATTCCTTGCACTTGAGCCTCTCTGCCGCCATATGAAAAACCTCCGCCGGTCATGTGGCGAAGGTTCTCGAAGGCAGAAGCTCCCACCACATCTCCCAGGCCATTGTTGGAGCCTGATGGAATTGGCACCGTTCCCGCTTGCGCGAAATGGTTGCCGGGGTTTCATAGGGCCAGTCCCTCCACCCCTCTGGATGCGTCCAGCTATGTGCCCGGAGTATAGCGACGCGCTCGACCCAACACCAGCCCGGTAACGCAGCGTCCGGCGCGGTGTAGCAGGGGCGTGAGCGACAGTCCCGGCGAGACGGCCGTCGAACGCATGCTCGCCTCGCTGGCGCCGATCGGCGACGCCGACAAGCGCCGCGCGCTGGTCATCGTCAACCCCTTCGCGACGACCGTTTCGGATCGCCTGCGCAACCTCGTCGTCTACGCGCTCGCCGCCCGCTACCAGGTCGAGGCGATCGAGACCGAGTCCCGCGGTCACGCCACCGAGATCTGCCGCCAGGCCGCACGCGAAGGCTACGGCGTCGTCATCGCCTTCGGCGGCGACGGCACGGTCAACGAGGCCGCCAACGGCCTGGCCAACAGCGGCACGCCCCTGACCTGCCTCCCGGGCGGCTCGGCGAACGTCTTCTGCAAGTTGCTCGGGATCCCCGCCGAGATCGTCGACGCCACCGAGCACCTGCTGCGCATGGCCGACCATTTTGCACCGCGTCAGGTCGACCTCGGCGCGGTCGAGGGTCGCCTGTACACCTTCAGCGCCGGTGTCGGGATGGACGCCCACGTCGTTCGTGGCGTCGATGCCCGACCGCGCCTGAAGGCCCGGTTCGGGCCCTACTTCTTCCTCGGCGCGGCGCTCACCACCTTCGTCCGCCGGTACGTGATCCGCCCGCCGCGGATGTTCGTCGAGGTCGGCGGCGAAACGCTCGTCGGGGTGACCACGATCGTCCAGAACGCCGAGCACTACACCTACTTCCACGAACGGCCGGTCGACCTCGCCGACGGAGCCTCGCTGGACGGCGGAACGCTGTCGGGCGTCGTCCTGCGCCGCGCCAGCCTGCTCGGAGCGCCGTCGCTGCTGGCGCGCGGCGTCCTCGGCCGCGGACGCGTCGCCGGGCACCGCCAGGTCACCGGGTTCGACGGCGTCACCTCGCTGACCGTCTCGAGCGCCACCGGCCGGCCGCTGCCGCTGCAGGTCGACGGCGACTACATCGGCGAGGTCACCGAGGCCCGCTTCTCGATTCAGCCGCGCGCCCTGACCGTCGTGGCGTAGGCGCCGCAGCCGGGCTAGGGCTGCGGGTCGCCGTCGGCCGCGGCGTCGCCGCGCTTGCCACGCCGATGGAACAGGTGGCCGATGCCGCTCAGCTCGCGCTCCGCAGCCTCCAGCGGCGCTGCGAGCGCGATCAGGCCGGTCAGCTGCTCGGACAGCCGGACCACGGCCTCGGTCAGCACCGGCAGCGAGGCGGCCAGTCCCTCGAGCACCTCGACGTGGCGGTCCAGCGAGTCGGCCGCGCGGTGCAGCGCGCCGACCGCCTCGTGCAGCCGCTCCTCACCCGGCGCGTGCTGCTCGACCTCGTGCTCGGCTCCGTCGAGCAGCCGGAGGGCCGAACGGACGGCATTGCTGGCGAACTGGGGCAGCACGACGGCGTCAGTTGCCCGGAGTGACACGGAAGGCGTCGAACACCGAGTCGATGTTGCGCAGCCGGCTGATCGTCGTCTTCAGCGTCTGGGTGTCGGCGCACTCGACGACGAAGCGGTTGCGAATCATCGGCGGGTTCGCCGTGCAGGTCGCTTCGACGATGTTCATCCCGGACTCCGAGAACGTCCGTGAGAGGTCCTCGAGCAACCGGTGACGATCCCAGCCGTCGATCTGGATCTCGACCTTGAAGCCCGTGGTCTGGCCTCCCTCCCAGGCGACCGGCGTGAAGCGGTCGGGGTCGCGGCTGAGCGCCCGGGCGTTCGCGCAATCCTCACGGTGAATCGTGATCCCGCGGCCGAGCGAGATGTAGCCGACGATCTCATCGCCCGGCACCGGGCGACAGCACTTCGCCAGGCGCAACATCACGTCGCTGACGCCCTCGACACGGATACCGAACTCGCTCGAGGAGTTGGTCGGGCGGCGGCGCTCGCGCCGCGAGGAGATCAGCGTCGAGGCGGTGGTCTGCTCGGCGTCCGCGGCCTCGCCCTGTTTGAGCCGCTGGAGGATCTTCCCGACGACCGTCTTCGGTGAGACCTTCGCCGCTCCGAGCGCGATGTAGAAGTCGTCGGCCTTGCGGAATCCCAGCTCGCGGATCACGTCGGCCAGCAGTGCCGAGCCGGTGATCCGCTGCGCCGGCAAGCCCTGCTTGCGCAGTGCCTCCTGGAGCGCCTCGCGGCCGCTGTGCTCGGTGTCCTGGCGGCTCTCGGCCTTGAACCACTGTTGATCTTGTTGCGCGCGCGCGAGGTCTTCACCACCGCGAGCCAGTCGCGCGACGGCCCGCGTTCACGCTTGGAGGTGAGCACCTCGACGATGTCGCCGGAACGCAGCTCGTAGCTCAGCGGGACGATCTTGCCGTTGACCTTCGCGCCGACGCAGCGGTGGCCCACGTCGGTGTGAACCTCATAGGCGAAGTCGAGCGGCGTGGCACCGGCGGCCAGCGACTTGACCTCGCCCTTGGGCGTGAACACGTAGACCTCGTCCTCGAAGAGGTCGACCCGCAGCGTCTCCATGAACTCCTTGGGATCGGAGGTCTCGCTCTGCCAGTCGACCATCGAGCGCAGCCATTTGAGCTTCTCCTCGTCGGCTGACCAGTTCGAGCGCCCGCTGCGGTCGGGGCGCTGTGCCTGCTTGTACATCCAATGGGCAGCGACGCCGTACTCCGCCATGTTGTGCATCTCGCGCGTGCGGATCTGGATCTCGAGCGGGCGGCCCTCGGGCCCGATCACCGTCGTGTGCAGCGACTGGTACATGTTGAACTTGGGCATCGCGACGAAATCCTTGAAGCGCCCCGGCAGCGGCTTCCAGAGCGAGTGCACGACGCCAACCGCCCCGTAGCAGTCCTTCGTCGTCTCGACCACCACGCGCATCGCGGTCAGGTCGTAGATCTCGTTGAACTCGCGATCCTTTCGCGTCATCTTCGAGTAGATCGAGTAGAAGTGCTTCGCCCGTCCGGAGATCGCCGCCGCGATCCCGAGCAGGTCGAGCTCGCGCTGGAGGATCTCCCCCGCGCCCTGCACGTAGCGCTCGCGGTCGTCGCGCTGCTGGGCGACGAGCACCTTGATGTCCTCGTACTTGCGCGGATGCAGCGCCGCGAACGCGAGGTCCTCGAGCTCCCACTTGATCGCGTGGATGCCCAGGCGGTGGGCGATCGGCGCGTAGATCTCGAGCGTCTCCTTGGCCTTCTCGATCTGCTTCTGCTTCGGCAGCGCGCCGATCGTCCGCATGTTGTGCAGCCGGTCGGCGAGCTTGATCAGGATCACCCGCACGTCGCTGGCCATCGCCACGATCATCTTGCGGTAGTTCTCGGCCTGGGCCTCGTCGCGCGAGGAGAAGGTGATCTCGGTCAGCTTGGTGACGCCGTCGACGAGACTCGCGACATCCTCGCCGAAGCGCTCGCGGACCTCCCCAAGCGAAGCGGTCGTGTCCTCGACCGTGTCGTGCAGCAGCGCCGCGCACAGCGTCTCGGTGTCGAGGCGCATGCTGGCGCAGATCCGGGCGACGCCGACCGGGTGCACGATGAACTCCTCACCGGAGCGCCGGCGCTGGTCGGCGTGGTGCTCGCACGCGAACACGAACGCTGCCTGCACGGCGTCGCGGTCGATCTCGACGAGGGCGTCCTCGGCGTGCTCCTCGACGATCGCGAAGAGATCGCCCAGCAGCCGCCGCTCGCGCTCGGTGAGGACCGCGGCGTCCGCCGCGGCCGTCGTCACCAGTTGTTCTACGCCGCCTGCCTTGTGGTCAATCCCAGGTATCTGAGGCCGTCCTGTCGTATTCGCTGGTAGTCGCGGTAGGCGGCCGATTGCTCGAGGGTCACACCTCGCCGCTCGGTCACGATGACCGCCAGGCTCTCTCGGTCGAGACTCGACGAGACCGACCTCGGTGAGGACCCGCAGCAGACGCCCCGCATGTTCGGGGGACGGTGACTGGGAGGTCTCCCCACGCAGGATCGCCTCGAGCTCCCGCCCGGCCGCACCGCCACGGTCGCGAAGCGTCCGATAGCTGGCGGCGAGCGAATCGCGGAGACCGTACTCCCGCTCGTGTATGTGTGCCGCAAAGCGTAGCTCAGCCGGGCCCCATGCCAGATACAGGCGCTGGCGGGGCGCCTCGGGGTCGGCGCTCGCGCAGCGGATCTCCGCGACCTCGCTGCACGGGGGGTCAAGCAGTACGGCGTGCGCAAACGGATCGGCCAGAGCGCCGTCGCGCTCGAGCGCGGCGTAGGAGGCCAGCGCGAAGCCGCCGAGACGTGAGCCGAGGTGGCGCCGGCGCGCCGGCGCATCGGCGGTCAGGACGAGCACCGGCTCGCCGGTCGCGAGCAGCTGGGTGACCAGCGCCGCGATGCCCTTGCCGCGATGGTCTGACTCGGCGCGTGACCGCTGCGGCCGAGGCGCGGGCGCTGCTCCGAGCGGCCGGTCGAGCTCGGCGAAGACCCGCTCGAGAAAGCTCCCACCCTCGCCGAGAATGCGGATCGGCGGTGGGTTGGAGGGCGTGGCCGTGCGCAGCTGGAGCCGCGGCTCGACGACACCCTGCCATTCGTGTCGCTCGAGCGTGAACGTTGCATCGACCGGTGTACCGGGCTCGACCGGAAGCCCGCGACCGCCGCCGAAGCGCACCGCACGGGCGCGCGCCGAGCCGGAGTTGACGGTGAAGCGGGCGTGGTTCGCGCGCTGCTCGCCGCCGAAGCCCACCGGGTCCGTCAGCGTCGCCGCCGGCAGCAACAGCGACACCACGGGGTTTGCGGCGCCGAACGGGGCCAGGCGCGTCAGCTCCTCGGCGAGCGAGAGGCCCATTTCCTCGCCCGAGGCGATCGCGTCGACGCGCTCGCTGGCGATCGCCTGCTGCGCCGCGAGCGTGGTTCGGGCGTGCGAGACGAACGCGTCGCGGAAGGCGTCGAGCCGCGCCGGATCGAGGGTCAGGCCCGCCGCCGCGCGGTGGCCGCCGAAGCGCTCGAGGTGCTCGCCGGCGGCGCGCAGGCCGCCGAGCAGGTCGAAGGCGGGGATCGAGCGCCCCGAGCCGCTGGCCAGCTCGCCGGCGCCGTCGGGCAACGCGACGAGCACGGCGGGGCGCCCGTGGCGCTCGGCGATCCGCGCGGCGACGATCCCGATCACGCCCGGGTGCCAGCCGGTCGCCGCCAGGACGTAGGCCGCCATCGGGCCACCCGCCGCCAGCTGTGCCTCCGCCTCAAAGCGGATCCGCGTCTCGACCTGGCGGCGCTCGGCGTTCGCGTGATCGAGCTCCGCGGCCAGCTCGTGCGCCCGCTCGTCGTCGTCGGTGAGCAGCAGCTCGAGTGCGCTGTCGGCGCGATACAGGCGCCCGGCGGCGTTGATCCGTGGAGCCAGCCGGAAGGCGAGCGCCTGCTCGTCGATGCGCAACGGCTGCACCTGCGCGACGCTCATCAGGGCGCGCAGCCCCGGCCGAGCTGTGCTCGCGAGCGCACGCAACCCGGCGCGCACCAGGCGGCGGTTTTCGCCGCGCAGCGCGACGACGTCGGCCACGGTGGCGAGCGCGACCAGCTCGAGTTCGGCGTCGCGCTCGCCCGGGCCGAGGCCGGCACGCTCGCGCAGCGCCTGGGCGAGCTTCGCTGCGACGGCCGTGGCGCAGAGCTCGCGGCAGGGATAGCCGCAGAGCGCCGGATGGACGTACGGTGCGTCGGGCAGCACGCCGTCCTCGCGCGGGCTGTGATGGTCGGTGACGAGGACATCCAGCCCGCCGGCGCGCGCCTGAGCCACCTCGGCGACCGCCGTGATCGCGCAATCCGCCGTGATCAGCAGCCCCGTGCCGCGGTCGAGCAGCCGCTGCACGGTCTCGGCGGCGAGGCCGTAGCCGTCCCCCTGGCGATCGGGCAGGTGCCAGTCGACCTCGGCGCCCAGTTCGCGCAGTGCCCCGACGAGGATCGCGGTTGAACAGACGCCGTCGCAGTCGTAGTCGCCGTGCACGGTGATCGTCGAGCCACGCGAGACGTGGCTGAGCACGAGCTCGACCGCGACCGACATCCCGCGGAACGCCCCCGGCCGATGAGCCTCGGCGGCGTCGAGGAACTCGCGAGCCACAGCCGGGTCGCCCATCCCGCGCCGTGCGAGCACCTGCGCGAGCACCCGGCTCACGCCGAGCTCGTGTTCGAGCTCCTCGATCACCGCCATCGAGACGAGCGGGATCTCGAGGCGCACGGCCGTCTGGACGGGCTCGGGCATCACCCGCGAGCCTACGCACCGGCTGCGACGGAACGCCGGCGCGGCCCGCGGGCTGCACGCCCGCTACCGGCGGCGATGCCGCCGGCGGCGTCGCCGAGGCTCAGAAGCCGTCGGCGAACCGCTCGCCGGCGCGCTCGCGAGCCGCCCCGATCGCATAGATCAGGGCCATCCCGAGCAGCGCTCCCGGGATCGCGTAGAGCACGGTTGCCAGATGCGTCGCGTGACGGCCGGGGATCGCGATCCCGTGGGCGGCGACGCTGATCACGATGCCGGTGGCGATCGCCCCCGCGATCGACGCGAGGAAGGCACCGACGATCCCGCCCCAGAAACGATCCGGGAGGAAGATCGTGTAGTGCCACAGTGCGAGCCCCATGATGACCCAGGCGAGCAGTCCCATCAGCGTGGCCTCCCCCTGCGACGGTTGCGCGACTTCGAGGCGCCCCGCCGGCGTGAGGCCTCCTCGGCCGGCATCACGACGTCCTCAGGCAGCGCGTCGGCCGTCGGATCGCGCGTGGGCTCGGGCTTGCGTTCGGGCTCGCGCTCGGGCGGACGCCGCGCCGGCGGTTCGGGCGTGCGTGGCGGCGGCCGGCGCTCAGCGGGCTCGGCGTGCAGGTCACGGACGAGCTCGCGAAACTCGCCGCCCGATATCCCGCCGTCCGGGCGCGCCGGCTCGGTGAGCCGCCGCGGGCGTTTGGTCTTCTCGACCGGCTGGATCTCGCGGGCGGCGGCACCCCCGGTCGCATACGCCGGCACGACGCCGCCGTTCTCGGCCGCGATCCGCGCTCGCCGGCGACGGTAGACCGGCTCGCGCTCCTTCCAGTGCGTGAGCACCGGTGATGCGATGAAGATCGACGAGTAGGCGCCGGAGGCCACGCCGACCAGCAGCGCGAACGCGAAGTCCTTCAGCGTCGAGCCGCCGAAGATCAACAGCGCCAGGATCGGCAGCAGCGTGCACAGGCTCGTCGCCAGCGACCGCGTCAGCACCTCCGACATCGAGCGGTTGACGATCTGCGAGAACGCCGCGTTCTGCATCTTCTGCACGTTCTCGCGCACGCGGTCGAAGACGATGATCGTGTCGTACAGCGAATAGCCCAGGATCGTCAGCAGGGCCGCCACCGTCGAGGCCGTCACCTGCCTCCCGGTGAGCGCGTACACGCCGGCCGTGATCAACAAATCGTGCATCAGCGCGATCATCACCGGCACCGCGTACTTCCACTGGAAGCGCAGCGCGATATAGGCGGCGATCGCGAGCAGCGAGGCGATGATCGCCACCGCCGCGCTGTCGGCGACCGTCTTGCCGAAGCTCGGCCCGACCGAGGTGTCGTTGAACGACCCGGGCTTGACGCCGAAGCGCGCGGCGAGCAGGCCGTGGACGGTGCCCGGCTGGCCGACGTCGCCGATCTGCTGCGCCGTCAGCGTCTTGGTCGCGATCTGGAAGCTGTCCGAGGGCCCCTTCGCCTTGGGGCTGGACACCTGCTGGACCACCGGGATGCCGATCGACACCTTCTGGCTCTTGAGGTGCAGCGACTCGATCGCCGAGGTGACCTGGCTGACGGTCGCCGGACGCTCGAGCGCGACCTGGATCTGGGTGCCCGAGACGAAGTCGATGCCGAAGTTGATTCCCCGGCCGCCGATCGCGAGTGCGCCGATCAAAAGGATCGTCCCCGAGAGGCTGAAGAACCAGCGCGAGTTGCCCATGAAGTCGAACGTCCACTGGCGCCGGCGCTTGGTGACGCCGAGCGCGCTCGGGCGCGAGATCGCGCGCGTGCGCCCCATCGTGCCGAGGATCGCCCGCGTCGCCGCGACCGCGGTGAACAGCGAGACCAGAACGCCCATGCCCAGCGTCAGCGCGAACCCCTGCACGTCCGACTGCGAGAGGATGAACAGGATGAACGCCGCCATGAACGTCACGACGTTGGCGTCGATGATCGCCCCGAGACCGCGCCGGTAGCCGGCGGTGATGGCGTTCAGCGGCGAGCGCCCGGCGCGCGACTCCTCCTTGACGCGTTCGAAGATCACCACGTTGGCGTCGGCGGCGACGCCGATCGTGAGGATCAGGCCGGCGATGCCCGGCAGCGTGAGCGTGACCGGGATCAGCTTCAGCAGCGCGTAGAAGTAGAGCGCGTAGATCGCCAGCGCGGTCACCGCGATCACGCCCAGCACGCGGTAGAACACGAGCAGGAACAGCGCGACCAGAGCGAGGCCGACGAGGCCGGCGACGAGTCCCTGGTTGAGCGCCTGATGGCCGAGCGTCGCCGAGACCAGTTCCGAGGAGATCTCGGTCAGCTTGACCGGCAGCGCGCCGCTGCTGAGCACGTTCGCGAGGGTCGTCGCGGTGGCATAGGTGAAGCTGCCGGTGATCTCCGAGCCGTTGCCCGACGGGATCCCGAACGGGAACTGGTTGAAGTCGATCGAGGGGACCGTGACGAGCGCGCCGTCGAGCGTCACCGCGAAGTGCTGGAGGTTCGCCGCCGCCCCGGGGAGCGAGTTGTTCTGGCCGCGCGACGCGAGCTTCGCGGTGACCGCCTGGAAGACGCTCGCGCCGTTGTTCTTGAAGCCGAAGCTGACGGCCACGCCCTGCGTCGGATCGGTCGTGACCTGCGGGTTCGAGATGTCCTTGCCGGTCAGCAGCACGTCGTCCTTGAGCACGAAGAAGTCGTTGGGCACCAGCACCTCGGGCGCGCTCGTTGCCTGCACGAGCACGGTTCCCGGCTTGACGAACACCAGCCGCGCGTTCGCCGGGAGCTTCTCCTTCTTCTGCGTGAGATCCGCCTGCAGCAGGAACCGCTGGGGCTCGGGACCGACGATCACCGTCTTGAGCTTGTCGTTGACGTAGTAGTAGCCCCCGGCCGGTGCCGACTCGATCGCGTAGCACGCCCCCGATCCGGCCTTGCGATGCAGCGCGCAGGTCGGCACCGCGGGGCGCTTCGCGGCCCGAAGCACGGCGTCGTACTCGCTGATCCCGAACGCCGGGGTCCCGGCCCCGTTCACACCGCCGGTGACGTTGGAGTCGTTCGGGCCGGCGGGCTGGCCGTTGGGCCCGATCACGCTGTTCTCCCAGTCGTAGAAGTACAGCTGGCCGGTCACGCCGACGACGCTCTCGGCCTTGGCCGGGTCCTGGACATTCGGCAGGCTGGCGGTGATCTGGTTGCGGCCGTAGGGCCGGATGTCGATCCCGCTGACGCCGATCTGGTCGGCGCGCGAGCGCATGATGTTGATCGTGTCGGCGAGCGTCGTCGAATCCACCGGCAGGCCGGAGGTGGTGCGCGCCTGGAAGATCAGCTCGGTCCCGCCCTGCAGGTCGAGGCCGAGATGGGTCTTCTGCGCCTTGACCACTCCCGGGATGCCGACCGTGATCACCAGCGACACCAGCACCAGCGCCGTGACGAGCGCGAGAACGAAGGCGTTGCGGGCTCGGTCGCTCATCGGGCCCTCAGCGGGACGGTGTGAGCACGAGCAGCAGTCCGCCGTCGTCGTCGTATGCCGGGAAGAGGTCGGCGGTCGCGCTCGCGGAGAGGTCGGAGTCGGTCCGCAGCGTCGCGGGCTTCCCGAGCGCCCGCACCCCCCACTCGAGGACCGTTGCGATGTGATCCTCGCCGTTCTCGAAGCTCAGTCCGAGCGCCTGCGTGAGCGGCTGACCGACGACCTCCTCCTCCTCGTAGCCGGTCAGCTCGAACGATCCCCGGCCGCAGCCGATCACGCGACCCTCACGATCGGCGACGAAGAACGCCGCGTCCGGAGCCGGGTAGTAGTCGTCGAGCAGCTCGAAGAGAAACGAGAAGCCGCAGTTCGCGCAACCCCGATCCTCACGACGAAACGCCTCATAGCGGTCCGATGCGAGCGAGCGCTCGCCGCAGTTGGGGCAGATGAATGGGTGCGCCATCGACGCCAGACAGCCTACATGCGGAGCATCGGCGCGCGATCCGCTGCGGGCGCGCGTAACTCAGAACAGCGCCGGCGCCACGGCCGGTGGCGCGATGTCGAGGTGCACGTACGCGCGCGCCGTCGCGGCCCGGCCGCGCGGTGTCCGCTTGAGCATCCCCAGCTGCAGCAGGTAGGGCTCATAGACATCCTCGATCGTGTCGCGCTCCTCGCCGACGGCGACAGCGAGAGTCGACAGCCCCACGGGGCCACCGGCGAACTTCTCACAGATCGCGCGCAGGATCTCGCGATCCAGCCGGTCCAGCCCCAGCTCGTCGACCTCGAGCAGCTCGAGCGCGGCCGCAGCAGCATCCGCGGTGACGGTGCCCCCGCCCCGCACCTCCGCGTAGTCACGCGCGCGCTTGAGCAGGCGGTTGGCGACGCGCGGAGTGCCGCGGCTGCGGCTCGCGATCGCGTGCGCGCCCGCGGCGTCGAGCCCCACCTCGAGGATCCGCGCCGCTCGCACGACGATCGCCGCCAGCTCCTCGGTGGAGTAGGGCGCAAGCCGGGCCTGGATGCCGAAGCGCTCGCGCAGCGGCGTCGTCAACAGGCCGGCGCGTGTCGTCGCTCCGATCAGCGTGAACGGCGGAAGCTCGAGCGTCACCACGCGCGCACCGGCGCCCTGGCCGACGGTGATCGGCAGCCGGTGATCCTCCATCGCCGGGTAGAAGGTCTCCTCGAGCGCCCGCGGCAGGCGATGGATCTCATCGACGAAGAACACGCTGCGCGGCTCGAGCGAGGTGAGAAACGATGCGATGTCCCCCTTGCGCTCCAGCGCCGGCCCGGCCGTCTGCACGAACGGAACCCCCAGCTCGACGGCGACGATCTGGGCGAGCGAGGTCTTGCCGAGCCCCGGGGGACCGGCGAGCAGCACATGGTCGAGCGCCTCACCGCGCGCCGTGGCCGCCTCGATCGACACCGCCAGCTGTTCCTTCAGCTGCGCCTGTCCGACGAACTCCTCCAGGCGCCGCGGCCGCAGCGTCAGCTCGAAGTCGTCCTCCGGCGCCAGGTACGGGGTCTGGATCCGCTCGCGCTCGCTCACCGCGGATCCCCGCCGCGCCGTGTCGCCCGCAGCGCCGCTGCCAGCACCTCCTCGGCGGTCTCGCCGGCGACGTCGGCCAGCAGGCGCTCGGCTTCCGGCGGTGCGAACCCGAGCTCGAGCAGCCCTTCGCGCGCCAGCTCGCGCGGAGCGTCCTCGGCGACGCCGCGCCGCAGCACGATTCCCTCCCCGACCGCGGCACCGACCTTCTCGCGCAACTCGACGATGATCCGCTCGGCGGTCCGCTTGCCGACTCCCGGGACGGCCTGGAAGAACCGCACGTCGCCGGCGGCGATCGCCCCCAGCACCGCGCCAACCGGGCCGCCGCCGAGCACCGCGAGCGCCAGCTTCGGGCCAACCGCCTGAACTCCCAGGAGCAGCAGGAACAGGTCTCGCTCGGCCTCCGAGGCGAAGCCCACCAGCACCAGCGCATCGTCGCGCACGATCAGGTGCGTGTGCAGCGTCGCCTCGCGCCCCACCGGTCCGACACCGGACAGCGTTTGCGCGGAGACCGCCAGGCGGTAACCGACCCCGCCGCACATCAGCGTCACGTGCTCGAGGCCACGCTCGGCCACCTCGCCGCGGAGCATCGCGATCATCGCGCGACCGCCGCCAGCGCACTCGACAACGGAGCGTGGTTGGCGTGGCAGATCGCGACCGCCAGAGCATCCGCGGCGTGGTCGGGCTGCGGCTCGGCCGGCAGCGCGAGCAGCGCGGCGACCATCCGCGCGACCTGGTCCTTCGGCGCGCGCCCGCTGCCGCACACGGCTCCCTTGACCTGCTGGGGGGTGTAGGAGAAGCACTCGATGCCGTGCTGTCCGGCGCACAGCATGGCGACGCCGCGGGCCTGCCCGACGGCGAACGCCGTGCGCACGTTCTGCCCGAAATACAGCGTCTCGAGCGCCATCGCGGTCGGCGCGTGCTCGCGCAGCAACGCCGTCAGCGCTTCGTGCAACTCGCCCAGGCGCTGCTCGTTGGTGGCCGGCGCACGCGTCTGGACGACGCCGCCGTCCAGTGCGACCAGCCGCCCGTGGCGGCGCTCCACGACGCCGTAGCCGGTGTTCGCAAGCCCCGGGTCGATTCCAAACACGATCATCTATGTCGGGTGATTCTGCGCTGCGTCCCGGACGCCTGCCTGCGACACTGACGCTCGTGACCGACGCGCCGCGCTCGCTCGCGCCTCCAGAAACGAACAGGCGGGGGCGATGAGCACCGCTGCGCGGCTCTCGCCGGCGGACATCGACGTGCACGACGTCGTCGACGCCCACCTGCACGTCTGGCGCCTGGCCGATCTCCCGTGGCTGCACGGCCCGATGGTGCCGCGGATCTTCGGGGCCTACGAGGCGATTCGCCGCGACTACCCGATCACCGAGTACCTCGACGACGCTCGGCCCGCCGGCATCGGCGCCGCGGTCTACGTGCAGCCGAACTGGCCGCTCGAACGCTCGGTCGAGGAGGTTCGCTGGGTCCACGGCGTCCATGAGCGCTCCGGCTGGCCCCACGCGGTCATCGGCTCCGCCGCGATGTTCGACCCCGGCGCGCGCACGGTGTTCGAGCGCCAGCGTGACATCTCGCCGTTGATGCGTGGCACGCGCCTGCAGCTGCATTGGCACACCGACGAGCGGTTCCGTTTCGCGTCCGCACCGGATCGCATGAACGACCCGGTGTTCCTTGAGAACCTCGCGGTGCTCGAGGAGCTCGGCTGGCTCTTCGAACTCCAGGTCTTTCCCGGCCAGATGGCCGACGCCGCGGCGCTCGTCGAGCGGTTCCCCAACACGACCTTCGTCCTGGTCCACGCCGGCATGCTGGAAAGCAGCGACCCGGCCCACGCGAAACCGTGGCGCGCCGGGCTGAGCCTGCTGGCCGAGCATCCGAATGTCGTCGTGAAACTGTCCGGCCAGGGCACGTTCGTCCATCGTGTCGATGAGCCGCTGATCCGGCTGGTCGCCGCAACGACGCTCGAGCTGTTCGGGTCGGCGCGCTGCATGTTCGGCAGCAACTTCCCGATCGAGAGCATCTGGACCGATTTCCCGACGCTGTTCGACACCTGGCTGCGGGTGCTTGCCGACCTCGATCGCGACGCCCGCCGCGACGTGCTCGGCGCCACCGCACGGCGCGTGTACTCACTCGCGCCGGCCGGCAGCGGCTGACCGGCGGCGCTGACCGGTCCGCGGGGACCGGCCTCACCGACCGGTCGCGTGATGCGGCGTGCCGTCGGCCGGAAGCTCGTAATAGTCGCCCGCCTGCGAGACATAGATGTGGCCCATCGTCCGCAGGCCGCTCGCCCCGTCCAACGTCCCGGCCGAGATGCTGATCGTCGCGCGGCCGGGGGCGTCCCAGAACAGGCTCGAGCCGCAACGGCCGCAGAAGCCGCGCCGCGCCCCGGCGTCACCGCTCGCGCTGGTGAACCAGCGAAGCTGCGCGGCGCCCTCGATCACGAGGTCCTCGCGCGCCACCGCCGTCATCGCACACAGGTGACCGTGCCAGCGGCGGCACTCCGCGCAATGGCAGACCAGCACGTCGCGGGGCGTGCCACCGATCGTGTAGCGCACCGCCCCGCACAGGCAGCGTCCGGTGGGCACGGCGACGGTGCTAGCCGACGACCTTCTCGAGGATCTCGTCGGAGACCTCGAAGTTGGCGTGGACCGCACCAACGTCGTCGTTGTCCTCGAGCGCCTCGATCAGCCTGAACAGCCTGGTCGCAGCCGCCTCGTCGAGCTCGACGCGCGTGGTCGGGCGCTGGAGCACCTCGGCGCTCTCGATCTCGATCCCCGCTCCCTCGATCGCCGCCCGCACCGCGGACAGCTCGCTCGGTGCCGTGATCACCTCGAGGGACTCGTCGTCGGCCACGATGTCCTCCGCACCGGCCTCGACGGCGACGAGCAGGTCGTCCTCCCCGTAGCGGGCGCCGTCGACCATCACCACGCCGCGCTTCTCGAACAGGTACGCCACGCTGCCCGGCTCGCCGAGGTTGCCGCCGTGCTTGGACAACAGGTGGCGCACATCGGCGCCGGTCCGGTTGCGGTTCTCGGTGTAGGCCTCGATCAACAGCGCCACGCCCCCCGGCCCGTAACCCTCATACAGCACCGTCTCGATCGCGTCGGCGTCGGCCCCGGCGCCGGTCCCCTTGGCGATCGCGCGCTCGATGTTGTCCTTGGGCATCGACGCGTCCTTGGCCTTCTGGATCGCGTTGGTCAGCGACGCGTTGGTGTCGGGATCGCCCCCGCCCTCGCGCGCCGCGACGGTGATCGCCCGCGCGAGTTTGGTGAACTGCGCCCCGCGACGGGCGTCCACGATCGCCTTCTTGTGCTTGATCCCAGCCCATTTGGAATGTCCGGACATGAGGCGAATTCTACGAGCAGGGCGCTCGAGCGGCGTCCGGCGCGCAGCCGGGCGTTCCCGCGGACCCAGCGCGTACCATCCCCGCCCAGGTGCGCCTCGACACGGACATCTTCAAGGCCTACGACATCCGTGGTGTCTTCGGCTCCCAGATCGACGGCGACCTCGCCGAGCAGATCGGCCGTGCATTCGCCCGCGTACTGAGCGGCATGGCCGGCAAGCCGACCGCGCAACTGCGCGTCGCGCTCGGACACGACATGCGTCTCAGCGCGCCGGAGCTGGCGGCGCGCTACCGCGAAGGGCTGCGGTCCGAGGGCGTGCACGTGCTGGACGCCGGCCAGGTGGCGACCGAGGTTGTCTATTTCCTCGTCGGCTCGCGCGAGCTCGACGGCGGGTTGATCTGCACCGCCTCGCATAACCCCAAGGCCTACACGGGCGCGAAGCTCGTTCGCGAGGGAGCGATCGCGCTGTCCGGCGACGGCGGTATCGGTGAGATCCGCACGCTGATCGAGGCCGGCCTGCCCGCGGCGCCCGGCGGGGGCACCGTCGAGGCCGTCGACTGTGGCGCGGAGTTCCGCGCAGCGGCGCTGGCCTTCATCGACCCGGACACGGTCGGCGGGCTGCGGGTCGTGCTCGACGGCGGCAACGGGATGGCCGGTCCCACCGTCGGCCCGCTGCTCGAGCGGCTCGGACTCGACCTGGTGCCCGCCTACTGGGCCCCGGATGGGAATTTCCCCGGACACGAGCCCAACCCGCTGCTGCCCGAGAATCGCGAGTCGATCATCGCCGCCGTCCGCGAGAACGGCGCCGACCTGGGGATCGCCTTCGACGGTGACGCCGACCGCTGCTTCTTCATCGACGAGACCGGCGAGTTCATCGCCGGCGACTTCATCACCGCGCTGCTTGCCCGGTCGCTGCTGCGGACGCACCCCGGCGAGGCGATCCTCTACGACGTGCGGGCGAGCCGGGCGGTCGCCGACTCGGTCGAGGCCGCCGGCGGCAGCGCCTACCGCAACCGCGTCGGGCACGCCTTCTTCAAACTGCGCATGCGCGCGGAGGGGTCCCTGTTTGGCGGCGAGGTCTCAGGTCATTACTACTTCCGCGACTTCTACTGCGCCGACTCGGGCACGATCCCGGCGCTGCTGATGCTCGAGCTCTGCTCGCACGAGCGCCGGCCGCTGTCGGCGCTGCTGGCCCCCTACCGCGAGCGCTACTTCATCTCGGGCGAGATCAACAGCGAGGTGGCCGACCCGGAGGCCAAGCTGGCGGCGCTCGCCGAGCACTACGCCGATGCCCGCCAGGACACCCTCGACGGGATCTCGATCGACTACGACGACTGGCACTTCAACGTGCGCTCGTCCAACACCGAGCCGCTGCTGCGCCTGTGTCTCGAATCGCTCGTCTCGCACGCCGACATGGAGCGCCGGCGCGACGAGGTGCTCGAGTTGATCCGCGCCTGAGCGCGGGCTCCGACCGTCAGCTGCGCCGGCGTGCGTCGTCGAGCTCGGCGAGGTGCTCGACGTTCGCCCGGTCCCCGGCTTCCCCGCTCGCAGCCGTCGCGAACCACGCGTCGAGGATCTCCCTGAGCACGCCCTCGCCGACCGCGCGCAGGCTCAGCGCCAGCACGTTGGCGTCGTTCCAGCGCCGCGCGCCGGCCGCCGTGACGGCGTCGCCGCAGAGCGCCGCTCGGACGCCGGCGATCTTGTTGGCGGCGATCGCAGCCCCCGTACCGGTCCAGCAGCAGACGACGGCCTGGTCCGCGCGCCCGGCCACGACGTCCTCGGCCGCCGCGGCCGAGCCCCACGCCCACTCCGCGCAGTCCCCGTCGAGCAGTGCGCCGCGGAGCAGCGGCTCGTGGCCGCGTGCGCGCAGCTCCTCGATCAGGACCTGCGTCAGTGCCGAGCGCTCATCCGCAGCGACCGCAACCCGCATCGGCGCAGTATCACAGCTGCTCGAGCAGCCACCGGTGCAGCCGCTCCTCGCCGGTCAGCTCGGGGTGAAACGCGACGGCAAGGATCCTGCCTGCCGCGACGGCGACCGGATGGCCGTCGACCGCGCCGAGGACATCGACCGCCGGGCCGTGCTCGGCGACCCACGGCGCCCGGATGAAGACGCCGTGGAACGGGGCATCGAAGCCCGTCAGCGTCACGCCACCCTCGAAACTGTGGACCTGGCGGCCGAACGCGTTGCGCTCGCAGCGCATGTCGAGCACGCCCAGATGGTCGCGGTCCAGGAGGATCATCCCGGCGCAGGTCCCGAGCACCGGCACGCGCGCCGACAGCTCGCGCAGCGGCTGCGCGAGCGCCTCGCGGTCGATCCCGAGCATCATCGTCGTCGACTCGCCGCCCGGCAGCACGAGCGCGTCGAGGCCGTCGAGGTCGCCGCGCACGCGGACCTCGCGCACGCCGGCACCGAGCCCACGCAACAGCACCCCATGCGCCTCGAAGTCGCCCTGCAACGCCAGCACGCCCACCACCGGTCCGGTCGACTCGCTCACCGCCGCTCCCGCCGGAGGTGCTACCAGCCGCGCTGGGCCAGCAACTGCTCGTCCGGGAGCGTGCGCGTCTCGATGCTCGCCATCGCGCTGCCGAGGCCGGTCGACGCCGCCGCGACGCGAGCCGGGTCGGCGAAGTTGGTGGTCGCCTCGACGATCGCAGCGGCCCGGGCCGCCGGATCCTCGGACTTGAAGATCCCGGAGCCGACGAACACTCCCTCGGCGCCGAGCTGCATCACCAGCGAGGCGTCGGCCGGCGTCGCGATCCCGCCGGCGCAGAACATCACGACCGGCAGCCGGCCGGCACTCGCCACCGAGCGCACCAGCTCGAGTGGCGCCGCGAGCTCCTTCGCCGCGGTCGCCAGCTCGCCGGAGTCGAGCGTGCCCAGCCGACGGATCTCACCGCCGATCGCGCGCAGGTGGCGGACCGCCTCGACGATGTCGCCAGTGCCCGCCTCGCCCTTCGAGCGGATCATCGCGGCGCCCTCTCCGATCCGCCGCAGCGCCTCGCCCAGGTTGGTTGCGCCGCACACGAACGGCACGCCGAAACGCCATTTGTCGATGTGATTGGCCTCATCGGCGGGCGTCAGCACCTCGGACTCGTCGATGTAGTCCACCTCGAGCGCCTCGAGGACCTGTGCCTCGGCGAAGTGCCCGATCCGGGCCTTGGCCATCACCGGAATCGACACCGAGTCCTGGATCGCGCGGATCATCGTCGGGTCAGACATTCGCGCGACACCGCCGTCGCGGCGGATGTCGGCGGGCACGCGCTCGAGCGCCATCACGGCGCACGCGCCGGCCTCCTGCGCGATCACCGCCTGCTCGGGCGTGACGACGTCCATGATCACGCCGCCCTTCAGCATCTCGGCCAGGCCGGCCTTGACGCGAAATGTCGCCTCGTCGCGCATCCGCCCATTCTACGGCGCGGCGCCCTACTTCAGTCGGAACGCCTTGATCCGGTCCGCGTACTGCTCCTCGTCGCGCGAGTAGACGCCGTAGGCGAGCGCCTGCAGCATGCTCAGCAGCGCCGTGTGCGAACGCACGTAGGCGGGGCTGTTGGAGGAGTAGTAGAGCTTGATCTGGGCGAGCTTGGCGACCTCCGAGAGCGTTGCGTCGGTGATCGCCATCGTCAGCGCCTTGCGGTGACGCGCCAGCTTCATCGCGCGCACCACGAGCGCGTGCGGGCGCCCGGCTGACAATGCGATCACCAGGGTCTCCGAGTCGATCCTTCCGAGGCGGCTGAGCGCCTCCTGCGAGGGGCTCGCGACCAGCTCGGCGCGCAGGTCCGAGAGCATCAGCAGGTGGCGCAGGTAGCTCGCGAAGAACGCCATCTGGTCGGTGCCGGCGATCACGATACGGTCGGCCCCCGCGATCGCCCCGATCGCGCGCTCGATCGTCGCTCGGCTGGCCTTGCGGGCGCTCTCCTCGACGTTCGCGTGGTCCGCGGCGATCGAGGTCTCGAACTCGGTGCGCTCGATCGAGAACAGCGGCGAGGAAACGTCGGCCGCGGCACCGTGGGCCCGCTTGTACTCCTCGCGCGCGGCGCGCTGCAGCTCGGGGAAGCCCTCGAAGCCGAGCGCCTGCGAGAAGCGAACGACCGTCGAGCTGGAGGTGTTGGCACGGCGCGCCAGCTCCTCAGCGGTCTGGAAGGCGGCCTCATCGAGATGGTCGATGATGTACTGGGCGACGTCCTTCTGCGAGCGCGAGCACTCGTCGAAGCGCGACTGGATGTAGCCCGAGAGCGTCTGCGGCTCGGTGCCGTGCCCGTTGGTGGGGGCGATCTCCCCGGCTTCTCTCTTCATCAGTGTGGTTGTCATTCGACGGTCCGTTTCCCACTTCCTCCAACGCTGGACGTGATCCGTGGTCAGCTCGACCACGTAACTACGCTTCGCAACGATGGTTCGCCGCGCCCGCCCACTCCCCTGCTCGATGACGGACAGATGAGGATTGCGATCGTCGGCGGCGGGGTCGCCGGCCTGGTCGCGGCGCAGCGCCTGCATCGCCGCCACGAGATCACGCTGTTCGAGGCGGAGGAGCACCTCGGCGGCCACGCCAACACGATCGCCGTCGAGCGCGAGAGCGGGACCTGGCACATCGACACCGGCTTCGTCGTCCTCAACGACCGCAACTACCCGCGCTTTCGCGAGCTGCTGAGGAGCGCCGGCGTCGCTTTGCAGGCGAGCCACATGGGCTTCTCCGTGAAGGGCGAGGACGAGGACTTCGAGTACGCGGGCACGCCGCGAGGGCTCTTCTGCCAGCGTGCGAATCTGCGCCGCGTCGAGTTCTGGCGGATGATCGCCGACCTGCTGCGCTTCAACCGCGAACTGCGACCGGTCGTCGCCGGCATCGCGGACGAGGACCGCTCGCTTGCGCAGTTCGTCCGCGACGGCGGCTACTCGCGTTGGTTCGTCGAGCGCCTGATCGTGCCGCAGGCCTCCGCGGTCTGGTCCGCGGACCCCGCGCAGATGTGGAGCTTTCCCGTGCGCTTCCTCGCCGAGTTCTTCGCCAACCACGGGATGCTCGGGTTTCGCGACCGGCCGCGATGGCAGACCGTGACCGGCGGCGCCCATCGCTACGTGCAGGCGCTCAGCCGGCCGTTCGCCGACCGGATCCGTCTCGGCACGCCCGTCGAGGCGGTACGGCGCGACGACGACGGCGTAACGCTGTCGCTGCGGGGAGCGCAAACCGAGCGCTGCGACGAGGTGATCCTCGCGTGCCACGCCGATCAGGCGCTGGCGATGCTCGCCGACGCCTCGCCGCACGAGCGCGAGGTGCTCGGCGCGTTCTCCTATCAGCCCAACGAGGCCACGCTGCACACCGACGGCACGCTGCTGCCCCGCCGCCCGGCCGCACGCCAGGCGTGGAATTTCCACCTCTTCGCGCAGCCGCGGCCGATGACCACGGTGACCTACTACATGAACCATCTCCAGCGGCTGAACGCGGCGGAGGATTTCTGCGTATCACTGAACATGCGCGATCGCATCGACCCCGCGCGGATCATCCGCACGATCGGCTACTCCCACCCCGTGTTCACGGGCGCGGCCGTCGCGGCCCAGCGCCGCTGGAGCGAGATTTCCGGCGGCCGACGAACCCGCTACTGTGGCGCCTACTGGGGCTGGGGCTTCCACGAGGACGGCGTCGTCTCGGCGTTACGTGCGGTCGAGGGTCTGTGAGTCGATGTCTGCGAGCTGCGTCTATGAGGGCTGGGTCCGCCATCGTCGGTACGGCTCGGTCGCGCACGAGCTCAGGACCAAGCTGTTCATGCTGTACCTCGATCTCGACGAGTTGCCGGCGCTGTTCGACGGTTACCGGCTCGCCTCGGCGCGCGGCCGCGCCGTCGCCGAGTTCCGGCGCGCCGACTATCTCGGCGATCCGCGCCGCCCGCTCGCCGCGGAGGTCCGCGAGCTGGTCGCCGACCGCACCGGACGGCTCCCCCCGGCCGGGCCGGTCCGCCTGCTCACCAACCTGCGCTACTTCGGGCACTGCTTCAACCCGGTGAGCCTCTACTACTGCTTCGACGGCGCGGGGGAGCGTGTCGAGACGGTCGTCGCCGAGGTCACGAACACGCCGTGGGGCGAACGCCACGCCTACGTGCTGTCGCCGGCCAGCGATCGGGGGGCGGCATCGATCATGTGTGGACGCTTTGCAAAGGAGTTCCATGTCTCCCCGTTCATGGGTATGGATCTCACCTACGCGTGGCGGATGACCGAGCCCGGCAGCCGCCTGATCGTGCATATCGACAGCGAGCGCGACGAGACGGTCGCGTTTGACGCGACGCTGTCGCTCGAGCGCCACCCGCTTTCGCCCGCGCGCCTGCGCCGGCTGCTCGCGACCCATCCGCTGCTGACGCTGCGGATCGTGCGCCAGATCTACGGCAACGGACTGCGGCTGCGCCTCAAGGGGGCGCGCTACTTCCCCAACCCGAGCGGCGCGCCGCTGCTCGGCCGCGCTCGCCGCGAGCACGCGCGTTCCTCGCGCGAGCGGGCGGTGCTGCGATGACGGGACGGATCGGTCGAGCGCTCGTTCTGGCGCTGCTGCGCCAGACCAAGCACGGCACGTTGACGATCGCCGACGGCCCCCGCCAGCACGCCTTCGGCATCCCCACGCCGGGAGGACCGGCGGTCGAGCTCGAGGTCCACGACCGCCGCTTTTACAACGCGCTGCTGCACGGTTCGCTGGGACTCAGCCAGGCCTATAGCGAAGGCTGGTTCGAATGCGCGGACCTTCCCGAACTGGCCCGCCTGGCGGCGCTGAACATGCCCCAGCTCGATCGCTGGCGCCGCGCATTTCGCCCGCTCGCCGCGATCCCGCACGCCGTCTTGCACCGGATCGAGCGCAATACACCCGCGCGTGCGCGACGCCAGATCGCCGCTCACTACGACCTCGGCAACGACCTCTTCAGCCTGATGCTCGACGAGACGATGATGTACTCATGCGCGATTTTCGAGGATCCCGACGCGTCGCTGCACGACGCGCAGATCGCAAAGCTCGAGCGAATCTGCCGCAAGCTCGACATCCGCGCGGAGGATCACGTGCTCGAGATCGGCACGGGCTGGGGCGGCTTCGCGATCTACGCGGCCTCGCACTATGGCTGTCGCGTGACGACGACCACGATCTCAGCCGAGCAGTTCGCGCTGGCCGAGCAGCGCGTGCGGGAGGCCAACGTCGCCGACCGTGTGACCCTGTTGCTCGAGGATTACCGCGACCTCGACGGAACCTACGACAAGCTCGTCTCGATCGAGATGATCGAGGCGGTCGGTTGGCAGTTCTTCGACACCTTCTTCGCGCGCTGCGGGCGGCTGCTGCGTCCGGGTGGAGCGATGCTGCTGCAGGCGATCACGATCGACGCCCGCGCCTACGCGGTCGAGAAGGCCAAGCGGAGCTTCGCCAACACGCACATCTTCCCGGGCGGCTGCCTGCCCTCGCTCGACGTGATCTCACGCTCGATCTCGCGCGTCACGGACCTGCGTCCCGTGCATCTCGAGGACATCACCGGGCACTACGTCACGACACTGCGCTGCTGGCGCGAGAACTTCCTCGCACAGCTCGAGCGCGTTCGCTCGCTCGGCTACGACGGCCGCTTCCAGCGCACCTGGGAGCTCTACCTCGCCTACTGCGAGGGTGGCTTCGGCGGGGGCCGGATCAGCGACTTCCAGCTGCTGCTCGCGAAGCCCCCGTACCAGCCCGCGATCGCAGGCGAGGGCGACTGATGAGCGGCCGGCCCGAAATCAGGCGGATATGGGGATTCGCAAAATCTCCTGCATATCCTTCATCTGGGCGGATACAATCGCCCGCCAATGCGTGCGCATGGGCGAGGTGCGGCGTGATGGGACGCCGTGCGCGAACGGTTGCCATGACGGCGATCGCGATGTTGCTGTGCTCAACGGGGCTGGCCGCCGCGAGCCCGAAGCACGCCGCGTCGCGGTCGGTGACGACCTCCGTCAGCCAAGCGGTGACGACGCCGGGGACCTATCTGGTCGTCGTCTCGGTGCGTGCCCGCAAGCAGCCGGAGATGGTCAGCGTCTATGTCGCCGGCGCGTCGCCGCGCAAGCTCCGCGCCCTGCAGAAGGCCGCGGCCCAGTTGCGCTACAGCCTGAACCTCACGAGCACGAAGCTCGCGGTGCGCGCGGTCAGCGGCGCCGCGGTACGCCTTTCGATCAAGCTGACGCTCAAGAAGCCGGCCACCACCGGCACCACGACGGCGGCGGTCCCGCCGCCCGCACCCGTGCCGCCCGCAGCGCCGGCCCCCGCGCCGGCGCCGGCGACCCCGCCGCAGGCGGCCAACCCGTACACGACGCTCGCATGGTCCGATGACTTCACCGGTCCCGCCGGCTCGCCCGTGGACCCGACCAAGTGGACGGTCGCCGGAAACAGCGGCTGCGGTGGAAGCACACCGACCAGCAACAACGCAGCCAACGCCAAGCTCGACGGAAACGGGCACCTGGCGATCAGCGGGAACGCCGACGGGTCCTCGGCCCAGATCGACAGTGCCGGCCATTTCTCGGCCGGGCCCTACGGGAGCATCCAGGCGAGCCTCGAGCTACCGACGGGAGCCGGGCTGTGCTCCGCCTTCTGGATGGTCGGCGACGGCGGCTCGAACCCGCCCAACGCGCCCGCCTCCTGCTGGCCCAGCTGCGGCGAGGTCGACATCCTCGAGGCGCTCAGCCAGCTCCCCAACGTCGCGATCTTCACGCTCCACGGGCCGACCACCAACCCGGCGCAGCAATCCAACTTCCAGCAGTTCGAATATGACCAGTACGGCATGCCGGACCTCACGGCCGGCTTCCATACCTACGGCGTGATCTGGACTCCGACCGCGTTCACATGGACCGTCGACGGCGTCGCCTACGCAACCGAGACGAGAGCCGCGCTCGAGGCGGCCAACGGCTCGGCGGCCTGGGCCGGCGTGTACGACCAGCCGTTCCACATCATTCTCGACCTCGCTGTCGGGAACTGGCAGGAGGGGCCGAACGCGAGCACGCCATTCCCGGCGAAGCTGCTCGTCGATTGGGTACGCGTGTACCAATGAGCCCGCGCCGCCCGGCTCGGGCCACGCGCCGCGCCACGGCGCGATGCGTCGGGGTGATGGCCGTACTCGCGAGCACCGCCGCGCTGGCGAGCACCGCCGCGCCGCCAACCCTGGCGGCGGGCAACGCCGCCACGAGCACCCGGACGGCCACGACGATCCGCCACGAGCGGGTCGGCTCGTGGGGAACCTACACCGTTGTCGTGTCCGTGCCGCCGACCTCGGTACCGGAGTCGATCAATGTCTACGCCGGCCCGCAGGTCCAGCGAAACATCCAGGTCAGCAAGACGCAGGGAGCGGAGCTCTCGTTCTCCCTGCGCCTGCGCAGCAGGAGCTTCACCGTGCGCGTCGTCGGCCCCGGGCAGGTTCGCTTCAGCGTCGCGTCGATGCGCCAGGTGACGCCCGTCGGGGCGACCTCGCAGACCGGCCCCACAGGTCCGACCGGGCCGACCTCGCAGACCGGTCCCACGGGGCCGACGTCGCCTGTGGCGCCCGCCACCGGGCCTTACAACACGCTCGTTTTCTCGGATGACTTCACCGGCGTGGCGGGCACCGCCCCGGATCCCACGAAGTGGACGGCGGACTCCGGCGGCGGCTGCGGCGTGGGGACGCTGTCGACGAATACCACCAGCACCGCCAACGCGGAGCTCAACGGCGCCGGACAGCTTGCCATCAACGCGCTCGGACCGACCGCGAGCCCGCCCTACAGCACTGCCCAACTCGACACGGCCGGGCATTTCTCGTTCACCTATGGACGGATCGAAGCCCGGCTCAAAATGCCGCCCGGCCAGGGACTGTGCTCCGCCTTCTGGCTGCTCGCCGACGACACCCCGGGGCTGAACTGGCCCAACGGCGGCGAGGTCGACGTGATGGAGGCGATCGGCGACATTCCGACCCAGACCGATGCGTTCCTCCACGGCCCGATGACCGGCGACCCCAACTACCAGCAGTGGTCGGCAACACTGCAGGGCGAAACGGCGATGACCAGCGGTTTTCACACCTACGGGCTGATCTGGAGGCCCAACTCGATGACCTGGACCTTCGACGGCGTGCCCTACGCAACGGCGACTCCGAAGAGCCTGCTGCCCACCGCGCAGTGGGCCTTCAACGGCCATCCGTTCCACATCCTCTTCGACCTCGCAGTCGGTGGCTGGCCCGGCAACCCGAATTCAGCCACGGCGTTCCCGGCATCGCTGCTCGTGGACTGGGTCCACGTCTACCAATGACCGGCACACGCGCGACGTCGAGCGGTGCCGCCGCCCGGCGCGCGGACCGCGATCATGCGCCCGCGCCGGGCAGCCACGTCGGGTGAACGTAGCCGAGCCGTCCATCTCGGTCATCGTCTGCGCCTACACGTTCGAGCGCTGGGACAACCTCGTCGAGGTCGTCGAATCGGTGCTCGCCCAGACCCGCCCGGCAATCGAGACGATCGTCGTAATCGACGGCAACGACGAGCTCGCGCGGCGCGCCGGCGAGGCGTTCCCAGGCGCGCTGGTGCTGACCAACGCCCACCAGCCCGGTCTCTCCGGCGGGCGGCGAACCGGCTCGGAGCGGGCGCGCGGCGACGTGGTCGCGTTCATCGACGACGATGCGGTCGCCGACGCCGACTGGCTCGAACAGCTCAGCAGCGCCTATCGGGACCCGAACGTGCTCGGCGTCGGTGGGGTCATCGATCCGCTCTGGGAGCGGCCGCCGCCGCGCTGGTTCCCCGCGGAGTTCAACTGGGTCGTCGGCTGCACCTATGCCGGCATGCCCGTGCAGCGCGACAAGATCCGCAACCCGATCGGCGCGAACATGTCGATGCGCGCCACGGTGCTCGAGCGGACAGGCGCCTTCGATCCGCGGCTCGGCCGCGTTCCAGGGCGCAAGGCGGTTTCGGGGGCGGCCGAGGAAACCGAGTTCTGCATCCGCGCGTCGCAACTGCACCCGGGCCACTACTGGATCTACGAACCGCGGGCACGCGTTCGCCACCACGTCCCGCCGCAACGCGCGACCTGGCGCTATTTCGTCCGCCGCTGCGTTGTGGAGGGGACCTCGAAGGCGGTCCTCGCCGACGTCACGGGCGCCGGCGACGGCCTGCGCACGGAGCGCCGATACGTGCGATCGGTGCTGCCGCGAGCGGTCGCGCGCGACCTGGCTGCCGGCATTCGGGGAAGCTGGGACGGTTTCGCGCGGGCAGCGGCGATCCTCGCCGGACTCGCGATCACCACCGCGGCCTACCTGTGTACACTCGCCGATCTGAGACGAACGGCCGACAAGAACGCCGGTCGCAGGCCGCAATGAGCGTCGAGCAGGACCGGCCATCGGCCGGCGCTGGCATCCCGGTATTGCTCTACCACTCGGTGGCGGATGCCCCGCCGCCCGGCCAGCGGCAGGAGTTCACGGTGACCCCGGCGGTTTTCGCCGAGCATGTGGCGATGATCGCCGCAAGCGGCCGCACGGCGATGACGATCTCTGAGCTCGCGAGCGCGCTGAACGGTCGGCGCGCGCTCCCCGAGCGTCCCGTGGCCGTCACCTTCGACGACGGCTTCGACGACACCCCGCCCGCGGTCTCACAGCTCCGGGCGGCGGGCATCTCGAGCACGGTGTACGTGACGACCGGGAACATCGGAACCCCGCGCGGGATCTCGCCCGCCGGGCTCGCCGCGCTGGTCGGCGACGGCGCCGAGCTGGGTGCCCACACCGTGTCTCACCCGCATCTCGACGAGCTGCCGGCGCGCGCGGCCGCCAGCGAGATCGGCGACTCCCGCCGCCAGCTCGAGCAGCACCTCGGCGGCACGGTGGAAACCTTCGCCTACCCGCACGGCGACCACGGCCGGCGCGTGCGTGCGGCGGTCATCGCGGCCGGTTTCACATCGGCGGCGGCGGTCAAGAACGCGCTCTCGCACCGCGGCGACGACCCGTTCGCGATCGCCCGCTGGACGGTCATGCACGATGCGAGCAGCGAGCAGCTGGCCAGGATCCTCGCGGGCGAGGGAGCGCCGCTGGCGTGGGCGCGCGAGCGCTACCGCACCTGGGCCTACCGCGAGGCGCGGCGGATCCGCCGGCGGGTGCACTCGATCACCTCGCCCGCCCAGGAGCAGCGGCCGTGAGCGGGGCTGCGGCCGGCGGCGCACCGCAGGCGCCGGTTGCGGTGCGCACCATTGACCTCGACACCGGCGCCGACCTCGACCTCACGCGCGACGGCGAGCCCTACCGTGGCGCGCTGCTGATCGGGCTCAGGGGCGGTGCACCGGTGGGCACGGCGTCGACCGCGCTCACCGACGGGCCGCTGCTGCCGGCTGCGACGATCGCGGCGATGTTCGCCGAGGCTCCGGCGGGCCGTGGCGCCGCGCCCGCGCTGCGCGCGCCGCTGCCGACGGTCAGCGTCGTCGTCACGACCTGTGCGCAGGAGCAGTCGACCGCCGAGGCCGTGGAGTCGGTGCTCGCGTGCGACCCGCCGCCGCTCGAGGTGATCGTCGTCGAGAACCGACCGGCCCGCTCGCGCGTCGCGGCGATGCTCGCAGAGCGCTTCCCAGCCGACCAGCACGTGCGCTGCGTCGAGGAGCCCCACGTCGGGCTGTCGTCGGCGCGCAACGCCGGCCTGTGGGCCGCCGAGGGCGACGTCGTCGCCTTCACCGACGACGACGTGATCGTCGACCGACGCTGGATCGGCCGGATCGCCCGCGCGTTCGCCGAGGAGCCGGACGCCGCATGCGTCACCGGCCTGATCGTCCCGGGCGATCTGAACACGCCGACGCAGGTGCTGATGGAGCAGTTCGCCGGGTTCGGCAAGGGCTTCGAGCGCCGCGTCCATCGCCTGCGCGCGCCCAGCTCGCCGCTCGCTCCGTTCGCCGCCGGCGAGTTCGGCTCGGGCGCGTGCACCGCGCTGCGACGCGACGCCGGGCGCGCACTCGGCGGGTTCGACCCGGCGCTGGGCGCCGGCACCGCCAGTCGCGGCGGCGAGGACCTCGACCTGTTCGTGCGGGTGCTACTGGCCGAGCACGCGCTCGTCTACGAGCCGGCGGCGATGCTCTCACACCGCCACCCCGACGAGGACCGGCGGCTGCGCAGCGAGATCTTCAGCTACGGCGTCGGACTCGTGGCGATGATCACCAAACAGGCGCTCGACGGCCAGGCGCTGGCGATCGCCCGCCGTGTGCCCCTCGCGCTGCGTCACCTGCGCGACCCCGCTTCTCGCAAGAACGTCCGCAAGGCCCCGGATTATCCGCGGAGCTTTGACTGGATCGAGCGGGCCGGGATGCTCGTCGGGCCGTTCGCCTACCTGCAAAGCAGACGCCACGAGCGACGACTCGCCGCCGCCGCGAAGGAGCCGGCCACGGCCGCTCCAGGCCCCTGAATCGGGCGGTTTTCGCCCCTCGACCAAACGTCCAGGGCCTTCAGCGGCGCTGGGTCATCGGTCGGATGTGCGCTGGAGGGTCAAGGCCGGCGAGTTCGATGCCGACCTAACGCCTATGAGCGCAACGACGGAACTCTCACCGCAGGGCCTTCTCACGCATCGCGCCCTCGGTACCGAAGCGGTGTACCGGGTGATCGACGTCGCCGACCGGTTGGTGTCGGTCGAGGTCGTCGAGGCTCCAGGACTCGAACAGGGCACCTGCTTCCAGATCACGCGCAGCGCGGCGAAGGCGATGCAGTACAGCCGCGGCGACGCGGTCGCCCCCTCGAGCACCTCGTACTCGCCGTTTCGCCTGTACGACATGCACCGCCGCCTCGCGCGCTGAGCGCCGGCCGCGACGCCATCACGTCGGTCCGCTCCTCGATCAGGCCGCAGCCGATCAGCCGCGCCCGGATCTGCATGACCGGCCCCGCCGCCGCGTCGGACCCGCAGACGCAGGCACACAGCTGAGCGCATGCTCCCATCGCCCTGACGGCGGCGCGGCCGAACGCCGCGCCACCCCTCCGCAGCAGCGCTCGATCGGGCTCTGGGTCGCTCGCGCACGAAGCCGGCCTCCCCGCCGTCGATCTCCGCGTGCCGGCCGGGCTCGTTGCTGCGCGCGTGCCACGCGTGCGACATCATCCAGTCCCACGCAGCGCCGGAGGGAGCGAAGGCCGCTCATACTGAGGGCGCCGTCGGTCGCGGGTGGTTGACACGTGTTGTCCCGCGGCGCAGTGCCGACCCCGAGCCTGACCCTTGGACCAACACCCCACCGACGATTCGCTCGCCGACGCTGAAGCGCTGGCGAGGCGCCGCTCCGCGGAGAGCCGCCTCGTGTTCGGAGCGCTGGCTGCGCTGTCGCTCGTCGTGCTCGCGGCCGGGTATGTCGTCGGCCTCCAGACACCGCGCCTGATCGGGGTAATCGGGGCGCTGATCGTGGGCGTCGGTGCGGCGCCGCTGCAGCTCTCGGACCGGCCGACCCTTGTGGAGCGGGTCGGGGTCGCCGTGATGCTCGGACTCGCGATCGCGACGCTGATCGGCAGCGTGATGGTGCTGGTGCCGCTCTGGCACCCCTTCATCGCGGCGCTCGTGGTCGGCCTCGCGGCCGCGCGAGCCCACATGCTCGGCGTGCAGAGCGCGCTGCGCGAGTTGCGCGAGCTCGGGCCGCGGAGATGGCGTGGCGCGCCGCCGGAACGCTGGTTTGCGCGGGCGCTCGCAGCCGTCTCGCCCTCAGCGGCGTGCACCGCCGCCGGAACCGTGCTGTGGGTCTCGGCGGCAATCGCCGAGGGGCACCTGCTCCCCGGCGTCGCCGGCTTCCTGCCCCACATCTCCTACCTCTGGTACGGCGGCGTCGTCCTGCTGATGGTCGCGATCGGGCTCGCCGGCAAGGAGAGCGAGCCGCACGTGGCCATCGCGGTCCTGCTGCTGATCGCCGCGCTGACGGTCACCCCGGCGCTGGTCTACGGGGAGCCGCGCTCGCAGACCGCGGTCAAGCACGTGGTGCTGGTCCAGCACATCCTTGCCGCCCACCACCTGCATACGATCGACTCGATCTACTACACCTATTCGGGGTTCTTCTCGGCGATGGCGTGGCTGTGCCGCGTGGCCGGGGTCGGCAACCCGATCGGACTGGCGACCTACTGGCCGGCGCTGATCGGACTGGCCGGTGCGGCGGAGCTGCGCTTCCTGCTCGGGCGACTGATCAACTCCGGCTACCGCTGCTGGATCGGCGTCACGATCGCGGTCCTCACCAACGCCGTCGGGCAGGACTACTTCTCGCCGCAATCAGTCGGCTACGTCATCGCGCTGGGCGTGTTCGCGCTGGTCATCGTCGGTGCCGCCAGGGAGCCGCTGACGCCGCGCGCCAGGCTCGCGCTGCTGATCGTGGCGGGCTGCTCGCTGGCGGTCACCCACGAGCTCAGCCCCTATATCGCCGGCGGCGTGCTGCTGACGCTCGCCATCGTCGGGCTGGTGAGACCGGCCTGGGCGGCGGCGACGATGCTCGTTCCGGCGGGCCTCTGGGCGGCGCTCAACGCGAAGGCGCTCTCGGGCTTCATCTCGCTCTCGGCGCTTGGCAACCTCTCCAACTTCAAACCGCCGTCCACGCCGTCGGCGCCCGGCCTCGCGCGCGCGCCGATCGTCGGTGAGAGCTCGCACGCGCTGGCGGCCGGGCTGCTGATCCTCGTGGTGCTGTCGCTGGTCGGCCTCGCCCGTAACGCGCGCCGAGCCAGTGCCTGGGGATTCATGATGTCCGCGGGCCTCGGGCTGGTGTTCATCTCGATCAACCCCTACGGCAGCGAGGGGATCTTTCGCGCCGCGCTGTTCGGGATTCCCTGGCTGACCATCGTCGGCCTCGCGTCGGTGCGCAAGCCGCCGTGGCGCTACGCCGGATTCTTCGTCGTCGGCACCGCGCTGCTCGGAACGTTCCTGGTGGCCCAGTTCGGCTTGGATCACACCAACGTCGCGAGGCGCCCCGACATCGCCGCGCTGTATTCGTTCATCGCGCACGCCCCGCCGCGGTCCTACCGGCTCGAGCTGGGCGACGGCGACCTGCCGCTGACGCTCGACCCGAGGATCCACAACCTGGTGTGGGACCCGCTGTGGGACCCCAAGACGGAGCTCGCAGTCCATTCGGTCAGTCCCCCCACGACCGCCGACCTGAACGAGCTAACCGACAACTACGTGGGGTACGCGCAGAAGATCAGCCACACACCGGCCAAGGACCTGTTTGTCGTCTGGGCTCCCGTCGTCGCGCAGTACCAGGTCGAGTACGCCGTGGAGACGATGGCCAACGCGCTCGAGTGGCGAAACCTGTTCCTCGCCAGCCCGCGCTGGAAGGTCATCTTCAGCGACGACGGGAGCTATCTGTTCCGCTACGTACCGACGGCGTCAAGCACCGCGGCGCCGTGATCAGCGGCGTGCATTGGCCCAGCCGACGGCACGCACCAGCAAGGTCTCCCTGCCGGGGGAGATCAGTCGCTGGAGCATTACGCCGAACACCGCCAGGCTGATCAGCGTGGCGACGATGCGGGCGACGGCGAACAGCCCGTGGGACGGGGCCTCGGTGGCCGCGAAGGCGAGCGCCACGGCGGCGCCACAGCTGACCATCCGCCGCAGCGGCGGCCGGCGCAGATGGCGGATCCGCCGGGCGAAGCGCACGACCAGGGAGTGCAGCAGCATGTAGGCGATCAGGGTGGAGAGCGCCGAACCCTCGACGCCCCAGACCGGCACGAGGGCGACGTTGAGGGCGATGTTGACCAGTGCGCTTGAGACCACGCAGATCGCGACCGGGCCCGTCTTGCCCGAGATCAGCAGCACACGATTGGCGGCGAAGAAGCCGGCCATCGGGAACCCGCCGACGCTGATCGTGACGACCACGAGGACCAGGCCGGCCGGATGAAACTCGGGCCGCAACCACAGCGACAGCACGAGCGGCGCGCTGAAGCTGAGCGCCAGGACCGCCGGAATCAGCAGCCCGTAGAGGGCATCGCGGCTGTCGGCGAGCAGTTTCGAGAGCATCGTGTCGTTCGCGAGCGAGAAGAACCGCGGCAGCCAGACCGTGTCGAGCAGCCCGAGCAGCAGGATCGGAACGGAGGCGATGTTGTACACGGCGCCGTAGCGGGCGACCTGCAGGTGCATCGCCTGCGGCAGATCGTGGTTGATGATCAGCCGATCGGAGGCGGTCAGCAGGAAGCCGGCGATCGCCGCGGGAACCAGCGCCCCGGAGTACTTGAGCGTGTCGCGCACGAGCTTGAGATGGCGGCGGCGGATCGGCAGCGGGCGCGTCAGGTACAGCCCGAGGGCCATCGCGACCCCCTGCGTGAGCATCTCTCCGAACACGAACTCGGTCGCGCTGCGGCGGACGAAGACGATCAGCAGGACGCCGACGCTGACCGCCACGACCGACTGCATGAGGCTGACGAGGCCGTAGGCGAACAGCATGTCGCGGCTGCGCAGCAGGGCCAGCGTGGAGAAGGTCACCGCGCTGAGCGACGCCCAGATGACCGCGTAGTGGAGGACCGGGCTGAACGTGCCGAGGCCCACCGCACTCGCCCAATACGGACCGGTTGCCATCGCGAGCGCGAGCGTGATCGCCGCCGTGACGATCGTCAGCGTGACGATGCGCCTGGCGGCAGCGCCGCCGTCGGCCTCGCGGTAGTTGCGCTGCACCGCGGGCGGCAGGCTGAACACGCCGACCGCCACGAGCACCTGCATCACGGCGAGCGAGGTCGTCACGACGCTGAACCCCGCCCCGAGGAGCCGCGTCGTCACCGGGATCGAGAGCGCCGCCACCCCGACCTGAAGTCCCCATACGAGCAGGTAGATCGAGTCGCGCCCGAACAGCCCCTGCATCGCCTTCTCGGTGCCCTCGGCGACGTTCGCGACGCCCGGGTCGTCGATCGTCGCGGCGAGATCCTCGCCGCGATCGGCTGCTCCGTTGCTGGGTACGTTGGTGGCCGGGATCACCGGAGGCAGCTCGGAGGTCATGCGACGGTCGGGTCGCACCCGGCGCGGGATTCGACGGCGAGCATGCTGGCTCTCACCCTCTAGGTATCGGCGTGCAACCGGCGATCCTCATGCCCTGAAACGGGCGCCGCGCCAAGGCATCAGGTCGCGCTTGCTCACCGGGGCACAGTAGCAATCGCCTCACGCGTTTCTGCAACGACGATGGCACGCGCCCGCCATCGACCGCGCGGCGCCGCCTTCGCGTGGGTCGAACAAACGTCCAGTCCCCCGCTGCCCGGCGGCCGCCCGCTCGACGGACCGCTGAGCAACCGCTTGAGCAGTCGCGCGCAGCCTGCCTGCGCCCGAGGGTCTCTATGTGACCCGACTCCGCGCAGCCGATGCCGTGCTTGCCCTCCTCGCCGTCGGCGTGGCCCTGTCGTGCAGCGCGAGCCCGGCGCTCGCCGGCCCCCGCCGGCCGACGATCGTGCGCCGCGAGCACATCGCGCGCAGCGGCGTGTACGACGTACGGATCGCGATCGTCACCCCCTCCGCCGTGCGCAACGTCGTCCGCGTCAGGATCGGCAAGCTCTCACGGGTCGCCACGACGGGCCGCCACCACCGACGCGCGAGCGTGCGTGTCGAACTCGCAATCCGCGGCCGCATGCTGACGATCCGCGCCACGGCCAAACGCGGGATGCCGAGGCTCGACATCACGCTGCGTCGCGTCCGCGCGATCGCCGCGCCCGTCGCGCCCGCCACGCCGCTCCCCAAGACCCGCAGCTCGACCGGTGCGGGAGGCTCGGGCGGTCCGGTCGGGGTCCCCGGGAGCTGGCATTCGATCTTTGACGACGAGTTCAACGGGACGACGCTCGACACCGGCAAATGGTCGACCGGCTGGCTGAGCCCGGGCATCACCGCCCCGGTGAACTCATCCGAACTCGAGTGCTATGACCCCAACCAGGTCACCGTGGCCAACGGCGAACTCGACCTCAACCTGATCAGCAAGACCGAAACATGCGGCGGCAGCCGCCCCTACGCCTCCGGCATGGTCAACACCAACGGCAAGTTCAGCTACACCCACGGCTACCTCGAGGCACGCGTCTGGCTCTCCGGCAGCGGCGCGATCAGCGACTGGCCGGCCGTCTGGACCGACGGCCAGTCGTGGCCCGCCGACGGCGAGCTCGACGTCATGGAGGGCCTCTCAGGCCAAGCCTGCTGGCACTTCCACGACCCCCAGGGCGGCCCCGGCGGCTGCTCATCCGCCACCTTCGCCGGCGGCTGGCACACCTTCGGCGCCGACTGGGAACCCGGCATCGTCACCTACTACTACGACGGAACAGCGGTCGGGGCGATCCACTCGGGCATCACCAGCGCACCGATGTACGTGATCCTCAACCTCGGCGCCGACCATGGCAACAGTGGTCCGCTGCAGGCCGCGACGATGCGCGTCGACTACGTCCGCGTCTGGCAACACTGAACACGACCACACCGCGCGGCGGCCGGCGCGGATCAGCTCACGCTGAGCCGCTGTCCGGCGGCTGATCGAGCAGCGTTCGTGTCAGCGCTTCGTCGAGCGCGCTGTGGACGTGTCGCTGCGCCCAGACGGGACGGAAGATGTGATCCTCCAGCGGAATGCGCTCGAGCCGCAGGTTCGGCCACTCGGCGAGCCGCTCGATCCGGCCGTCTTCCTCGAGATCCTCGCTGAGCGGCTCGCCGAGCGAGAGCAGCAGCAGGGTCTGCACCTGACGGTCGCGCAGCTGCCCGAGGGCGTCGTCAATCGCGTCGCTCAGCGCGGCCAGCGTGTCCTCGTCGCGCCGGGCGGCACCGACGACGCTGCGCAGCTTCGTCCGGACCATCCTGCCGATCCGTCCCTCCCCGATGGCAATGCGAGCGACTTCGCGCCAGGCGCCAGATCGCAGCAGCGTGCGTGCCCGGCGCGCATCGCGCGCAACGGCGATCTCCTCGCTCCAGACGAACGACCAGAGGTTGACGAGGATCAGCCCGCGCACCCGTTCGTCGGCGAGCGCGGCGTGAAAGCCCCAGTAAGCGCCCGAGCACAGTCCGCCGATCAGGAAGGCACCGGGGAGACCGCGCGATTCGAGCTCGTCGAGCGCGGCGAGCACCTGTTCTGCGATCTCGTCGCGGTAGAACTCGGACGTCCGCTGGTAGAGGCGCTCGTCCCCGTCGGAGTCGCCCAGCCCCACGGCGTCAAGGCGCAGAGTCGGCACCCCGCGCGCGGCCCAGCGGCGAGCGGCCTCGACCCACATGCGATTGGGGCCGATCCGGCGCACGGCGCCGGCGTTGAGCAGCACCGCGCAGATCACGGCGTCGGAGGCCGGCGAGGCCGGCTGCGCCAGCACGCCGGCCAGCCGCCTCCCGTGGTAGTCGAACTCGAACGGCGTCTCCCGGACCGTCACCTCGCCGACGCAGAGGTCGGCGTGATCGGCGCTTGCGACACGCCGGGGCGCGGGCGCGCCGCCGTCGGTGGCGGTGTCGGTGTCGGTGTCGGTGTCGGTCTCGGCGAGGGGCGGCTCCGCCAGCCAGGACAGCGTGTGCGCGAACACCTCGTGCGGCGTCTCGGCAAACTGCGGGTGGGTCACCAGCCTGCCGTACCCGGGGCCGTCGGCCGTCGTCAGCGCAGCGCCGGCAGCCTCGAAATACGCGCGCAGGCGGCGATCGGGAGCGAGCGTGTCGCGCCCGAGCAGCAGGACACGCCGGCGGGCAGGGCGCGGCAGCGGCCGCGTCGTCAGGTCGAGCGCTTCGAGCTCGGCGACCGTCTCGGCCGAGAGCACGAAGCCGGCCACCTCGAGGGCGCCATCGTGGAGGGCCGGAGGATCGGCCTGTCCGGCCTCGCCGGTCTCGCTGGCGGCCATCTGGGCGAACGCCCGCATCTCGCGCAGCAGCAGGCTCCCGCGGGCGGGCACCGACCAGAGCACCAGATCGTCGATCGGGGCGCCGTCCGCGAGCGCCCGCAGCGCGAGCATTCCGCCAAGCCCGAGGCCGATCGCCACGATCCGCTCGCACTCCTGGCTCGCGCACAGCCACTCGGCCGCCGCCGCCACCGCTTCCGTCCAGGCCGCGAGCCGGCCGGGGTCAAACGGCGACCCGCCGCTGTCGCCGGTGCCCGGGAGATCGAAGCGCAGGGCCGGGTGACCGGCTGCCGCGAGGACGTCCGCCCACGCGCGCAGGCTGCGGTGCGTGCATAGCTCGTCCCAGCCGAACGGCGGGCACAGGACCACGCCGGTGCCGGTGCGCGCGGTCCCCGCCGGTGGCTCGTGCAGCACGGCGAACACGGGGCCGCGATCGAGCGTGAGGTAGAGCGACCGGCCGCGAGTCGCGAGCAGCGTGTCGAGAGCGGTCTCGGGCGCGAGGTCAGTCATCACGATAGGCATCGGCGATCGCGACGCGTCCGATGAGGTTTAGTGCCGTCAGAACACCGCGATCGGCCGGTGCGTCGCCCGCAACCCGCGTCAGCGCGATGCGCCGTTCGCCGCCCGGCTCAAGCGAAAAAGCGTCGTCGGAGGGCTCGAAGCCGGGAACGTGCACCCGCACGCCGTGGACGAAACGTCGTGTCCGCACCGTCAGCACGGCGGGCTCGTCGCCCGCCGCGGTGCGCGTCGCGACCAGCCCGAGCCGGGACGCCGGCTCGCGCAGCAACGGACGCCCGCCCAGCAGCCGGAACGACTGCGACAGCAGCTCGGCGTCCTCGCCGTCCCCGCGCTCCAGGCTGAACACGACGACGTCCTGCGCCGGAGGCCCGAAACGGTACGCCCACGAGACATCGACGAAGCGGCCGAGGAGCGCCTCGACGTCATGCGCGCAGACGCCGTGGGCAGGCAGCTCGAGCTCGCGAATCGCCTGATCGACGCGCACCTCCTGATCGCTGTAGAGCGCGACGCGCAGGCGCGCACGGATGCCCTCCGGACCGTCGTTTGCCACGTGCACGGCGATCCCCGACAGCCCCTCGTCGGTGCTCCACACGGCGAGCGGCGCCAGCACCCGCCGGAGGTGGTGGTAGACGACCTTGGGCCGGCCGCGGTGGTCCAGCAGCCCCCACCCGGCGCCCGGGCGAAGGTCGCGCAGCCAGAGCACGAGTCCACCGCCGCATGACGATGCGCCGCGGCGCCATTCGCCGAAGACCTCGGCCATCACCTCGCCGCTGACGTCCCGGGAGAGCTCGAGGTAGCGCTCGGGGTCAGTGCGCCGCAGCTCCGCCGGGTCGATCTCGTAGAGCGCGGCGAGATAGTGGTCGCGCACGTCGTCGAAATCCCAGCCGCTTCCGGTGTCGCGCGGCACCCCGGCCTTCCAGCGCGGATCGTGCACGGCAAGCCCGCTTGGCCCGCCGCCGACAAGCTCGTCGAGCGTCGCCTGGTCGGGGACGTTGGCAAACGCCAGGCATTCCGCCGCGAAACGCACTCCCGACCGGCGGGCGTCCTCGAGCGGACGCCGGTAACCACCGACGCCGTAGTAGTTGGCGACACCGCGATCGGGCCGGAAGGGCAAATCCCCGCCCCACGGCGCGGAGGGGACGTAGACGGCATCGAGCGACGCTTCGCGAACCAGCTGCGGCAGCAGCTCGCCGAACAGCGGGCCGCCGGCGAGGTCCGGATCGAGCCCGAGCATGGCAACCTGCTGGGCGATCTCACTCGAGCCGCACAGCACGGCGAGGCTGGGGCGACCGCCGATCTCCGCCAGCACCTGGAGCACCTCACGGCGGACGGCCTCGAGGAACGCCGGATCGGCTGCGGGATAGTCGAGGTTGGCGAACATGAAGTCCTGCCATACGAGAATCCCGAGCTCGTCACACAGGTCGTGGAACACGGCCGACTCGTACGCGGCGGTCCCGGGAATCCGCACCATGTTCATCCCGGCGGCGCGCAGCGATTCCAGTAGCGCGCGCAGCGCCGCCGCCGACGGCGCCGGGCCGCTGGCCTCGAGCGGGGTCCACACGGCGCCCCGGACGAACACCGGCACGCCGTTCACGCGCAGCTGCAGGCCGTCGGCCTCGAGCCGCTCGCCCCCGGCAAGCTGACGGAAGCCGACGCGGCCGCAGTCGAGGACGAGCTCGCCGCCGCCGCCGGCCGCGTGGAGCGCGACCGTGTAGAGAGCCGGCTCGCCGTGGGTGTGCGGCCACCACAGCGAAACGTCGCCGACCACGACCTCGCCGCGACCCTCGATCTCGCCGCTGCCCGCGGGCGCCGGGCCGGAGACGTCGCTCAGCGCCAGCTCGCCCCGCCAGGGGCCGCCGGGGCCCTGGAGCTCGACGAGCAGCCGATCGGGGGGCGGCGCTGCCAGCGGCCGCAGACGTGCGGTGACGGCCAGCACGCCGGCGCCGTCGACGACGCGTGGCCGCAATTCGAGGCGCGTCACCGCGAGCGTGCGCCGGCGCTCGAGTCGCACCGGACGCCACGGTCCGACGACCGCAGGCCCCGGCGCAAAGCCCGGTGCGCGCCCGATCAGCATCGTGCGAAAGAAGCGCAGACCACCGTCGGCCACCAGGCGGGTCCGCCAGCGCGCCCGGGGCCGGCGACTCAGCGCGAGCAGCGGGGCGAGCGCCCGGCAGCAGATCGCCAGCTCGTTCTCGGCGCCGACGAGCGCGCTGATGTCGACCGACGACACCGTGAACATCGAGTCGCTGTCGAGAATCCGCTCGCCGTTGAGGTACACCTCGGCGACCGTCGCCAGGCCCTCGAAGACGAGCACGACCTCCTCGCCCGGCGCGGGCGCTGAAACCTCCAGCCGCCGGCGAAACCACCAGTCCTGCTCGTCCAACGCGGGCATGGCGATCTCCCAGCGCTGCGCGCGATCGCCGCGCAGCACGTCGGCGGCGGTTCCCGGCACCGCCGCGTGGCTCCAGTCGAGCTGTTCAAGGCCGCTCGCATCCGCACACGCGCCGGGCTCGGACGGCGCCGCCTCCCAGCCATCGCACAGATCGACGACCTCGTGTGCCTCGACCGCGACCCGCCGGCGACAGGGCATCACGCTGGCGTGCTCGTCCGCGTGCGTTATGCGACAACCTCCTCGAGCGCTCCGATCGCCTCACGCCACGCGTCGCCGAGCTGTGCGAGCAGCGGGGCGGGATCGAACGGGCGCCTGCGGGCGAGCCGGAATCCGATGACCTTGCAGCCGTCGACGATCGTGCGCATCGGGGTGGCCGGGCTCGAGGCGTCCGCGGCCAGCAGCCAGTCGCTGTGTGCAGCGGCGAGTTCGAACGCCGCACCGACCATCCGAACGGTCGCAAAGGCGTACGCGTGGTAGGCCTCGGGTCCGGCGTCGAGCAGGCCGGGCAGATCACTGGCGAGTTGGGTTGCGAAGCGCGCGAAGGGATCGCTTCGCGGCCGGTGCTCGAGGTGCCGGCGCAGCGAGGCGAGCGCAGCGGCGCGCAGCTCGGCGCCCTGCAGGCGGGGTCCGGCGTCGAAGCGGACGATCTCGGTGTACGGCGGAAGGATCTCCGGGACCTGATCGCCGTCGAGGCGGAAGATCCCGGCGTAGTCCTCGCCGTCGAGCTCGTAGAGGCCGGCGCCGTGGAAGTAGCGCAGCCACCCGCGTTCGAGGTCGATCGCCTCGGCGGCGATCGAGGTCTTCACATGCTCGCTGCGGTAGCTGGTGCTGGCGGTGTCCGGGAGATGCCACGAATCGAGCTCGACGATGATCGTGCGACCGTTGTCGATCTGCTCCGCGATCTGCAACGGCAGCGGCCGATACGGCTGCATCTCGTGGATGTCGATGCCGAACAGCGACTCGAGGTCTTCGGGCGGCGGCTTGAAGAAGGTCCATTGGTCGCCCTCGAAGTCCGTGCGCACCAGGCAGCCGAGGGCTGCCAGCGGCTCGTCCCCGCGTCCGTGCAGCAGCTCGACGATGATGTCGGTGTAGCAGTTGGTCTCCAGGTAGGTGCGCCCGGGGCCGTGGACGGCGTGGGGTCGGTAGCTGCCGGCGTCGAGCTCGAACAGGCTGCGGTAGGTGCCGGTCCGCGTCGCGGTCATTCTGGCCAGAGCTCGGCGCGGACCGCGGCCGGCCACGCGGCCGGCTCGAGCCCGTGCGTGTGCAGGAGCGCGAGCACGATCCGCTCCTGGCCGAAGCCGAGACACGCCGTGTGGGCGGTCTGGCCGTCGGCGAGCGTGAGTCCGTACTTCGACGCGAAGTGCTCCTGGTGGTAGTTGAACGAGCTGACGGCGGTCGGCTCGCTGCCGGCGATCTGCACGAGCAGCTCGAACTTGAGCTCCTGGTTGCGCTGGTTGGCGGCGAGCATCCTCCCGCCGCGGCCAAAGAACGGGTCCGAGGCGCGGTCGCGCTCGGCAGCCAGGCCGAGGCTTCGCAACAGCGAAAGGCCGCGCTCCGACCACGTGTCACGCCACGCGAGGACCTCCTCCGGCGCGCCGAGCCGCACGATCTCGCGCTGGTGGAACATCTGCAGGCGCGCGGGATCCTCGGACGGCTCATGGCGGAAGACCCACGCGCCGCCTGCGTCGACCACCAGCCCGCCGGCGGGAAGTGGCCCGCGGGCGGCGACCGCCGGGTAGACCGGGTAGCAGGCAGCCGGCACGAGCGCGAGCTCGGTCATCCGCTGGAACTCGCTCCAGTCCTCGTGACGGTCGGCCCGCTCCTCCTGGAGCAGCGCGTCGTCCTCGCTGCCCTCGAAGGCGAACACGCTTCCGGCGAGATGGGGGAACGAGTGCAGATAGCCACTCGCCTCGAGCGTCCGCCGCGGCAGCAGCGGCGGGAAGCGCATCGCTTCGGGATCGTCGGCCGCTGCCGCCTTCGTGACCAGCGCGTCGAAACGCAGACGGATGTCCTCGAATGTCGCGCTGCGGCCGTAGAGGCCGGGAACCCCGCTGTCGAGAAACAGCCCGCGCGCGAGCAGTTCGTCGCGGAAGGCGGCCTGATCTGCGGTGGCCCGGCGGAGCTCGGTCATGCCTCTTTTGCGATCAGCAGCAGCGCCGCGTCGGTCGCGTGAAGACGCTCGTTGGCGACCATCAGGCGTGCTGAGAGAGCGTCGCGCAGATGGCGCCCGACGCTGTAGGGCGTGTCGTTCTTGTAGCCAAGGATGCCGACCACCTCGAGCGCTCCGCCGCAGACCCGCGGAGCCTGCTCGGACGCGGCGAGCTTCAGGTTGTTGAAGCGCAGCACGCTCGCCATGGTCATCAGCCGCTCGCGACCGGCTTCATCGTCCGCCTGCACGAAATCGTTCAGCGCCTGGGAGACCTCGCCGCGCAGCAGCGCGAGCTCGGCCATCACGTGCGAGAGCCGCAGTGCCGCTGGGAGCGGTTCTCCCGGCTTCTGCCGCGCACTCGTGCGCACGAAGGCCCGCGCACGCTCGAACGCCTCGGTGGCGATACCGAGCCAGACATGCGACCACAGGATGTGCGACAGCGGCACGAGCGACTGGTTCATCACCTCCGCGAACGGCGTCGGAAGCACCTGCTCGGGGCCGAACTGCGCGCGCACGACGAAACCGGGCGAGCAGGTGCCCCGCATACCCAGCGTGTCCCAGACGCTCGCCGGCTCGAGCTCGGCCTGCCCGGACGTGGTGAGTACGAGGATCTGATCCCCGGGCTCCGCGTCGGGCGCGCGGCGCAGGGTCGTGAACAGATCGTCGGCGTGGACTCCATAGCTGACCGTCGGGGCCCGCTTCTCGAAGCGCAGCTCGCCGCCCCCCGCCGGCGTCGCCGCGGCGATCGAGCGGCCCATGTCACCGCCGGTTCCGACCTCGGAGGTCACCGAGGCAACCAGGCGCTGCTCACGTGCGAGGTCTCGCAGGTAGTTCTCGAACCACGGCGCTCGATCGAGGTGGCGCGCGATCGTGATCACCTGGATCTGATGCATCGCGAACACCATGGCGGTCGAGGAGCAGCGGCGCCCGAGCTCGAAGCAGCACCGCGCGATGGTCTCGAGCGAGATCCCGCCGCCGCCGAGCGCCTCGGGGACCGCGGCCGACAGCGCTCCGGCGCTGCGCAACGCCTCGAGCGCCTCCGCCGGGAACCGGGCGTCGCGGTCGACCTCGTCGGCGGCGACGCCGGCGACCTCCTCCGCGATTCGCCGCAGCTCGGCCAGGAAGGCCCGCTCGGAGTCGACGACGACGCTCATCACCGCACCGGGCCGCTCACGCGGCGGTGCCGGTCAGCGGCAGGTCTCCGTCCGCCGACGCTGTCAGCTCGCCGATCGCATCGCCGATCGCGCCGACGCTCTCGAACACCCCGCGGGTGAGCATGCGGTCCGGGAATTCCAAGTCGAACGCGTCCTCGAGGGCGAGCATCAGGTTCACGCTTGCATGCGAGGTCATCCCGGCAGCGAACAGGTCGGCGTCGTCGTCGAGCGTGTCGACGTCGACGGGCAGCCGGGCGTGCTCGCGGATCACACGCCGAATCTCGCTCTTCGCGTCCGTGTTCAGCATTCGTCACGCACCCGTGCCACGACGATTGCTGCGGCCAGCGGCCCTTCGTGGGTGATGCTCAGCTCCAACTCCGTGACTCCGCGTTCGCGCGCGAGCCGCTCGGCGGCGCCCGTCAGTTCGATCGACGGACTGCCGCGACGGTCGCTGCGCACTTCGATCGAGGGCCATGGGATTGCTTCGTCATCAACGCCCAACACCTTGAGCGCGGCCTCCTTGGCGGCAAAGCGTCCTGCGAGTTTTCGAGCGTCGGGCAGGCCGTCGGGCGCGCGGCAGTCGCGAACCTCGCGGCTCGTATACACCCGGCGAAGATAACGGCCTGAGTGGATGCGAATGGACTCTTCCACGGCATCGATCGACACGAGGTCGATGCCGACCCGCAGGCCCATGCGGCGATGATAACGGCCGTTTCGGCGCTGACCGGGGGCGCAGCACGACCGTGTGGTCGGCTGCGCGCGCCCCGGCCTCCGCTAGCCGGCTGCGCGACCGGCCCAGGCAGCCGAGGGGCTGCCTACGCCGCGGTCGTGGTCGGCTGCCCGACTCGCGGGCGAGGGCCCAGCCTGAGTCGAGTGCGGACGTGAATTGTGGGGCTCGGAATCGTCAGCACCCCCGTTCTCGCGAAGGTCCGCGGCGATCGCCGCCCCGTCGCCGCCGGCCGGCGGCAGCTCGCGAAACGATGGGCGCCATCCATCGGCGTGCTGTGCGGCGGAGCCGCGGCGTGCACGCTCGCGGAGGATCGTGCGCAGAACGCGCATTCCGTCGCGGCCTGCGTTGAGCTTGCTCTCGCCGTGGATCCGCTCGTACTCAACCGACGGCACCTCGGTGACGGCCAGGCCGGCGCGCGCGACGCGCACGTTGATCAGCGTCTCGACTTCGAAACCGTCGCAGGTCACGTGCATGTGCGGCAGGCAGTGGCGCCAGAACGCGTTGTAGCCGTAGCAGAGGTCGGTGTAGCGGGTGCGGAACAGGACGTTGACCGCAAGGCTGAGCATCCGGTTGCCGGCGCTTCGGATCATCGTGATGTCGCTGCTGCCGCCGCCGGCTGCGAAGCGGCTGCCCTTTGCGAAGTCGCTGCCGTCGAGCAGCGTGGCGACGAACCGCGGGATCTCGGCCGGGTCGGTGGAGCCGTCGGCATCCAGCATCACGATGATGTCGCCGGTGGCAGCGGCAAAGCCGCACGCCAGGGCGTTGCCCTTACCGCGTCCGTCCTGCAGCACCACGCGAACATCCGGGCGCACGGCGCGGGCGATGGCGATCGTCGCGTCAATCGAGTGACCGTCGACGAGTACGACCTCGTCGACGATCGCCGGGATGCGCGTCAGAACGTGCGGCAGGTTCTGCGCCTCGTTGAGCGTCGGGATCACGACGGTGATCGATGCCGTGGTCGGCGTCGCCGTGGCGCGACTCGCCCGCCTGCCTCCGGAGCGGAGGGCGGCGGTTCCTATCGTCGAGTCGCTGACACTCATGCGGGGCACCTCCGCGCCCATGAAGCTTTACGGAACGTTGACCTCGACACGGCTCGCCCGGTGTCCGCGCTGGCGGCGGACGACTCCTTGGCGAAACGCATCATCGTCCTCCCTTGAAGATTCAGCATGGCAAGATAACGGGTGGACCGGGCCGATTTTCGCGCCTGGGTAGAAAAACCACCGGCCACGGCCGCTAGATCACCAGCCGGCGGGTGCAGCGCGGCGGTGAGCGGCGTCTGAGGGGGACGAGCGGTCGGTGGCACCACGCGCGCGCCCGCACGAGGCCGGCAGGTCGCCGCGGGACATCCGCTGGTCGTCATGCGGTCCGGCCTGAGCTGCTTCGTTTCGAGTCCCCCTGGGATCCCGCGTCCCACGCACCGAGATCAGGCCCGGCCCAACGGCGCTGGGACAGCATCCACCGTTCGTTTATGCGCGCCCTACCTGACCGTCGAGGCCCCCGGACAGGCGTTGACGCATTCTACGTTTCGTAGCGACACCCGTGTCGCAGTCCGACCGGGAAACCATGGCTTCCGGTCGCTTCGCACTCGCGGTCGCTGCGGTCGCCGCATGCGCCGCCGGGGCGCTGCCGGTCGGGGCCGTGGCCTCATCACGTGCAACGACCGCCGCACCGCGCGCGTCGGCACATGCGGCGGCCGCACCACCCGCGGCCCAGCTGACCGAGCACGTGGCGTCGGCCGGTGTGTACGCCGTCCGGCTGACGATCACGACTACCGCGGTCCGAAACGACAGCGTCGAGGTCGCGATCGGGTCGCTCTCGCGTCGCGTCACGACCGGCGCTGACGGCCGCGCGTTCGTCAGCGCGGATGTCACTCTGCGGAAGCGCACGCTGACGATCCGCGCGAGCGCGCGATGGGCAACACCGACGCTGACCGCGCGCCTGCATCGAGTCTCCTCGCTTCCGAGCGCGAAGCCCGGTCACGGCCACGGCACGGGCACGGCAGGCCGCACGCGTTCAAGCGGCCCGCTTGGCTCGACGGGCGCGACGGGCGCTGCGGCCACGAGCCCCGCGGGGACCAAGACGGGCCCCGCCGGCCCGACCGCGACGATCAGCGTCACCCCCGCGACGGGGTCGACCGGGACCACCGGCACGACAGGCCCGACGGGATCGACCGGCTCGACGGGGACGTCGGGGCCGAAGCGGACCGGCTCGCGAGGGTCGACCGGGTCGACCGGGCCAACCGGCTCCACGGGGTCAACCGGTGCAACCGGCACAACGGGGGCATCCGGGTCGAGCGGATCCACTGGCGCCAGCGGATCGACCGGCGCCACCGGGCCGACCGGGTCGACCGGTTCGACGGGAGTGAGCGGTTCGCCGGTTCCGGTTGGGGTTGGGGGGAGTTGGAATCTGGTGTTCGATGACGAGTTCAACGGCAGCGCGCTCGACACGACGAAGTGGTCATCCAGCTGGTTCGGCGGCGGCGTCATGAACAACACCTCGACCAGCCCCGCCAACGTCAGCGTCGCCAACGGCATCCTCACCCTCACCCTCAGCTCCACCAGCGTCGGCGCGCTAATCAGCACCAACCCCACAGGCGGCGCCAACCCCGGCTTCCAAATGACCTACGGCTACATCGAAGGCCGCATCCTCTTCCCCGGCTCAGGCTCAGTCTGCAACGACTGGCCCGCATTCTGGACCGACGGCCAATCCTGGCCAACCGACGGCGAAATCGACATCGCCGAAGGCCTCGGCACCCTCACCTCCAACTACCACTCAAACGCCGGCGCCAACAACAGCAACACCATCCCCGGCACCTGGTGCGGCAACTGGCACACCTACGGCGTCGACCGCGAACCCGGCACCAACACCATCTACTGGGACGGCCAACCAATCCGCACATACCCAAGCAACGACAACGGCTCACCCCAATACATCATCCTCAACATCGGCTCCGGCCAAGGCACCGACGCCCCCGGCACCACCCTCCAAGTCGACTACGTCCGCGCCTGGACCCACTAACCACACACCCGCACCCGCGCCGGACGCATCCGCGGCCTGGGAAACGCCGCCCGAACCGCGCCACAGGGCTGAAACATCGGCCGTTCGTCCAGCTGGCCCCTAGCTGACCGTCTAGGTCGTCCAACAGCCGTTGGCGGTTGCGGCGTTTCATCCCGTGGCCGGCGTTCCGGCCCGACCCCATAGGAGTGCCCCGACTCCGCTCCGCAATCGCAGTACTCGCAACAGTGGCCCTCGCCGGTGCGCTGGCGCCGATCGAAGCGACCGCCCTGGCGAGCTCGCCGACAGGCCTCGAGCGCCGCTGCGCAGCGGACGGTCGTGCTGCGCAAGCGCGTCAAGAAGGCCGGCGTGTACGTCGTGCGTGTCGCGATCACCACGCCCTCCGTGCGCGGCAGCGTGGTCGACCTCAAGATCGGCAAGCTGACGCGTCGCGCGACGATCCGCGGTCGCCGCCCCCACGCACGGCTGCGCGTCAAGGTCGCGGTCCGCGGACGGATGCTGACGATCCGCGCAACAGCCGTGCGCGGAAAGCCGACACTCGACGTGCGGCTGCAGCGTGTCAGCGCACTGGTCTCCCCCAAGAAGCACGGCTCAGGCCCGACAACCCGCGCGAGCGGCCCGCAAACGTCGCCCAGCGTCCCCGCTCCTGTCGTCGCGGCCCCGTCCACCGCCCCCGCGGCGGTGACAACCGGCGCGACCGGCGCGACCGGCGCGACCGGCTCGACCGGCTCGACCGCCACGCCGGACTCGAGCGGTCCGGTCGGGGTCCCGGGAAGCTGGACTCCGACCTTTGACGACGAGTTCAACGGCGCCTCCCTCGACACGAACATGTGGTCGACGAGCTGGTTCAACGGCGGAAGCATGAACAACACCTCCACCAGCCCCGCCAACGTCAGCGTCGCCAACGGCATCCTCACGCTCACGCTGAGCGCCCAGAACGTTGGCGCGCTGATCAGCACCAACCCAGGCGGCGGCGCCGGCACCGGCTTCCAAATGTCCTACGGCTACATCGAAGCCCGCATCCTCTTCTCCGGCTCAGCCTCAGGCTGCAACGACTGGCCCGCGTTCTGGACCGACGGCCAGAGCTGGCCCCAGGACGGCGAGATCGACATCGCCGAAGGCCTCGGCACCCTCACCTCCAACTACCACTCAAACGCCGGCGCCAGCAACAGCAACACCGTCCCGGGCTCCTGGTGCGGCACCTGGCACACCTACGGCGTCGACCGCGAACCCGGCACCAACACCATCTACTGGGACGGCCAGGAAGTCCGCTCCTACGCGACCGACGATGGTGGCGCGCCCCAATATCTGATCCTCAACATCGGATCGGGCGAGGGAACGTACGTCCCGGGCGACACGCTGCAAGTCGACGACGTCCGCGCCTGGTCGCACTAGCCGCGCGGCCGGTTCGGCTCGGCGATCATCGAGCCGGCGACACCGTCGAGCAGCAGCGACTACACCTTCACGGTCTGATCGCCGACAGCGAGCTCGACGGACTGCCGTCAGTGGCTGACCCCGGGCGCCGGCGCGATGTCGCGCTCGGAGACCCCCGGGCGCCTGCCGCCGGCCGGTGCGACGCCCGGCGCCTCGTCGACCACCGACATCCGGCTGACCGCGGCCTTGGTGACGCGCAACCGCGTGCCAGGCTCGAGGCCCGGAGCACTGACGACCTCGAGTTCGACGAGTTCTCCGATCACGTCGATCGCGCGGTACAGCGCTTCCTGTCCTAGCACCTGGTGGCGCAGTAGCGACTGGGCCCTGGTGAACATGGCTCACCGAGGTTCGGTGGGGAGTCCGTGTCTCCTGCCGACCGGCAGGCTCGTGAAACGGACCGTGCGCGTGGCGGCTGTCTTGATGTCGCTTCAGCAAACCCGGGTACTGTGAGGGAGTCTTGACTGCCGCCGTGAGCACGACTGCGCTGACCAAGCGTTACAAGCAACGGCTCGCGGTCGACGCGGTCGACATCGAACTTCCGGTGGGTGTGGTCAGCGGCTTCGTCGGTCCCAACGGGGCCGGCAAGACGACGACGATCCAGTTGCTGCTCGGCCTGTGCCGCCCGACCAGCGGAACGGCACATGTCCTCGGGCGCCCGATCAGCGACCCGGCGTCCTACCTCGGACGGGTCGGCGCGCTGATCGAGGCTCCGTCGTTCTATCCGAGCCTGTCGGGCCGGCGAAACCTCGAGGTCCTCACGCGGCTCGGTCGGATCGACTCGAAGCGGATTCCCGAGGTGCTGGAACTCGTCGAGCTGAGCGATCGCGCGAACGATTTCGTACGCGCCTACTCGCTGGGCATGAAGCAACGCCTTGGCGTGGCGGCCGCGCTGCTCCCCAAGCCCGAGCTGTGCATTCTCGACGAGCCGACCAACGGCCTGGATCCCGCCGGCATCCGAGAGATGCGCTCGGTGATCCGCGGGCTCGCGGACCGTGGTATCACGGTGTTCGTCTCGAGCCACCTGCTCGGCGAGATCGAGGCGATCTGCGACCACCTGGTGATGATCGACTCCGGCCGGATCGTCTTCCAGGGCGGCGTGGAGAAGCTGATCGGCACCCAGCAGTCCGAGATCGTGGCGACGCCCGAGCACCCGGCCGACGCTCCGGCACTGGCTGCACTGTGCATCGCCGCCGGGCGGCCCGCGCGCGTCGCCGGCCGCGACGTCCGCGTCCAGGCGCCGGAGGACTGGGCGCCGGAACTCAACCGGCAGGCGATGGCCGGCGGCATCACGCTGCGCGCGCTGACCGTCGACCGCGCCTCACTCGAGCAGGCCTACTTCGCGATCACCGACGCCGCGCAGGATCAGGCCTGATGCTCGGCGCGTTCTCCAGCGAGTGGATCAAACTGCGCCGGCGGGCGATGCTGCTCTGGGGGCTCGGGGGCGGCCTCTTCTTCGCCGTGCTCGCGACGGTCTTCACGATCGAGCGGGCGACGAAGACGTTCACGTTTCCCGAGCGCGGTCACGGGATTCGCGTGACCTTCGCGGTGCTCGAGCAGCCCGACGGTCTCGTCCACGGCGTGGTCGATGTCAGCACGTTGATCGGCATCGTCGCGCTGTGCCTGTTCGCCGGCGCGTTCGCGACCGAGTACAGCCAGGGCACGATGCGCAACCTGCTCGTGCGCGAACCGCGCCGCGTGCAGCTGCTGTGCGGCAAGTTTCTCGCGCTGGCCGTGTTCATCGGCCTCGCGGTGGTCCTCGAGATCCTCGTCTCGAGCGCGGTCGCGCTCGCCCTCGCACCGGGCCGCGGCATCACGACGGGAGCGTGGACGAGCAGCACCGGTCTGCGCGATCTCGGCGAGGCGACGCTGCACGTCTATCTCGCCTCCGTCGGCTACGGGCTGCTCGGCGCAGCGCTCGGCGTGTGGCTGCGCTCGCCGGGCGTCGCTATCGGCACCGCGGTCGCCTACGTCCTGCCGGGCGAGGCGATCATCGTCGCCGCGATCTGGTCAAACGGCGACAGCTGGCTCCCCGGCCGGCTGCTGAGCGCCCTGTCTCAGGGCGGGACCAGCGACGTGTCGTACTCCCATGCGCTCCTCACGCTGGCCGTCTATGCGGTCGTGATCTCGGTGGGGATCCTCGCGCTGTTCAGGCGGCGCGACGCGTAGCGCGCGGGGCTGTGCAGCGCCTCAGGCGTCGATCGTCACGTGTCCCGGCTGGGCCGCGGCGCGCTCGAGCCAAGCGCGGATCGCCGGATAGCGGGCCAGGTCGAAACCGCCCTCATGCGCGACGTGCGCGTAGGCGTAGAGCGCGATGTCGGCGAGCGTGTAGCGCCCGCCGACGAGGAACGGGACATCGCTCAGGCCGCGCTCGAGCGCGTCGAGCGCACGGTAGCCGGCGCGGCGGCGCTCGTCGATCAGCTCGTTCGAGGGCGGCGAGTTCGAGAACGCCACCCAGAAGCGAACGACGGCGACCGTCGGCTCGAAGTCGTACTGCTCGAAGCACAGCCACTGCAGGACCTTTGCGCGCTCGAAGCGCTCGTCGGGAATGTACGGCGAGCCCTCGGCGAAGTACCAGATGATCGCGTGCGACTCGGCGAGCGGGCGGCCGTCGTCGAGGATCAGCGTCGGCACGCGCAGCGCCGGGTTCAGCTCGCGGAGGATCTCGGAGCGGTTCGAGCGATCGACGACGCTGCACTCCTGCCGCTCGTAGGACAGCCCGAGGTGGGCGAACAGCAGCCGGACCTTGTAGCAGTTGCCCGACACCGGCGAGTCGTAGAGCAGCATCCCCGCGGCGCTCAGCGCCGCGCGCCCGCTGCGCACGGCGGTCGTGACGGAGTGGCCCCAGTCGCACCCACAGTCGCAAGCCTACGCAACCGCGTACGCCGGCGGCAGCTCCGCCAGGGCGCGCCCGTCGCGGCGACGCGCGATACTCAGGCCATGGCGATCGGCGATCCGATGCGTGGCGGCTGTCTGTGTGGCGCCGTTCGCTTTGAGCTCGGCGAGCCTCCGACGCAGGCCGGATACTGCCACTGCACCCGCTGCCAGCGACGGACCGGAACGGCATCCTCGGCGCAGGCTCGCATCGACGGGCGCAGCTTTCGCCTGACCGCCGGCGAGGACAGCCTCGCCGCCTGGCGGCACCCGGACGGGGGCTTCGAGAAATGCTTCTGCGCCCGCTGCGGCTCGCATCTGTTCAGCCGCAACCCCGACGACGCCTCGCAGATGAGCATCCGCATGGCGGCGTTCGACGGGGATCCCGGCGTGCGCCCGAGCTGGCGAACGTTCGTCGCCTACGCCGCGGCCTGGGAGCCGATCCCCGACGACGGGCTCGAGCGCCATCAGGAGGGTCGTCCGCGCTGAGCGGGCGCGCGTGACCTCCGGGACTCGGCGCGGATAACGACCGCCACCGCGACGACGATGATGGCGCCACCGACCAGAGTGATGGCCGTGATGCGCTCACCGAGCACGACGGCTCCGAGCGCCACCGCGACGACCGGGTTGACGTAGGCGTAGGTGGAGATCTGCGAGATCGGCGCGTGCTGGAGCAGCCAGACGTAGGCGGTGAAGGCCAGGATCGAGCCGAACAGCGCGAGATAGCCGAGCGCCAGCAGTGAATCGGCGGAGGCGTGTGCGGTTAGCGCACTCCAGTGCTCGCCTGAGAGCGGGCTGAGCGCGATCAGGACGACTCCGCCGATCAGCATCTCGATTGCCGTGCCGGCCGTCACGTCTGACGGCATCGGCAGGCGGCCCGCGAGCCACGAACCGAGTGCCCAGCACAGCGCGGAACCGACCACGAACAGCATGTGCGGAACGCTGACGCCCTGCTGCTGGCCGCCGCGTAGCACGAGCAGGCCGACGCCGACGAAGCCGATCGCGAGCCCGCCGAGGGTGGCGCGCCGCGGGCGATCACCGGCGAGCGTCCGGATCACGAGGATCCACAGGGGCATCGAGGCGACCAGCAGCGCCGCGAGGCCCGACGGAACGTGGCGCTCGGCGTACGTGACCCCGCCGTTGCCCGCCGTGAGCAGCAGCACGCTGACCACCGCGAGCGAGGCGAGTTCGCGAGCTGCCAGGCGTGGCAGGCGGCCGCGCCACGCGGCGAGCGCGACGAACATCACCAGCCCGGCGGCGACAAAGCGAACGCCGGCGCCCAGCAGCGGCGGGATCGTGCGATCCATGACGCGAATCCCGAGATAGGTCGAACCCCAGGCGACGTAGACGATGCCCAGCGGGATCCACACGGCTCGCGTCGGTGCACGCTGATCTGGTTCGTTCGCAGCGGTCGTGGCGAGGCCACCGTCCGCCGGCGTGGCCGGCAGACTCGCTTCGCTCACCGGCGGGCCGGCCCCGGCGGCGCCGCGACATCCGGCGACCGCCCGAGGCCGCGCCAGCCCGGGTTCACGCTCGATCCGCTCCGCGTGCGCCGGCGCGCGCCGGCGCGTTCAGTGCTGCCAGACGCGCACATAGTCGATCCGAAGCGTCTCCGGTACCAGGATCGGACCGCCGTAGCTCGCGTCACGCACGTCCAGCCCGAGCACGAGGTACATCGGATCGCTCGTGATTCCCGAGCTGATCGATCCGACTCTGGTTCCGTCGTAATACCAGGTCACGACGCCGTTGCGCCAGTTTGCTCCGAAGGTGTGCCAGCCGCCCGTGAACCTCCTGCGCGAGCACCCCCCGGGGGCGCCCGACGGATCATGAAAGTGCCAGCACGCCTGGCCGCCGAGGCCCTCGACGACGTCCAGCTCGCCGCCGCTCGGCCAATTGTGGCCGACGGCCCAGACGGCCGGCCAGTCCGCGATCGAGCGCGTCCCCGGCATCCACACCCGCGCCTCGAGATACCCGTGGGTGAACGCGAACTTGCCGTTGGTCGTGACGATCCCCGAAACGTAGGGCCGCGTGATCTCGCCGGAACCGCTGCTGCAGCGCACGGTTCTAGAGACCAGCTGCACGTCGAGCTCACCCTGCCCGACGGTGACCTGTGCCGGGTCATAGCATTGCGCCTCGCCCGGGTTGACCGGCCCCGTGATACCCGACCCGTACCAACCGGTCGACCACTTCGAGGTGTCGAGGCGAGATCCGCCGAACTCGTCGTCGAAGATCAGATGCCAGGTTCCGGGGCGACCGACGGGCTCAGGCGCCGCGTGACCGCGGCCCACCGAGACGGCGAGCAGCAGCAGCGCGACGGCCGCGACGGCCGCTGATCGCGCGATGCGCGTGCGAGCGGTCAGTCGCACGCACGAACGCTCGCCACCGTGAACCGGCGTGCGGGCATCGGCGCCGGCGTCGGCGAGATCCGTGCCGGGCGTTGCTTGAGCTCGCCCATGACAGCGAGTCTAGCGTCGGCGTCCGGCGCGCCGGCGAGGTGACGCGAGCTGCGAGGCCGCTCCGGCCGGCGGGGCGCCGCTACCAGCTGTGGGAGCTGGGGCACCCCGTACTGGAGCCCGAATCCGCGCAGCTGCGGGTGATCGTGCCGTTCGCGGCACGGATGATGCTGTAGGTGTCACCGGTCGTCGAGGTCGCCGTCACCGTGTAACCGGTGGCCGTGCCGACGGCGCCAAGCGGGCCGTTGACATTCTGGATGTAGGCGTTACCGGCGGGCGTCGATCCGACCTGGATCGTCGACTCATAGGTGTTCAGCAGCGCCGGGGTCACGAGCGCATAGCTGCCGGCGTTATCCGTCGCGATGTTCTCAGCAGCGACCTGCGCAGCGTGGGCAAGCTCCTTCGCCGCGGCGTCAGACGCCTTGCTCTTCTGGTTCAAAAACGACGGGATCGCGATCGCGGCAAGGATGCCGATGATCAGGATCACGACCAGCAGCTCGATCAACGTGAAGCCGTCCTCGCAGCGGAGAGGCCGACGCCGGGCAGTGGGAGCCATGTTCGGGTTCATCGGCAGCCACCGTGGATGGCTTGAGTTCCGTCGCTTGAGCGCCGTCGCCGGTGCGAGACGACGAAACGGCCCCGATCTCGGGGCCGTTGGCATCAACCGGCGAGCCGGCGAGCGCTCGAATCGCGCGCCGACGAAGCGTCAGCGCGCCTTCAGGGGCCGGTTGTATCGACGCTGGGTGGCGCTGGAAAGCCCGCTCTGGCCTCAGAAAGGCCCGCGAGGCTCACGGAGGCCGTGGGCCCGCTCGGGCGCGATCCCCGCGAGCCATCGGCCGGGCGCGAACGTCTCGAGGACGGGCTCAGCAGCAGCACGAGACGGGCGACGGCGATGGTCCACCACGCGGCTAGCGCCAACCGCACGCTTACCCGCGGCGCCGGGGGCCGCTCAGCGAGCGCGGGCCGACTCGACGACGTGGGCTCCGCGCCATTCGCTGCTGCGGGGCGCGCCTCCCCGTAGTCCAGCATGCGCCGGGCGATTCGGTCCGCGTCGGCCTGCTGCTTGTCAACAACGCGCTCTATGGGCACGTCTGGAGTATCGGAGCGCCGCGGCGAGCGCCAGGGGGGATTTTTCCGACCCATCGCGGGTAGAACGCCGCCTTGACGATCGTCGCCGGTCGCCTCTCGCGACGTGAGCATCCCACCGCTCGACGTTCCGCCACCCCCGCTCCGGAGCCTCGAGACGCAACCGACCGCGGGGGAGGGCGACGGCGAGCGGGCGGGTTTGGGCGGACCTCCTGGGTAGAGATTCCCCGAGGCAGGCGTCGCCCAGCCAGCCTATGCTCGGTTGCGCCTGCTGATGGGTTGTGCGCGGTCGGGTGCGGCAAGTTGCCACACACCGGCGGGTCTTTGTGGAAAAGGGTGGTCGTGGGTCACATCGGTACGTTGGCTGGATCGCGGCTCCGACGCTTCGGGCTGCGCCGCATTGCCCTGTTGCTCGGGGCGCTGTGGGTCGCGTCCCTGCCGCTCGCCTCGCCGCCGCGCGCCGATGCGGCCGGAGGCACGCCGCTGATCATCGATTCGGACCTGTGGAGCAACGCCGACGACGTCGCCGCTCTGGCCACCGCCTTCGCGCTGCAGATCAAGGGCGAGGATCAGGTCATCGCGATCACCCTGAACACGCGGACCGATCGCCCCTCGGTCGCCGTCAACACCTGGAAGTGCGCAGCAGCGATCGCGCAGTTCTACAACTCGGCAAGCGTGCCGATCGGCGCCGACATGCCCGACAACGGGACGCAGGTCGGGAGCCCGGACTTCATCACGCCGTGCGCGGCGCTCGCCTCGTCCTCGACGCCGCAGCCCGCCAGCGCGGTCAGCGTGCTGCGCCAGGCGCTGGCCGGGCAGGCGAACGGGAGCGTGGCGATCGCCGAGATCGGATACGAGGAGAACCTCGCGGCGCTGCTGAACTCGCCGCCAGACGGGATCAGCGCGCTCGACGGTCATGACCTGATCGCCGCGAAGGTCAAGGAGCTCGTCGTGATGGGCGGCGGCTACCCGAGCTACGCCGGCGAGAACAATCTCGCGGGCAACCCGGCCGCCGCCGCGGACGTCGCGGCGAACTGGCCGACGAAGGTCGTCTACTCGGGGATCGAGGTCGGCAACGACGTGTTCGCCGGCAGCACGATGGATAGCGCGCAGCCGCTGAGCTCGCCGGTGCGCGCGGCCTTCGACGCCTACGCGGGGGCGGGCAACGGGCTCACCCTCTACGACCCCACGGCCGTCTACCACGCGGTGCGCCCGGGTGACGCGCTGCTGACCGAGGTCGGACCCGGACAGAACGTCGTCAACGCGGGCAACGGCGCCAATGCGTTCACCCTCGGCGGCGGTAACCAGTTCTACCTGAAGCTGACCAACGCGGGGTCGATGGACTCCATGCTCGAGTCGCTGCTCGACGTGCTGCCGAGCGGCGTGTCGCCGCCGCCTCCCCCGCCGCCGGTGCCGGGCGCTCTGTCTGCGCCAACGGTCTCGGGCAACGCGAGTCAGGGTCAGACGCTGACCGAGAGCCACGGTTCGTGGTCGAACAGCCCGACGAGCTACACCTACCAGTGGGAGGACTGCGACAGCTTTGGCAACAACTGCTCGCCGATGGCGGGCGCGACCGGTCAGACCTATCTGCTCGGCGCCATCGACCGCGGCTCGACGATCCGCGTGGTCGAGACCGCGAGGAACTCGACCGGCCTGGGAAGCCCGGCCGCCTCGGTGGCCACCGCCATCGTCGGCCCGCCCCCGCCGGTTGCCCTCTCGCCGCCGATCATCGCGGGCGGCGCCAGTCAGGGGCAGACACTTACCGACGTTCACGGTTCATGGACCAACGGCCCGACGGGCTACTCCTATCAGTGGGAGGACTGCGACAGCGCCGGGAACAGCTGCCTGGCGATCGCCGGCGCGACCGGACCGACCTACCTCGTGACGGCGACGGATCTCGGGCACACGCTGCGCGTCTCGGAGACCGCCAGCAACGCGGCCGGGTTGGGCGTCGCGTCCGTCTCGGCGCCAACGGCGACCGTCTCGGCGACGACCCCGATCGTGATCGTCGGCCCGGTGGCCGTGCTCGTTCCCACCAGCAGCGCACCACCGTCGGTCTCTGGTACCGCGGCGCAGGGAAAGGCATTGGCCGAGTCCCATGGGGTCTGGTCCGCCAGCCCGACCGGATTCGCCTACCAGTGGGAGCGGTGCAACAGCACGGGCGCCAGCTGTCACGCGATCGGCGGCGCGACCGGCCGGGGCTACACGCTGGCCGCCGGGGATGTCGGCTCGACGATCCGTGTCGTCGAGACCGCCAGCAATGCCGCCGGGACGAGTGCTCCGGCGACTTCGAACGCGACCGCTGTCGTGCGCGGGGCGCTCGCTGCGGGCGCCACCGTGCCGATCCCGCGACTGGTGGTCGAGCAGATCAGCGCGAGACTCCGTAGCGCCCGATTCCACTTCACGGCGAAGGGCGTTGCGACGGGGTTCCGCTGTGCGCTGGTTCGCGTGCCGAGCCGCAAGGGCGCGCGGACGCCGTCGCCCAGGTACTCGCGCTGCGGCTCGACGAAGACGTTCAGGGGCCTGAAGGCCGGGAGCTACATCGTCTACGTGCGGGCCGTCGGGCCGGGCGGGGTCAACGCCTCCCCCGCCAAGCACACGTTCAAGATCGCCTAGCGTCCACCGGCCGGGCGCCCTACAACAGCGCCCAACGAAGCCACAGTTTGGCGCTCGTCGACGCGGCATGCTCGTATCCTTTCGTGAGGGTGCGACCGCGACCACGACTGGAGGCGAGATGATCTGCACGTTCACGGCCCGCCGCCTCAAGGGCGGAGCCTACGACGCGTTCAGGGCGGCCTGGGACCCGCGCGCGAGCGGGGACGAGCTCCGTGGCTGGACGCACATCTACCACGCACGCGATGTCGCAGACCCCGATGTCGTGATCTCGTTTGGGCTGTTCGACGGCTCGCTCGACGAGCTCCGCGAGGCGCAGTCGCGTCTCGGCCGCCAATCGCAGGTCGGCAGAGTGCAGGAGCACGTCCACGAGGTGCTCCTCGACGGCTCCTACGAAGTCGTCGAGGAGCTCGTCCCCTAGCCCGCCACGGCCGGTTCCCCGCCCTACAGGCCGCGACGGCCGCGACGACGGCCGAAGCCGAAGCCGCTGAGCAGCAGGACTGCGATGACGATGAGCAGGATCGTGAGCATGGTCACCTCCCAAGGCCCGGCTGAGTCGGCCCGCGCATAGCTAGTTCTGGGTGTGGTCGGCGGGTTGATCGGTGAGTACGTCGGCAACCTTGTCGACGGCGTTCTTGACCGAGCCCTTCGCTTGGTCGACGCGCCCCTCGTCCTTCAGGCGCTTGTTTCCGCTGAGCGCGCCGACGGCTTCCTTGACCCGACCCATCAGCGTGTCGAAGTTCTTGTTGGTCATGAACCCTCCTGTTGCGAATCGAATGGGCGGCGAAACGGGCGCGGTGGTGAGGCGGCCGCTCGGCCGCAGGATCAGTCGGCCCGTGAGCAGCCAGAGCGGCACGCCCGCCGTGGTCGGCCGAGCATCCCTTTCGGCCGGCGAAGCAGGCCGTGCGGGCCGGCTTTGAACACGGGTGGGAACCTCCTGTTGGCCCTGCAGTCCCTCCGAGCGATGCTCGTCGGGGTCGCGAACCCCGACAGGGATCCACGCGGGCGGAGGTCGATCGAATCGGCAAGTCGCAGCGACGCCAACGGTCAGCGGCAGCGACGGCTGGTCGGCTTGGTCAGCGACCGTCCACGCAACACCCTACTCGCTTGTGCCGGCGAGATGGCGTAATCGGGGATGGTTCGCCGGCGCCCGCCATACACCGGACGCCCAACCCCTGCCCGCGGTCAGAGCGGCTGCACGCTCCCCAGCTGGCCGAGATCGGGGGCGCGCGCCGATCCTCCGTCGGACAGCAGCCCCCCTCCGGTCGCGGCCACGATCACCCAGAGCGTGCCCACCGGCCGGGGCGCCGGGCGGGGCCGGCCCACTGTTGGGGGGAGGTCGAACGGGCTGCGAAAATGGCCGGAGGCGACCAGCACGAACACCGGCGTCGTGTCGGCGTCGACGCCCTGGTTGGGAGCCAGGACGCTGAGCGCCGCACCGTAGGTGGTCGCGACCATCCGCAGATGCGTCGGGTGCGGATCGCCGGTGCCGTGCGCCTGCGTCAGCAGCACGATTCGAAGCTGCGCCAGCGCCGCGGCGGTCAATACCGGCTGCACGTTGAGATCCTGCACCGTCCCGAGCGTGCGAAGCAGCGGATAGTGCTCACGGAGACTCCCCCTGGTCACGGCCAGCCCCTGCGCCAAGACGACGAGGCACAGGGTCGTCGGGGCCGTGCCGGTTGCGTGGAACCCTGGTGGTAGCGAGCCGCCGTTCAGGTCGAAGTGGCCTTTTGCGCACAGGAGGTAGGCAGGCACCGCAGCGAGACCGTCGTGCGAGCCCGGCGCGAGCAGGTCTTCAGCGGCGTGTGAGCTCGCCGCGACGGCGAGCGTGCGCGTGGGAGTCGGATCGCCGTCGAGTGCCGCCTGGTTCAGCAGGATGCTTTGCAACTGGATCAGAACCGCGGCGTTTGCCGGCGGCTGTCGCGTCGTATCCCCTCCCGCCCTGCTCGCGATCGAGCCGAGCAGGACGGCCGCCCCGAGCACGACAGCGAGCAGCGGCGTCCTGGTCGGCATCGTGGGCGAGCTTACGCCCCGCGCCGAACCCCCGCGGGAAGCCCGCTGGCCTCCGCGAGCGGCGCCGCGTCGATTGAGTCGCCGCGAAGGTAGCGTGCTGCCACGGCTTGGCCCACCGCCGCGACGATGCTGATCCGGACTGTCGTCAGCCGTTCTCGGCGAACTGCGGTGCGTCGCCGCCGATCTCGTGCCAACTGGCCTTGTACGCGACCTGGAGGTGGAAGCTCGGATCGAGGTCGAGCTCGCGCATCAGCCCTGCGGCCACGAAGTACTTCTCGCCGAGGTCGTCGTAGAGGCTGGATCCGCAGTTGCTGCAGAAGTTACGGGGAGCGAACTCGCTCTCGTAGCGCTTGACGAGGTCCTCACCCTTGGTGAACTTGAAGTTCTCCTTGGCCACGACCACACCGGCCAGGCTCGAGCCGGTCCACCGCTGGCAGCGCGTGCAGTGACAGTACCCGAGCGCCTCCGGGTCCTGGACCTCGTATTCCACACCGCCGCACAAGCAAGCTCC
>CAWHZJ010000016.1:0-59091 GCA_963833765.1 uncultured Solirubrobacterales bacterium | reverse complement strand
GCTGGGCATCGAGCACGTCGCGGCCGAGGAGTCGATGGGCAAGGTGTCGATCGTCGGCGCCGGGATGCGCAGCCACCCGGGCGTGGCGGCGACGGTCTTCACGGTGCTCGGCGATGCGGGGATCAACATCGAGATGATCTCGACCTCGCCGATCAAGATCTCCTGCGTGATCGCCGGCGACCGCGTGCCGGAGGCGGTGCGCGGGCTGCACTCGGCGTTCGGCCTCGCCGGCGCCGACACGATCAAGGCCGAGGACCCGTTCGGAGACCCGCGATGAGCGCCGCTCCGCGGGTCGCGGTCGTCGGGGCGACCGGCGCGGTCGGCCAGATCATGCTCGAGGTGCTCGCGGCGCGCCGCTTTGGCGCGAGCGAGATCGTGCCGTTCGCCTCGGCGCGCTCGGCCGGGCGCGAGCTGCCCGGCGTCGGGACCGTCGTGGCGCTCGATGACGAGACGATCGCCGGCTTCGACCTGGCGCTGTTCTCGGCCGGCGGCGCCACCTCGCGCGAGTGGGCGCCGCGCTTCGCGGCGGCCGGCGCGGTCGTCGTCGACAACTCGAGTGCCTGGCGGATGGACCCGCAGGTGCCGCTCGTGGTCAGCGAGGTCAACCCGGCGGCGCTCGCCGGCATCGAGCGGGGGATCGTCGCCAACCCGAACTGCACGACGATGATCATCATGCTGCCGCTCAAGGCGCTGCACGACGCGTTCGGCCTGCGCGAGATCGTCGCGACGAGCTTCCAGGCCGCCGGCGGCGCCGGCCAGAAGGGGATGGACGAGCTGGCCGCGCAGATGCCGCTGGTGCACGCCGCCCGCGAGCGGCTGGTCGGCGACGGCGCGGCCGCGATCGCCGCGATCGAGCACTCGATCCACGCGGCGCCGCTGGCCTACAACGTCGTCCCCTGGCTCGGCTCGGAGGCCGGCGACGGCTACAGCGACGAGGAGCTCAAGCTCGTCAACGAGTCGCGCAAGATCCTCGGGCTGGGGGGGCTGCGGGTCAGCCCGACCTGCGTGCGCGTGCCGGTGATGGTCGGCCACTGCGTCGAGCTGCGGGCGAGCTTCGAGCGCCCGCCCGAGCACGGCGCCGCGATCGCGGCGCTCGAGGCGTTCCCGGGGATCGTGCTCGACGAGCTGCCGACCCCCGTGCACTACGCCGGCCGCGACGAGGTCGCGGTCGGGCGGATCCGCCCCGACCTCGCCGACCCCCACGCGCTGAACCTGTTCGTCGTCGGCGACAACCTGCTCAAGGGCGCCGCGCTGAACGCCGTGCAGATCGCCGAGCTGCTCGTCGAGCGTGGGCTGCTCGCAGGCCGCCGGGCCACGGCCACGGCGTAGCGGCGGCTAGGCGGCCGCTCCGGCGACCACGCTCTCGCTCCAGTCGATCACCGACGTCGGCCTGACGATGTGGCGCCCGAAGCCGAGCTGCTTGGGCGAGAGGCCGAGCGCGAGGCCGACCAGCTGGGGCAGGTGCAGCACCGGCATCTTCAGCTCGCGCCCGACGACCGCCTCGGCCAGCGGCTGTTGCAGGTCGAGGTTGAGGTGGCACAGCGGGCAGGGCGTGACGACGCAGTCCGCCTGCGCGTCGACCGCGTCGCCGAGGTGGCGGCCGGCCTGTTTGAGCGAGGCCGTCTTGTTCATCGTGATGATCGGGAAGCCGCAGCACTTGTGCGAGCCGGCGTAGTCGATCACGCTGCCGCCGAGCGTGTCGATGACCTGCTCGAGGTAGCGCTGGCGCGGGTGCTCGTGGTCGATGCCCAGGCGCTCGGCGGGGCGCACGATGTAGCAGCCGTAGAACGGGCCGACCCGCAGGTTGGTCAAGGGGCGCGTGACCTTGCGGCGCAGCGTGTCGAGGCCGATCTCCTCGACCAGCAGCCAGAGGAAGTTCTTGTTGGTGATCCCCGGCTCGTAGCGCAGGCCCTCGGAGGACAGCGTGCCGTTGATCTGGGTGCGGTAGGCGGCGCTTGAGTCGAGGCGCTCCTGGCACTCGGTCTGCGCGCCCTGGCAGGTCGAGCAGATGTTCATCATCAGCTCCCCCTCGGTCCGCTGGGCCATCGCGAAGGTGCGGGCGTTGAGCGTGTCGGCGAGCTCCTGGTTGTGCTCGGCGATCACGCCGGCGCCGCAGCAGTTGGCGCGGTCGAGCTCGAGCAGCTCGATGTCGAGCAGCGGCGCGACGGCGGCCATCGCCCCGTGCAGCTCCGGCGTGAATCCGCGGCTCACGCAGCCGGGCCAGTAGGCGACCTTCATGCCTGCGCCTCGGCGCCGGCGGCCGCCGGCTCGTCGTCCTCGTCGGTGCCGCTGACGTAGAGGTTCAGCTCGTAGCGCGCCGGCTTGCTCTCGATCTTCTCGAAGATCGCGCGCAGCTCCTTCGAGGCCTTGTGCGGGTGCAGCAGCGCCTTGGCCGGGGTGATCTTGCCGCGCAGCACGCCGCGCAGGGCGACCGGCAGCGAGGCGATCAGCTCGGGCACGGCGCGCGGATTGAACTTGCCGCCGTAGGAGTCCGGCAGCAGGTCGGCCTCGTGCAGCAGGCCGTTGCGGCGGATGTTCTTGACGAAGGCGTGCTCGTGGCGGGAGCCGTTGTTGCGGTCCTCGATGTGGTGGTCGGTGCCGGCGATCCGGCGCAGGCGCATGATCTGACCCATCGGGTTGACGCCCTTCGGGCAGGCGTCGACGCACTTGAAGCAGTGCGTGCAGGTGTAAAGCCCGTGCTCGTTCTCGGCGAGCGCGGTTAGCCGTTCGGAGTGCTCGGCGTCGCGCGGGTCGCCGACGAAGCGGTAGGCCTTGGCCAGCGCGGCGGGACCGGTGAAGTCGGGGTCGACCTCCATCGCCAGGCAGTCGGAGACGCAGGCGCCGCACTGGATGCAGGCCATCGACTGCGTCACGTCGACCATCGCCTCGCGGTCGACCAGGTACTCGCGCTCGGGGACCGGCTCGCGCGCCAGAAGCCACGGCGTGACCGACTGGATCTTCTTCCAGTGCACGGCGTCCATGTCGACGATCAGGTCCTTGATCACCGGCATGTTGCCCATCGGCTCGACCTCGATCGTGCCGTCGCTCGAGCGCTCGAGCGCGGCGTCGAGGTGGGTGTGGCAGGCGAGCGCGGGCTGGCCGTTGATGCGCACGCCGCAGGAGCCGCAGATCGCGGCGCGGCAGGAGCAGCGGATCCCGATCGAGCCGTCGAAGCGTGCCCTGGCCTGGAGGATCCCCTCGAGCACCGAGCGGTGCGGGTCGAGCTCGATCGTGTGCTCGTCCCAGTAGGGCGGCTCGCCCGACTCCGGGTCGTAGCGGCGCAGGCGGAGGGTGAACTCGCTCATCGGCCGTCCTTCCGGGGGTGGCGGTGGGGCACTAGTACTTCCGCTCCTCGGGCTGCCACTGGGTGATCGTCACCGGGGAGTAGGAGACCGCCGGCGCGGCGCCCCCGTTGAGGCTGATCTCGATGTGCTTGAGCCAGTCCGCGTCGTTGCGCTCCGGGTAGTCGGTGCGGAACTGCGCGCCGCGCGACTCCTTGCGCTCGATCGCGGCGATGACGATCGCCTCGGCGCAGTCGAGCATGTAGGTGAGCTCGATCGCTCCGAGCACGTCCTGGTTGAAGACCGTTCCGCGATCGTCGACGTAGGCGCGCTGCGCCTCCTCCTTGAGCCGGCCGACGATCTCGTGCGCCTCCAGCAGGCCGCTCTCGTCGCGGAACACGGCGCAGTGGCGGTTCATCGTCTCGCCCAGCTCGTGCTTGATCTCGGAAATCCGCCGGCCGCCGTGATCGCGGGCGATGATCGACGCGATCATCGCCGTGTCCTCGCGCAGCCGGGCGTCCGAGACGCGCGGCATCGCCATCTGCTTGGCGCGTGCCGCGGCGTGTTCGCCCGCGCGGCGGCCGAAGATCAGCGTGTCGAGCAGCGAGTTGGCGCCGAGCCGGTTGCCGCCGTGGACCGAGACGCACGCCACCTCGCCGGCGGCATAGAGCCCGGCGAGCGGGGTGCAGCCGTCGATGTCGGTCTTGACGCCGCCCATGATGTAGTGCTGCCCGGGCCGGATGACGATCGGCTCGCGCGTGATGTCGACCCCGGCGAAGTCCCGGCCGATGTTGACGATCTCGCGCAGCGCCTCAAGCGTGCGCTTGCGCGGGACCACGGTGATGTCGAGATAGACCCCGGCCTTGCCCGGTCCGACGCCGCGGCCCTCGTTGATCTCGGTCTGCTCGGCGCGTGAGACGACGTCACGTGACGCCAGCTCGAGCTTGTTGGGCGCGTATTTGCCCATGAAGCGCTCGCCGTCGGCGTTGAGCAGCTGGGCGCCCTCGCCGCGTGCCCCCTCGGTGATCAGGAAGCCGTGATCGACCAGGCACGTCGGGTGGTACTGCACCATCTCCATGTCCATCAGCGGCGCGCCCGCGCGCAGGGCCAGCGCCATCCCGTCGCCGGTCACGATCAGCCCGTTGGTCGTCGGGATGTAGGCCTGTCCGCAGCCGCCGGTGGCCAGGATCACGTTCTTGGCGGTGAACGTCTGCATCCGGCCGCTGTGCACATCGCGCGCGACGGCCCCGACGCAGGCGCCCTCGTCGTCGATGATCAGCGAGGTGGTGAACCACTCCTCGAGGCGTTCGACCGTCGAGGAGTGCTTCATCAGCTGCTCGTAGAGGACGTGGAGCATCGCCTGGCCGGTGATGTCGGCGACGTAGGCCGTGCGGTTCATCGACGCGCCGCCGAACGGGCGCAGGTCGAGCTCGCCCGCCTCGTTGCGATGGAAGGTCACGCCGATGTGCTCGAGGTGCATCACCTCGGCCGGCGCCTCCCGGCACATCGCCTCGATCGCGTCCTGATCGCCGAGGTAGTCCGATCCCTTGACCGTGTCGTAGGCGTGCGAGCGCCAGTCGTCCTGCGGGCTGATCGCGGCGTTGATCCCGCCGGCGGCCGCCACCGAATGCGAGCGCACGGGATGAACCTTGCTCATGATCGCCACCGAGACGCCCTCACGGGCCGCGGCCAGCGCGGCGCGCTGGCCGGCGAGTCCGGCGCCGATGATCAGGACGTCGTGTTCAGGCATGGATCCGTGGGCTCGTCGGGGGTGGGATTGCGGCGGGACTCTATAGGGCAGCCGACGGATTCATCGCCCGGCGAATGCGCGGCAGCGTGAGCACGCCGCGCAGGATGCCGTCGGAATCGACGGCGACGATCGCGCCGAGCCGGCGCAGGCCGTCGGAGCGCAGGGCAGCCTCCAGCGTCGCCGAGGCGTCGATCCGCCAGGGCGGCGAGTCGACGCTGATCTCGGCGGCGGTGAGCGCCGGGCGACCGTCGCGCAGCTCGTGCTCGAGGCGCTCGTGCAGCAGCAGCCCGCGGTAGCGGCCGTCGTCGTCGGTCACCGCCAGCCACGGCGTGTCGTCGTGCTGGAAGTAGCGCTCCTCGGCCTCGAGCAGCGTGGTCTGCGACGGCACCGTCACGGGCGCCCGGTCCATGATGTCGGCGACGGTGACGTCGCGGATCAGCGCGCCGACCGAGGCCTGCGTTGAGGCCTGGCGGGCGGCCTGGGTGAGAAACAGCCCGATCAGCACGAACCACAGGCCGCTGGTGACGTCGCCGCTGCCGCCGACGACCAGCGCGACCCCGCCGGCCATCACGAGCACGCCGAACACCTGCCCGAAGCGGGCGCACGCGCGCGTGGCGCGGTTCGGGTCGCCGGTGATCCGCCAGACGATCGCGCGGGCGATCCGCCCGCCGTCGAGCGGGAACGCCGGGAACAGGTTGAAGACGAGCAGGACGGTGTTGATCAGCGCGAGCCAGCCGAGCAGCACCAGCGGCGCGGCGGCGTGCACCCCGGACTCGAGCAGCGCGACGTCGAGGAAGTGGCGGAAGCTGCCGAAGGCGAGGCCGGCGAGGACGCAAATCGCGATGATCAGCGCATTGACGGCGGGCCCGGCCGCCGACAGCCGGAACTCGGCGCCCGGCGTCTGGGGCTCGCCGCGGGTGCGCGTGAAGCCGCCGAGCGCCCACAGGTCGACGCCCTCGATCGCCATCCCCTGGTGGCGGGCGACGAGCGCGTGGCCGAGCTCATGGGCGACGACCGTGGCGAAGAACAGCAGCGCCCCGAGGGCCGCGACGATGAACGCCTCGGTCCGGTTCGGCAGGATCCCGGAGAAGTAGCCGTTGAGCGCGTAGATCACGAAAAACAGCACGAGCAGCGACCACCGGCTGACGCCGATGCGGATGCCGAACAGCTGCCCGAGCTTGATCGAACCGGAACCCTGCACAGCTCAATCCTACGGTGAGGAGCGATAGCATCGCCCACCCGACCCCGTGTACGCGAAAGGAAGCCTGTGGCCTACGAAGTGACGTTCATACCCGGAGACGGGACCGGACCGGAGCTCGCGGAGGCCACCCGGCGGGTGCTGGAGGCGACCGGGGTCGAATTCGAGTGGGACGTGCAGCAGGCGGGGATCGACGAGTACGAGCGCTCGGGCAACCCGTTCCCGGCGGCCACGCTCGACTCGCTCAAGCGGACGGCGGTGGGGATCAAGGGGCCGACGACGACGCCCGTCGGATCGGGCTTCCGCTCGGTCAACGTGCTGCTGCGCAAGGAGCTCGACCTCTACGCCTGCGTACGGCCGTGCAAGGCCTACGAGGGGGTGCGCACACGTTTTCCCGAGACCGACATCGTGATCGTCCGCGAGAACACCGAGGACCTCTACGCCGGCATCGAGTTCGAGCGCGGGACGCCCGAGAACGCGCGGCTGCGCGAGGTGCTCGCCGAGCTGGGCTCGGTGGTGCGCGAGGACTCCGGGATCTCGATCCGGCCGATCTCGGTGTTCGGCACCGAGCGGATCGTCGAGTACGCCTTCGACTACACCAAGCGCACCGGCCGCCGCAAGGTGACCGCCGTGCACAAGGCCAACATCATGAAGTTCTCCGACGGCCTGTTCCTCGCCGTCGCGCGCGAGGTGGCGGCGCGCCATCCGGAGATCGAGTTCGAGGACCGGATCGTCGACAACCTCTGCAACCAGCTCGTCTCGCGGCCCGAGGAGTACGACGTGCTCGTGCTGCCGAACCTGTTCGGGGACATCGTCTCGGACCTCGGCGCCGGGATGGTCGGCGGACTCGGCTTCGCCGGCGGCGCGAACATCGGCACGCACGCCGCGGTGTTCGAGGCGACCCACGGCTCGGCGCCGAAGTACAAGGGCCTCAACAAGGTCAACCCGACCGCGCTGATGCTCTCCGGCGTGTACATGCTGGAGCACCTCGGCGAGCAGGACGCCGCGACGCGGATGGAGCGGGCGATCGCGGCGGTCATCCGCAAGGGCGAGAAGGTCACCTATGACCTCAAGCCCCACCGCGACGATCCGAGCGCGGTCGGCACCGCGGAGTTCGCCGACGCGGTGATCGAGGAGCTGAACGCGTGAGCGGGCCGGTCCGCGTCACCGTGACCGGGGCGGCCGGCCAGATCGGCTACGCGCTGCTGTTTCGCATCGCGAGCGGTGCGATGCTCGGCGCCGACGTGCCGGTGGCGCTGCGCCTGCTCGAGATCTCGGCGGCGCTGAAGGCCGCCGAGGGCACGGCGATGGAGCTCGACGACTGTGCCTTTCCGCTGCTCTCAGCGATCGATATCAGCGACGATCCGACCGTCGCCTTCGACGGCGCCAACGTGGCGTTGCTGGTCGGGGCGCGCCCGCGCGGGCCGGGCATGGAGCGCGCCGACCTGCTCGAGGCCAACGGCGGCATCTTCGCGCCGCAGGGTCAGGCGATCAACGGCCACGCGGCGAGCGACGTCAGGGTGCTGGTCGTCGGCAACCCGGCCAACACCAACGCGCTGATTGCGATGTCACACGCTCCGGATGTTCCGCGCGAGCGCTTCAGCGCGATGATGCGACTCGATCACAACCGGGCTGTGGGCCAGCTGGCGGCGCGGGCCGGCGTCGGAGTCAGCGAGGTGACGAACATGACGGTCTGGGGCAACCACTCGGCCAGTCAGTACCCCGATATCTTCAACGCGAAGGTCGGCGGGCGCCCCGCCGCCGAGGTCGTCTCCGACCAGCAGTGGCTCGAGAACGAGTTCATTCCCACCGTGCAGAAGCGCGGCGCGGCGATCATCGAGGCGCGCGGCGCCTCGAGCGCGGCGTCGGCGGCCAACGCCGCGATCGATCACGTCCGCGACTGGCTGGGGGGGACCGCCGAGGGCGAATGGGTCTCGATGGCGGTGCCCTCGGAGGGCGCCTACGGCCTGCCCGAGGGGATCATCTGCGGCGTTCCCGTGCGCACCGCCGGCGGTGCCTACTCGGTGGTCGAGGGGCTTGCGATCGGCGAGTTCGCGCGCGGGCGCATCGACGCCAGCGCCGCCGAGCTCGTCGACGAGCGCGACGCCGTGCGCGAATTGGGGCTGCTTCCCTAGCGGCAGGCGAGCGGCGGGCGGGCGGCTGGCGAGCTCGCGCTCGGCGGCCGCCCGTCGCGCGCCGCTCTCAGGCCTTGGCGTGCCAGCCGCGGTCGCGCTTGACGACCTTGCCGTCCTTCTCGAGGCCCGGCAGGACCCGGTAGAGGTAGTTCTGCTTGATCCCCATCTGCGTCGCGATCTCGGGGATCGTGATCCCCGGCTTCGCCTTGACGAGCTCGAGGGTCTGGAGCGCGCGCGTGCCGGAGCCGCGCGGGCGGCCGCGCCGGCCGGCGCTGGCGGGCTTGCGCGTCCGTGCTGCCGCGCGCGCCGGGGTACGCCCGCGCCGCGGGGTGCGCGACGCCGTGCGCGTCGTCGCACCGGGGAGGCCGGCGAGCGCCGCGGCCGCCGCCTCGAGCTGGCGGTACTCGTCGACGAGCGGCTCGAGCTCCCGCATGCGGGCGGCGATCTCTCCGCGCTTCGCCTTTAGAAAGTCACTCACAGATATTCCCTCTCAGTTCAGCATCGGTCGTTGACGGTGCAGGCAGGTTGCGATCAACACATAATGACAGCTGAGGTGGCGACGTGGTTTGTCGTGAGCGCAAACTTGCGCCGGTCGCACGCAGCTACTCCGTGTCACCGTCCCGCTGGTCCGGTTCCCGCGGGCGACCGCGAGTGTAGACCCACACGCCGGCGCCGATCAGCAGCAGCACGGCGACGACACCGGCCGCGATGTAGCGGAGCACATGGTGCACCGCCTTCTTCGTCACGGTGTACTTCGGTTTGATGTGGTGACGCAGCAGCGTGTCGATCAGGAATTTGTCCTGCGAGGGCGGATAGGAGACGAGCGGTCGCGTGTTGTTGGCGAGGGTGACCCGGATGTGGTGCTTTTTCTTATCCACGGTTGCCGCGATCACACTGTCCGGCTCACCCTTCTTCGCGGCGAGCTGGTGCAGCAGCGTGGTGTAGCTCTCGGTCGGCACCGGTGCCGCGGCGAACGCCGTCGGAGTGAGCGCAAGCAGGGCGAGCAGTGCGAACGGGAGGAGCAGTGCGTGGGCCCGGCGCATCGGCGGACAGTATCGACGCACGCGCGCGGGCGTCGCGCTCAGGCCGGTGAACGCTCGATCAGCTCGCGCAGCGCTGCCAGCGACCGGTCGGCCTCGCGCTGTGCGAGCGCGCCGATCACCGCGCGACTGGCGAACGCTCCGACCGCGCCGAACGGAGCCCGCAGCTCGTTCTGATAATCGAAGCGCGTGCCCTCGGCGATCGCCGTCAGGCGGTATTCGATGTGCGCCTGGGCGCGCGCCGGACCGCGGCCCTCCCAGCGCGCGTGCCACGGCGGGTTGCACTCGACCAGCAGCCAGCGCACGCGGATGTCCGCCCCGCGCACGTGCAGGATCTGTTCCATCCGCGAGCCTTCGCGCGGCGGGCCGGGCGAGACGGCGCGCAGCTCGCGGTGGATCGTCACCCATTCGGCGAAGCGCTGCGGATCCATCACCACGGCCCAGACGCTCGCCGCCGGTGCCGCGATCACCACCGAGCTGCGGACGCCGCTCATCGCCCGCGCAGCGGCTCGAGCGCTTCCCAGTCGCGAAGCGCGTGCTCGACCGCCGCGTCGAATCCGTGCAGCGGCACCGCGAAGGCAGCCCGAGCCGGCGCGTCGTCGGCGAGCAGATCGCCGCCGAGGCTCCCCATCAGCGGCCCGAGCAGCTCGTGCGGCGCTCCGCTGACGCGCGCGGCGAGCGCGGTCGTGATCCCTCCCAGCCCGGCGGGCACGCGCACCGTCGGGCGGGCCAGCAGCAGCAGCGCCGTGATCCGCTCGATCATCACGCCGTAGGAGAGCACCTCCGGGCCGCCGATGTCGAATGCACGCCCGCCGGCGGCCGGATCGGCGGCCGCGGCGATCAGGTAGGCGATCGCGTCGCGCTGGTCGATCGGCTGGGTCCGGTAGCGCCGCCACGGCGGCAGCGGGACGACGGGCAGGCGCTCGATCAGCCGCACGAGCGCGCGAAACGAGCGCGACCGCGCGCCGATCACCAGCGACGCCCGCAGCGCGACGCTCCCGGGTACGGCGTCGAGCAGGATCCGCTCGACCTCGCCACGACTCGCGAGGTGGGCGGACGCGACGGCGCGGTCGGGGTGCAGCCCGCCGAGGTAGACGATCCGCCTGACCCCGGCGCTCGAGGCCGCCGCGGCGAAGCGCCGCGCGGCGATCCGGTCGCGTTGCGCGAAGCCGGGGTCCGCGGCGGTGGGCTCCATCGAGTGGATCAGGTAGTAGGCGAGCTCGACGCCGTCGAGCGCGGTCTCCAGGCCCTCGCCGGTCAGCGCGTCGCCGCGGATCACCTCGACCGGCAGCTCGCCGGCGACCCGGGCGGGCTCGCGGGCGAGCGCGCGCAGCTCATGCTCGGCGCCCAGCGAGCGGGCGAGCGCGTCGCCGATGGCGCCGCTCGGGCCGGTGATGAGGATTCGCACCCATGGGACTGTAGAGGCGCGGGCGCTGCGGACAGCGTTCGGAGCGGACCTCCCGGCGGCGCTCCGGAACGGCCTTCGCAAACTGCGAGCGGTGGCTTCCGGCACGGTCTCGCAAACTGCGAGGATTGATATAAGCGTATGACGTAAGCTTACGACAGCATCGAAATAAGTACGCGTGTTTGCAGGTAATTCATGTCAGAGGGGACGTTTTTCGCGGGTATTGCGAACTGCCCGATTGTGGCCGTCGCCAGGGCTTGCTTTGATCCCAGCGGTCGCACACCGAGGGTTGGAAAGGACACGTCGCCGTGGGTCGCAGCACCACACGCACACCGACTTGTGAGGATTGCTTCTTCAGCCGCAACCTGCTCTGTGCGCTGCCCGAGCAGGAGCCCTGTGCGACGTTCCGCCCCGATCATCCCGAGGGCCTGCGGCCGCCGCAGCAGCTGCGCTTCGTCTTTCGCACCGACCGGCGGACCCGCGCGGCGTGGGCATTCCCGACAGCCCAGGAGCAGGCCGCGCTGCACGCGTAGCCGAGCCGGGCAAGCCTCCGTCTTGCGTCTGACGATCCTCGGCAAGAGCCCGTCCTGGCAGGACCGCGACGGCGCCTGCAGCGGCTATCTGGTCGAGGCCGGCGGGCTGCGCTTGCTGATCGACTGCGGCAACGGCGTCTTCGCCAAGCTCCGCCGCCACGCGGAGTACCAGGGCGTCGATGCGGTGCTCGTCTCGCATCTGCATGCCGATCATCTGCTCGACCTCGTCCCGTTCGCCTACGCGCTCACCTACGGACCGCCGCTGCGCAGCGGTCGACCCGCGTTGCACGCGCCGCCGGGCGCAGCGCTCGCCCTGCGCCGCCTCTGCGGGGCGTGGGGCAGCGAGTCGCTGGTCGAGGAGGCCTTCGAGCTGCGGGAATACGACCCGGAACACGGCCTCGATCTCGACGGGGTGCGGATCCGCTTCCAGCTCGTCCCGCACTACGTTCCGACCTATGCGCTCGAGCTGACCGCCGCCGGCGAGGACCGCCGGCTGATCTTCGGCGCTGACTGCGCTCCCAACGACGAGCTCGCGGAGTTCGCGCGCGGAGCCGCGCTGCTGTTGATCGAGTCGACCATGCTGGAGGCCGCGCCCGACGAGCCGGCCGGCCACCTCACGGCCGCGCAGGCCGGTGCGATCGGGCGCCGCGCCGAGGTCGGCCGGCTGGTGCTCACGCATTTCTCCGACCAGCTCGACCCGACGGCGCTTCGCTCGCAGGCGGAGACCGCGTTTGGCCGAATGGTCGAGCTCGCCGCCGAGGGCGAGGTCTACGAGATCTGAGCTCGCGGGCCGCGCGGGCCGGCGCTCGCGCGGTGGCTGCCGGTGCCCGGCGTGGGCGCAAAGCGGCGGGGCCTGGGCGGCGCCGCGGCGGCGGGCCACACCCCCGCCGCCCCGTACCACGGGGCGCGCCGGCCCGATTCTCGATGCTCGCCCGCGCCGGTCGCCGCGCGCCGGTCCGGCGGTTGGCGTTCGCCGGGACCGGCGCCCCGCTTTCGCACCCGCGCGCGAACACGACGGATGGTCGAGTCGCGTCCCGGCAGCGAGCCCTCGGCAGCCGTCCGGGTGGCTATAGTGCCTGCAATGGCTCGGAGAATGCAGGCTTCGGAGGAGTCGCCCGAGTCGGCGGCCGGGGAGCAGCAGCACAAGCACCGTCGCGTGGTGCGCGTGGCGAAGGTGCTGGCGCTCGGCGGCGTCGTCGCGCTGGTGACGAAGGACGATCTGCGCAGCCGGCTGCTCGACGCGCTGTTCGGCCCCGAGGAGCAGTTCGAGTACGACTCGGTGACCGAGCCCGTCGCCCCCGGGATCGAGCCGCAGGGGACGGGGATGTTCCGGCCCGCCACCGAGGAGGAGGAGGAGTCGGACGCGGAGGCGCCCGACGACGAGCTGTGGTCGATACCCACCTCGGACGCCGAAGCGGCCGGGTCGGTGTCGATCGCCAACGACCCGTCTGCCGCCGGCGACGAGACGCGGTACCCCGGCGCCGGCGGCACCGACACCGCGACCGAGGACGCGATGGCTCGCGGCCACGACAGCGAGGCCTCGGCCTACGGCGCCACTCCCGGCGCCTACGACACTCAGGCGCAGGGTTACGAGGCGGCGGCTCCGGGCTACGACGCCCCGGCTGCGACCGGCGAAGCGCCCGCCGATGACAGTGCCTCCGCCCCGGCGGACGCGGCCCCCGCCGCGCTCTCCGATGCTCCGGCCTACGGCTACGACACTCCGGCGGCGACCTACGACGCTCCCGCTGCAGCCGACGACACCGCGGCGCCGGCGGCTCCGTCCGGCGAGGACTGGCCGGCCGTGACCTACGAGGCCCCGGCTGCGCTCGAGCAGGCTCCGGCCGCGGCGCACGATGCCCCGGCCGGCGACGACGAGCCGCCGGCATCGACGTTCGAGGACGTGGCCCGGGGCTACGACGCCCCGTTTGCCGCCGCGGAGACCTCCGAACCGGCCGAAACCGCCGAGCCACCGGCGTTTGACAGCGCCGAGTCGAGCTATCCGAGCGCCGAGTCGAGCTATCCGAGCGCCGAGTCGAGCTATCCGGCACCGTCGGTCGAGCCTCCGTCCTACGAGGCGCCCTTCTACGAGGCGCCGTCCGTCGAAGCTCCGGCCTACGAGGCGCCGGCGTCCGAGACCGCGTCCTACGTGCCTCCGGCCTCGCCCTACGAGTACCCGGTGTACGACGTTCCAGCGGTCGCCTCGGACGACCCGCCCCGTCCGAATCCCGTCTTTGACGATCCGCCCGCCGGCGACTCCTCGCCGCCGTCGGCGAGCGTCGAGAGCGACCACGCCGCCGCTGTCGAGACGGCCGCGCCGGAAGCCCCGGCCGAGGCGGCGGCGTTCGTGGAGCCGCAGGCGGACACTGAGCCGGCGGCGTTCGCGGAGCCGACGGCGTTGGCTGAGCCGGCGGCGTCGATTGAGCCCGAGGCGCGCGTCGAGCCGGCGGCGTCCGCTGAGCCCGAGACGTTCGTCGAGCCGGCGGCGTCCGCTGAGCCCGAGGCGTTCGTCGAGCCGGCGGCGTCCGCTGAGCCCGAGGTGTTCGTCGAGCCGGCGGCGTCCGCTGAGCCCGAGGTGTTCGTTGAGCCGGCGGCGTCCGCTGAGCCCGAGGTGTTCGTCGAGCCGGCGGCGTCCGCTGAGCCCGAGGCGTTCGTCGAGCCGGCGGAGTCCGCCGAGCCTGCGGCGGCCGCCGAGCCGCTCGAGCAGCCCGTCGAGCCGGCGGCGCAGGCCGAGGAGATCCCGGCGGCCGCCGAGCCGGCGGCCGAGAGTGCCGAGCCCGCGATCGGCGAGGCCGCGCCGGGCGAGACCGCACCGCGGCGCAGCGGCTGGTGGGTGCCGCGGCGGCGCAAGTCGGGCGGCGCGCCCGAGCCTCCGCGCTGGGAGTAGGGCCCCGCGGCTACGGCGAGGCTTTGGGCGAGCTCCAGGGCGCCGCGAGCCGCTGCCGCAGCTCGGCCGCGAGCTCGTCCACGGCAACCCGTTCCTGTGAGAGGGAGTCGCGCTCGCGTACCGTCACCGTGCGGTTCTCGACGCTTTCGTGGTCGATCGTGACGCACCACGGTGTGCCGATCTCGTCCTGGCGGCGGTAGCGGCGGCCGATCGAGCCGCCGTCGTCGTATTCGGAGAGCAGCTCGCTGCGCAGCGCCTGGTGCACCTCGCGCGCGAGCTCCGGCTGGCCGTCCTTGCGCAGCAGCGGCAGGATCGCCGCCTTGACCGGCGCGAGGCGCGGATGCAGGCGCAGCACGGTCCGCGTCTCGCCGTCGAGGTCCTCCTCGTCGTAGGCGTCGACGAGGAACGCCAGCGTCGCGCGGTCGGCGCCGGCGGCGGGTTCGATCACATGCGGCACATAGCGCTCGCCGCTCTGCTGGTCGAAGTACTCGAGCGTCTCGCCCGAGTACTCGGCGTGGCGGCGGAGGTCGAAGTCGCCGCGGTTGGCGATCCCCTCGAGCTCGGACCAGCCGATCGGGAACAGGTACTCGATGTCGCTGGTCTGCGACGAGTAGTGCGACAGCTCGTCGGCCTCGTGCGGGCGCAGCCTCAGGTGATCCGCGCGGACTCCGAGCCCCAGATACCAGTCGCGGCGCGCCGCCGTCCAGTAGTCGAACCACTGCGACGCGTCGTCCGGCGGCACGAAGAACTCCATCTCCATCTGCTCGAACTCGCGGGTCCGAAAGATGAAGTTCCCCGGCGTGATCTCGTTGCGGAACGACTTGCCGACCTGGGCGATGCCGAACGGCGGCTTCTTGCGCGAGAACTGCGCCACCGCCTTGAAGTTGACGAAGATCCCCTGTGCGGTCTCCGGTCGCAAATAGATCGTCGAGCCCGTCTCCCTGACCGGGCCGATTGTCGTCTCGAACATCAGGTTGAAGTCACGGGCCTCGGTGAGATCGCAGTCGCGGAACTCGCCCGGATGCATCGAGGGCTTGCGGCCGCAGGCGAGCTGTTCGAGGTGGTCGGCGCGAAAGCGCTGCTTGCAGGCACGGCAGTCGACCAGCGGATCGGTGAAGTTGGCGAGGTGGCCGGAGGCCTCCCATGTGCGCGGGTGCTGCAGGATCGCCGAGTCCAGCGCGACGATGTCGTCGCGCTCCTGGAGCATCGAGCGCCACCACTCGCCCTTCACGTTCGTCTTCAGCAGGACGCCGTAATGTCCGTAGTCGTACGTCGAACCGACGCCGCCGTAGATCTCCGAGCTCGGGAAGACGAAGCCGCGTCGCTTGCACAGCGAGACGATCTTCTCCATCGTGACCACGTCGTCCACGGCCGCGGATGCTAGTCGTTGGCGCTGGCGGGCCGCCTATACTCACCGGCTCCATGCCGACTTACGAGTACCGCTGCACGAAGGGACACAGCTTCGAGGTCAGTCAGGGCATCAACGACCCGCCGCTGACAAAGTGTCAGGTCTGCGGCCGCCCCGTCGAGCGCGTGATGCACTCGCCGGCGGTGCACTTCAAGGGCAGCGGTTTCTACAACACCGACTACGGCACCAAGAAGCGCCAGCGCGAGCAGAAGAGCTCTTCGGAATCCGGCTCCTCCGAATCGAGCACGACGAGCTCGACCGAATCGACGGCCGCCAAGAGCGACGGCGCGTCCGGCAGCGACTCCAAGTCCTCGACGGAGAAGGCCAAGCCGAAGCGTTCGTCCGAGTAGCGCCCGGCTCGCGCCCGCCGGGGTGGCCGGGCGATCGCCTGCCCTAGGAGCTCAGGAAACGGGCGACGTCGGCCTGCTTGGCGGCCTGCGTGATCGTCAGGACCTGCTGCCCGTCGGGGAGCACCTCGGTCCCGGTCGGCGTCAGCAGCGCGTTGTGGGCGTTACCGTCCAGCTCGAGCGAGGCCAGCACCCCGGCGAGCGTCAGGCCGCTCATGTCGCTCTCGATCGTCTGCGGCAGCGCCCAGGCGATCCACGGCATGCGGATGAAACCCGACAGCGAGAGCATCTGGCTCTTCATGTCGAGCAACAGCTTCTGCTGGCGCAACTCGCGCGTCAGGTCGTTCTCGCGCGGGTTGCAATGGTTCTCGCGCGTGCGGGCCAGCGCCAGCGCCTGCGCACCGTCGAGGTGGTGGGTGCCCGACTGCAGCCGCAGCGTGAAACCGCCGTTGCGAAAGCCGCCGCTGATGAACGAGACCACGCAGCTGCCGGTGTAGTCCACGCCGCCCATCGCGTCCACCAGCTTGGGAAAGTTGGTGAAGTTGATCAACACGACGTGGTTGACCTTGATTCCGAGGAATGCGCGCACCGTCCTGATCGCCAGCGCCGGCCCGCCGTAGGCATAGGCCGCGTTGATCTTGGCCATGCCGTGCCCCGGGATGTCGACGAGCATGTCACGGGGAATCGACAGCCTCGCCGAGTGCCCGCCGCCGGTGCGGACCAGCATCATCACGTCCGAGCGGCTCGGTCCGCCGACGTCGGCCCCCGGCTCCTTGCTGCCGACCGGGCGCGCATCGGACCCGAGCACGAGGATGTTCGTCCCCGACAGCAGCGGCAGCCCGCCGCCGTCGAGCGCGCCCGACACCGAGGCCGGCACGCCCTGAGCGGTCGCGCCGCTGATCACGAAGAGGATCACCGACAGCCCGATCCAGGCTGCCAGCGCGCCCAACGCCCAGCGCACGATCCGCAGCCAGCGCGGGCGCGGCGGCCGGTGCCGCCGCCACCGTCGCAGGCGCCGCGGGCCGCCCGGCACGGCCTCGCGGTGCAGCGCGCGCAGCTCTTCGAGCCCCGCCTGCGCATCGAGCCGCCGCCTCCAGGGCCGCCGCAATGAGGCACGGTAGCGCTCGTAGCGCGGGGGCTCTGGGTCGAGAACGTCGGCCATGAGAGCGCCGTCTATAGTGGCGCAGGTGCCGAGAGAATGCGTCATCGGCGTCGATCTGGGTGGCACCAACCTCGTCGCCGGCGCGATCGACGCAACGCTCGTGGTGCACCATCGGGTGCGCCGGGCCGTGGTCGGCCTCGACCTTCCGGCGCTGCTCGAGGCAATCGTCGCGGCGGTCGCCGAGGTTCGCGACGCGGTTGCGGGCGAGGTCGATGCCGTCGGCTTCGGGATCCCCTGCCTGATCGACGACGAGCACGCGGTGGCCGCCTCCTCGGTCCATCTGCCGATCGCCGGGCTGGCGTTCGCCGAGCTGATGGCCGAGCGGATCGGCCTGCCGGTCTTCGTTGACAACGACGCCAACCTCGCGCTGCTGGCCGAGTACCGCGCCGGCGCTGCGCGGGGCGAGCGGGTGGCGCTGATGCTGACGCTCGGCACCGGCGTCGGCGGCGCGATCATGATCGGCGGCGAGCTCTTTCGCGGCGCCCAGGGCGCGGCCGGCGAGCTCGGTCACATGATCGTCGAGCCGGATGGGCCCGACTGCGGGCCCGGCTGCCCGAGTCGCGGCTGCCTCGAGGCGCTGGTCTCCGGCAGCGCGCTGGCGCGTGACGCCCGCACCGCCGCGGCGGCCGATCCCGCCGGTGCGCTGGGGCGCGCGTTCGCCGCCGGGCGCGAGATCGACGGTCCGCTGGTCAGCGAGCTGGCGCGCGGCGGCGACGCCGCCGCGCTGACGCTGCTCACGGCGCTCGGCGAGTGGCTGGGAATCGGCCTGGCCTCGCTGGTCAACATCTTCAACCCCGACGTCGTGGTGATCGGTGGCGGCGTCGCCGGCGCCGGTGAGCTGATCCTCGAGCCCGCCCGCGGCGTGCTCGCGCGGCGGGCGCTCGCGCTCCCGGCAGAGCACGTCGCGGTCCGCGCCGCGCGTTTCGGCGCCGACGCGGGAATGCTCGGCGCAGCGCTGTTCGCCCGCGAGTCGGTCGGGCGGAGGGTCGCGGCGTGAGCGGCCGGCTCGTCGTCTGCCCGACCCCGATCGGCAACCTCGAGGACGTGACGCTGCGTGTCCTGGCGGCGTTGCGCGCCGCCGACCTCGTCGCCTGTGAGGACACCCGGCACACGCGCAAGCTGCTCGACCGTTACGGGGTCACCGGTGCGCTCGTCAGCTACCACGAGCACAACGAGCGCGAGCGCGCCGCCGAGCTGGTCGCCCGGATGCGCTCCGGTGCGGTCGTCGCACTGGTCTCCGATGCCGGGATGCCGCTGGTCTCGGACCCCGGCTTCATCCTCGTCCAGGCGTGCATCGCCGCCGGGCTCTCGGTCGAGGTGCTGCCCGGACCGAGCTCCGCGCTCGCGGCGCTCGTCGCCTCGGGGCTGCCGGCCGACCGCTGGCGGTTCGTCGGTTTCCTGCCGCGCAAGAAGGCCGAGCTCGAGCGCCTGCTGCTCGGCACGCCGGAAACGCTCGTCGCGTTCGAGTCGCCGCAGCGCCTTGTGGCGACCCTCGCGCTGCTGGCGGAGAAGGATCCCGGCCGGCCGGTCGCGGTCTGCCGGGAGCTGACCAAGCTGCACGAGGAGGTGCGCCGCGGCCCGGCCTCGGAGATCGGCGCCCACTACCAGCGCGAACCGCCGCGCGGCGAAGTCGTCCTCGTCGTCGCCGCGGCCGCGCCCGGCGCGCAGCCCGACGCGCAGGACCGAGCGCTCACCGCCCTGCGCGCGCTCGTTGACGCCGGCGCGCGGCCACGTCCGGCGGCCAAGGCGCTCTCGGAGCTGACGGGCGTGCCGGCGAACCGGCTGTACCGGGCGCTGACCGAGAGCGCGGACGAGCCCGCGCCCTGAGGCCCGCCGCGGTGCGCCGGCGGCGGACGCGCACGAGCAGAGCCACCCAACCGTGCGCTGTCGTAGCCTCTCTCGGCGATGTCCTTCTACATCACGACACCGATCTACTACGTCAACGCGGCGCCGCACCTCGGCCACGCCTACACCTCGATCGCCGCCGACGTGCTCGCGCGCCACCATCGGGCGCGCGGCGAGGAGACGTTCTTCCTCACCGGCACCGACGAGCACGGCGAGCCGGTGACGGTCGCGGCGGCGGCTGAGGGCGTGTCGCCGCAAGAGCTCGTCGATCGCAACGCCGAGCGCTTCCGTGCGCTGACCGGGATGCTCGAGCTCTCCAACGACTTCTTCATCCGCACCACCGACGCCGAGCACAAGCGGCTCGTGCAGGAGTTCCTCCAGCGCGTCCATGACAACGGATACGTGTACAAGGGCTTCTACGAGGGCTGGTACTGCCCGCAGTGCGCGGACTTCAAGACCGCCGCCGAGATCACGGAGGGCAACCGCTGCCCGATTCATCTGATCGAGCTGACCCGCGAGCGCGAGGAGACCTGGTTCTTCCGCCTGTCGGCGTTCCAGGAGCCGCTGGAGCGGCTCTACGCCGAACGCCCCGATTTCGTCATCCCGGCCCACGCGTTCAACGAGACACGCAGCTTCGTCGCGCAGGGGCTCACCGACGTCTCGCTCTCGCGCGCGGCCCTGTCGTGGGGCGTGACCGTGCCGTGGGAGCCGGGCCACGTCTTCTACGTCTGGTTCGACGCGCTGCTCAACTACGTCACCGCGCTCGGCTATGCCCGCCCGGGCGAGTCGCTGCTGCGCCTGTGGCCGGCGCAGCTGCAGATGATCGGCAAGGACATCTCGAAGTTCCATGCCGTCTACTGGCCGGCGCTGCTGATGGCCGGCGGGTTCGAGCCGCCGCAGCAGCTGTTCGTACACGGCTTCCTGCTCGGCCCCGACGACGCGAAGATGTCCAAGTCGCGCGGCAACGTGCTCGATCCGTTCGCGATCATCGAGTCCCACGGCGCCGATGCGCTGCGCCACTACCTGTTCCGCGAGGTCACCTTCGGCCAGGACGGCGCCGTCTCGCAGGAGGGCTTTCAGGCCCGCTACGACGCCGAGCTGGCCAACGAATACGGGAATCTCGCGAGCCGCACGCTGAACATGCTCGAGCGCTACAGCGACGCCATCGTGCCCGCGGTGGCGACCGAGGCGGCGCTGCGCGCCGAGTTTGCCGGGCTGTTCGAGCGCCTCGACGAGCTGCTGTCACGCGCCGAGCTGTCGGCGGCGCTGGATGAGATCTGGCAGCGCGTGCGGCGGCTGAACCGCTACGTCGAGGAGAACGCCCCGTGGGTGCTTGCCAAGGACGCCGCTCGCGCCGCCGAGCTGGCCGTCGTGTTGGCCTCACTGGCGGAGGGCCTGCGGGTCGTCACCGTGGCATTGCTGCCGTACATGCCCTCGAAGACCGCGCAACTGCTGGACGCGCTCGACTGTCGCGAGAGGACCACGCGAGCCTTCGCGGCGCAGGGTTGGGGGACGCGGGTGTCGGCGCTCGCACCGCTCTTCCCGAAGGGCTCATCCGCGCCCGCTTGATCGATTCGCACACCCACCTGGATGCCTGCGAGCCGCCGGACACCGAGCTGGTGGCGGCGGCGACGGCGGCCGGCGTGGTGCGGATGCTGACGGTCGGCACCGACCCGGAGAGCGCTCGAGCGGCGCTGCGTGCGGCGGAGCGCTTCCCGTCGGTGTACGCGGCGATCGGCTGCCACCCCAACAGCGCGCAGCTGCTCGACGAGGCGCTGCTGCGCGAGCTTGCCGCACATCCGCGCTGCGTGGCGATCGGCGAGACCGGGCTCGACTATTACCGCGACCGCGCGCCGCGCGAGCTCCAGGTGCTCGCCTTCGAGGCGCAGATCGAGCTCGCGCGCGAGACGGGCAAGCCGCTGGTCATCCACACGCGGTCCGCCGCCGAGGACACGATCGCGCTGCTGCGCCGGCGCGCCGGCGGACTCGCGGTGATCCTGCACTGCTTCTCGATGCCCGAGCACGTGGCCGCCTGCGTCGAGGCCGGCTGGTGGATCTCCTTCGCCGGCAACGTCACCTACCCGAAGGCCGCCGAGCTGGCCGCCGCCGCCGTGCTCGTCCCGGCGCAGCGGCTGCTCGTCGAGACCGACGCTCCGTACCTCGCGCCGCAATCGCGCCGTGGCAAGCCGAACGAGCCGGCCGCCGTGGTCGAGACGGCGCGGTTCCTGGCGGCGCTGCGCGGCGTCGAGGAGGCCGAGCTCGAGGCGACGCTCGAGCGCAACGCGGCCGAGCTGTTCGGGTGGTGAACACGGTCACCCAGCCAAGCCTGCGGCGGCTCGCCCAGTTCGGTGTGCGCCCGCGTCGCGACCTCGGACAGAACTTCCTGATCGACTCGAACCTCCTCGGCGTGATCGCGCGCGCCGGCGAGCTCGCCGACGGCGACGTGGTGCTGGAGATCGGCGGCGGCCTGGGGGTGCTCTCGGAATACCTCGCCGCGCGGGTCGCCCACGTCCACGTGATCGAGATCGATCGCCACCTGGAACCGGCGCTGCGCGACGCGCTCGACCCGTTCACCAACGCCACGCTGCACATCGCGGATGCGATGGCGCTCGACCTCCGCGCGCTGCGGCCGCAGCCGAACAAGCTGATCGCAAATCTGCCGTACGGGATCGCGGCCGCCGCGATCCTGCGGACCGTCGAGGAGCTGGACTCGATGACCCGCTGGGCGGCGATGGTGCAGCGCGACGTCGGGGCGCGGCTGGCGGCGGCGCCGGGGAGCCGCACCTACGGGGTGCCGAGCGTGTTGTGCCAGCTCGCCTGCGAGGTGCGCGTGCTGCGGCCGATCGCGCGCAGCGTGTTCGTCCCGGTGCCGAACGTCGACTCGGCGCTGATCGGCATGACCCGGCTCGCGCCGGCCCCGCCGCTCGAGCTGCGGCGCTTCGTCCAGGGAGCGTTCGCGCACCGGCGCAAGGCGATGGCGCGATCGCTGGCGCTCAGCATCGGGGCTGACCGCGAGCGGGTGCGCGCGGCGCTCGTGGCGATCGGCCGCTCCCCCGACGAGCGGGCCGAACGGCTCGCTCCGGGGCAGCTTGCGGCGTTGTGGGAGGCGCTGTGAGGGAGCTCGCGCCGGCGAAGATCAACCTCAACCTGTACCTCGGACCGCCGCGGGCCGACGGCCGCCACGAGCTGCTCAGCGTGATGCAGTCGATCACCCTGTGCGACGAGCTGGAGATGGCCGACGGCGAGCACGACGACGTCTCGTGCCCGGCGATCGCCGGCCCCAATCTGGCGGCCGCGGCGCTGGCCGCGTTTCGCGCGGCGACGAGCTGGGCCGGTCCGCCCCAGCGGATCGAGATCGTCAAGCGGATCCCCGTCGCGGCCGGCATGGGGGGCGGCTCGGCTGACGCAGCAGCCACCCTGCGCCTGCTGGCGAGGCGGTCGGGGCTCGCTGACGCGGAGCTGCTGCACGAGCTCGCCGGCCAGCTCGGCTCGGACGTGGCCGGCCAGCTGCAGCCCGGGCGGATGCTCGTCGGCGGCGGCGGTGAGCGCGTCGAGCCGCTCCCCGACCCGGCCCCGTTCGGGGTGCTGGTGCTGCCCTCGCAGGCGATGCTCTCGACCGCGGTGGTGTACCGCGAGGCTGACCGGCTCGGGCTCCCGCGCAGCAGCGGCGAGCTCGCGGCGCTCGACCCGCTCGCCGGCGTCGGGGTCAACGACCTCGAGCCGGCTGCGCGGTCGCTCGAGCCCTCGATCACCGCGGCACTCGAGTACGCGCGTGGGGCCGGCGCGCGCCAGGTGCTGGTCTGCGGCTCCGGCCCGACGGTGATCGGGCTGTTCGACGACCCGCTCGAGGCCGCGCGTGCGGCCGCTGCGCTCGCGGCCGGCGGGGTCGAGGCGTGCGCGGCCCGCCCGTACCCGAGGGCGGCCGGCGCGCGCGCCTGATCGCCGGCTTGTTGTCGGTACGGCGCTTAAGCGACAATCTTCCGCACCTGTGAGCAGGCTCGACGTCACCTATCTGGTCGCCGGCGTGTGCGGGGTCGCGGCGACGGCTGCGTTCGTCAGCCTGATCTTGGTGCCCGCCGTCGGCGCCTACACGCGGACCTGGCAGCGGCTCGTCGCGGCGGTGCTGTCGCTCTACGTGCTCGCCGCGATGCTCGGAATCGGTCTGGTCGGGGCCGGCGCCGTCGTCTGGATCTGGGGCCGTTACGGATAGCGATCCGTCGATGACGGGCGCCCTGGACCTCGCCGCTCTCGACGAGATCACCGCGGCCGTCGAGTCGGGTGCGGGATTGCCGACCGTCGTGCGCGCCGCGGCGCGCGCGCTCGACGCCAGCGTGGTGGTGCTCGACCGCGGCGGCCAGGCGCTCGCGGTCGCCGCACGCTCGCCGGCCGACGAGCAGTCGCTGCTCGGCGAGTCCGACGGGGTCGAGGCGATCGAGCTGCGCGTCGCGGACGTCGAGGTCGGGTGGCTGCGCGTTCGCGCGCGCGGTGCGAGCAGCCCGGGGCTGCTACGGCTCCTGAGCACGCTGATCGCCTCCGAGGTCGAGCGGGTGCGGGCGCCCGAGCTGGCCTCCGAGGAGGCGGCGGCGCTGTTCGTCTCGGCGGTCCTGGCGCGTGAGCTCGGCGAGCGCGAGGAGGTCCTGGCGGCGGCCCGCGAGGTCGGGCTGCGCGAGCTCGAGCGCGGGGCGTCGGTGCTGGTCGCCCACGCGCATCCGCAGGCACCCGCCCAGGAGGGCTGGCGAGCCCGGCTGCGGGCCATCGCGGCGCGCGCGGCGCGCGCGGCCGTGCCGAGCGCCGTCGCGGTGCTCTCGGAGCGCGACCTCGGCGCCGGCGCCGAGGTGATCGTGCTGCTCGCGGGGGCGGACGAGGCGGGCGCGCGGCGCGCCGCCGACGGGGTGCTGCGCGACCTCGAGGCCGGGATGGGCGGTTTCGTCTTCGTCGTCGGGCGCAGCCGCCCCGCGGCGGATCCGCTCGAGCTGGCCCGCGCGGCGGACGAGGCGCTGCTCGCCGCGAACGTCGCGGAGGGCGACCATGAGCACCGCGTGCTGGCATTCGAAGAGACCGGCGCCTACCGGCTGCTGCTCAGCGCGATGAGCGAGAACCCGGCGGAGCTGCAGCGCTTCTACGCCGAGACGGTCGAGCCGCTGGTGGCCTACGACGAGCAGTACGCCACCGACCTCGTCGCCACCGTCGAAGCGTTCCTGGAGGCCGACGGGAACGTCGCCGGAACGGCGCAGCGCCTGTTCACCCATCGGCACACGATCCGCTACCGGCTCGAGCGCGTACGCGAGCTGTGCGGCCTCGACGTCGGCTCGAGCGACGGCCGCGAGAAGCTCAGCCTCGGGTTGAAGGCGATGCGAGTGCTCGGGATGAGCGGCTCGGCCGGGCCGGCGAGCGAGCCGGGGCACGCCGGCGGCCGCGTGCCGCGGCGCTGACGCCCGGGGGCGGCCCAGCGGCGGTGCTCCGCCTGGCGGCCGGCACTGGGGGGCAGGGACTCGAACCCCGATAACCGGCTCCAAAGGCCGATGTCTTGCCGTTAGACGACCCCCCAAGAGGTACCGCCGCAAGTGTAGTTAGGCTCAAGGAGATGTCCGCTTCCACGGTTGTGATTCTCGCCGCCGGCCGCGGCACGCGGATGCGCTCGGCGACACCGAAGCTCGCGCACGAGCTGTGCGGGCGGCCGCTGCTGGCGTGGCCGGTGGAGGCGGCGCTGGCGGCCGGCGCGGGACGCGTTGTCGTCGTCGTCGGCCCAGACGACGGGCTTGCCGGCCTGCTCGGCGAGGGCGTCGAGCAGACGATCCAGCAGGAAGCGCGCGGGACCGCGGACGCCGTGGCCGCGGCGGCCGGTCTGATCGAGCGCGACGGCGTCGTGATCGTGCTCGCCGGCGATGTGCCACTGGTTGAGGCCGAGCTGCTGCGCGAGCTCGGCGACCAGCACCGCGCCTCCGACGCGGTGGCGACGATGGTCACCGCGGTGCTTGCCGACCCGGCCGGCTATGGCCGGGTCGTCCGCGACGCCGCCGGCGAGTTCGTGCGGGTCGTCGAGACGAAGGTCGCCGGGGATGCGAGCGCGGCCGAGCTCGCGATCAGCGAGGTCAACACCGGTATCTACGCGTTCGACGGCGGCGCGTTGCTCGACGCACTCGAGGACGTCGGCACCGACAACGCGCAGGGCGAGCGCTACCTGCCGGATGTGTTGGAGATCCTGCGCGCTCGCGATGCCCCGATCGCGACGTTCACGGCGAGCGACCCGGCGATCGTGCTGGGGGTCAACGATCGCGTCGGCCTCGCCGCCGTGCGCGAGGTGGCCCAGCGGCGGATCCAGGAGCGCCACATGCTCGCCGGCGTGACGATCGTGGCGCCCGCGAGCACGAGCATCGACGTCGCGGTCGCGATCGGCGAGGACAGCGTGATCGAGCCGTGCACGCAGCTGCGCGGCGCGACACGGATCGGCCGCGGCACGACGGTGGGACCGCACAGCACGCTGATCGACGCGCTGATCGGGGACGGCGTCAGCATCGTGCACTCGCACCTCGTGCGCTGCGAGGTTCGCGACGGGGCGAGCGTCGGCCCGTTCGCCTACCTGCGTCCGGACGCGCTGCTGCGCGAGCGTTCGAAGGTCGGCACCTTCGTGGAGGTCAAGAACTCCGACATCGGCGTCGGCGCGAAGGTCCCGCATCTCTCCTATATCGGCGACGCCGACATCGGTGAGAGCTCGAACCTCGGGGCCGGCTCGATCACCGCCAATTACGACGGCTCGCGCAAGCACCGCACGACGATCGGCGCTCGCGTGCACGGCGGCGTCGACACCTCGTTCGTGGCGCCGGTGACCGTCGGCGACGACGCGTGGACCGCCGCCGGCACGGTCGTCACCGCCGACGTGCCGCCCGGCGCGCTCGCGATTGCCCGCTCGCGCCAGCGCAACGTGGAGCGGTATTCGGAACGGCGCGGCCAGCCGTGAGCGCCTCGGGCCGGCGACCGGCGTGGGCAGGACGAGCAGCGATTGCTCCACTAAACTGCCGCGGTGATGAGCGTGACTGAGCCGCAGCCGGCCATCACCAGTCTTCCGATCGACTACGACAAGCGGCTGATGCTGTTCACCGGCCGCGCGACGCCGCAACTGGCGGCCAACATCGCCAGCAAGCTCGGTGTCGAGTTGGGGCCGACCACGCTGAAGACGTTCTCCAACGGCGAGGTCTACTGCCGCTATCAGGAGTCGATTCGCGGCGCCGACGTGTTCATCGTCCAGTCGACGTGCGGCAACGCACAGACCGGGCTGACCGCCAACGACGCGCTGATGGAGCTGCTGGTGATGATCGACGCGGCGGTTGGCGCCTCGGCGCATCGGGTGATCGCCGTCGTGCCATGGTTCGGCTACTCGCGCCAGGACAAGAAGTCAGCGCCGCGCGAGCCGATCAGCGCGCGGCTGGTGGCCCGGGTGCTCGAGGCCGCCGGTGCCGACCGCGTGCTGACGATGGATCTCCACGCCGGCCAGGTCCAGGGTTTCTTCAGCAAGCCGCTGGACCACATGACGGCGCGCTTCATCCTGGCCCAGCACTTCGTCGACCTGCACCTCTCCGACATCGTGGTCGTGGCGCCCGACGTCGGACGCGCGAAGCTCGCGCAGAAGTTCGCCGAGAAGATCAGCGCCGACCTCGCCGTGCTGACGAAGGAGCGACCCGCCCAGCAGGTGGCCGAGATCGGCTATGTGATCGGCGAGGTGGCCGGCAAGACCGCGGTCATCATCGACGACATCATCGACACCGCGGGGACGCTCTGCGCCGCCGCCCAGACGCTGCTCGAGCAGGGCGCGGCGCGCGTCTATGCGGCGGCCACGCATGGCGTCTTCTCGGGTCAGGCCTACGAGAACCTGGCGAGCGCGCCGTTCGAGCGGATCGTCGTGACCGACACGATCCCGACCGCCCCGGGGGCCCCCGACAACGTCGTCGTGCTGCCCTGCGCCGAGCTGCTGACCGACTCGATCCGGCGGATCTTCACCGACGGATCGGTGAGCGAGGTGTTCGGCGGCGAGAACCAGCTGTTTTGACGCCGCCGCCACCCTCGAGCGGCGCGGGGGGTGGTGAGCGCGCCTCTTAGCGGCGTGGTGGAGCGCCTGGCGCTGAGCGACGAGGAGACGCTCGCGATCTTCGAACTGGACGCGCTCGCTGCGATCGCCGGCGACGTCGGGCACCGCCCGGAGGTCGAAATCCTCGACGCGCTCACGGCGGAGGCGGCGGAGCGACTCGGCGGTGGCGGGCTGCCACGCTGGCTGCGCGCGGGTCCGCCGGGCGCACGACCGCTGGACCTGCTGCTCAGCGGCGACTTCGGCGCGTTCGAGGACGCCCTCGCAGCGCGCCTGGCGGAGCTCCAGTGATCCGCACCCGCAAGGGCAAGCTGCTGATCGCCTGCGGCGTGCTCGTATTCGTGCTGTTCAGCGGCCTGGTCGCCCGCTGGCTGTCGCTCGAGAACATCGAGCGCGACGACATCGTCACGCTGCTGCAGGCCGAGGCACGCGGCGATGCCAACGCGATGCTGGCGCAGCTGCACGCGTGCGATCGCCACTGCCGCGCGAACGTGCTCGGCGACGCCCGCCGGCTGAAGCGTGCCGGCCACGTGCTGATCCTTGCCGACCAGTCGCAGACCGCCTATTCGCTGACCAGCACCGTCGGCGACACCCGCATCGCCTGGAAGGCGACCGGCAACCGGTTTCCCGTCGTGCAGTGCGTGCGCGTCGAGCGCAGTGGCAATGTTCTCTCCGGGCTCGTGATTAGGCTGCTCACCGTGAGTGTGCCGATCCCGGACACCGCTGATTGCTGACCGCGGCGCGATCGCGCGCTGCGGCTCGGCTCGCGGCGCGACGGTTGGCAGCGGGCGGCCTCGGGCTGCTCGCGCTCGTCGTGCTGCTCGCGCCGGCTGCTGGCGGCACCGTGACGGCCCGCGATACCGCCGCGGCCGCAGCGGCGAGCGAGACGCCGACGCCCGGCGCCGTCTATAAGGCCGGTCCCGGTGGCCGCTACCTGCTCGGCGGCCGCTGGCTGTTTCGCTTCGACCGCGGCGCCGGGACAAGCGAGCGCTTCCAGGACTCGCGCTCGACCAGCGGCTGGACCCCGGTCGCCGTGCCCAACGCGTGGAACGCGGGTGAGCAGACCGCCGCCAGCTACGCCCCGACGGTGGGCTGGTATCGCAAGGACTTCCTGCTGCCATCGAGCTCGCCGCGCTACGCCTGGATCGTCCGCTTCGAGTCGATCAACAACCGCGTCACGATCTGGCTGAACGGGCACCGTCTCGGCGAGCACACCGGCGCGTTCCTGGCCTTCGAGGTCGTGCTTCCCGCGGCCGACCTGAACCGCTCGGCGGTCAACCGGCTCGTGCTGCGCGTCAGCGACGCGCACAGCGAGACGGACCTGCCGCCGCTCAGCCGACAGGGGCCGAAGGGAATCGTCGGCGGCTGGTGGAACTACGGCGGCCTGCTGCGCGAGGTCTATCTGCGGCGCGTCGAGCAGATCGACTTCGCCAGCGTGCAGGTGCTTCCGCAGCTCGCCTGCGCGAGCTGCAGCGCGCGGATCTCCTATTCCGTGGTCGTGCACAACTACGCGTCGAGCGCGCAACGCGTCGCGCTGCGCACACGCTACGGCACGGTCAGCGCCAGCCTGGGGGAGCACACGATCGCCGCCGGTGCGAGCGCGACCTTCGTCGGGGAACTGCGGGTTCGCCGTCCGCTGCTGTGGTTTCCGAGCACGCCACATCTCTACACGGTCAGCCTCGACGCGAGCGCCGGCCCGGCAGGCGCGACCACGGCGCTCGCTCCGCTGGCGCACTACGGCCTCGATAGCGGGATCCGCGCCGTCAGCGTGATCGGCGGCCGCCTGTATCTCAACTACCGGCCGCTCGAGGTCCGCGGCATCGGCCTCGTCGAGGACTCCCCGAACGCCGGCTCGGCGCTCAGCCCGGCCCAGCAGCGAGCGCTGATCACGCGTGCCAAGGCACTCGGCGCGACGATGATCCGATCCCAGTACCCGCTGTCGGCATATGAGGAACAGCTCGCCGACGAGCTGGGGATCATGCTCTGGTCCGAGATCCCGGTCTACCAGGTCAACGACACCAAGCTGCGGGCCGCCACGCCGGAAGCGCTGGCGATGATGCGCCAGAACATCCTCGAGAACGGCAACCACCCGTCGATCGTCGTCTGGTCGATCGCCAACGAGCTCCAGCCGGTCGTGACGCCCGCGCAGAGCGCCTACATCGCCGCGGCCGTCAGCGCCGCGCACGCGCTGGACCCCACGCGGCCGGTCGGCCTGGCCTACCAGGGCTACCCCTCGATCGGCTGCCAGCCCGGCTACGCCCCGCTGCAGGTGCTCGGGATCAACGACTACTTCGGCTGGTATCCGGGACCCTCGGGCCAGATCGCCGACATCAGCGTGCTCGCGGACTACCTCGCCCAGGAGCATGCCTGCTACGGCAAGCAGGCGATCGTGGTCAGCGAGTTCGGCGCCGAGGCGAACCGCTCGGGGCCGATCGACGAGCGTGGCACCTACGAGTTCCAGAGCCAGTTCGTCAGTTCGCAGCTCGCGGAGTTCGCGTCCCTGCCGTGGCTCAGCGGTGCGATCTACTGGGCGCTGGAGGACTTCCTCGTGCGGCCCGGCTGGACGGGCGGCAACCCCTACCCTTCACCGCCGGTCTTCCACAAGGGACTGCTTGACTTCAGCGGCGCGGCGAAGCCGGCGTGGACCGTCGTGCAGCAGGCCTATCAGTCCACCAGTCAGGTCGGCTAGCGCCCGTCGACGACACGATCGAGGAGCCACCGTGCAGACCCCGACCTCCGTCATCAGCGGCGTCGACTTCGTCTCGGTGCCGACCAGGAACTACGCGGCGGCGGCGGCGTTCTACGGCAGCGTGCTGGGCCTGCGGTGCTCCGCGTTCTACGAACGCGTGCCGGGAGGCGAGTTCGAGACCGGCAGCCTCACGCTCCAGGTGATCGACGCCGCGGCGATCGGCCGCGAGTTTCATCCCCACCGCTTTCCGATCGCGCTGCACGTCGAAGACATCGAGGCCGCTCGCGCCGAGCTCGAAGCGCGCGGCGTGTCGTTCCTGCAGATCCTCGACTCCGGCGTCTGCCACATGGCCCTGTTCGAGGATCCCGACGGCAACGCCCTGATGCTGCACCACCGCTACGCGCCGCGCGCGTCCGACGCCTGAGGAGCCGCACGATCGCCGAGCGCGGCGGCGCGCCGCCGCCGCGCTCGGGACGGCCGCCCAGGTGAGTCCGCTACGATCCCGGGCCCTTATGGAACGCACCGCGCTGACCCGTCTTGATGTCTCCAGCCGCATACCCGGCGGCTCGCGGGTGGCCCGGCGGATGCGCCACGACGGCCTCGTTCCCGGCGTGCTCTACGGCGGCAGCGGCGAGCCCGTGAGCTTTGCGGTCGAGGCGCGCGCGCTGCGCACCGCACTGTCGCGGCACGGCGCGGTGCTCGAGGTTGCCCTCGACGGCGGGCGGCCGACGCCGGCTGTGCTCAAGGAGGCCCAGCGCCACCCGGTGCGCGGCGACACGGTGCACGTCGACCTGGTCCGCGTGCGCCTTGACCAGGCGATCCAGGCCACCGTCAGCGTCGAACTGCTCGGCGCGGAGGAGTCGCCGGGCGTCCGCGACGGCGGCGTCCTCGAGCACGTGACGCACACCGTGCTGGTCGAAGCGCTGCCGACGGAGATCCCCGAGTCGATCAGCCACGACGTCTCGGCGATGTCGATCGGTGAGACGCTGCTGCTGTCCGCGCTGAGCGCGCCCGAAGGTGTCACGCTGCTCGGCGATCTCGACGAGATCGTGATCGCGACGCTGACCCCGCCGCGGCTGCGCCTGGAGGATGAGGAGCAGGAGATCGAGCAGGAGACGGAGCTGGTGGGCGAATCGGAGGCCGGCGCCGGCGCCCAGGACGGCGCCGAGGAGAAGCCGGCCGACGCGGTGCCGGGCGACGAGCGCGAGTAGCTCCTGCGGCTCTCGCGCGGTCCGTCGATCGACTGGCTCGTCGTCGGGCTTGGCAACCCGGGCCGCGAGTACCAGGGCACGCGGCACAACATCGGCTTCGCCGTCGCGGCAGAGCTCGCCGAGCGCTGGGGACTCGAGCGCGAGCGCGAGCGCTACCGCGGGCGCTTGCGCGAGGGACGAGCGGGGCCCGGAGGACCGCGGGTGGCGCTGCTCGAGCCGCTGACAATGATGAACGACGCCGGGCGCAGCGTCGGCCCGGCGCGCGGCGCCTACCGCCTCGCGCTCGAACGCGTACTCGTGATCCACGACGAGATCGACCTGCCGTTCGGTGAGGTCCGCACGCGCGTCGGAGGCGGCCTCGCGGGCCACAACGGGCTCAAGTCGCTCAAGCGCGAGCTCGGCGGCAGTGACTTCGCGCGCGTGCGGGTGGGGGTCGGACGACCGGACTCGACCGACCCGGAGGTCGTCGCGGCCTACGTGCTGGGACGCTTCCGCGAGCCCGCCGCCGAGGTCGCAGCGCTGGTCGACCGCGCGAGCGACGCCGCCGCCGCGATCGTCACGGCGGGGTGAGCGTGCTCGCACCGCTGCTCGATCACCTTGCCGAGAGCGAGGACGGGCTGAGGCTGGCGCGCGAGGGCGGCGAGGCGTTCTGCTCCTCGGCGCTGCGGCCGTTTTTGATCGCCGCGCTGCTCGCCCACGACGACGAGCGACCGGCGGTCGTCGTCGCCGCCGACGACCGTGCGGCCGGCGAGCTGGCGGCGGACCTCTCGGCCTGGCTCGCGCCGCGCCGCGTCTGCTTCTATCCGTCGCGCGGGGTGACCTACGAGTCGCACCTCGCCCCGCCGCCGCACCTGGTGGGCCTGCGGATCGCCGCGCTCGACGCGCTGGCCGCCGACGCCCGCTCAGCGGGCACCGGCGGCGCGCCGGTGCTGGTCGTTTCCGCGCCCGCGCTGTCGGAGAAGGTTCCCGATCCGGCGCTGCGTCCGCACTCCTTCGAGCTCGCCGTCGGCGAGCTGCTCGATCTCGACGAGTGTGCGCAGACGCTGGTCGAGATGGGCTACGAGCGGGTCTCGCAGGTCGAGGACCGCGGCCAGTTCGCCCTGCGCGGCGGACTGCTTGACCTGTTCGCGGCGACCGCCGAGCGTGCCGTCCGCGTCGAGATGTTCGACATCGAAGTCGAATCGCTGCGGACCTTCTCGACCTTTACGCAGCGCTCGCTCGAGGCGATCGAGCGGATCGAGGTGGCACCGGCCGCCGAGCTGGCGCTCGAGCACCGCGGGACCTGGCTCGAGGGGGAGCGCCCGGACATCGCGGAGCTGTTGCCGGTCGATCGCTTTCGTCCGCTGCTCGAGCTCGTCGGCGATGACCCGGCGGTGATCGTGGCGGCGAGCGACGAGATCGGCCCGACGCTGCGCGACCACTGGGCCGATGTCTGTGCCGCGTTCCATGACGCCGAGGCCCACCACCTGTACGTGGCGCCCGAGCAGATCGAGGCCGTGCTCGGCGTGCGCACGCGGATCCGCCTGCACTCGCTGGCCGGCAGCACGCCGATCGAGTTCCACGCCCAGGCCGCCGCGGGCGTCGCGCGCTCGCTCGGCGAGGCGGAATCGGCGCTCGAGCGCGACCTGCGCTCGGGCTACCGGACCGTCGTCACCTGGACGCGGCGCGGGGACGGCGAGCGCGCCGCGCACAACCTGGCGCGACTCAGCGCCAACTGGATCGAGGACGGCCCGCCGCAGGATCGCCTGACGTTCGCGCAGGCGTCGCTGCGGGAGGGGTTCATCGCCGCGGGTCTGCGGCTGGCTGTGATCCCCGACCACCTGCTGTTTCACCGTCGCCGCCGGGCCCCCGCGCGGCCGGCGGTCGGCCGTCGCGGGGCGCTGCGCTCGTTCGCCGATCTGCGCGCCGGCGACTTCGTCGTCCACGAGGACCACGGGATCGCCCGCTTCGCCGGCTTCGAGACGCGCACCGTCGCGGGCGTCACCCGCGACTACCTGTACCTCGAATACCAGGGCGACGATCGCGTCTTCGCGCCGACCGACCAGTTCGCCAAGATCTCGCGCTACGTCGGCGCCGGCGGCGAGCATCCCACGCTCTCGCGCCTCGGTGGCACGCGCTGGGACACGCTGAAGGCGCGCGCGCGCCACGCCGCCCAGGAGCTGGCCGGCGAACTGCTGTCGCTCTACGTCGAGCGCAAGCGACGTGACGGGCATGCCTTCGCCGCGGACGGTGACTGGCAGCGCGAGTTCGAGCAACGCTTCCCCTATACCGAGACCGCCGACCAGCGCGAGGCGATCGAGCTGGTCAAGGCGGACATGGAGGAAGCGCGGCCGATGGACCGCCTGATCTGCGGCGACGTCGGCTACGGCAAGACCGAGGTCGCCCTGCGGGCGGCGTTCAAGGCAGCCGCCGACGGCAAGCAGGTGCTGCTGCTTGCCCCGACCACGATCCTCGCCCAGCAGCACTACGGCACCTTCCGCGAGCGGCTCGCCGACTATCCGTTCACCGTCGACGTCCTCTCGCGCTTTCGCAGCGCCGCCGAGCAGCGCGACACGCTCGCGCGCTTCGCCGACGGGCGCCTCGACATCCTGATCGGGACCCACCGGGTGCTGTCGCGCGAGGTCCGCGCCAAGGATCTCGGGCTGCTGATCATCGACGAGGAGCAGCGCTTCGGCGTCAAGCAGAAGGAGCGCCTGCGCCAGCTGCGCCTGCGCGTCGACGTGATCGCGATGTCGGCCACGCCAATCCCGCGCTCACTGCAGATGTCACTCGCCGGGCTGCGCGACATCTCGGTGATCGAGACCGCGCCCGAAGGGCGCCGGCCGGTGCGCACCTATGTCGGCGAGTTCGATGAAACGCTGGTTCGCCAGGCACTCGAGCGTGAGAATGCGCGCGGCGGCCAGGCGTTCTACCTGCACAACCGCGTCGAGACGATCGACGAGGTCGCCGAGCGCCTGCGCGGCCTGTGTCCCGGGATCAGCTTCGCGGTCGCGCACGGGCAGCTCGAGGAGCAGGAGCTCGAGTCGCGGATGATGTCGTTTCTGCGCGGCGACGCCGACGTCCTGGTGTGCACCTCGATCATCGAGTCGGGGATCGACATTCCCGCGGCCAACACGCTGATCGTCGAGCGCTCCGATCACTTCGGGCTCGCTCAGCTCTACCAGATCCGCGGCCGTGTGGGACGCAGCCGCGAGCGCGCCTACGCCTACATGCTCTACGACGCGGCAGCCTCGCTCACCCCCGAGGGGGCGCAGCGGCTCGCGGCGCTGTCGGACTTCACCGAGCTCGGCTCGGGTTTCCAGATCGCGATGCGCGACCTCGAGCTGCGCGGAGCCGGCAACCTGCTCGGCGACGAGCAGTCGGGCCATGTCGCGGCGCTCGGCTTCGAGCTGTACATGCAGATGCTCGACGAGGCGCTGGCCGCCGCCGAGGCGAGCGGCGAGCCGCGTGACGAGGACTGGGAGCCGGTGCGTCTCGACGTCGACGTCGATGCCTACGTTCCGGCTGACTATGTCGGCTACGAGCAGGCCAAGATCGATCTGCACCGGCGGATCGCCGGGGCCCGCGACGTCGCCGACATCGAGGCGCTGCGCGAGGAGCTCGAGGATCGCTTCGGCCCGCCGCCCGAGCCGGTCGAGCACCTGCTGGCGCTCCAGCGGGCGCGGATCAAGCTGGGTGCCGCCGGCGCGCGGGCGGTCAGCGTCCGCGCCGGGCGTCTGGTGATCGCACCGATCGAACTCGACTCGGCGGGCGTGCGCGAGCTGCGCGGGCGTCTGCCGCAGGCGGTCTATGAGTCGGGCCGCTCCCAGGTCACGGTGCGCGTGGCCGAGGACGCGAAGGAGCGCTTCCCGGACATCCTGGCCGCCGCGGACGCCGTCCTCGCCGCCACTGGCAGCCGCGCGTGACGGTCACCGTGCGCGGGCAACGGGCGCGATTCGCTAGCATCCGCGGGGAGTTGCCACGAAGGCCCCGAATCGGCATGGCGTTCTGCGCCGCGATCGCCACCGCCGTTGTCCTCGGCGCGTGCGGCAGCGACATTCCGGGCAACGCGGTCGTGCAGATCGGCGATGCCTCGATCACGACCAAGGCGCTCGACCACTGGCTCGAGGTCGCCAACGACACCAATCAGGCCTCGACCGGTGTCGCCGCGCCGCCGCTGCCGCTGCCGCCGAACTACACGGCGTGCGTGGCCAAGCAGGTCGGCTCCGCCCCGGCGACGGCCAAGGCGCTGTGCGCCCAGAACTACCAGGCGCTGCTCAACCAGATCCTGCCGTTCCTGATCCAGACGATCTGGATCCAGGGCGAGGCCGCCGACCGCGGCGTCACGGTGAGCAACGCGAAGCTCGAGTCCTCGTTCCAGCAGGCGCGCGACGTCGCGAACCCGCCGCTCAAGACCACCGCCGAGATGAACAGCTTCCTGGCGAAGTCGGGCGAGACGATCGCCGACCTCAAGTGGTACCTCTACGTCAAGCTGCTCTACGCCCAGGTCGAGCTCAAGGTGCAGAAGCAGGCCTCGAAGATCACCTCCGCGGCGATCGCCGCGTACTACAAGAAGAACCTCGCCGCCCTGACCAAGCCGTCCACGCGGGACCTGCATCTGGTGGAGACGAACAACCAGGCGACGGCCAACACCGTCAAGTCGCTGCTCGCGAGCGGGTCGAGCTACGCAACGGTAGCGCCGAAGTACTCGATCGACCCGACGACGAAGACCGCCGGCGGCAAGATGGTCGGCGTCACGCCGAGCGAGCTCAACGCGCAGCTCAGCGCCGCCGTGTTCGCGGCCAAGCAGGGCGTACTCAGCGGGCCGGTGAAGACCGCCTTCGGCTACTACGTCTTCACCGTCGACAGCATCACGCCGAGCTCGGTGCCGAGCCTCGCCGCGGAGACCGCGACGATCCGCTCGGTGCTGACCCAGCAGCAGGTCGCCAAGGCCGAGAACGCGCTGCAGACGGGCCTGACCAAGAAATGGACGCCGCGCACCAACTGCCGCGCCGGCTATGTCGTCTCCTTCTGCTCGAACGCGCCCACGACATCGACGGCGGCGACCGGCGCGACCACCGGCGCCGCCAGCGGCTGAGCAACGGTGGCCACGGCGGCGCCGATCGCGGTCGGGCGACTGGACGAGCTGACGCGGCGGTTGCGCCGCGAGTGCCCGTGGGACCGCGAGCAGGACGAGCGCTCGATCGTCGCGCACACCGTCGGCGAGGCCTACGAGCTCGCCGACGCGGCGCACTCGGGCGATGACGCAAAGCTGCTCGACGAGCTGGGCGACGTGCTGTTCCAGGTGCACTTCCTGGCGTTGCTGCTCGAGGAACGCGGCTCCGGCGATCTCGCGCAGGTCGCCGACCACTGCTCCGAGAAGCTGATCCGCCGCCACCCGCACGTGTTCGGCGACGTCGCCGTCGACGGGGCGGCGGAGGTACGCCGCAACTGGGATGAGATCAAGCGCACGACCGAGGGCCGCGTCGCGGACGGCCCGTTCTCGGACGTGCCGGAGAACCTGCCCGCGCTCTCGCTCGCCGCGAAGGTCCAGCGTCGCGCAGGCGACGAGCTGCTCGAAGCTCCGTTCGAGCAGGCGCAGCAGTTGCTGGTGCGGCTCGCGCAGCCCGCCGCGGCCCAGCAGCGCTTCGACGCGCTCGGCGAGCTGCTGTTCGTGCTGGTGCGCTGCGGCCGCGCGCTCGAGCTCGATCCCGAGCTCGCGCTGAGGCGCGCGACGAGCCGCTACCGCGCGGCGTTCGATGGGCCCGAGGTGCCGCGGTGACGGCGATCGAGCAACTCGCCGCCCGGCAGGTCTTCGACAGTCGCGGCAACCCGACGATCGAGGTCGAGCTGGTGCTGGCCGGCGGCGCCCGCGGCCGCGCCGCCATCCCGTCCGGCGCCTCGACAGGCGAGTTCGAGGCGACCGAGCTGCGCGACGGCGGATCGGCCTACGGCGGCAAGGGCGTGACCCGCGCCGTGGCCAACGTCAACGACGAGATCGCACGCGAGTTGATCGGCAGCGACGGCAGCGACCAGCAGGCACTGGACCGGCGGCTGATCGAGCTCGACGGCACGGCGAACAAGTCGCGGCTCGGGGCCAATGCCGTGCTCGGGGTCTCGCTCGCGGCGGCGCATGCCACGGCGGCGGCGCGTGGCGTGCCGCTGTGGCGCCACCTCGGCGGCGAGGCCGCGAGCATCCTGCCGGTGCCGATGATGAACGTGCTCAACGGCGGCGCCCACGCCGACAACTCGGTGGACTTCCAGGAGTTCATGATCGTGCCCGCCGGCGCCCAGAGCTTCGGCGAATGCATGCGGATCGGCACCGAGGTCTACCACCAGCTCAAGGCCACGCTGCACGCCCGTGGGCTGGCGACGGCGGTCGGCGACGAGGGCGGCTTCGCGCCGAACCTCGAGTCCAACGAGGCGGCGCTCGAGTTGCTGGTCGAGGCGATCGAGGCGAGCGGCTATCGCCCGGGTGAGGACGTCGCGATCGCACTGGACCCGGCCACGAGCGAGATCTACGACGGCACGAACTACGTGCTCGCGGCCGAGCGGCGCAGCCTCAGCTCGGCGGAGCTGACCGACTACTGGACGACGCTGGCGGGGCGCTATCCGATCGTCTCGATCGAGGACGGGATGGACGAGGAGGACTGGGCCGGCTGGAAGACGCTGACCGAGCGCCTCGGCGAGCACATGTCGCTGGTCGGCGACGACATCTTCGTCACCAACACCGAGCGCCTCGCGCGCGGAATCGAGCTCGGCGTCGCCAACTCGATTCTGATCAAGGTCAACCAGATCGGCACGCTCACCGAGACGCTCGAAGCGATCGCGATGGCACGCGAGGCGGGCTACGGGACGGTGATCTCGCATCGCTCCGGCGAGACCGAGGACGTGACGATCGCCGACCTGGCGGTCGCGACCGGAGCCGGCCAGATCAAGACCGGAGCACCCTCGCGCAGCGACCGGGTCGCGAAGTACAACCAGTTGCTGCGGATCGAGGAGGCGCTCGGCCCCAACGCCCGCTTCCCCGGGCACTCGGTGTTTCGCCGCTGATGCAGGAGGCCGAGCGACGGCGGCGAATGCGTCTGCAGTGGCCGCCGCTTCAAAGCCTCTCCCGCGCCCGCGCTCACGCCCGCCCGCGGCACGGATTCGCTGGGATCGCGTCGCCCGCGTCGCGATGCTCTTCGCGCTCGTCGTCCTGCTCTACCTCGCGATCAGCCCCGTGCGCTCGCTCATCGCCGACCTCCACCTCAACGCTGAGCGTCGGGCACAGGTCGCGGCGCTGCAGCGAAAGGCGACCGCGCTGGCCAAGGAGGAGAGGGCCCTCGCCCAGCCGAGCACGCGTGAGACCGAGGCCCGCAACCTCGGGCTCGTCCGCGCCGGCGAGCATCCCTACGTGGTCACCGGCCTGCCCGACAACTAGCCGGCGAGCGGCGGGCCGGCGGCGCCCGCGTCCGCTGGGCGAACGAGCTGGCGGCCGGAGCCGCTGAGTGCTGGAGTACGCCCGCCTCCAATGGCACGACGGCGAGCGGCGCATGCGAGAGCTGCCGCCCGACGGGAGACGGGCATTCGACCGCGTGCTCGAGCGGCTGGTCGCCGAGCTTCGCCGCCGCCTGGGTTCGAGCTTCACGGCCCAGGAGCTGGCCGACCTCTACGACCACTCCAACGCCTGGACGATGCCGCTCGCGATCGAGACCGCCCCCGCCGAGCCGGTCGCCTGGGAGCAGTGGGTCGCCGACGCGGCCTTCAACCGCTATCTGCGCGACGCATCCGACTGGCCGATCGGCTGGTGATCGGCGCGCGCCGCGGGCGGTGCCGGCGCTCACTCGCTGCGGCGAATGACGATCTGGTCCTCTTCGATGGTTACGGCGACCGGCCGGTGGCCGGCCCAGTACTCGGCGTAGGTCGGATCGTCGGCGACCGCCGGGTCAAGCCACAGCCCGTAGCCCTCCTCGCCGTGGTCGAAGGTCCCCTCGAGCGGGCCGTCGGAAGCCTTGCGCCGGCTGCGTGCACCGCGCCGGGCGCGCCGTTTCGGGACCGTCGCCTCCTCCTCATCCTCCTCGTCCTCGCCGCGTTCGGCGGCCTCGGCGGCGAGCCGCTCCGCCTCGGCGGCCGCGGCCGCCTCGGCCTCGCGGCGCGCCTCCTCGGCGGCCTCGAGCTCGGCGGCGATCAGCGCGTCGTCCTCGGCGCGAAGATCGATCTCCTCGCCCAGGTCTGCCGCCTCGGCGGCGCCGGGCTCTTCCTCGAGCAGACCGGCCTCACGTTTGAAGCTCGCGATCTGCTGCACCGTGACCTCGAGCTGGTGGGCGACCCAGGCGTCGGTGCGGCCCTGGCGGGTCCATGTCCGGATCTGGTTCAGGTGGGGTCGAAGCGACTTGCGTGCCATGCGAGGCGACGAGAGTAGCGCAAAGTCCAGCATGCCCAGCGCCAGCGCTTGCATTTGTTTCTTGGACGCGCGGATAATGCGCCACTGCCGCGGCCAGAGAGGGAATCGAGTGCTCGTCCTGACGAGGAAGTCGAACCAGAGCATCATGATCGGCGACGAGATCGAGATTTCCGTACTCTCGGTGATGGGCGACAAGGTGCGGATCGGCATCCAGGCGCCGAGGAGCATTCCCGTCTATCGCCGCGAGGTCTACGCGGCGATCCAGCGTGAGCGAGAGGACGAGGTTCTCGCCGCCGATGCCGCCCCGGGCGAGCACGACGCGACCCCTGACGTCTAGCCGCAGGCTTTCGCGGAGCGCCCGCGGAGCCGCGCGAGGACCCGCTACTCGAGGATCAGATACAGCGCGCGGAACATCACGACGGAGACGATCACGGCCGTCGCGACAAGCGTCAGCGAGAGGACGATGAAGCGCGACTTGCCCTGCCTGATCGCGCGCTCGGAGCGCCGTTTGGCGGCGCGGCGTTCGGCCGTGCGACGCAGCGATTCGCGACGATCGCGGTCGAGAACGGTCTCCTCGACGAACGCCCGCTCGAGCTGGTTGAGGCTCTGTCGCATCTTCATCGCCGTCAGAGGGTAGCGCCCGCTACGCCTGGCGGTTGGGTAAACCGCCGCGCGTGCCTAGAATCACCACAGGATGTCGCGGGCCGATCTGTTCGTCGTCTGCAAGAACCCCGACTGTGGAGCCGAGGTGAGCCCGTACGTGACCGAGTGCCCGTACTGCGGCACCCGGCTGCAGAAGCGCGCACCCAAGCTCGACAAGGCGCTTCAGCCGGCGCGCCGCTCGCGCCGGGTGCCGTCCCCGTCGCTCGGCCGGCTGCGCCCGGGCGAGATTCCCGGAATCCGTGCCGACAGCGGGCCCTACGCCACCGCGGCGATCATCATCGCCACCTGCGTGTTCTGGGTCGTGACCCGTGCCGGCTGGCTGTCGGCCACAAGCCTGGTGGCCACCAGTCCGCTGCAGTCGCACTGGTCGCGGTTGTTCTCGGCACCCTTCACGTACTTCTTCTCCACCACCGCCTCCGGGGTGACCGGCGCCGGGACCTACCAGTTCGCGACGCTGTTCGCGGTCGCGATCTTCGGCTGGCTGATCGAACGCCGCCACGGCGGGGTCGTGGTCGCTGCGCTGTTCCTCCTCGGCGCGGTGGGCGGGACCGCGGTGGCCGTGCTCGCGCACGCCAAGGTTCCCGTGGCCGGCGCGAACGGCGGGGCGCTCGCCCTGCTCTGTGCGTGGGCGGTGCCGGACCTGCTCGCGCGCCGCAGCCGGCGCGACTACAACGGCGATCTGCTGGGAACCGGCGTGATCGCGCTGGTGCTGCTGGCGATGCCGCTCGCGCGCCCGGAGGCCAATCCCATCGCCGGCGGCGTCGGGGTTCTCACCGGATACCTCGGCGGGCTCGGGCTGGCACGCCGCCGCGGGCGCTGACCGTCCGCCTCCGCCACGGGGCGACCGGCCCGCTGCCGGGCGTCCGTATGATGCGGCCGATGGCCCTCCCGAGGCGCACGTACACCGCTGTCGAGGTCGACGCAGCCGTCGCCCGCCTCGAGGACCCGCAGCGCATGCTCCACGCGACCGAGATCGTCACGCACGCTGCGCCGAGCCTCGCGCGCGTGCTCGACGGAGCGCTCGCCGACGGGGGCTGGTACGGCCCGGCCCACGAGGAGCTGCTGGTGCGCGCGAGTGCCGAGACCGACCCGGTGGAGCGGCTCGCGGCGGTCCGCGCGCTGGTCGACGAGCAGACGCGGGTGGGGATGCTCGTCGGCGTCGCGGTCGGCTTCGAGCTCGCCGGCGAGCTCGCCGGAACTGAACAGACCATGACGAAGGAGAGTTGACGCAAATGGAGATCCGCTTCCTTGGGCATTCGACGTTCGAGCTGACCCACGACGGCGTCACGCTGCTGATCGACCCCTTCCTGACCGGCAACCCGAAGGCCGCTGCCACCGCCGAGGAGGTCTCCGCGGACGCGATCCTCGTCACGCACGGACACGGCGATCATGTCGGCGACACCGTCGCGATCGCCAAGCGCACCGGCGCGGACGTGCTCGCGATCGTCGAGATCGCCGGCGAGTTTCGTGACGACGGCCTGGCGAGCGTGCGCGATCCGAACCTCGGCGGCACGGTCGAGTTCGACTGGGGCAGCGCCAAGCTCGTCCCGGCGTGGCATACCTCGACCACCCCGAAGGGGACCGTCAACACGCCCGCGGGGCTGATCGTCCAGTTCGGCGGCTCGACGATCTACCACCTCGGCGACACCGCGCTGTTCGGCGATCTCGAGCTGATCGGCCGCCGGCACGCGATCGACGTCGCGCTGATACCGATCGGCGGCCACTACACGATGGATCGCCACGACGCGGTCGAGGCCGCACGGATGATCGGCGCCCGCCAGGTGATCCCCTGCCACTACGACACCTTCCCGCCGATCGTCACCGACGCCCAGGCGTTCCGGGCGGACGTCGAGGGCTCAACGGCGAGCGAGGTCATCGTGCTCGCTCCCGGCGAGCGACACGCACCGTAGGGCGGTGGGGCGGACGATGCTCGCAGTCAGTGCAGTGCGGCGTCCCGTCGGTGGCTGAGGTGGACATCGGCCGTCTGTTGCGCCGGGGGGCGCCGGTCAGGCCGGAGTTCGGGCCGACGCTGCCGCAGCTGCTCGGACCACGGATCGACAGCCTGCCGCGGATCGTCGCGCGGACCGGTGCGCTGCTCGCACTGCTCGCGGTCGCACTGGTCGTCGTGATCGCGCTGCGCAGCCGCGATCCCGTGTTCCACTCGCCGCCGGGTGCGCCGGTGAAGTTCAGCACGACCTACTCGCGCGCGATGACGCTCGAGCCGACGCCGCGCGGTGCGATCGTGCTGCTCGAGCAGCATTCGAGCATCGGGCTCGAGGCGTCCTTCGAGATCACGCCGCTGCGCCTGCCGCGCTACGGCGGCGAGATCAGCGGACTGCTGCCGGTGCTGGCGATCAATCTGATCCACCGGCTGATGGCGAGCGACCCGACGTTCAAGCTGCAGAGCCATGGGCGAACGCGGATCAACTTCGTTCCCGGCTACACGTTCACCTACCAGCGGACGATCAACGGGATGGTCTACTGGGGGCGCTACGTGTTGATCACGCCCCATCTCAGCGGTGACCGCCAGGGGCTGCTGATCTCGATGCTCACCGACCCGACGCCGCTGAAGCTGGCCGCGGTGAAGCCGGTCAGCCCCGACAGCGTCGCGACCGTCGGCGTGCTGTTCGAGCCGCTCGAGCGGCTTCGCTTCGGCTGATCTGCTCAGCCGGTCGGACCGGACGGGCCGGTTGTGCTCGTCGAGCCGGTGGAGCTCGTTGCTCCGGTCGCTCCCGTCGCGGCGGTCGAGCCGGTCGCTCCGCTGGCTCCCGTCGCGGCGGTCGAGCCGGTCGCGCCGGTGGCGCCCGTCGCGGCGGTCGAGCCGGTGGCTCCGGTCGCCGAGGTGGTGCCGGTGGTCGAGGTGGTGCCCGTCGCGCCGGCCGGGAACACCGTCGTCGTCGAGATCTCCTGGGTGGTGGGGGGCGGCGGCGGAACGACGACCGGAGCGGCGGCGACGGGAGCGGTAGCGACGGGAGTGGTCGCGGTCGCGGTCGGCGCCTCGATCGGTGTCGTCGCGCCCACGTCCGGCGACGGCACGCCGGTCGTCGCGGGGGTGAGCGACACGGGCGGCAGCGGCGGTGCGATCGAGGCGACGACACGGTGGTGGTGGTGGTGGCGGCGGCGGATCGGGGCTGCGGCGCCGTGATCCTTGGCGACCACGGCCGGCGCCGGCAGCACGGCGACGGTCTTCGCGGGCGCCGCGCTGACGGTTGCGAGCGCGGCCGGCTGTTTCGGCGGCGTGGGCTTGTGATGCAGGACATCGGTGGTGCCGGCCACGACCACCGCACTGACCGCGGCGACGACGGCGATCTTCATCGCGACCGCCCCGGCGGCGAAGGTTCCGGCGGTCCCGCCGGCCGCGACGGCCGTGGTGCCCGCCACCGCGGTGGTGGCAGCGCCGCCGGCGGTGGCCGCCGCGCCGGCACCCGTCGCGCCTGCGCTGCCCGCCCCGAGCTTGGCCAGTCCGAGCTTGAACAGGATCGTCTTCTTCAGCAGCAGGATCGGGCCGAGCGGGAAGATCGCTGCGAGCGCGCGGTTGTTCGCGCGCAGTTGCGTGCGGAAGGCGCGGCAGCGATCGCACTCCTTGACGTGGCGGCGAACCGGCGCCGCCAGCGAGGCGATCCCCTCGGCGGCCGCGCCGAGCTCGAGGCGGACCTCGTCGCAGGTCAGCTTGCGGGCCTCGGCGGCCTCGGCGAGGCCGATCCGGGCGCGGACCAGCAGCGACTTGACGCTCGGCACCGTCGTGTCCATCACGTCCGCGATCTGCTCGTAGCTGAGTGCGTCCATCTCGCGCAGCACGAGCGCCGAGCGCTGCGTCTCCGGCAGATGCCCGATGTCCTCGACGAGCAGGCGGAACTCCTCGCGCTTGTAGACCTTCTCGCTCGTCGACTGCCCGGCGTCGGCGAAATGGGTGTCCATCGAGTCCACGCCGATCGCCGTGTTGCGCCGCAGGTGGTTCAGCGAGCGGTTGCGCGCAATCCGGTAGAGCCACGGCCGCGCGTTGATCTCGCGCGAGTCGGCGAGGATCGCGTTGAACGCGGCTGCGAACACCTCCTGCAGGACGTCCTCGGCGTCCTCGCGCGAGTGGAGCATGTGGCGGCAGAAGGCCAGCAGCCGCGACTGGTAACGCGCGACCAGCGCTTCGAACGCCGCCTGCTGGCCACGGCGCGTCAGCTCGATCAGCCGTTCGTCGCTCGCGAGCCGAAGCAGGGGCGACGGTCCGCGCAATGCGGCCAGCGGTTGCTGCTTGAGTGTGTAGCCCTCCACCTGAAATCAGTCCTGACTCGGCTGTTGAGACACGGTAGCTCGGTCTAAGTTGCGCCTGTATTGTGCCCGCCCGCCGGCTTCATCCCCGCTCAACACCTGTGGTGCAGCGGCTACGATGGCGCTCTGGCCCGGGTTGGCGAAGCGGTACAGCCGGCGGTCTTAAAAACTGCTGCCCGAAAGGGCGTGCGGGTTCGAGTCCCGCCCCGGGCATCGGCCTCGGTTCGATTATCGGCCGGCCGGCGCTGGGAATTTGGCCGCTGCAAGGAATCGTGCCCGAACCGCAGGAGACCGCCGGAGACGGCAGGCGGGGGCGAGCGGCTGGATCGCTGTCAGGTGTGGGTGGGCGGTGTGGCGTAGGTGTCGAAGGAGGGCGGGAAGCCGCGGCCCCACGCGCGCGAGGAGTTGTATTGCCTTTGCGTCCACACGGTGGGCGCACCGTCGGGATCGAACAGGAGGTGGCCGCCCGAGGTGACCTCGATGCGGTTGCCGCCGGGCTCGTAGACGTAGAGGTAGAAGGAGTGGATCGGGGTGTGCTTGGCGGGGCCTGCCTCGATGAAGATGCCGTGGTCCTGGAAGAGGTCGGCGGCACCGAGTACCTCCTCGCGGGTGTCAACCCAGAATGCGAGGTGGTGCAGGCGCCCGTGGTCGGCCGCCCCCTCGTGGATGTAGATGAGCTCGTGGCCCTGCACGGTGACGCTGAGCCAGGCGCCGTACTCGCGGCCGTCATCGAGCTCGATGATCTCCAGGGCGTGGTAGCCGAGCTCGCGCTCGAGGAACTCCCGGCAAGCTCGAACGTTCGGCGAGGTGACGTTGACGTGCTCGAGCCGGCGCACACCAATGCCGCGGCCCGTGCGCCGCTGGTATTGGTTGAGCATCGCGGGCACGAGGTGCTCGGGCGGCTGGTAGCGCTCGGTCTCATGGTAGACCTCGAACAGACGCCCGTCGGGATCGGTGAACCGATAGGCCGCGCCGTGGCCAACGTCGCCCTCGATCCAGCCGATGCCGCGTCCGCTGCGTTCAAGGGCGCTCGCGCGCCGCTCGAGCGCAGCCGCGTTCCGCGCTCGCAGAGCTATGTGCCCGAGCCCCGGCGCGGGCGCATCGGTCAGCTTGAGGCAGTAGCGCTCGTAGTCGCCGAACCCGCGCAGGTACACCGAGCCGCCGTCGCTTGCCTCCTGCTCCATGCCGAGGAGGTCGACGAAGAAGGCCAAGCTCTCTGCCGGAGCGGGCGTGAGCAGCTCGGCATGTGCGAGGTGACCGACATCCAGGATGGGCTCGTCGAGCACGGTCAGGTCAGCCGATCGATTCCTCAGCCGCGTACTCGTCGCGGCGGGGCGTGAAGACGCTGAGGTCGACCGCCGGCTGATCGCCGATCGTCTCGGCGAAATGCTCGACTCCGGGCGGCACGAGGAGGACGTCGCCGGGAGCCAACTCGCGCGTGTCATCGCCGACCGTGAAGCGGACCCGCCCGGACACGATGTAGACGATCTGCTCGTAGTGGTGCGCGTGCGGTCGAGGCTCGTGCCCCGGCTCGAGCGTGGTCCAGGCGAGCGTCGCCCCCTCACCGGAAAAGACCTTTCGACTGACGCCCTCACGCACCGGTGTGCTACGAAGCTGATCGTAGGCGGCGGCCTTCATGTGACTCCCTCCGTTCGAGTTCTTGCGCTGCACGATCTAGATAAACACCGTGTTCGGCTCGAGACCACACACGATCCGACCGTACAGCTCGAGACTGGTCGACGCCGTCAGGAAAGCGTGGTTCGACAGCGCCTGAATGTCGCGTTGGAAGCGCTGGATCGGGATGCTCGCCTGAATGGCTGAGGCGCCGCTCGCCTGGTACAGGATGTCCACCGCCTCCCGTGCCTGCACGGTCGCGTACGCCGAGTGCGCGCGCACCCGCCCACGCGCCTCGAGCGGGAACTCTCGTCCGGCATGCTCCGCCACGACGTCGATCGCGCGACGAGAATGGGCGTGGGCGGATTCGATCTTCATCGCCGCCTCGCCCGTCTGCAGGTGCGTCACCGGAGCCTCCGCCTGGCTCGCGTAGTCGGTGTAGGTGATCGCACGTCCTGGCAGGCGCGCCATGAACGCATCGAAGGCCCCGCGAGCGATACCGACCGGGGCGGCACTCGCCTGGGAAATCAGAAACGACACCACCGGCGTCTTGAAATAGGGGTTGTCGGCATTGCGAACCGTCGGCAGGTTCAGGTTTGTCTGATCCTCGATCGGAAGGACTCGGTGGTCGGGCACGAAAACCTCCTGCGCCAGCGTGGTGTTGCTCCCGGTCCCCGCCATCCCCGTCGCATGCCAGTCATCCAGGATCGTCAGCTCGGAGTACGGAATCAGCAAGCTCGCGGCCGTCGGTCCGCCGCCCTCGTTCTCGACCAACGCCGTCAGGATCGCCCACTGTGCATGCAGGCACCCCGTGTTGAACGGCCAGCGCCCTGTCACGACCACGCCTCCGTCGTCGCGCTTCGCGCTGCCGCCCGGTGCGAACACCGAGGCGACCCGGGCGTTCGGATCCGAGAACACCTCCTCCTGCGCCTGATCCGTGAACATCCCGGTGTTCCAGGCCATTGCGGTGAGAATCGTGCTCACCCATCCCGTCGACGGGCAGGCGCGCGAGATCTCGGCCAGCACGTCGCATTGGGTCTCGAGGCTGCTCTCGTAGCCGCCGAAATACTTGGCCACCGTCATGCGGAAGACCCCCGCCTGTTCGAGGGCCTCGATGTTCCCGGCAACGACGCGTCGCTCGGCCTCGGTTCTCAGCGCGTTCTCGGCGAGAAGCGGCAACAGGTCGCGCGTGCGGTCGAGCAGACCCTCCGCGGGCAACGCGCTACGAGTACTCATGATCCCCACCTTCCGTCAGCGTCTGTCGTCGCGGCTGCGCAAACGCCCCGTGATCGACCACGGTTGACCATACCGTTTGTCGCGCTTTCGCAGGAGCCGATCGGGGGCCTCGGGACCGATCGTCGGGACGTAGACCCGCTTGCGATCGGGCTCACGCCACGCCTGCGCGGCGCAGCGCGACGCCGCGCAGGATGTCGTGCTCGGAGGCCTCGAAGCCGCCCAGCTCGAACGCCTCGAGCACCCGGATCAGGATGATCACGCCCGCGACGATCGTCGGCGCGCGATCGGGGTCAAGCCCGCGCACCTTGCGCCGGGCGGCGAGATCCAGCGAGGCCAGGCGCGCGAGCAGGAGCTTCAGGGTGGTGAGCTCGAGATGGTAACCATGCACCCGCGCGGGGTCGTAGGGATCGAGCGCCTGGTCGATCGCGGCGCAGGAGGTCGCGGTCCCGGCAACGGCGATCGCGCGCGCGGCACCGCGACGCACCGCCTCGGGCACCTCGCGAGCGATCAGTGACACCACGTCGGCGCCGACGGCGGCGAGCTCGCTCAACGTCGGCGGATCGTGGCTGAGGTGACGCTCGCTCTGGCGCACCACCCCGGCCTGTAACGAGACGAAGAACTCGACCATCCGTCCCGCACCGAGGATCAGTTCCGTCGATCCGCCGCCGACGTCGATCACCAGCGTCGGCGTCTGGTCGTCGGGGTCGCGATCGCTCGTGGCGCCGAGGAAGCTGAGCTGGGCCTCCTCCGATCCCGCGATCGCCCGCGCCTCGAGCCCGTAGCGTTGCTCCACCGTGGCGACGAACTCCTGACCGTTGGCGGCGTCGCGCACCGCGCTGGTGAGCACCGCTGGTCGTGCCTGCGCGCCGAGCTGGGCGATCACCGCCGCGTAGTCGTCGAGCGTAAGGAGCACGCGAGCGATCGCCGCGTCCGAGAGCACGCCGCTGGCGTCGACGCCGTCGCCAAGCCGGGTGACGCGCGTGCGGCGGTCAAGCTCGGCGATCGAGCCGTCGGGATGCACATCGGCGACGAGCAGGCGAGTGGAGTTGGTCCCGATGTCGACGACCGCGACGCGCATCACGCGGCCGGATGCGGCATCGGTCTGCCGTCCAGGCCCGCGAGCAGATTTTCGACTGCGAGCTCGGTCATCCGGGCGCGGGCCGCGCGCGTCGCGGAGCCGATGTGTGGCAGCACGAGCAGGTTTGGTGTCGCGTAGATGGCATCACCGGGCGGCGGTGGCTCCGGGTCGGTCACGTCGATCGCCGCGCCGCCGATCTCGCCGGTATTGAGCGCATCGATCAGTGCAGCCTGGTCGACGACGGCGCCGCGAGCCGTGTTGACGAGGATCGCCGTCGAGCGCATGCGCCGCAGTGCGGCCGCGTCGATCAGGTGACGCGTCCGCGGCGTCAGCGGGCAGTGCAGGCTGACGAAGTCGCTCTCGGCGAGCAGCTCGGCGAGCTCGGTGTCAGCGGTTGAGCGGACCGACATCCGGAACCCGCCGGCGCGTCGCGCCACCGCGCGACCGATGCGGCCGTAGCCGACGATGCCGAGCGCCGCGCCGTCGACCTCGGCTCCGAGCCACCGGGCCGGCTCCCAGGTCCGCCACGCTCCGTCGCGGGCGTCGGCGGCCGCCTGGGGCAGGCGCCGCGCGGCCGCGAGCAGCAGAGCGAAGGCCAGGTCGGCGGTGGCCTCGGTCAGCACGTCGGGCGTGACGCCAACCGGAATCCCGCGGGCTTGCGTCAGCGCGAGGTCGATGTTGTCGGTCCCCACCGCGTAGTTCGCGATCGCCCGCAGGCGCGGCGCAGCGTCGAGCAGCCGGCCGTCGACGCGGTCGGTCAGCAGGCAGAGCAATCCCTCGGCGTCGGCGACGGCCTCTCGCAGGACCGCCGGCTCGGGGGGCATCGGCGCGTCCCAGACCCTCACCTCGTGGGCGCCGCGCAACCGTGCCAGCGCGTCGCCGGGAACGGCGCGCGTGACGAAGACCGAGGCCATCAGAGGATTCTCGCCGCTTGCTCACGCGTCGTGCACGGAATCTTGCACGGCGGGCCAGCTCCTCAGCCGTGAATGTCGGTCGAGTGCGACAGCTCCCGCCACGCGGCCATGTCCGAGGCGACCTGCTTGAGCTTGTCCTCGATCCGGGCCACGGCGTCGGCGCCGAGCACCAGGCGCAGGGGCGGGTCCGCGGCCGTGGCGACCTCGACGATCGCCGCGGCCGCCCTGCGCGGATCGCCGGGCTGGTTGTGGTTGGCGCGAGGGGCCCGGTCGCGGAACTCTCCGGCCGTGGGCGCGTAGTCCTCGATCGTGCGGGCGCAGAGGACCATCGAACTCGGGTCGAGGAAGTCGGTGCGGAAGGCACCCGGCTCGACGATGACCACCTGGATGCCGAGCGGTGCGAGCTCGGCCCGCATCGCCTCGCTGACCCCCTCCACGGCGAACTTCGTCCCCGCGTAGATGCCCCCTCCGGCGCGCGCCGTGAAGCCGCCCACCGAGCTGATGTTCACGATCCGGCCCGAGCCGTTGCTGCGCATGCTCGGCAGAGCCGCGCGCGTCACCGACAGCAGGCCGAACACATTGATGTCGAAGACCGCACGGATCTCCTCGTCGGACGCCTCCTCGACGGCACCGATCAATCCGCGGCCGGCGTTGTTGACGAGCACGTCGATCCGCTCGAAGCGCTCGCTCGCCCGTGCGACCGCCTCGACGGCCTGAGCTTCGCTGGTCACGTCGAGCTCCACCGCGAGCAGCCGCTCGGGCGTCCCGTCGAACGCCTGCTCGACTTGGCGAGGATCGCGTGCCGCCGCGACGACGGCATCGCCGCGCGCCAGCGCCAGTCGGGCGACCTCGAGGCCGAGTCCGCGTGATGCGCCGGTGATGAACCAGGTCTGCACGATGGCCCTCCGTGGTTGTGTCGGTGGCTGCCCGCCGGCGTGACGGGCCGCGTGGGGTGGGGCCGAGTCTTGCGCACCACGGCAGCGGCGTGCGTCGCGGTGCATTCGGGGAGGTGCCACGGCGGCTGACAACGCGCGATGTTGCGAACTTGCTAACGTGTAGGTCCGCCGCGGGGTGGAGCAGTCTGGTAGCTCGTCGGGCTCATAACCCGAAGGTCGCGGGTTCGAATCCCGCCCCCGCTATTGAGAAAGGCCCTGGAGATCAGGGCCTTTTCTTTTGGGCGATCGCCACGGCGACGTCCGTCGTGTGCAGGAGCGGACGGGACACGCCGACATCCAGACGACGATGAAGTACCTCCGCTACGTGCCGCGAGCCGGCGACGCCGTGTTGGTGGCCGAGGCGGTCGCGCTCGGCGACGAGTCAGCATGCGGAGACGCGGCGCCCACGAGGTGACGCGGCAAATGCGCGCAGCAGCGGCGCCGGGTGCTTGCCGTCTGACGCGTCCGCCTGTTCTGGGTTACGCCGTCCCGAATATTTCGTGACCCGTCGTCGAAACAGTTCGGACGAGCCGTCGCGCCGAACGTTGCGTGATGACGCGTCAGCGCAGGTCGGTACGCTGCTCACGTTCGCACGACCATCGGAGTCTGAGAGAGGGTCTATGCCTGACGCGGTTAGCAAGATTCGTAGCGACCTGGAGAAGCGTTTGCGTGAGCTGGAGCCACTCATTCAGGAACACGCGCATGTCCGCGAGGCGCTCGACGCGCTCAAGGGCGTGGGCGCCCGTGCAGAGCGGGCCGCCACGGGCACGGCGAAGCGCGTTCGCACAACGGCGGCCACGGCCACCGCGAAGCGTCCAGGGCGTCCTCGTGGCACCGGAAGCCGTGCCCAAGAGGCACTGAAACTCGTGCATGCGAACCCAGGCATCACGATTGGCGAGTTGGCGAAGCGAATGAAGATCAAGGCGAACTACCTGTATCGGGTCCTTCCGCAACTGCAGAAGGAGGGGAAGGTCGTGAAGCGCGACAAGGGCTACCACCCGCCAAAGGCCTGACGGGCGAGGGCGGGGCCACCGCTGAGATGCCTGACGGCCCATCTCGCATACGCAGGGCACTCCCAACTGGGCGAGGCTGTCGGGTTTAGGGGTCTGTCTGGCGGGGTTAAGAAGATCCACGGATGAGCCAGAACTTCGTTGCGTGTGATCGTGCGCAGGTGTTGTTGATGCCGCCGTCGCTGGCCGATTGGGTGCCGGACGACCACCTCGTTTGGACGGTGTTGGGGGCTGTGGAGAAGATCGACCTGGACGAGTTCTACGCCGCGTATCGGGCGAACGGGCAGGGTCGCGCGGCGTATGACCCGGGGATGATGGTGGCGCTGCTCTTGTACGGATACTCGCGTGGGAACCGGTCCTCGAGGGGGATCGAGCGGGCGTGTCGGGAGGACGTGGCGTACAAGGTGATCACGGCGATGGCGGTGCCTGATCATTCGACGATCGCGGAGTTCCGCCGCCGCCACCAGGCCGCGATCGGCGAGTTGTTCGTCGAGGTGCTTTCGTTGTGCCAGGAGGCGGGGTTGGTGTCGGTTGGTGTGGTCGCGGTCGACGGGACGAAGGTCAAGGCGAGCGCGTCGCGTGATCGGAACCGCTCCTATGAGGGATCGTCGCGGAGATCCTCGATGAGGCCGAGCGGATCGACCGCGAGGAGGACGACCGTCACGGCGCTGCGCGGGGCGATGAGCTGCCGGAGCGGTTTCGCTCGCGAGAAGGCCGGCGTGCTGCGTTGGCCGAGGCCAAGCAGCGACTTGATGAGAAGAAGGCCGTCGAGGATCACGAGGCCCCGCAGGAACCGGCGCCTGAGGTCGAGCTCGACGAGCAGCGTGCGCTGGCGTCGGGGCATGGTCGTGAGGGCTGGCTGCGCGAAGGTCGCCGCGGGCTCGATGAGCGGCGCGAGCGAGAGCAGCAACCTGTCGCCAGGTCACGCGTCGAGCGTCTGGCTCAGGCCAAGCGCCGGCTGGAGGAGGCCCACGCTGTGGAGCGCGCAGCTCATGAGGCCTATGAGGCCCACCACGCGAGCGCGGTCCGCCGCGATGGGCGACGGTTCGCGCCCACGACTCCTCACCAGATGCCAGCGGTGCCCGAGGGCAGAATCAACGTGACCGATCCCGACTCGCGGGTGATGCGCACGAAGGGTCAGCCGACGATCCAGGGCTACAACGCGCAGGCCGCGGTCACCGACAAACAGATCATCATCGCGGCGGAGATCACGACCGAGTCACCCGACTTTGGGCACCTCGAGCCGGTCTTCGACGCCGCGTTGCGAAACCTCGAGCAGGCGGGGGTGAGCGAACGGCCAGGGATCGTCGTCGCTGATGCCGGCTACTGGCACAAACGACAGATGGAGAACATCGTCAGCAACGGCACGCAGGTACTGATCCCACCCGACTCGGATCTCAAGGAGAAACCCCGGGCCGGCTGGACCGGCGGGCTCTATGACCACATGCGTCGCGTGCTCTCAACCGAGCACGGAAAGGCGATCTACCGCCAGCGCAAGGAAACCGTCGAGCCGGTCTTCGGCCACACCAAACACAACCGCAAGATCGACCGCTTCCAGCGACGCGGCAGAGCCGCCGCGCTATCCGAATGGCGGCTGATCGCCGCGACCCACAACCTCGGAAAGCTCCACAGCCACCAGATCGCCACCGCAACCAGCTAATCGGAGGCGATCTCAGGCTGAACCCTGCCGCTCGCCACCACCGGCGCCGCGTCGAGCCGACACCGCCACAACTTATCCCGACAGCCTCGCCCCGCAGCGTTCGTTGCGAGGAGGGTGGTGTTATGTGGCGCGGGCGTTGTGGAGGACGGTGCGGGCGCCGTCGAGCGCGATTCGTAGCTGTTGGGGGTCGCGGCGGACTTGGGTGAGCAGTAGGCCTCCTTGGAGGGCGGCCATTGTGATCGTGGCGAGTTTCGCGGGATCGGCGTCGGGCGCGAGTTTTCCGTGGTCTCGCATGCGTGTGAGGCCGTTGCGCAGGTGCGTCTCCCAGCGGCCGAGGCCCTCGGCGATCGCGGCTCGGGCGACCGGGTCGCGCTCGGCCAGCTGACCGGCGAGTGAGCCGATCGGGCAGCCGCCCTGTGCTTGGCGCTCGCGTTGGAGCTCGACGAGCGCGTCGAACCAGCGGTCGATTCCGGCCCATGAGTCGAGGTGCTCGAGCAGGCCGTCCTGGGCGCCGAGGACGGCTTCAGTGGTCGCGTCGACGACGGCGCGCACGAGATCGGTCTTGTCGTTGAAGTAGTGGTAGAGCTGGCTGCGGCTGGCGTGTGCCCGGCGGCCGACGTCGTCGAGGGTGACGGCGGCGACGCCACGCTCTGCGACGAGCTCGGCCGTCGCGCGGACGATTCGTTCGCGCGTGGCCCTCCCCTTCGCGGTCGGCGTGCTCATGTCGCGAGTCTAGGCTCAGTGGACCCGGCGGTCGAGGCAGCGTCCGCGCTGCACAATCGCAACCGGCGAGCCCGAGCCCTGCCGTGCAGGCGTGGGCGCCATGCGCGAATGGCGCGCAGCGGCGGCGCTACTTGACCGCGACGACGTCCACCATCCGGATGTCAGGGTCGCTGGCCAGCAGCTCCGGTGCGACGCTGGCGAGTGCCTTTGGGATCTCGCCGTCCAGGTGGGCCTGGCGGCCGTCCGCGTCCTCGAAGGTGTCGAAGATGCCGTAGGTCGTCTGGCTGACCTTGAACGCGTACCAGGTCACTGTTCCCTCTTCGGCGACCGCGAGCGCGCGGCCCTGCTCGAGGAACCGGCCGAGGTCGCCTGCCTTCTCGGGCTTGGCCTCGAGCAGGGCGAGCACGCCGAGTCTTACTGACATGTCGATCCTTTCGTTGTTGGGGTGGGAGCGTGTCTCGCGCCGTCACCGATGCGGCGCGCCGCGCGAGTGAGGCAACGCAATCGTGTCGTTCGCCGAGAGCTTAGCGCAAATTTGGACTTGACAGTCCAGACCTGTCGTGGTCTAATGCCGCCCGAGGACTGGACTATACGGTCCAGTCGGTTTTGGTTCGACGGCGCACAAGGAGCGGCGATCATGGATCTCGAAGGCAAGCGCGCACTCGTCACTGGAGCGACGTCAGGCATCGGGCGAGCCACTGCCGAAGCGCTGGGACGCGAGGGAGCGATCGTGCTCGTCAGCGGCCGCGATGAGCAACGCGGCCGGGACGTCGTCGCCACGATCGTCGATGCCGGCGGCAAGGCCGAGCTGTTGCCCGGTGACCTCTCCTCATTCGCCGGCGTCGGAACGGTGATTCAGCAGGCCGGCGAGGTCGACATCCTCGTCAACAACGCCGGCGTGTTCCCGGGCGGGGCGACGCACGAGATCGACGAGCGCACGTTCGACGAGACGTTCGCCGTCAACGTCAAGGCTCCGTTCTTCCTGACCGCCGCCTTGGCGCCGAGGATGGCTGAGCGCGGTCACGGCGCGATCATCAACATCACGACGATGGTCGCCGAGTTCGGGATGCCGGGCCTCTCAGCCTACGGGGCGTCGAAGGCGGCGACCGCGCTGCTGACCAAGGCGTGGGCCGCGGAATACGGCCCGCACGGCGTTCGCGTGAACGCCGTGTCGCCCGGCCCGACGCGCACGCCCGGCACCGACGCGATGGGCGAGGGGTTCACACAGATCGTCGGCACGATCCCGCTTGGCCGAGCTGCCGACCCGCAGGAGATCGCCGAGGCAGTCCTGTTCCTCGCCTCCGATCGCGCAAGCTACATGAACGGTGCCGTCGTCCCAGTCGACGGCGGTCGCCTCGCCGTCTAACCCACCCGCGACCGATCTCTCAACGCCGCCCGAATCGGAGAATTCAGATGACCAGCAACACCGCACCAGCCCATGGCGTGCGACCCGGCACGCCCGCCCCAGCGCTCGAGCTGCCACTCGCCGGCGGCGGAACGTTCTCTCTCGCCGATGCTAAGCCGGCCCTGTTCACGATGCTCGTCTTCAATCGCGGCCTGCATTGTCCGGTGTGCCGTGCACAGCTCTCCGAGCTCAATCACCGCGTCGACGAGCTTGCCGGCAGGGGCATCGACGTGGTCTCCGTCAGCGGCGAGAACAACCAGCGCGCACTACGGATGCGAGACGAGTGGAAGATCGACAGGGTCCCGCTCGCCTACGGCCTCACCGAGCCACAGATGCGCGAATGGGGACTCTTCGTCTCCCGCGCAATCAAGGACGATGAGCCCGCCGTCTTCAACGAGCCCGCCCTGTTCCTGATCTCACCTGACCGAAACGTCTACTACGAGTCGATCCTCTCAATGCCGGTCGGGCGCCCCCGACCGGACGAGCTGCTCGCCGCCATCGAATACTGGACCAGCCACCACTACCCCGCACGCGGCAACGCCTAACCACATCAGCGAGGCACGACAGCCGACCAAGGCGCCGGAGACCGAAGAGGCATCTTCTCGTCGTCGTGCTGTTTGTCCGTCGCCTTCCTTGAGCAATCCGTTCGCCTAGCCGCTCCCCGCCGTGATCGTGATCGACCACGGGCCGGTCGCTTGAACGCTCACGCTTGTGTATTTCCCGGCGGATACTGCAGTCTGCCCACTCGTGGTGTTCTGCGCTTGAACGCCGAGCTGGGACGGGTCGGTCGAGCTGTTGCTGACGGCGAACGTGCTGTTCGCGCACCCGGAACACTGCCATTTGAGTTGCGAGGACGTCGGCACAGTGATCGTGCCCAGCGACGCGTTACCTGAGCCGTTGAAGGCTTGCGGCGAGACGCTCGCCGTGGACGAGCCGCTCGAGACGGTCGACGTCGTGGTGGTGGTGCGAATCACCGTCCGTGTCGTCGTCGAGTGCACAACCCGCGGCGGCTGCTTGACGGTCACGGTCTTCCCCGGCGTCGTCACTGTCTTGACTCGAGTAACGGACGACGCCGGGCCGGGCGTAGTGAGCGTCGCCGTCCGCGTGACGACCGTCGCGATCCCCTGGTGCCGGGTAGCGGCAACAACTCGCGTCTTCGCGTTCCCGTGGCCAATCAAGTAGCCAACGACACCACCGACGGCCAGCATCAACAGCCCGACCGCCACGATAGCCACCTCGCGCTGCCACCACAAACGCGCATCGCGAGCGATGTACGGCTCTCCCGGCGGGTAGGGCTCCGCTGGCGTTCCAGCCGCCCGGGGCTCCGGCCCCGGCGGCACCCGTGGCGCCCGTGGCTGAACGGGGGCCATGGGCGCCGTCGGCACATCGTCTGGCGGCCGCGGGCCGCGAGGTGGCTCAGGTGTGCTCACGGGCGGCGACCCTCATCGGCCTGACCGTCGTGCGCCTTGCACCATCAGTACGACGCCCGGTCTTCCTCAACGTATCCACCGGCACCGTCGTTCACGACTCGTCGTTGACGGCGGTAGCCGCCACCGAACCCGCCCCACGAACTCCAAAAGACCATCGAAAGCACGATCGCGATGATCCCGACGACCATCAAGATCACACCGATCGTGTGAATGTTGAAGCCTGACGTTGTCGTGGTCACGGCGAAGTCCAAGATGGCCCCGACCGCAACCAACACAATTCCCGTTCCGAGTCCCATTTCAAACACCTCCCGCTAGCAAAACCGAGTGGAGGCCGGCCACAACCGAACAATCCCTCCGTCCTCCGCGTAGAACTAACCGAGGACGCACTACCCGGACGCGACGAGCCAGAAACAGCGCGAGCCGCCGCGGAGAATTCCAATCTCCTGCTCCCGCGGAGGACTCCACCAGACGCTCCAGACCCGGCACCGATCGGTCGTTTTAGCCCTCCACGGGACGGGCAGCATGCTTGCCACTCGCTGTCAATAACAACGATGGGAAGGAGACCCCTTGATTTTTCTAGGCATCATCTTGCTCGTCTTGGGATTCGTATTCACTGTCCACCTTCTGTGGATCCTTGGAATCGTCTTGCTCGTGGTCGGCGTGGCGCTTGCGCTACTCGGATCTACGGGCCGCGCGATCGGCGGCCGCGCCCACTACTTCTAGCCTCGGCGCCCGCCACTCGCCACCGGGCGGCTCGGCGAGCACACGGGAGCGGCCGGCTTTTGGCTGGCCGCTCCCGAGGAGCCCCCCGGGGGTAAGGCACTCGCCGCCGGGCGGCTCGGCGGGCACACGGGACGCAGCCGGGCGATAGCGAGTTGTCGCGCGGCCACCTTGAGGTCTGGCAGCTATCCAAGCCGGTGAGGTCGTCGATGCGAGGCGATGCGAGGGTTTCGTGCGCGCAATGCGGTCCGGCTGGAGGGCTGTCGCCGGCGAGGTGAGGCACAGCGGTCGGGATCGGTGGGTGCGCCCTGGCTGTGCGGCGCGGCTTAGGTTAGTCCTCGCACGATGCGCGAATGTCGAGCGTTCGATCTACTCCCGCGACCTGTAGGAGCCGACGAACTGGTGACCGGGGCGGCACGACTATACGCAGCTTCTGCCGCCGCCGGCTTAGTCGCTCCTGAAGCATCAGCAGCATGGCGATCCCGGCGCTGTCCAGATAGCGTGTATCGGTGAGATCGAGGCTGAGGCTTGTCGCCTCGTGCGGCACTGCCGCAACCAGCTCGTCGCCGATCGTTTCGGCGTTTGCGAGGTCAATATCAGTAGGCGCCCGCGCGACCGGCTGGCCGTCAACCGCTGTCACCGCAACGATCACGTGCGCACCGTGCGAAGTGTGATAGTCGTGCCGGTCGGTGCGCGCTCTATTTGAACGTTGTCGACTAGAGCCCGCATGAGCTCGAGTCCGCGCCCGAGCGGCCTGGAAGCCTGGGGACGCCAAGACCCGTTGTCGCGCACCTGCAGCACGATCTCGTCACCGGTCGTCTCCGCCGTGACGCTGAACGAGGCGTCACGCGGCCCATAGGCGTGCTCGATCGCATTCGCCGCCGCCTCCGAGCAGGCGGTCGTGATGTCGAATCGCTGGCTCGCCCCGATGCCCTGCTCGGCAAGCCACCGCGCGACGATTCGGCGCAGCGTAGCCAGGACCGCTGGATCGGTGTCGAGAGTGAGTTGCAGGACGCCGTCAAGTGGCTGCGACTCCACGCCGAGTATCGCCACGTCATCTTCGACCGTTAGCTCGGCGCCGAGTAGCGTGAAGATGCGGTCGGCGAGCGGAAGTTCGCTGTGACGGTCGGGATCAGCTTGCATCAGCCGGTTGAGGCCTACGTCGATTGCCTCGCCGCGCCGCTCGACCAGGCCGTCCGTGTATAGCAGCAGCGCGCTGCCCGGCGGGAATGCGACGTTCTCCACCGAATACCCCGAGGAGAAGCGTTGGCCGAGCGGGGGTCCGCTGGCCGGGACGATGAACTCGCGACCACCGTCTGGCCTTAGCAGCAGCGCGGGCGGGTGTCCCGCACTCACTCCGACCAGTAGCGATGCCTCAAGGTCGAGCGCGAACAGCGACAGCGTGGCCGACCGCCGCCGGCCGGTGTTCAGCATCAGCCCGTTGAGCAGCGAGAGAGCCCGGTCGAGCGGGTGTCCCAGCATCGTGTAGGCGCGCACCGCCGTGCGGATCTCGGCCATCACGGCCGCCGCCGCGATGCCGCGGCCGGTGATGTCGCCGATAACGAGCGCGACACGGCCGTCGGCAAGCACAAACACGTCGTACCAGTCGCCGCCAACGCGCGCGCCAGGAGCCGGTTGATACTTCGCGCTCATCCTCAGGCCCGGTACCTGCGGCAGTCGCTCCGGCAGCAGATGCCGCTGGAGCGCCTCGGTTAGCGCGCGTTGCTCGGACAGTTGAGCGTTATCGATCGCCAATGCGGCGCGGTCCCCCGCCGCCTGCAGCAGACGCATGTCCTCGTCACCGAACAGCCGATGGGCCAGCGTGCCGACGTGCAGCACCCCGATCACGCGGCCCTCGACGACCAGCGGCACGCCGAGCAGCGAGCGGATGCCTTTCAGACGCAGGATCGGGTTGAGTATGTCGGCGTGGTTTACGTCCTCAATCGCGACCGGATGCCCCTGCGCAGCGATGCGTCCCGCGAACCCCTTTCCCAGCGGGATCGTGACGCCCTGCCGCACCTCCTCCTCGATGCCCTTGGCGGCGCGCGCGACAAGCACGCCCCGGTCCTGATCGAGCAGCAGGATCGCGGCCGTATCCGCGCCGATG
>CAWHZJ010000015.1:0-96729 GCA_963833765.1 uncultured Solirubrobacterales bacterium | reverse complement strand
CGTCTCAGACATCGCGACCCCATCCCGAATTGGCGTTTAAACGATTCACGGCAACGCTACCACCGGCATGCCGGCCGGGTGGGATCGATTCCTGCGCTTTCGCGGACCGGGGTTCGCTCCGGGCTCTGCGCTGGGCGGCCGTCAGCGTGTCGCCTCGCTGGTGCGTTCAGGCGAGGCCGTCGCACAAAGGGTTGGCTTGGGCAAGCGTCCACAAATGACTCGTGAGACCGCAGAAAATGGGACTGTCTCTTGCGCTACGACCGCGACCTCCTTGGCTGTAGGAAGTCAAGTCGTTTGTTGTGGTGTAACGGTCCGAGCTCGTCGGTGTTCGTGGTTCAGGCCGCGTTGAGTTCGATCACCTCCTTCCTCGTGGTCGTGACTTCCTCGGTCTGCGCAGCGGAGAGGATCAGGGTCATTGATTCTGCGGAGAGGTAGCGTCGGTTGACGAGCCATTCGTCGTTTTGTTCGATCAGGAGTGCGCCGACGAGGCGGATTGCGGAGGCGTCGTTGGGGAAGATGCCGACGACGTCGCTGCGCCGGGCGATTTCTTTGTTGACGCGCTCGAGCGGGTTGGTGCTTCTCAGCTTGGTCCAGTGCTCGCGCGGGAACGTGTAGAACGCTGTCAGGTCTTCCTCGGCGTCTTCGAGGAGCCGGCAGACCTTCGGCGCGATCGGCTCCAACCGCGCGATGACCTGGGTCGCGCGGTCGCGGGCCTGTTCACGCGTCTCGGCGTTGAAGACCTCCCTGAGTGCGGCGGAGACCAGGCCGTTGGTCGCGACGGCAGTGCGCGAGCATGTCGCGCACGAAGTGCACGGTGCAGCGCTGCCAGCTGCAGCCCAACACGCGCTCGATCGCGGTCTTCAGCCCTTCGTGCTGATCGGACGCCGCGAGTTTCACGCCGCTCAGGCCGCGCTTCTTGAGCGAGCGCAGGAACTCGACCCAGAAGCTGCCCGTTTCGACCTCGCCGATGTCCAGGCCGATGATCTCGCGGACTCCGGACTCGTGCACCGCGTAGGCGACGACCAGCGCCTTCGAGACGACGCGGCCGTGGTCGCGGACCTTGACGTGCTTGGCGTCAAGCCACAGATACGGATAGGCGCCCTCCAGCGGGCGCTGGCGGAACAGCTCGACCTGCTCGTCCAGGCCACGGCAGAGCGCTGAGACGCGGTCCTTGGTCATCCCCGCGATGCCGAGCTGCTCCACGAGCCGGTCGACCTTCCTCGTCGACACACCGTTCAGTAGGCCTCCATCACAACGGCGACGATCGCCTGCTCCGAGCGTCGCCGCGGCTCAAGAAAGCTCGGGAAATACGCCGATCCCTGACGCTTCTTCGGGATAAGCAGCTCTATTTCGCCGACCCGAGTTTCCCAATCCCTTGGCCGATAGCCGTTGCGGTGCGTCACCCGCGCCGGCGAGACCTCGCCGAGCTCCGCGCCAACCTCGACGGAGATCTCCGCCTCCATCAACTCACGCGCGACGATCGCGACCGCGTCACGCACGAAATCACCGTGCTCACCAGCCATCACCCGCGCAACGACATCAGCAGCCGTCATCCTTCGCCCCTCGGCCATCGTGGTGCTCCTTCTCATCGACTCCGTGGAAGAGACGACGAGCTTGGACACCACGGTGGTCAGAACCACCCCGGCGCCGCTACACCACTTCTACCGACACGACCCTGTAGGATCTCGCGTTTCCACGGCGGCCGTGGTCGGGAGGCGCCGGTCTCAAGAGCCGCGATGTTTGTTCCGATGGTTGATGGGTGGCGGCTCGTGCTGTTGAAGCGCACCCGTGGGCTTCGAGCCGCAGTGCGCGGTTGCCGAGGGCATGGCTGCGGGGGGTTGGTCTCGGCGTCGTTGTGCTGCTGGGCGGGGCGATGCTGGTTGTGGTTGCGACGTGGCCGTTGGTCTTGCATCTGGGTAGTCAAGTGCCGGCGTCGCCGTGGGACCCGTTTGCCGAGGCGTGGGCCGTCGCGTGGGATGGCCACGCGTTGGCGCACGAGCCGCTTTCGCTGTTTGACGCCAACGCCATGTGGCCGTTGCACAACTCGCTCGCGTTTGCGGACTCCCTGCTCGGCTATGCCCCGTTCGGGCTGGTTGGGAGCGGCTTTCGCGCCGCGATCATTCGCTACGACGGGCTGTTCATCTTCACCGGTGCGCTCGCGTTCGCCGGTGGGTGGGCGCTCGCACGAGAGCTCGGCGTCAGCCGCATCGCAGCCTTGGTCGGCGGTGCTGCGTTCGCGTTCGCGCCGTGGCGTATCGCTCAAGCCGATCATCTGAACGTCCTTTCCAGCGGAGGCATCGCGCTTTCGCTGTTCCTGCTGCTGCGCGGATATCGCCGGCGCAGCGTCCTGTTTGTGCTCGCGGGATGGATCGTCGCCGCCTGGCAGGTTCTGATCGGATTCAGTCTCGGCCTTCCTTTCCTGTACCTGCTCGTGGCGCTCGCGTTGATCAGCTGTCTGGTGCGCGCTTCGCGCAGCCGGCTGCGCGAACCCCGCATGCTCCTCGCGTCGCTCGCAGGCCTCGCAGCCGTTGGCGTGACCACGGCGTTGATGGCGCTTCCCTACCTCCACGTGCAGCACGACTACCCGGAATCAGTTCGCTCGATCGCAGCGGCTAAGTTCTACTCGCCGCCGCTGTCATCGCTGCTCACAGCGCCGGCGCACGAACGCATCTGGGGTGCGCTCACGGCGAGCCTACGCGGGCATTTGGCCGCTGCTTCCGAGCAGAGTCTGTTCCCCGGCCTAGTCATCGTCTGCCTCGCGCTGCTCGGCGTGTCGTGGGTCGGCTGGCAACGCCGCGTGCGGCTGGGACTCGCCGCAGCCGTCGTGGCGATCACAGTGCTCGCGCTGGGCTTTCGCGGGCCAGCAGGCGGGATCGCATACCACCTGCTCTACGACCTGCCGGGCTGGAGCGGCATCCGCACGCCCGGGCGTCTGATCACCTTCACAACCCTGGCGCTCGCGCTCCTCGCAGCGATCGGAGCACAGCGGATATTCCACGCGGTCCAAGGCCGCAGCTCCTCGCGCCGCCCGATCTTGCTGATCACTCTGTTGCTCGTCGGAGCGATCGTCGCCGAGGGCAGCGGCAGCCTCCCGCGAGCTGACGTGCTCTCCCCCCCGGCGACGATGGCCACGCTACCCGGACCAATACTTGTGCTCCCCAGCAGCGACTTCATCGATGCGGAGTACATGCCCTGGACGGCCACTAGCTTCCAACCGATGGTCAACGGCATCTCAGGCTTCATCCCCAAGAAGCAGACACAGTTCAGGACCGCGGCCCGCGCCTTCCCCACCCCCAGCTCGATCACATGGCTTGAGGCACACGGCATCCGCACCGTAATCCTCGATCGCTACCTCCCCCCCGGCGACCCCAGCTCACTCGCCGTCGGCTACTACCCCAACAGCCCCGTACCGAACGCCCAGGCAATCCTCGCCGCTCGGCGAGCCATCCCGCCCGGCGTCACCCGCAGAACAAGCGGCCGCTACACCATCTACAGCCTCACGGACACCGCACACCGTGCACGCGACTAACCAAGCCCGAGCGCCCCGCACACATGGACTTCCCCCGGTTCAGACGACGCCCTTGACGAAACCGGGGGGAGTCCACTGCGGGCCGGCCGTCGACTATCTCCGGGCCAGTCTTTTCGTCTAGCCGGGTCGGATTCGTCGCGCGAGCACGCCTGTGACGAGTTGCTGAGCCGGCGCCTGTGGCTGGTCCTGCGGTTGCGAATGGCGCAGCGCGCGTGTGAGCAGGAGACAGCCGACGAGAGCAGCGGCGCCATAGAGGGCGCTGGCCGTGTTGGGGCCGATGTCGGTGGGTGTGAGTCGGTCGAATAGCGCGTAGCTCACAGCTGCAGCGAACAGCCCACGCAACGCGAGTCGCCCGCCCTGGAGTGCGTCCCACGCGAGCAGCGTCATGAACAGCGGAGCCTCGTAGTAGGGCATCGTTTCGGTATCCAGCGCGCAACGCAGCAGAAACGCGAGCGCGATAGCGGCAAACCACGCGTCGAGCGTGAGGTGTGTTCGAACGCGCCGCGCGACGTATCCGCCGATCGCGATCGCGACCCCGATGATCAGCGGGTGCAGCAACCCGACCACTGTCGACGACAGATGCGGCCCGGTGTAGGTCACTCCGCCCCCGACGGGCAAGGTGACTCGAGGCGAAACGAGAAACAGCCACGAGTCCCAGGCTGGCGCCAGATAGTGCTCGTGCAGGAGGACAAGTTGATTGTGCAGGAACGTGGGCGCCGATATGAGCAGAGCGGGCAAGGAGAAAGCAGTTACGATTGCGGCAGCGCCCGAGATCACGTGCACGCGGCGGCCGGGGAACACCGCGACGACCGGGAACACGGCAATCACGGCCCACTGCTTGCTGGCCATCGCCAATCCCAGCAGCACCGTCGTCAGGATCACGCGGCGCTGCGCGGCGGAAACGATCGCGCCGACCGCGAGGCTCGTCGTGAGGAGTTCCTCGGGATGACCAAGGAGAAGCGCCGAGTGCACCACGGGGTTAAAGAGCGCTACCGCGACAATTGCGACTTGCCCAACGAGGCCGGTGCCGCGAGATCGGGCGATGCTGGCCAGCCAGACTCCGAGCAGCGCCACTGACGCCACGCATGGAACCGCGCCCCACCGATAGATCGACAACTCGGTTGGCGAGCCGAGATACGCAAGGGCGGCAAACGGCAACCGCAGGTACAGGGAGAGCTCCCCCATGGCTGGCGTCGCGGCGGCGAACGCGTGCAGATTGGCATGCAGCAGCGCCGTCATTGCCGGCCCGGCGTCGTTTGGGTAGTCGCCAGTGCCCGGTGCGGTCAGAGCGACATAGATGCTCGTGACGAACGCACTAAGCAGGAGTAGCGACCGGCTGAGCGGTGCGCGACCAGCAGGCTGATCGAACGTCGTCACCGTAGCTGTATCGACCTCCGGGCGCCCGACCATAACCGTTGGTCGACTATGGACCTCAGGATGGCGGTGGTGGCTCGCGGGCCGATCCGCCGCCAGCCAATCATCCAGACACGGCGCCATCAAACAACACCTGATCCCGATCACACGGCTTGAGGTTCTGGGGCATACCCAGATCGGACAACACCAGCCGGCAACCCGACTCTCTCACTGAGAAAGCGACAGGCGCGTGCGCGAGCGCGACCGTTTCGGGACACAGTGGGGACACGCTTCGCTCGCGAGCCCGGTCGTGCGGGCGAAAGCCCAGCGTTTACTGGGCGGATTGACTGGGCCGGCCAGGACTCGAACCTGGGCGCGACGGATTATGAGTTGGTCGATGTGTGGGCAGCCGAGCGTTTCCGGGCTGCTCCGTGTCGCTCAGTTGCGCTCAGTTGCAGTCAAAGCGGGCACTTCGGTAGACGGTTCGGTAGACGCGTTCGGCGCGCTGCGCGTCACCGCTTCGGTTTCGGCTCGGTCTTGGGCGTTTCGAGCTGCACCTCGTCCTCGGGCGGGTTGCCGCAGCTGGGCGCGGCGGCAGTAGCGCATCCAATAGGCGCGGATCGACGGGCGGGCGTGGCTTCACGGGCATGTGATCACCCCCCATCGTCGGAGTCGCAGACCCGTTCGACGCGGTCCACACCGAGCGTCGCCGAGTCGATTTCGGCGGCGCCCGACGCTGCTGCGACGATCCGGGTCAGAGCGTCCGCCGCCGTCTTGGGCTGGTGGTGCACGTAGATCATCGTCGTCGCGATGTCGGCGTGCCCCATGTACGCCTGCACGTCGTGGACCGGCCACGCGGACATCGTTCAACTGCGCGAAGAAATCATCAACGCTCGACCGCCTCGGCATCGGCATGGCGTCAGCCTACCCCCAGCGCGCACACCGGGCTGACCGACGCGCCTCGTGTTCCGACTCACCGGCGCAGGGCACCCGGCATGGGGCCAGCGCCGTCGGGATGCGAAGCGTCATGCGGGACAACGCAGCGCCGCGCGGCTCGAGCGTTCGCTCCGACGGCGCTGCGATAGACTCGCGGTCCCTGGAATGGCCGCATCGACAGGGCAAGAACTGCTCGAGCGCGATGCCGAGCTCACGCGCATCGATGCGCTGATCGCCGCCGCCGTTGGCGGCTCCGGTGCCGTGGCGGTCGTCGACGCCGCCGCCGGCCTCGGCAAGACAGCTCTGCTCAAGGCTGCCTGTCGTCGCGCCGAGAGCGCGGGCATGCGCGTGCTTGCCGGCCGCGGCGGCGAACTCGAGCACGACTTCGCCTACGGCATCGCGCGCCAGCTCTTCGAGCCGCTGTTGCACGAGGGCGGCGAGCAGGCCCGTGCGGCGCTCTTCGTCGGACCCGCAGCGCTGGCGGCGAGCGTGATCGGAGCATCGGACCTTCGCCCGCTGGACAGCCCGTATGCCGCGCTCCATGGGTTGTACTGGCTGGCCGTCAATCTCGCCGCTGACCAACCGCTGCTGTTCGCGATCGACGACGCGCACTGGGGCGACCCGCCGTCGCTGCGTTACCTGCTCTACCTCGCGCAGCGTCTCGAAGGTCTGCCGGTCCTCGTCCTCCTGACCACCCGCCCGGGCGAGCCGGGTGTCGATGCCGCGACCTTCGAGGCCATCATCGCCAGCTCGGGCGCGTCGGTGCTGCAGCCGGCTCCGCTCTCGGATGACGCGGTCGGTGCGCTGGTGCACAGGCGCTGGCCGTCAGCCCACGACGATGCCTTCGTACAGGCGGCGCGGACCGCGACCGGGGGAATCCCCTTCCTCGTCCACGAGCTTCTGGAGTCGGTGGCCGCCGACGGAATGGCGGCCGACCTCACCTCGGCCGCTCGGCTCGGCGAGCTCTCCTCCCGCGGCATCGCCCGCTCGACGCTGTTGCGACTCGAGCGGCTCGGTCCTCAGGCGGCGGCGGTCGCGCGCGCCGTCGCGATCCTCGGGCGCCACGCCACCGTCCAGCACCTCTCGGCGCTCGCCGGGCTTGTCCCCGCGGAGACGCTCGCGGCAATCGACCACCTCACCGGCGCCAGCATCCTCGAGAAGGCCGAGCCGGTGCGCTTCGCGCATCCGATTCTGCGAGCCGCGGTGTACGACGAGCTTCCCGGCGCCGAGCGCTCGGCGGCCCATGCGCGCGCGGCATCGATGCTGGTCGCTGAGGGGGCGGAGGCCGAGGATGTTGGTCAACATCTCCTGCTGGTGGCGCCCGGCGACGATGCTGCTGCGCTCGAGACCTTGCGCGCCGCGGCGGTCTCGGCGTTGCGGCGGGGCGGGCCCGAGAGCTCCGTCGCGTTTCTCCGGCGCGCGGTCGCGGAGGCCCGCGAGCCGGCGCTGCGTTCCGAGTTGCTCCACGAGCTTGGGCGGGCGCAGATGCTCGTGCAGGACGTCGGCGCGCTCACCCATCTGCGGGAGGCCCTGCGCCTCGCTCCCGACGCTCAGCAGCGAGCGCGCGTCGCCGTCGATCTCACCCAGGTGCTTGGCTGGACGGCCGAGTGGGACGAGCTCACGAGCGTGCTCGACAGCACGATTGCGGAGCTCGCCGGGCAGGCCAACGACCTGGCGGCCAACCTCGAGGCCTATCGCGCCACGAGGCTCGCCTACGATCCGCGCGGCGTCGAGGACTATGACCGCCGCCGCGACTACCTCCTGACCCTCGCCGAGCGCGTCGGCGGGGAGGCCGGCGACAGCCTCGCACTCCTGCTCGCGAGCGTCTCGACGTTGCGGGGAGAGCGGCTGCGCGACTCAGCCTCCCGCGCCCGCCAGATCCTTGCCGGCGGCGGTCACGTCGCGCGCGTGGGAGGTGAGCATTGGTCGCTGCCGCAGGGCATCGTCGCCCTGCTCTTCAACGAGGAGATCGTGGCCGCCCATGACGCTGCGGAGGCCATGGCGGAGGACGGGCTCCATCGGGGGTCGGTGACCGCGTTCATGCTCGGTATCGGTCATCGCGGCTTCGCGGAGACCCGGCGCGGCAACCTCGCCGCAGCCGAGGCCGACCTCCGGGCGGCGATCGGGCTCATGCAGCAGGAGCACCAGAGTTTCATGCTGCCCAGCGCCATCTGGTATTACGGCGACACCCTGCTCGAGCGAAGCGGCCTGAGCGACATTGTGGGCCTCGTGTACACCCTGGAAGCACCGCCACAGCTCGCCGGAACCATCACCGAAGCGGTCGTGCTCGACGTGCGCGGCCGCCTGAAGCTCGCCGATGATGACCGTCCCGGAGCGATCGCCGATCTGCGGGCCGCGGGAGCGATCCTCGCTGCGACACGCATGGTCAATCCCGCAGCGTCACCGTGGCGCTCGCAGCTCGCGCTCGCCCTGGGCCGCACCGGCTCCGCAGAGGCCTCCGGCCTGGTGGCCGAGGAGCTTCGCATGGCGCGCGAGAGTGGCATGCCGCGAGCCGTGGGCGTGTCGCTGCGCGCGGCGGGGCTGCTCGCCGGCGCCACCGGGGTCGGGCAGCTGCGGGATTCGTGCGACGTCCTCGCGGGCTCGCCGGCGCGCCTTGAGCACGCGCGCTCGCTTGTCGAGTTGGGTGCCGCGTTGGGCCGACAGAACCAGCGTGGCGAGGCGCGCGAGCACCTGCGGTCGGGACTCGATCTCGCCCAGTCGTGCGGCGCCGAACGCCTCGCAGATCGCGCCGAGGAGGAGCTTCGCGTGAGTGGCGCGCGGCCGCGGCGCCGTCGCGTGAGCGGCTTTGATGCGCTCACTCCGAGCGAGGCACGCGCGGCGCGCATGGCGTCCGGAGGGATGAGCAATCGCGAGATCGCGCAATCGCTCTTCGTGACGCCGAAGACCGTCGAGAACCAGCTCGGTCGCGTGTACCTGAAGCTCGGCATCTCGGGCCGCGACGCCCTGCCCGCGGCGTTCGGTCCCGCCTGACCGGCTGACCAGTCCTCGCCCCGCCGCAAAAGTTGAGGGGGCATCCCTCATGCGAAGCCTCGCCGTCAACGCGATGATCGCCGCAGCCGTAGAACCGACACGCCACGCATGGCGAAGGAGATCGCATGAGGCTCTTGACGAAGTCATGGATTCGCGTGCGGTACGGCCGCCGTCTCGGTGTCGGCGCCGTTGCGCTGCTGGTGGCGGGCTTCGGTCTTGTCGGGCAGGCCGTGGGGGCAACCGGCGACCTCAGCTACGACGGGTGCATCAGCAACGACGGGTCGGGCGGCGCGTGCATCGACGCGCCAGGCTCGCCGCTGTCCCAAGCCCGGGGGGTTGCCGTAAGCCCTGACGGGAAGTCCGTGTATGTCGCCAGTGCCGGATCGAGCACGGTGACGCACTTCTTCGCGGCCGTGGGCGGCCAGCTGACCTACGACGGCTGCGTCAGCAACGACGGCTCCGGCGGCACATGCGCCGACGCGGCAGGAACACCGCTGTCCGGCGCCGAGGCGGTTGCCGTGAGTCCTGACGGACGGTCGGTATATGTCGCCAGTCCCGGATCCGACGCGGTGGCGCACTTCTTCGCGGCCGCCGGCGGCCAGCTGACCTACGACGGCTGCGTCAGCCACGACGGCTCCGGCGGCACATGCGCCGTCGCGGCGTCTCTCCTTAGTGCGAACGCGGTCGCCGTGAGCCCTGACGGCAAGTCGGTCTATGTGGCCGCCGAAGGCGCGGTCGTCCATTTCTTCGCGGCGCCGGCGGGGCAGCTGACCTACGACGGCTGCGTCAGCAACGATGGCTCCGGCGGCACATGCGCCGACGCGCCGGGGACTCCCCTCCTCGGTGCAGACGCGGTCGCCGTGAGCCCCGACGGCAAGTCGGTGTACGTCACGAGCGCCAGCTCGGGGACCATCACGCACTTCTTTGCGGCCCCGGGCGGCCAGCTGACCTACGACGGCTGCGTCAGCAACGGCGGCTCCGGCGGCGCGTGCGCCGACGCGCACGGCAACTCCCTCGAAGATCCGGACGCGGTTGCGGTGAGCCCCGACGGCAAGTCGGTGTACGTCACCGCCGGCCAGCCCGGGGCCGTCACCCACTTCTTCGCCGCAGCGGGCGGCCAGCTGACGTTCGACGGCTGCATCAGCAACGACGGCTCCGGCGGCGCGTGCGCCGACGCGCCAGGCAGCCCGATTGACGGCGCAGCAGCCGCGGCCGTGAGTCCGGACGGGAAGTCGCTGTATGTGGCCAGCTCGGCCGCGGGCACGCTGTCCACGTTCGCGGCCGCAACGGCGTCCGGGGGCCAGCTTACCTACGCCAGCTGCGTCAGCGACGACGGTGACGGCGGCGCATGCGCCGCCGCGCCCGGAAGCCCGTTGCTGGGGACTGCCGGAGTCGCCGTGAACGCTCAGGGCACCGCCGTCTATGCGACGGGCTACGGCGCCGGCACGCTCACCCATTTCTTCAGGGCTGGCAACGGCGCCGGAGGGGGCAGCGGTTCGACGGGTGGCGGCAGCGGTTCGACCGGCGGTGCTGGTGCAACCGGCGGGAGCGGCGCGACGACGCCGGCGCTCACGTCCCTCACGATCACGCCGTTCGCGTTTGTCGCGGCGCCGGGCGGCCCGAGCGTCATCGTCCAGCCGTCCTCGCGCAAGGGCGCCGAGGTCGCCTATCAACTCAACGTCGCCGCGACCGTGCGCTTCGTCTTCCAGCACGCCGTCCCCGGACGCAGGCAGCGAGTGAACGGCAGGACACGCTGTGTGGTCCAGACCCACAAGAATGCCCACGCCGGCCTGTGTGCGCGCTATGTGACGGTGGGAAGCCTCACCCAGGCGGGGAAGGCCGGCGCCGACAGCTTCCGCTTCAGCGGCCGCTTGAGCGTCGGCAAGCTGCCGGTGGGGAGCTACATCCTCGTCGCAACCCCTTCGACGGCCGCAGGAACTGGCCGCTCGGTGCAGGTGACGTTCCGGATCAAGCGGTAGCAGCGGGACGCAGCTGCCCGACCACGCCTGAAGCGTCTCGAACCGGCGCGCGGCGCTTGCGCGCCGCGCTTTCTCGCAGGAGATGCCCGTTACGGCGACTCCTGATGGGCCGGCCAGGACTCGAACCTGGGCGCGACGGATTATGAGTTGCGGCGATACCGCACCGGCCCAGTGTTTCCGGGCGTTTCAGTGTCGCTCAGTTGCGCTCAGTTGCAGTCGAACTCGGCATTTCGGGACCAACCCGGGGACCAAATCGGTACAGGCTTTCGCTCGAGCGACGGCGCCGCCGACAGGAGCTCTAACCTCAGCACGCTTCGATGGCCACGCGACTCCTATCGCCCTACTATCGTCGTTGTGAGCAGTCTTTCACCCGATGATCGTGCGCCCGACTTTGCGCCTGGGCCGCGAGGACCGGAAGATTCGCAGCCCGGCGTCCGTCTCAGCTTGACCGTCGACCAAGTGCATGACGTTGAGCGTGTCGTCGCTCAGTTCCCGGCTGCAGCGCGGGTCGAAATTGAGGAGCGGGGCGCTGGTTACTTCGAGGTCACGATCTACGGCAAGGAAGGTGTCCTACTCGGCCGACACCGCGTTTTCCCGCTCGCGTTCAAGCCGGACGCTTCGTAACGCGCCGCGACAGGAGCGCGCGCAATGGCGAGTAGCCGATGTTGCCTGACTCCACGTCCGGGGTTCATAGTGTCTGCATGCGGCTCACCCAGACAGGAACTGGTCCTGGAAAGATCATCGGTCGGGGCCGCGTCGAGTTCCACGCACAGCGCGGTCGCGTGATGCAGTGCGCCGATGTCAGCTGGGACGGCGAGGCTGCGCTGATCCCATTCCTTCCCGGCTTGGCCTTTGACGAGAGTTTGCCCAACATCCGGGCAATCCCGGGGGAAGGCCCAAACACGCTGTACGGTCTCGGGGCAACGCGGCACAGCGCGGATGCTCAGAAGTTTGCGCTCGCGGAGTTCGCCGACTGGGCCGTTGCGGCGCAGTCACGCTTCGACCGAGAGGCGGTGCTGCCAACGTTCGACGTGATGACGCTTGCTGGCCTGCCTCCCGGCGAACCGATTGCGGATCGTCTCGATTACGTCGTTCGAATCAACCACAGGAAGGCGCGCATGTGGATGGAGACGAGCTATACCTCAAAGCAGGCGCGCGCCGCTTTCTACGCCAGCATGCACCAGCTGCTGTGGGACTGGGTCGCCACTCGCAGCGGGTACCAATACGGTGGCGAAATGCTGCGCGTCCTACCGTCGCAGTTTGAGTATTACGAGCTCCGCGGGATCCCGTCTGACTTCATGCTGAGACAGATCGGCAGGGCGCCGTTCGCGGCGTGGTGGCAATCTCAACACATCGTCGCCGAGTCCGAGTCGTAGCGCCTACCCGGTAGTGGCTTTGGGCGCGGCGCGCTTCAGACCCGCCAACGTCGACTACGTAACCCGGACGGTCGCCTCCGATGGTCTCGGCTGCGGTCGGGAGTCTGGGAATGCGCCCAGTTACAACCCGTTTATCAAGTGCGACAACTGTGCGCGGACTGACTGCAGTTCCGTTTTCCATGTTTCCCTGTTCTCCTTCGGTACGGAATCGATGACGTCCTGGTCTACGTGTGGCAGTAGATCCCCGAGTAGTCGTGCCTGATGCACGATGCCCACAAGTAGGTGAGACTGTTGTTTGACGGCGCGTGGTCCCGCGACCTTGCGAGCCACCGCGCCAGGCGTTGGTGACTTCCGTTCGGCGCGTACCTCCGCGATGGCTTGCTCGATCTCGTCGGACTCGGCCTCGGCGAGCGCCTTGTCCTCGGTGGCCCGGCGCCCGACCGCGGGTGGTGCTTCATCTACCGCCCCGGTAGATGAGCGATGCTGGCCCTGCGGACCTACGGCGGCGCGTTCGATCTTCGCTATCTCGACCTGACACCGCGTGACCATCTCCGACGCGTTACGCTGCGCGTCGAAACCCAGTTCGCGCTCGCGGATAAACGTTTCCATCGTGGCCGCATACGCCTTCGCCTCACGAAGTTCGTCGGCTGAGCGTGCCTCCCTGAGCCACTCGACAGCGCGGCCGAGTGCCATCTCCGTGTAGGCGATGGGGTCGTTCGCGAGCGCCAGTTCGTCACGCTCGATGATTGCGACCTCGGCGCTCATCAGTCGAGCCACCCGTCCAAGCGTCCGAGCGCGTAGAACTCGTCGGCTATGTGGTGGTAGAGCCTCATCGCCATAGTTCAATGATTGTCTACGCGGCGAAGGGTCAGCTCCTTCGGTGCCGCCCCCGGGCCGTGCTGCGGTCCGGGGGCACTTGATGTTGTCGGCGAAGCCCTACAGGGTCTGCGGACAGACCGCTAGTCACGTTTCGGCGTGTTGCGTGGTTAGGATTTTCCGGTTGCGGGGTGGTTCCCGCAACATCGGCCACGCGCAAGCGGGCGGACGCGCGGGATTTGCGGCGCATCGACGGCGCCACAAAGGTGAAGATGGCCCGGGCCTCGCAGCAACGGCTGGCCTGAAACGGATAAGGCCGTGCTGCGGGAACCCGGGCACCCGCGCCGGGATGGGACGCGGGCTCGCGGCGAACCGCCAAGGCGGCCGAGAGGAGGAGGGAGTCGACGCTGTAGCTGCGGATGACGATCAGACACTCAAGGTGCAGGTGACGACACCAGAGCACAGTGCGTGGTCGACCCTGGCGCAACAATCGGAGCTTGTTCGGGTGGAGCCGGACGTTGAGGCCGCCCTCGAGTCCATCAAGGGCGCGATCGAGAGGAAGATGCTGTTCGCCGGTCGCGAGGAGATCGTCCTGGCGCTCGATGCGACTGACAGCCTCCGATACGCGCTCAAGGGAGTCGCCGACGCCTTCCGTGCGAAGTACGGGCGGTGGGCCGTTGGTGCGGGCTATCAGTCCATCTGGCTGGTCGGACCCCTCGCCGATCTCGTCCAGCGACTCGACATCGAGTCGTAACCCGACGCCGGAGTGGCGACCGCGTCGCTGCTCCTGTTCGCGTTGCGACAACCGCCGCGATCGGCTACTCCATCGACTCGAAGTGGCGCAGACTTGATCGGATCGACCCCCGATTCGGGATGAATCGCCGCTTAGCGCCGCTTGCCGAGGCTGAGCACCAGTTGAACCTTGCTGCCGTCCGCCAGCCTTGCTCCCGATTGGGGCTTTTGAGAGATCACGCGGCCGTTCTTGATGTTCGTTGAGTGGGCCTGCATGACCGTGCCGACCTGGCAGTGGGCGGCCCTAATTGCGGCTCGTGCCGAGGCGAGTGTCTTGCCCTTGACGCTTGGAACTACGCACCGCGCGCGGGATTCCGGGGACGGCCGGCGGTAGGAGATCACGACCTCGGGCGCTGTGCCCGTAGCGCTGAGCACCGCGGAACCACCGGGCGCGTCGGACGCCCCGCCGCCGCCGACCAGTCGTCGATGCCCGCGGCCGACACTTCCCCTCCCGCAACTGGCTGCGACAGCCGAGTGTGCGCGCGCTTCCTAACGCTTCCATCTCGGACGGGTCTCAGGCACGATCGCTCACCCCCGGCGCACACTCGCCGGCACCGTTTCGGGACCAACTGGGGACTAAGCCTGTCTCTCGCTCCGCTCCGACAGTCGAAAAGTTCAGACTTAGCAGGGATCTTCGATGGGCCGGCCAGGACTCGAACCTGGGCGCGACGGATTATGAGTCCGCTGCTCTAACCAACTGAGCTACCGGCCCGCGCAGCCGAAGACTAGACGGCCGGCATGCGCCCGTCGCGAGACGCTGACCGTACACGGCCCCGGGCGGCAGCGACCTCGAAGAGGCGCCCGCTCACCGCGCCGAGCTCCGGGGGTGGGACTCGAACCCACAACCTCTCGATTAACAGTCGAGCGCGTCTGCCAATTGAGCTACCCCGGAACGGGCCACCCGGGAAGGTCGGCAACGCCCGCCTCCACGTCGGCGGGACAATTAGACCACACGTGCGCGCCCCGCGCGCACCGGCGGCGGCAGCTCGCATGGCACGCGGAACAACCCGCGCTCAGGGCCCGCGCGGGTCGCCGGGAGGCGGCTGGCGCGGCCACACACCCCAAGGATCAAACCGGGAGGTTCCCGAAGGACCCTCCCAGTGGTCCGCAGCAGCCTGCGTCCCACCGCCGATCCTACGCCCCTGCGGTGCATGTTTGCGCTGACGTGGACGACACTCCTGGAGATGGCGCAATTAGCGGGCGATACGGTCACTCACGCGGTACGGCGGTCTGCTCGAGCGCCTCGGTCAGCCAGCCGTCGATCTCTCGCTTGATCGTCTCGCGCTCGCGGACGAGGTCGGTGAGGCCGCCGGCGCCCGCCCCGCGCGCTCCGGCGATCGCCCGCTCGATCCGCGCCAGCTCGAGCTGGCGCCGCTCGACCTCGAGCTCCGCGAGCACCGGCGTGAGCGACCCCGCGCGGACCACCAGCTCCGCCAGCAGCGCCGCGAGCGCGCCGTCGTCGACATCCGATGCCGGCGACTCCAGATGCGTGCGCAGGTGCGCCGCCGCGGCGCTCGTCAGCGGGCTGTCGAAGACGTCGAGATCGAGCTCGTCGAGGAGCTCGCGACCGCGTTCGGGCAGCGCGATGCACAGCTCGAGGAACGCACGCTCGGTGCGCTCCCGCGCGGCCAGGTGCGGCCGCGGGTCGTCGGCCTTCGTGGCACCACCGTTGTGTCCGGCGAGCAGACGCTCGATCAGCTTCTCCGACACGCGCAGGCGGCTGACGACCTCGCGCTCGAGCTCCTCGCGCATCGCGCCTGGCGCGAGCTCCGCAAACACCGGTTGCAGCTGGTCGAGGATCCGATCGCGCCCCTCTGGGCTCTCGCGGTCGCCCGCGGCGAGGATCCGCTCGACGCGGAAACGGACGAACGGCAGCGACGCCGCGATCAACGCGCGCACGGCCTCGGGCCCGTCGCGCTGCAGCACCTCAGCCGGATCGCTCCCCGCTGGAAGCGCGGCGACGCGCAGTTCGAAGCGCTGCTTGTTCGCAACCCGCGCGGCCTTCAGCATCGCCTCCTGCCCGGCTCCGTCGGCGTCGAGCGCCAGCACGACGGTCGGTGCCAGGCGCGCCAGCTCCGCGACCTGCTCGTCGGTCAGCGCCGTGCCCATCAGGCCGACGCACTGACGGACCCCGGCCTGGTGGGCCGCGATCACATCGGTGTAGCCCTCGCACAGCACCACCGAACCGGCCTTGGCGGCGTGCGCCCGGGCGAGATGCGTGCCAAACAGGTGGCGTCCCTTGTGGTAGACCTCACCGTCGGCGCTGTTGAGGTACTTCGCTCGCTCCTCGGAACTCAGCGAGCGCGCGCCGAAGCCGAGCACGCGTCCGCGCTTGTCGCACAGGGGGAAGGTGATCCGCCGCCGGAAGCGGTCGTACACGCTGCCCGGTCGGTCCTCGGAGCGCTGCACGAGTCCTGCCGCAAGCAGTTCGGCCTCGCTGAAACCGCTGCGGCGCGAAGCAAGCAGCACGCGATCCCAGGCGCTCGGGGCGAAGCCGACGCGAAACTCGCGCAGGACGGACTCCTCGAGGCCCCGGCCTGCCAGGTACTCGCGGGCCCGTGCGCCCTCCTGGTGCTCCCACAACACCCGCTCGTAGTAGCTGCAGGTGCGGTCCAGCAGCTCGAGCAGGCGCTCCTGCCGCCGCCGTGCCTCGGCGGCACGCGGGTCCTCCTCCTCGCGCTCGAGCGTCACGCCGTAGCGGTCCGCGAGGAACTCGATCGCCCCGACGAAATCGAGCCCCTCGGTCTCCATCGCGAAGTTGAAGGCATCACCCGCCGACTGGCAGCCGAAGCAGTAGTAGACCTTCCCCGACGGCTGGACGCTGAACGACGGCGTGCGTTCCTCGTGAAACGGGCAGCGCCCGACGTAGGAGTCGCTGCCGGCGCGGCGCAACTCGGTGCGCGCGCCCACGAGGTCCACCATGTCGACGGCGTCGCGGACTCGCTCCTTGGAATCGGCGGTGTAGCGCGGCATCAGCTCGCGAACGCCCGCGGCACGGCGAGCTCCTGGTAGGCGCGGATGCAATAGCGATCGGTCATCCCGGCGATGTAGTCGGTGACCCGCGTCGCCAGGTCCTCATCGGAGGGCGCGAGGGCTTCGGGATGGGTGCAGTAGTGCTCGAACAGGCTGCGCACGACGGTTTCGATCTTGGAGTGCTCGCGGCGCGCGACCGGGCCGAGATAGACGTGTTCGAACATGAAGTCACGCAGCGTCGCCATCGCCTGCGCGGCGCGCTCGCCCTGGACGATGGCACCGGCGCGCTCCGAATGCTCGACGAGGTCGTGGACGAGCGCGTCGATGCGCGCCGAGCCGCTGTCGCCGAGAACGCCGATCGCCTCGGCGGGAAGCGCCGCGGCCTCGAGCACGCCGGCGCGCAGCGCGTCGTCGATGTCGTGGTTGAGATAGGCGAAACGGTCCGTGATCCGCACGATCGCGCCCTCGAGCGTAGCCGGAGCGGGAGCCCGGCCGGAGTGGCAGCGAATCCCGTCACGGACCTGCTCGGTGAGGTTCAGGCCGCGCCCGTCGCGTTCGAGCGAGTCGACGACGCGCAGCGACTGCTCCCAGTGGTGGAAGTGGCCGCCGAACCGCTCGCGCACGCAGCGGTCGAGCACGTCCTCCCCGATGTGACCGAACGGCGGGTGGCCGAGGTCGTGGCCGAGCCCGATCGCCTCGGCGAGGTCCTCGTTCAGCGCGAGTGCCCGCGCAACGGTGCGCGAGATTCCGGTGACCTCGAGCGTGTGGGTCAGGCGGGTGCGGTAGTGGTCTCCCTCGGGCGCGACGAAGACCTGCGTCTTGTGCTTGAGACGGCGAAACGCCTTGCAGTGGACGATCCGGTCGCGGTCGCGCTGAAACGGCGTGCGCAGACCGCAGTCGTCCTCGGCGGCGACGCGGTGGGCAGGATAGGAGCGCGTTGCGAGCTCCGAGAGCTCGCGCTCCTCGCGGGCGCGCATCCGCTCCTCGAACGTTGTTGCGAGCGTCATCGCACCGCCGCCGGACGCAACCGCAGGTGAGCGTGATGCTCGAGCGTCTCGCCGATCGCCCGCTCGGCTTCGCGCAGCGCGCCGGCCGATGCGCTGGGGGCCTTGGCGAGCGGACTGCCGAGCGCCGCGCTCATGAACTCATGGGTCTCGCGGGTGATCGGAAACGACGCCGCCTCGCAGGCGTTGCAGACGACGCCGCCGGCCTGGGGCGAGTAGCCGACGATATGCTCGGGCGAGCCGCACGAGGCGCAGGCGCCGAGTGACGGGGCCAGGCCGGCACTCACGAGCAGCTTGAGGCGGAACGCGAGCGCGTTGGCGTGGGTCGCATTCGTCGCATCGGCCGCAAGCAGCGCAAGCTCGTTGGCAAGCAGGTTGTACACCGCGAGATGCGGCTCCTCGGTCTCGAACACGCGCGCGACCGCGTCGCATGCGCGGGCGGCGCTATCCAGCGTGGCCGCGTGGTCGCGCAGGCGGGCGTGGGCGTTGAGCGTCTCGGCGGCGGTGATCGTGAGCAGCTCGCCACGGCCTTCGTGGCACACCAGGCGCACGCGCGAAAACGGCTCGAGGCGTCCTCCGAAGCGACTGCGCGTGCGTCGCACCCCCTTGGCGATCGCACCGATGCGTCCGCGGGCGGGCGTATACAGATGCAGGATCCGATCGGCCTCCCCGTAGCGCAGGGAACGCAGCACGATCGCCTCGGTCTTGACCGGGCCACTCATGCTATACATTGTGAAGTAATGAACAGGATCACGGTCTATACCACCGAGCCGTGCGGCTACTGCCGTCAGGCGAAGGCGCTGCTCAGCAAGCGGGGACTCAGCTACGACGAGATCAACCTCGCGATGAACGCCGACGGCCGCGCCGAGCTTGCACAGCGCACAGGGATGATGACGTTCCCGCAGGTCATCATCGGCGATCACGTCGTCGGCGGCTTCGCCGAGCTGTTGAACGCCGACCAGTCCGGGCGCCTCGCCGAGCTCGTCGCCGACTAGCTGAGCCCGCCTCGCGCACGATCGGCGCGGCGGATCCGCGGCACCGGCTGGCAGCGCACGCAGACGTAGGTCCCCCGGCCGCCGACATAGAGCTTGCGAATCGTCGTGCCGCAGACCGCGCACGGCTCGCCGGCGCGGAGGTGCACGAGGAAGCGGTCCTGAAAGCTGCCGCGGGCGCCATCGAGGTCGCGGAAGTCATCGATCGATGCCCCGTGGGCGTCGATGCCGGCGGCGAGCACCGCGCGAACCGCGTCATGCAGGCGGACGTACTGGGCCGGCTTGAGCGCGCCGGCAGAGCGCAGCGGGTGCACGCCGCTGCGAAACAGCGCCTCGTCGGCGTAGATGTTGCCGATGCCGGCGATCATCCGCTGGTCGAGCAGAAACGCCTTGATCGGACCGCGCCGCCCGCGCGCCAGCGCGCGCAGCACCGCCGGTGTGAAGGCGTCGTCCAACGGTTCGATGCCCAGACGCGTGGCGAAGTACTGCTCGAGCGCCTGGTCGCCGGCGATCAGCGAGCCGGTTCCGAAGCGGCGCGGATCGACGAAGCGCAGGCGCCGGCCGGCGTCGAGTGTGATCTCGACCCGCGTGTAGGGCGTGTCGGTCGGCGGGTCGAGCAGCAACGTGCCGGTCATCCGCAGATGCATCAGCAGGTGGATCTCCTCATCGAGGACCCAGTCGAGGTACTTGCCACGGCGGCGCAGGGCGTGGACGCGGCGGCCGACGACGATATCGCGCAGTTGCGCAGGGTCGAGCGGCGCGCACCAGCGCGGGTCGCGGATCTCGAGCTCGGTGATCATCGTGTCGCGCAGCTGCGGCTCGAGCTGGCGGCGAACCGTCTCGACCTCGGGAAGCTCAGGCATCGACGATGAACGAGCGACCGGGCAGCTCGACGGCGGTTCCGCTCAGCCAGTCGAGCACCGACGCGCCCACGTCGGCGAGCGGGCCGTCGTGGCGGCGTCCGCAGTGGCCGGGAAAGCGGGCGAGCAGCGGCGCGTGCTCGCGCGTGTGGTCGGTGTGCGCCGTCGCCGGATCGCAGCCGTGGTCGGCGGTGACGATCAACAGGTCGCCGTCACGCATCGCGGTCAGCCAGCGTGCGAGCGCGGCGTCGATCAGCCGCAGCGCAGCGTGGAACCCGGCCGCGTCCTTGCGGTGGCCGTAGACCTGGTCGGTCTCGATCAGGTTGGCGAAGACGAGGCCGTCGTCGAGCTCGTCGATCAGCCGCTCCAGGCTTTCGATCGCCTCCGCGTTGGTCGCGCCGGCGTGCACGTCGCTGAAGCCGACCCCGTCGAACAGCGCCGGCGCCTTGCCCACGCCGTGCACCGCGACGCCGGCGTCGCGCAGCGCCGAGAGGTGGCTCTGCGTCGGCGGCGGCAGTGTGTAGTCGCGGCGCCCGAGCGTGCGCGCGAATGCGCCGGGCACGCCCTCGAACGGACGCGCGATCACCCGTCTGACCGCGTCGGCGCCCTGCAGCTCGGCGCGCAGCGCAGCGCACGCCGCGTACAGCTCCTCGGGCGGGAACATCGAGGTGTGAGCGGCGAGCTGCAGGACCGAATCGGCGGAGGTGTAGAGGATCGGGCGGCCGCATGCGAGATGCTCCTCGCCGTAGTCCTCGATCGCGGCGATCCCGTTGTAGGGACGATTGCAGATGACCGCGACGCCGATCGTGGCCTGCACGCGCGCCAGCAATTCGGGCGGCAGTCCGTCGGGGTAGCTCGGTGGAGCGTGCGGCACGACGACGCCCATCAGCTCCCAGTGCCCGGAGCTCGAATCCTTGCCGGGACCGAGCGGGTGCAGACGCCCGTGCAGGACCGGTGTGGGCGACGGCGGCACCCCGGGGAGCGCGAGGATGTTGCCGAGCCCGAGCTCGCCAAGCGTCGGCAGGACCAGGCCGCCGACGGCCTGCGCGACGTGCAGCAGGGTGTTAGACCCGGCGTCGCCGTACTCGGCGGCGTCAGGCAGTTCGCCTGCACCGCAGGCGTCGATAACGACCACGAATGCGCGACGTCGCATGGCTTGACCGCGAGCTTATTCGTGTGCGCGTGGGTGCGCGCCGAAGTACACGTCGCGCAGCCGCTCGGTCGAGAGATGCGTGTACAGCTGGGTCGTCGCGATGTCGGCGTGGCCGAGCATCTCCTGCAGCGTCCGCAGGTCGCATCCGCCGGCCAGCAGGTGGGTGGCGAAGGTGTGGCGGAGCGTGTGCGGGCTCATGCGTTCCCCCAGCCCCACGGCGCCGGCGTAACCCTGCACGATCTTGTACAGGCCCTGGCGGCTGAGACCACCGCCACGGCGGTTCACGAACACGTGACGCTCGGGCCGCAAGCCGACCAGCACCGGCCGTGCCTGGGTCAGATAGGCGCGCAGCGCGCTGACCGCCTCGCGGCCGATCGGGACGAGCCGCTCCTTCGAGCCCTTGCCGCGCGCCCGCAACAACTCGTCGTCGAGGTTGACGTCCTCGAGCTGGAGCTCGACGGCCTCCGACGCACGCAGCCCGCAGGCGTAGAGCACCTCGAGCAGCGCGCGGTCGCGCAGCACGGCCGGAGAGCCACCCTGCGGCGCACCGAGCAGATGGTTGACCTCGTCGCGGCTCAGCACCTCGGGCAGCTTCTGGGTCTTGCGCGGGCCGCGCAGATCGGCGGTCGGATCGTGGGCGATCGCGCCCTCGCGGCGCAGGTGGCGGTAGAACGAGCGCAGACAGGCCGCCTTGCGCTGGAGCGTCGCAGCGGCGACCGGCGGGCGCTCCGGCGACCCGACCGCCAGGGCCGTCAGGAAGCCGGCGAGCTCCGCATGACCGACGACGAACACGTCGTAGCCGTGGTCGCGCAGGTAGGCGCCGAACTGGAGCAGATCCGCGCGGTAGGCCTCGAGCGTGTTGCGCGACAGGCCCCGCTCGAACTCGAGATAGGCGAGGAAGTCGAGAACGAGCTGCTCAAACGGTCGTGCGGGTGCCGCGGCGAGCGCCATGGCGCAACAGTTCGCGCTGCGGCGTGGGTCCCCTCTAGGCGGTTGGCGCGCGCAACCGCGCGACCAGGGTACGCAGCGCCTCGAGCTCGCGTTCGAGTGCTGCGACGCGAGCCTCGAGCGCGCCCGGCGCACCGTCCGCCGCAGCGGTGGGCGCCCCGGCGGGTGCGTCCGCGCGCTGCGGGGCCGGCGGAGCCGCGAAGTCGGTCGTCGATCCGGCCGCCACGCCGAAGCTGGCGCCGAGATTCCAGCGCGCCTCCTTCTGCCCCGGACGCCGGTCGAAGCGAACGATCAGCCGGCGCTGGGCGAGGCGGTCGAGGACCGCTTCGAGCTCGTCGATCGCGGCGAACTGGTACAGACGCTCGGATCGCTGGCGCAGCTCGCCGGGCGTCTGCGCTCCGCGCAGCATCAGCACGGCCAGCACGGCGAGCTCGGGGCCGCTCAGCGACAGCGCCTCGTCGAGCAGATGGCGGTACTTGGTGGCCCGGCTGCCGGGACCGCTCGCGAGTCGCGCCCAGCCGCGGCGCACGAGCCGGGCGACCGCGTCGCGGATCGTGCCCTCGTCGTAGTCGACGACCGGATCGCGGCCGGTCGACTGGTTCGTGGCCAGGCGCAACGCGTTCAGCGAGAGCGGATACGCATCGGGCGTCGTGCGCTGCTTCTCGATCAGCGCCCCCAGGACGCGCAGCTCAGCGGCGTCGGGCTCGGTCAATCGTGGATCACCAGGCGGAGCCTACGACACGTCCGCCCCGGGGGTTGCCGCAGTGAAGCGCCGCCGTCGCCGGCGAGCGGTGGCGGCATTCTGCGCCGGGCGCCCACGCTACGCCCGCCCGTGCTCGCGCCGGGCGTGCCTCAGCCCGACGCTCGCTCCACGAGCGCGAACGCGACGTCGAGGATCCCCTCGAGGGCCGCGGTGCTGACGCGCTCGTTCGGCTCGTGGTTCCGCTCGGTGCCGTTTGCCAGGTTCAGCACGTCAAGACCGCGGGCGCGCAGGGCATTCGCGTCGCTCCCGCCGCCGCTGGTGGTCGGTCGCGGCTCGTACCCGCATTCGCGCAGGGCGCCGAAGGCGAGCGTCACCTCGGCGCTCGACGGTCGCACGCGGTAGCCGTCGAACTGACGCTCCATCGTGATGTCGAGATCGCACTCGCACTCCGGATCGTTCGCGGCGTCGGTGAGGCATTCGACGAGCTCGCTGGCGATCTGCTCGGCGCGCGCGGTCTCGAGGCTGCGGGCCTCGCCGAGCACGCGGCAGCGGTCGGGCACAATGTTCGCGGCGCTGCCGCCGTCGATCGTGCCGATGTTCGCCGTGGTCTGGGAGTCGATCCGCCCCAGGCGCATGCTCGCGATGGCCCGGGCGGCTGCGAGGATCGCGCTGCGACCCATCTCGGGGCGCACGCCCGCGTGGGCCGCGACGCCGCGCAGCTCGGCCGCGATCCGGTAGTGGGTGGGCGAGGCGACGACGACGCCGCCGACCGGCGAAGCGCTGTCGAACGTGTAGCCCAGCCGGCTGCGCAGGATGCCGACCTCGAACTCCTTTGCTCCGGCGAGCGCGACCTCCTCGCCGACGGTGAACAGCAGCTCGACGCCGACCACGGGGGCAGCCGTGGCCAGGCGGCGCGCGAGCGCCAGCATCGCGGCGACCGCGACCTTGTTGTCGGCACCGAGGATCGCCTCGTTGGCGTTCTCCCAGCCGCCGTCGCGGACGACCGGCTCGATCGGCTCGGCGACCGGCACCGTGTCGAGGTGCGCGCAGAACAGCAGCGAGCGCTCGCCGGTCCCGGGGATCCGGGCCAGCAGGTTGCCGCAGTCGCCTCCGATCGCGGTGCCGGCGTCATCCTCGGCGACCGTCAGCCCGAGGCCGCGCAGCTCGGCCGCCACTGCGTCGGCGCACCGGCGCTCGCTGCCCGACGGGCTGGGGATCCGGCAGAGCGCCGCGAAGGTGTCGTGCAGCTGCCGCCGCTCGGCCTCGCTGGCCGCCGTCACGAGCTGCCGACGGCGGGCTGCCGGCCCGAGCGCACGAGCGCGGCGCCGACGAACTCGCGAAACAGCGGCGCTGGACGCTCCGGGCGCGACTTGAACTCGGGGTGGAACTGCGAGGCGATGTAGAACGGATGCTCGGGCAGCTCGACGACTTCGACGAGCCGCTCGTCGGGCGTCGTCCCCGACATCACGAGGCCGGCCGCCTCGAGGCGCTTGCGGAGCATGTTGTTGACCTCGTAACGGTGGCGGTGGCGCTCGTAGATGACCGCCTCGTCGTAGATCTCGCGCGCGCGGCTCGACTCATGCAGCTTGATCGGCGTCGCGCCCAGGCGCATCGTCCCGCCGAGGTCGGCGATCTCCTTCTGCTCGGGCAGCAGGTCGATCACCGGGTAGGGCGTCTCCGGGTCGCACTCCGTCGAGTTGGCGCCCTCCATGCCCGCCTGGTGACGTGCGTACTCGCAGACCGCGACGTGCATGCCGAAGCAGATGCCCAGATACGGGACGCCGCGTTCACGCGCGAAGCGGGCGGCTTCGATCTTGCCTTCGAAGCCGCGACTGCCGAACCCGCCCGGGATCAGGATGCCGTCGGCGTCGGCGAGCCGCGCCTCGACGGCGCCGCCGGTCAGCGCCTCGGAGTCCACCCAGTCGATCTCGATGCGGCAGCCATGACGGAAACCGGCGTGACGCAACGCCTCCGCGACCGACAGGTAGGCGTCCTCGAGCTCGACGTACTTGCCGACGATCGCGATCCGCACGAGTGCGCTGGCGTCCCGCGCCCGCTCGGTGAGCGTGCGCCAGCCGTCGAGATCGGCCGGCGGGGCGCTCAGATCGAAGTGCTCGAGCACGAAGTCGTCGACGCCCTCGCCCTGGAAGGTCAGCGGGCACTCGTAGATGTTCGTGACGTCGTAGGCCGAGACGACCGCCTCCACCGGCAGGCTGGCGAACAGCGCGATCTTCTTGCGGATCTCGGTCGAGAGCGGCGATTCCGACCGACACACCACCATGTCGGGCTGGATGCCGATCCGCCGCAGCTCGTTGACCGAGTGCTGCGTCGGCTTGGTCTTCAGCTCGCCGGCATGGTTGATGTAGGGGACCAGCGTCAGATGGATGAACATGCAGCGCCGCCGGCCGACATCGACCGGAAACTGGCGGATCGCCTCGAGGAACGGCAGCGACTCGATGTCGCCGACGGTGCCCCCGATCTCGGTGATCACGAAGTCGACATCGGTCGACTCGGCGATCAGCGAGATGCGCTGCTTGATCTCGTCGGTGATGTGCGGCACGACCTGCACCGTCGCGCCGAGGTAGTCGCCGCGACGCTCGCGGCGGATCACCGCGTTGTAGATGCCCCCGGCGGTGACGTTCGACGCGCGGGCCGTGTTGGCGTCGGTGAACCGCTCGTAGTGGCCGAGGTCGAGATCGGTCTCGGCGCCGTCCTCGGTGACGAAGACCTCGCCGTGCTGATAGGGCGACATCGTCCCCGGGTCGATGTTGATGTAGGGGTCGAACTTCTGCAGGGCCACGGTCAGGCCGCGCGCAACCAGCAATTTGCCGATCGAGGCGGCGGCGATTCCCTTGCCGAGTGAGGAGACGACGCCGCCGGTGACGAAGATGAAGCGGGGTCGGTGCTGACGTTCGGGCGTCTGTGGCATCAGGGCGTCTGGTAAGTCAGTCTAGTTCGCGGTGCACGCGGGCGCGGGCGGCGAGCGCGGAAATTGAGCGGAAGTCGGTGCGGGCGACGGCACGTCCGCACCGTAGCGGGCAGCGCGGTCAGAACTGAACGAGCCCCGGGGCGCCTCAGGCCGCCGCGCTGGAGCCCGCGGCGCCGCGCAGTTCGAGGTAGTAGAGCGTGGCGCCGATCGCCAGGAACGGGACGGCGACGACGCTGGTCAGCGCGGCCGCCACGACGAACACCGCATAGGCGTTGGTCGAGCGGGCGACCGGCGTGAACGCGAGCACGATCAGCCCCTGGGGCACGAACGCGGCGAGCCTGAAACCGATCCCCACGAGCGCGCTCTGCCACCAGTGGCCGCGCACGAGCGCCGCGCTGCGGGTGATCGCCGCGAAGCCGCGATCACCGTCGATGACGACCGCCTGCACCACGAAGTACCAGCTGACGAAGACATACACGCCGGGCACGATCAGCGAGACGAAGCCGAGAATCGACACGGCCAGCCAGACCACGATCACGAACAGCACGGCGGGGAAGGCCTCGAGGGCGTTCGCCACCAGGTCCGCCACGTCGACGTGCTCGCCGCGGCGCATCAGGAAGACCCAACGGGCGAGTATCGCGGTGATCAGCGGGACCGTCACGAGCTCGAGGGCGGCGAAGTCGATCTCGGCGTCGCGCACCGGCGGGCCGGGGTTGAACCGCGCGCTGAGTTCGCCGAGCCCGAGTCCCGTCAGCAGCGTCACGATCGCGACGATCGGCACCGTGACGGCGAGCACGAGACGGATGTTGTGGCGATAGAGGTTCAGCGCATCGCGCAGCAACTCGCCCACGCTGACCGGCCTCACCGTGGTGCACCCGCCGCTGTCAGCGTGCTCGCCATCAGCTGCGAGCGTAGCGGCGTCCGCACCGCTGCGCGCGCATCTAGACTGGGACCGGATGGCTGAGAGTTCCTCACGAGACCCCGGCACCGTCGCGCTGGGGACCTGGAGCGGCGGGCGCTTCATGCACTTCGGCGAACCGCTCGCCGAGGAGCGGCTGATCGCGCTGCTGCGCCCCGACGCCGAGATCGACACGGTGATCACCGCCGACGTCTATGGCGCGGGCGAGGCCGACCGTCTGCTCGGCCGCGCCCTCGACGGCGTCCCGCGCGAGCAGGTCTGCGTCGTCGGCGCCGTCGGTCACGACTTCTACACCGGCGAGCGCGCGGGCGCCAAGGGCTTCCCGCGCTTCACCGATCCCTCGCTGCGCTCGGCCGACGGCTACCGCGACTACCTGCTGATGGCCACCGAGACCAGCCTTGAGCGCTGCGGGATCGACCGCTTCGACGTGCTGCTGCTGCACAACCCGGACCGCACCGGCTACACCAGCGAGGCGGTGTGGCAGGGCATGGCGGCGCTGCGCGAGGCCGGCCTGACACGCCTGCTCGGGGTTGCGCCCGGTCCCGCGAACGGCTTCACGCTTGACGTGATCGACTGCTTCGAGCGCTTCGGCGCGCTGATCGACTGGGCGATGTTGATCCTCAACCCGCTGGAGCCGTGGCCCGGCGAGCTCGCTCTCGGAGCCGCGGCCGCGGCGGGCGTCGCGGTGATCGCCAGGGTCGTCGACTACGGCGGCATCTTCCACGACGACGTGATCGCGGGACACGCCTTTCGACCCGGCGACCACCGGTCGTTCCGCCCGGCGGGCTGGGTCGAGGCGGGGCGCGCGCGAATCGAGCAGATGCGGCCGATCGCCGAGCGCAACGGCCTGACGATGCTCCAGCTGGCGTGCGCCTGGGACCTCGCCCACGAACCTGTCGCCTGCGTCGCACCGACGCTGATTCAGGAATCCGGAGACGGCGCCCGGCCGATCGAGGACAAGCGCGCGGAGCTCGCGGCGTTGCCGCGCGAGCCGCGCCTCAGCGCGGCCGATGTCGCGCTGATCAGGCAGCTCGGCGACAACACCGGCTGCATGGCGCTGAAGGGCGCGGTGCCAGATCACGAGGGTGCCGACCTTCCGGATCGCTGGTCGCTGCGCGAGGAACACCTCGCCGTCGCCGCGCGCTGGAAGATCGATCCCCAGCGCGACCTGCTCGCAGCCCACTGACAACGCCGCCAACGGCGCTACACGCGCTCGAGCTCATATCCCGCGGCAACGAGCGCCGCGAGAATCGACTCGGCGTGCTCCGCGCCGCGCGTCTCGAGCGTGAGCTCGACCCCGGTCTGGCGAACCTGCAGGTCGACCGCCTCGCGGACATGCTCCACGGCGACCAGGTTCCCGCCCGCCTGCGCCACGCAGAGCAACAGCGCGGCGAGGCCGCCCGGCCGGTCGGCGACGCGCGTGAACACCCGCAGCCGTCGTCCGACCGCCGTCTCGTGGCGGCGGGCCACGAGCGCGAGCAGCCCGGCGTCGACGTTGCCACCGGAGAGCACGATCACCGTCGACCCCCCGGACGCGGGCTTCACCAGCCCCGCCAGCAGTGCCGCGACGCCAACCGCCCCGGCACCCTCGACGACGAGCTTCGCACGCTCCATCAGGATCACCATCGCCTCCGCCGTGTCCTCCTCGCTGACCACGACCACGTCGTCGACCAAGCGCGCCACCAGCGGCAGCGTCAGCAGCCCCGGTCGCTTGATCGCGATTCCGTCGGCGATCGTCGAGCCGGCGTTCACCGCCACGGGCGTCCCGGCCGCGAGCGCGGCCGGAAACGGCGCGCACGCCGCCACCTGGACGCCGATCACCCGCGCCTCGGGACGCGCGTGCTTCACCACGCCGGCGATCCCCGAGATCAGCCCGCCGCCACCGAGCGGGACGACGACCGTCTCGAGATCGGGCACCTGCTCGAGCAGCTCCAGCCCGAGCGTGGCGTGCCCGACGATCATCTGCGGATCGTCGAACGGGTGGACGAACACCGCCCCGGTCTCCGCCGCGCGCTCGCGCGCGGCCGCCACGCAGTCGTCGACACTGTCGCCGCCGAGCGTCACCGTGCCGCCGTAGGCCTGAACGGCGGCGACCTTCGCCACCGGCGCCTCGAGCGGCATGAACACCTCGCACGCCACGCCGCGCGCGCTGGCGGCGTAGGCGAGCGCCTGCGCGTGGTTTCCGGCGCTGCCGGCCACGACGGCGCTGCCGGCCTCGAGGGCGGCAACGCGGTTGAGCGCCCCGCGCAACTTGAACGAGCCGGTCCGCTGCAGGTTCTCCGCCTTCAACAGCACCAGGCCGCCGCAACGCTCGGTCAGCGTGCCGGAGATCAGCACCGGCGTTTCGCGCGCCAGCTCGCCGACGATCGCACGGGCCGCGTGCGGCGCGTCCCCCGCGAGCAGTTCGACGACGGCGTCGGCGGCGGCGTCGGGCGAGCTCACGCTGCTCGCAGCAGCTCCTTCGCGTGTCGGCGCGCGCCGGCGTCCTGGGCGTCGGCGCCGAGCATCCGCACGAGCTCGCCGAGGACCTCGCCGTCCGCCAGGCGGGTGACCGTGGCACGCGTCGGCTCTCCGGCCGTGTCCTTGGCGATCGTGAAATGGCGGGCGGCGAACGACGCAACCTGCGGCAGATGCGTGATCGCGAGGATCTGGCGGCCCTCGGCGAGGGCACGCAGCTGCTCGCCCACGGCGCGGGCGGTGTGACCGCCGATCCCGGCGTCGATCTCGTCGAACACGAGCGTCGAGGACCCTCCGCCATGCGCGGCGCACAACAGCGCGAGCATCACACGCGAGAGCTCGCCGCCGGAGGCGATCTCGCGCAGCGGCGCCGCGGGGACGCCCGGGTTCGGCGCGATCTCGAACTGAACCTGCTCGGCGCCGGTGCGTCCGGGCTCGCACGCGAGCAGCGACACCTCGAAGCTCGCGTCGGCCATCGCCAGCTCCGCCAGCCGCTCGCCGACGGCGCGCGCCAGCGCCGGCGCGCCCGCCGCGCGGGCCGCGCTGAGCGCCGCGTGGGCGGCGTCGTGCGCTCCCCGCGCGTCATCGAGGCGCGCCTGTGCCGCCTCGCTGGCCGACTCGGCGCCGACCAGCTCCTCGCGCCGGGCGCGGCAGCGCGCGGCGTGCTCGAGGATCGCCGCGACGCTGCCCCCATACTTGCGCTCGAGCCTGGCGACCGTGGCGAGCCGCTCCTCGACGACCTCCAGGCGCCCCGGCTCCCCGTCGAGCGCCTCGGCGTAGCGCCGGATATCGCTCAGCAGATCCTGTCCTTCGAGCGCCAGCGTCTGCGCACGCCCGGCCAGTGCCGCGAGCTCACCGTCGTGCGCCGCAGCCGCATCGAGGCTCGACCCGCACGCGAGCAGCGCGCGCAACCCGCCGGCGTCGTCGTCGGCCAGCGCCTGCTCGGCGCCCCACGCCGCGGCCCGCAGCCGTTCGAGGTTGCGCAGGCGGTCTCGCTCGTGGACGAGCGTGGCCTGCTCACCCTCGTCCGGATCGACCTGTTCGATCTCGGCCAGCTCGAACTCGAGCAGGTCGAGCTGGCGCTCGCGCGCCCCCGCGAGCTCGGCGAGCCGCTCGAGCTCCGCGCGGGCATCGCGCAGCGCGGCCCACGCCGCCGCGCACGCGGCGCGCGCCAGCCCCTGCTCGGGGCCGCAGGAGCCGTCGAGGATCTCGAGCTGGGCGGCGGCGAGCATCAGCCTGCGGTGCTCGTGCTGGCCGTAGAACGACAGCACCCCGGCGGCGAGCTCGCGAAGTTCGCCGACCGGGATCGACCGCCCGCCGAGGTACGCACGCGTGCGGCCGTCGGCGCCGACGCGTCGCGCGAGCACGAGCTCGCCGGCGTCCACCGCCAGATGCTCGCTGGCGAATTCCGCCGGCAGCTCGAAGACCCCTTCCACATATGCCTCGCCCGCGCCGGGGCGCACGATCCCGGGCCGAGCGCGTCCGCCGAGCAGCAGATCCAGCGCGTGCGCCAGGACCGTCTTGCCGGCTCCGGTCTCACCGGTGATCACGTTCAGGCCGCCGACCAACTCGAGCCGCGCGTCCTCGATCAGCAGCAGGTTCTGAACGGACAGCTCAAGCAGCATGCGACAGGGTCTACCAGCGCGCGGGGACGGAACGCGCCGGGCCGCGGCTATCGCGACAGCCGACCGAACTTCTCACGCAGGCGGCGGTAGAAGCTCGAGTCGTCCATTTGCGCGAGCCGGGCGACGTCGTGCGCGAACCGCGCCTGCACCTCCTGCTGGGCCGCGATCTCGCCGACCGGACGCCCGTCGACCGAGACCGCAAGCGGCTCGCGCGAGCTGTTGTGCAACGCGAGGACGTCGTCGGGCGCGATCACCAGAGCTCGCGCGCTGAGCGAATGCGGGGCGATGAACGAGACGACCATTCCGGCCACCCCCCAGGCCATCACGGGGCCCCCGTTGGCGAGGTTGTACCCGGTCGAGCCCGCGGGCGTCGCGACGACCAGCCCGTCGCAGCGCACGCTGCCGATCTCCTCACCGCCCACGGCGTAGGACAGCTCCGCGACCCGCCCCCCCACCTTGCGGTGCACCGAGACGTCGTTGAGCGCGGTCTGCCGTCCGGCGGGACCGTCGAGCTCGATCGCGGGCAGGCTGAGGACGTGCAGCGTCCCGGCGAGCGCCCGCTCGAAGCCCTCGCGCATCCGCTCCGGCTCGACGGTCGAGAGGAACCCGACCTGGCCGAAGTTGACGGCGAACACGGGCACCGAGGTGCCGGCGTAGGCGCGCAGCGCGCGAAGGATCGTGCCGTCGCCACCCAGCGCGACGCACAGGTCCGCATCGGCCGCGAGCGGCACCCCGAGCGCGATCCCGGCAACCCCGGTCGACTGGGGGTGCTTCGCGGACTCATCCGGGTCAAGCGCGAGCACGGCGCCGTGTCGGTCCGCCAGCTCGGCCAGCTCACGCAGCGCCGCGCCGGTTTCGGCCGGGCGCCCGTGGGTCAGCACGGTGATTGTACGAGTGCTCATCCCGGGTCGGCCTCGAGCGCCAACGCGTCGAGCCCTGGAAGCGACCCCCGTGCGCCCTCGGCGAGCGCCACGAACGTCTCGATGTTCCCCTTGGGTCCCGCCAGCCCGGACGGAAAGAACCCCCGCACCGAGGCGCCCAGGCCGGCGGCCGCCGCGGCCACCTCGAGCAGAGCCCGGCGGCGCAGCGCACCGTCGCGGACCACGCCGCCGCGCCCGACGAGCCCGCGCCCAACCTCGAACTGTGGTTTGACCAGGGCGAGCGCGTCAAACCGCGGTGCCGCGCAGGCGAGCACCGGTCCGAGCACTGTGCGCAGCGAGATGAATGACACGTCGGCCACGATCAACTCGGGAGCGTACGGCAGGACGTCGGGCTGCAAGTGGCGAGCGTTGAAGCGCTCGATCACGGTCACCCGCGGATCGCTGCGCAGCTTCCAGCTCAGCTCGCCATAGGCCACGTCGAGCGCGACGACAGCCGCCGCCCCTGCCGCCAGCAGGCAGTCGGTGAATCCGCCGGTCGACGCACCGACGTCCAGACAGCGCCGGCCCGCGACCTCGAGCCCGCTCGCCGCCAGCGCGTTCGCCAGCTTGATGCCACCGCGCGAGACGAACCGCGGGACATCGTCGACGGCAAGCTCGACGTCGGCCTCGACGAGCGCGCCGGGCTTGCTCGCTCGCGCGCCGTGCGCGCCGATCCGCACCTCGCCGGCGAGGACCGAGGCCGCCGCGCGGCTGCGCGTCTCGAACAGGCCGCGCTCGGTGAGCAGCGCGTCGAGCCGCATCTTTGACCCCATCCGCGCGTTCGGCTCCCGGCCTTCACGGCCCCTTCGAGACGGACTTCTCGACGACCGTGCTCCGCTCCAACGGACCGGTCAATCCCGTCCGGCGATCGTCGCGCTCGGGCGCTCCATGGCCGCGCGGACGCGCTCCGCGATCCGCTCTGCCGTGTAGCCGATCTCCTCGTGCAGGAGCGCCGGCGCCCCGTGCGCCACGTACCTGTCCGGCACTCCGACCCGCAGGATCCGGATCGGCGCCCCCCCGGCCTCGTTGAGCGTCTCCCAGACCGCGCTGCCGAAGCCTCCTCCCAGCACGCCCTCCTCGACGGTCACCAGCAGGTCATGCTCGGCCGCGAGCTGGGCGAGCAGGCCGCTGTCGATCGGCTTGGCGAAGCGCGCGTCGGCCACGGTGGCGGCGATGCCGTCGACCTCCAGCAGCGCGGCCGCGCCGAGCGCCTTGCCGACGCCGGTGCCGTAGCCGATCAGGGCGACGCGCCCGCTTCGCTCGCCGCGGCCGTCCGGCGCCTCGCGCAGGATCTCGCCGGTCCCGATCGGGATGGCCATCGGCGTGTCGGGCAGCGGCACCCCGACCGCCTCCCCGCGCGGGTAGCGCAGCGCCGACGGACCGTCGTGAGCCAGCGCGGTACGCAGCATGTGGACCAGCATCGCCTCGTCGCGCGGCGCCATCAGCACCATGTTCGGCAGGCAACGCAGGTAGGCGATGTCGAAGACGCCGTGGTGGGTCGGCCCGTCGTCGCCGACCAATCCCGCCCGGTCCATCGCGAAGACGACCGGGAGCTTCTGCAGGCAGACGTCGTGGACGACCTGATCGTAGGCCCGTTGCAGGAACGTCGAGTAGATCGCGGCCACCGGCCGCGCCCCGCCGAGCGCCAGCCCCGCGGCGAACAGGACCGCCTGCTGCTCGGCGATGCCAACGTCGAAGTAGCGTTCCGGCATCGCCGCCTGCAGGATGTTGAGGCCGGTGCCCGAGTTCATCGCGGCGGTGATGCCGATCACCCGCGTATCGCGGCGGCATTCCGCCAACAGGGCCTCGCCGAAGACCGTCGTGTACTGCGGCGGCGGCGGGACATCGACGGGCTTCGTGCTCGGCACGACCTCGCCGCCCAGGATCGAGCGCGGCTTGGCCGCGTGCCAGCGCTCCATGCCCTCCAGCCCACCGTTCTCGGCCGGGGCGAAGCCCTTGCCCTTGACGGTTGCGATGTGCACGACCACCGGGCGCTCGGCGGCGAGCGCGTCACGCACGGCGATCCGCAGGGCCCGCACATCGTGCCCGTCGATCACGCCGGTGTAGGCCCAGTCCAGTTCCTCCCACAACAGACCGGGCGCCGCAAACGCCTTGATCGACTCCTTCAGATGCGGGCCGAACCGCTCAAACGCCGCACCGATCCCGCCCGGCAGCTTCGTCAGGCCACCCTCGATCTCCCCGCGTGCGTGCCACAGCCGCGGGTTCAGGCGCACACGGTTGAAATGGCGCGACAGCGCGCCGACGTTGGGGGCGATCGACATCCCGTTGTCGTTGAGCACCACGACGATCGGGGTTCCGAGCCCGCCCGCCTGGTGGATCGCTTCGAAGGCGACCCCGCCGGTCATCGCCCCGTCGCCGATCACTGCCACAACCCGGCCCGCATTGACGTCGCCGCGTACGCGCATCGCCTCCTTGATCCCGACCGCATACCCGATCGAGGTGGACGCGTGGCCGGCGCCCATGATGTCGTGCTCGGACTCGGCGATCGAGCAGAACGGCGCCAGACCGCCGTAGCGACGGATCGTCGCGAGCTGATCGCGACGCCCGGTCAGCACCTTGTGCGGATATGCCTGGTGGCCGACGTCCCAGAGGATCTTGTCGCGCGGCGAGTCAAGCAGCGAATGCAGGGCAACGGCCAGCTCGCAGGTCCCCAGGTTGGCGCCGAAGTGGCCGCCGATCTCGCCAACCGTCTCGATGATGTGCTCGCGCACCTCCTGGGCGACGCGCGCCAGTTCCTCGTCGCTCAGCCCGTGCAGGTCCTGCGGGCAGTCGATCCCGTCGAGCAGTCTGTCGGGCGGAGGGAAGGTCATGAGGATCGCGTGTAGATGAAGTCGGTGATCTGCTCGAGCTCGGGAGCCCCGCCGGGTGCCGCGCCGGCGAGCGCAGTGCGGGCCGCCTGGTGCGACGCGGTGGCCAGCTCGCGCGCCCGATCGAGGCCGTGCTCCGACACGTAGGTCCGCTTGCCGTGGCGCGCGTCACTGCCGCTGGGCTTGCCCAGCGCCGCGTCCGTACCGGTTACGTCCAGGATGTCGTCAACGATCTGAAAGAGCACACCAAGCTCCGCGGCAAACGTCCCAAACAGGATTGTCTCAGGTTCCGGGGCATGGATCAGTTCCAGCACGCATTCGACCGAAGCAGCGATCAGTCGCCCGGTCTTCAGCGCGTGCAGCCGCCGCAGCCCATCGGGCCCTGCGGGGGCGAGTTCGGTCACGTCGAGATACTGCCCGCCGACCATCCCGTCGACCCCCGTCGCTCCGGCCAACAGGCCGATCGCGCGCAGCAGGTCGGCGGGTTCGCCGCGCTGGCGGGTGACCACGTGGCGAAGCGCTTCGGCGTACAGCGCGTCACCGGCCAGAATCGCGACGTTCTCGCCGTAGGCGACGTGGCAGGTCGGGCGACCGCGGCGCAGGTCGTCGTCGTCCATCGCCGGCAGGTCGTCGTGGATCAGCGAGTAGGTGTGAATCAGCTCGAGCGCCGCCGCGAGCGGCATCACCTCCTGCGGATCGCGACCGACCGCGACCGCGGTCGACAGCGCCAGCACCGGGCGGATACGCTTGCCCGGCGCGAGCAGCGAATAGCGCATCGCGTCCGCGAGCCCGGCAAGATCGGCACCCCGGGTGAACTGCACCTCAGCGAGATAGGCATCGACCTGCGCACGCAGGTGATCGGGGTATCCCACTACAGCAGGCTGCCCTGCGCACTCGCGGGCTCCTCGACACCGGCGCGCGCGCGACGCTCGAGCTCGACGCTCGCCTCGCCGGCGACCGCGGCGCATTCCTCGACGAGCGTCGCCGCGGCATCCGCCGAGAGTTCGCCGGAGCGCAACTGCTCCGCAGCACGCGCAAGCCGGCCGATCAGCGCGTCGAGGTGATCCTCAGGGCTGCTCATGTCCGTCATTCTCGCGCACCTCGCGCAGGATCGCGTCGAGGATGCCGTTGACGAAGCCGGCAGCGTCAACCGCGCAGAACGTCTTCGCGCTCTGAACCGCCTCATCGATCGCGCCCTCGGGCGATATCGGCTGATCGGCCGGGACGGCGTCGCCGTGGAGCATCTCGATCAGCGCGACGCGGAGAATGCTGCGCTCGAGCGGCGCGATCCGCTCAACCGTCCAGCCATGGGCATGGCGACCGATCAGCTCGTCGAGCTCAGGAGCGCGGTCGACAGCCGCATGCGCGAGGGCGCGTGTGAACAGCCCGGCGTCGGGCCCCAGCGTCTCGACGAGCGGCTGGCCGGTGAGGTCGTGCTGGTACGCCGCGATCACAGCGGCGCGCCGCTGCTCGGTGCGCCGCACGGATCAGCTCACGCGCGCGACACGTAGTCGCCGCTGCGCGTGTCGACGCGGATTCGATCGCCGATGTTGACGAACAGCGGCACGTGTACCTGGGCCCCGGTCTCGAGTGTCGCGGGTTTGGTGCCGCCCCCGGAGGCGGTGTCGCCGCGAAGCCCCGGATCGGTGTCGCGCACCTCGAGATCGACGGCGCTCGGCAGCTGCAGGTCGACCGGCTCGTCGTCGATGAACAGCACGTCGACCTCGTCGTTCGGCCGGGTCCAGCGCAGCGCCGGCGCGACGGTCGCCTCCGGGATCTCGATCTGTTCGTAGGAGCTGAGATCCATGAAGTGCGCCTGCCCGCGCTCCGCGTAGAGGAACTGCATCTTGCGCGACTCGGTCCGCACGATGCGGAACTTCTCACCGGCGCGAAAGGTGCGCTCGATCACAGCCCCGTCGGACGCGCGCCGCAGCTTCGTGCGCACGAACGCCCCGCCCTTGCCCGGCTTGACGTGCTGGAACTCGACGATCTTGAAGACCACCCCGTCGACGTCGATGTGGTTGCCGTTCTTGAACTGGTTGGTGGATATCGCCATGTGCTGCCCAGTCTACGCGGCCGCCTGAAACGCATCCCACCGCGCACGCCGATCGGTGTACAGTCGCGCCACTTCAACGCGAGAGGGGACAGATGGCGATAGGGATTCGGATCAAGCTCGAGGGCGGGACGGCCGAGATGGTCGATCGGCTCAACGCGGAGATCGACCCGGACGGCAACCCGCCGGACGGACTCATCTTCCATGCGTCCGGTCCGGTCGACGGCGGTTGGGGCGTGCTCGACTTCTGGCAGTCGCGCGGGCACTTCGACCGCTTCGCGGCAGAGCGCATCGGGCCCGCGATGGCGGCGATCGGCGCCGAGGGCATGCCCGAGATTCACGAGTTCGCGGTGCACGAGCACTTCCCCCGGTAGCGGGACAGCAGCAGTGCATGCCGGATGCCGATCCGGGATCGGCATCCGGCGAATCAACGACGATCGGAGGAACGATGGCCGTAGGCATCCGTATCAAGCTTGCCGGCGTGACCGCTGAGCTGTTCGACCAAGTCGAAGCCGCAGTCGACGCGCGCGGCAACCGGCCGGACGGATTGATCTTCCACGCGTCCGGTCCGATCGACGGGGGTTGGGGCGTGATCGACTTCTGGGAATCGCGGGCGGATTTTGACCGCTTCGCCGAGGAGCGCATCGGAGCTGCGATAGCAGCCGCCGGCGCGGCGGTCATGCCCGACATCCACGAGTTCGCGGTGCACGAGTACCTGGCGTAGCGCGCGACCGCGGCGACGGTGAAACGCCGAGCTCGCGCCGGCAGCGTGCCGGGCCGGGAGCTCGCCCGCGGCGCTTCGCTCAGCCCGTGGCCGGGGGCTCGAGGCGGAACGTCGGGTGGTCGGCCGGTTCCGGTAGGCGCTTCCAGTAGGTGTCGACCATCCGGCCGGCCTTCGCACGGTAGGCGTCGATGATCGGCGAGCGCTCCGATACCGGGACCTCGACCGCGCTGAAGCGCTCGGCGCGGCCGCCGCGGCGCAACTCGACGCTGCCCGCGCTGCGCGCATTGCGCACCCAGTCCGCCTCGCCGCGCGCCGAGACGATGTAGCGGGCACCGTCGTGCTCGACCGGGATCACCGGAACCTGGCGCGTGACGCCGCTTACGCGTCCAGGGATGGCGAGCGTCGCCGAGCCGCTGAGCCCCAGGCGCATGGCCAGCGGATTGAACAGTTTGCGGGTCACTGCGGGCGGCTTCAGATAGGCCATGGCGGTCTCCTTGCTGCGGTCGCGCAAGCCTAGGCGATCAGCTCCCACGGCGCCTCGTGCGCAGGGCGCCCGCTTCGAGGATCAGCAAGCTGATCGCGATCGGCACCGTCGCCGGCAGCTCGCGGACGACGAGGAACAGCAGGTCCATCAGCAGCCCGACGACCCCGGCGATCGCAGCACCGCGCAGCGCGAGCCGTGGCTGCGCTGCGAGCAGCGCGCCGAACAGCGCCGCGACGAAGAGATCGCCGTAGCCCATCACCGCCGACCCGAACACGACCCGCTGTAACTGCGGCAGCTGTGCGATCGGCGCGGCGGCGTTGACCGCGGCGTTGGGCGCCTGCAGCAGGTCGCTGACGACCAGCCAGACGTCGACGGCCGCCATCGCGACGATCCCGGCCTTGATCAGGGCGCGCGGGCTCACCGCGACCAGCAGCGCGCCGAGCGTGACGCACGAGAGCGCGTCCAGGGCCAGCCCGGCGCTCTCGCCGACGAGCCCCTGGCGATCCGCCCACGCGACGGCGAAGAGAACCGCCGCGGCGAGCGCGAACCACGGTCGGCTCGCCCGCATCGCCCAACCGAGCGCGAGGGCAGCGAGCGGCGGCACCGCGACCAGCGCGAGGTAGGTCAGGCCATCGGCAAGACCGGAGACGGCTCGCACGCCGAACACGACGGCGACCACCGACGCGGCGGGGATCAGCGCCCACCAGCGGCCGCGCAGGCGCGCCAGCGCCGGGATCTCGTGCGCCGCCGGCACGACGATCAGCGCAGCCTGCACGAGGGTCAGCACGCAAATCGACACCGCGAACGACGGCACCACCTCAGGATGGAGCACCCGGCGGACCGCTGGGCCGCGCCGGAGGGCTCCGAACGGGCCTCTCGAACGCCCTCGCGCCGCTCAAGCGCCGCGGTGCAGAGACCGATAACAAACCGGTGACCAGGCGTCTGCGCGACCACGGGCCCGCGCTCGTCTTCGCGACGGCCGGCGTCTGGGCGATGTCGTTCCTGGCGCTCTACGGCTTCGGCTGGAACGACTACGAAACCGAGGTCGCCCCGGCGTACGGCGCGCTCACCGCGGGCCACTTCTGGCAGTTCTTGACGCTCGCGCCCGGGTATGGCGGCTCGCTCGAGCTGCGCGCACCGTTCGCCTTCCTCCCGGGGCTGTGGGGCGGTGGCGCGGTTGCCGTCTACCAGGCGGTTTCGATCCCCTGCCTGATCGCCGCGGCGCTGCTCGCCGTATGGCTGGTCGCGCGGATGCGCGCGCTCGGCCACGGCCGGCTCGCGCGAGCGACCGCGCTCGGGCTTTGCGTCGTGAATCCGGTGACGCTGTACGCATTGCAGTTGGGTCATCCCGAAGAGCTGCTCGGCGCCGTGCTCTGCGTCGCCGCGGTGCTCAGCGCGCAGCGCGGGCACGCCAGCTGGTCCGGCCTCCTGCTCGGCCTGGCGATCGTCAACAAGCAGTGGGCGCTGCTCGCGGTCGGCCCCGTGCTGGTCGCCCTGCCCGCCCACCGCTGGCGCGCGATCGCCGTTGCCGGCGCGATCGCCGTCTGCTTCTACCTGCCGCTGCTGCTGCCCGCCTACATCGGCCACGCATCAGGATCGGGGACCGCGGCGGTCACCGATTCGGGCAGCGGCACGATCTTCCAGCCGTGGCAGCTGTGGTGGTTCCTGGGCAGCCACGGGCACGTCGTCCGCGACGCCTTCGGCGTCCTCAAGGTCGGCTACCGAACGCCGCCGGCCTGGCTTCAGAACCTCCCCCACCCGCTGATCATCGCGCTCAGCGTGCCCGTCACGTTGCTCGCCGCGCGTCGCGGGCGCCGCGATGCGCTGCTGCTGCTCGCGTTCCTGTTCGCGATCCGCTTCGCGCTTGACTCGTGGGACACCGTCTACTACCCGCTGCCCTTCATCTTCGCCCTGCTGGCCTGGGAGACCCTGCGCGTGCAACGGCCGCCGGTGCTCTCGCTCGCCGCGAGCGCCATCGTCTGGCTCGTCTTCATCGTCGCGCCGGAGCACCTCTCGGCGGATGCACAGTCGGCAGTGTTCCTGCTCGTCGCGGTGCCGACGCTGTTCGCACTCGGGACCGCGCTGTTTGCCCCGAGCGCACGGCTGCGACCGATCCGCCGGGCAGCGCGTACGCCGCGGCTGCCCACTCGGCCGGCACGCGCCGGCTGATCGTTTCCGACACCGGTACCGGTTCCACCCCTGACGCTGCTGCTGCTGGCGTTGCCGATGCTGCTGCGTCCCCTTCGCCGGGCGGCGCGCAGCGCGCCGCTGCTCAGTCGAGCACCAGCAGTTCCTTCGTGAAGTTGCTCAGGACCTCGGCGCCGCCCTCGCGCACGACGACGAGATCCTCGATCCGCACGCCCAGCTCGCCGGGCACATAGATTCCGGGCTCGACCGTGACGACGTTGCCGGCGAGCAGCGCTTGCTCGCCGCCGGTGCGCGCGAGCCGCGGTGCCTCGTGGATCTCGAGTCCGACGCCATGGCCGAGGCCGTGGCCGAAGCGCTCGCCGTACCCGGCCGCCTCGATCACCGCGCGAGCCTGCGCGTCGGCATCGCGCCCGCTGATGCCGGGGGCGATCGCGTCCAGCCCGGCGAGCTGCGCCGCGAGCACGATCCCGTAGATCTCGCGGGCGTGCTCGCCCGGTTCACCGATGGCAACCGTCCGCGTGCAGTCCGAGCAGTACCCGTCGAGCAGCGCGCCGATGTCGAAGGTCACGAGCGTGCCGCGCTCGATCGGCGCGTCGCGGGGCTGCGCGTGCGGCAGCGCGCCGTGGGCCCCCCCGGCCACGATCGAAGCAAAGCTCGGCGCGCTGGCGCCGCGCAGGCGCATTTCGTGCTCCAGCGCGATCATCACCTCGCGCTCGCTGCGACCGCTCAACTGCTGGGCGAAGAGCCAGCCGTACAGTTCGTCGATCAGCCTCGCGGCCGCCGCGATCGCTGCGATCTCGCGCTCGTCCTTGACCGCCCGCAGCCGCTCCACCAGCCCGCTGACGGCGACCAGCTCGACGGTTGGGCTGGCCAGCTCGCCGAGCGTCGCGCGCCGGCGCACGGTCGTCTTCGTCTCGTCGAAGCCGACGCGCCCGCCGCTCAGCGAGCGGGCCAGCGCCTCCAGCAGATCGCCGGGCACGATCTCGCACTCGAAGGCGTCGTCCACCTGCTCCGCCACCTGCGTCGCGTAACGGAAGTCGGTGAACAACCGCCCGCTGCCATCGGCCGCCAACAGCACCAGCGCGTTGGAGCCGGTGTAGCCGGTCAGATAGCGCAGGTTCGCCGCACCCTCGACGATCAGCGCATCGAGTGACTCTGCGATGAGCAGCTCGCCGAGGCGCGCCGGCCGATCGCCGCTCATCCGTCCAGCTCCTTGCTCAGCCGCACCAGCGCCTCCCGGTAACCCTCGACGCCCTGGCCGCTGACGCACGCGAGGACCAGGTCGCGAACGACCGACACGCTGCGCCAGGGCTCGCGTTCGTCGATCTTCGACAGGTGGACCTCGACGGCGGGCAGGCCCGCGATCTCGAGCGCGTCGTGGATCGCCCAGGAGTAGTGGGTCCACGCGCCGGGGTTGAGCAGCACGCCGTCAGCGCGCGCGGGCAGCTCGTGCAGGCGCTTGACGTACTCGGCCTCCGAATTGGTCTGGAAGCAGTGCACCTCGAGCTCGAGCTCGCGGCCGAACGCGGTGACGCGGCGGTCGAGCTCGACGAGCGTCACGGTCCCGTAATGGGCCGGGTCGCGGCGCCCGAGCATGTCGAGGTTGACGCCGTGCAGCACGGCCACGCGATTGCGCAGCGGACTCATCGACACAACTCCATCACAGCGGCCTCGAGTTGCTCGGGCGTGACCTCGGCGCCGTGGCGCACCGCCCCCGGAGCGTCGACGAGCACGAACGGCACCGACGCGCCGGTGCGCTTCTTGTCACGGCCGGTCGCCGCGATCACCGCAGCCGGATCCAGCCCCTCGGCGTGCGTCGGCAGGCCGTGCGCCTCGAGCAGCTCGCGCACCTGAGCGCGCAGGGCAGCGGCTCCGGAGAGCTCGAGCGCCGCGAGCAGGCCGAGCGCGACGGCCTCGCCGTGGCGGTAGCGCCGGTAGTCGGTCGCGGTCTCGATCGCGTGTGCCACGGTGTGGCCGAGGTTGAGAACCTGGCGGGGTCCCTCGTCGCGCTCGTCTTCGCTGACGATCCCGAGCTTGCAGCGCGCGCAGTCGAAGATCACGTCGTCATCGATCGGCCGATCGGCGGCGATTCGCTGCCACAGCGTGCCCCCGGCGATCAACGCGGTCTTGATCACCTCAGCGTACCCGGCGCTGAGCTCCGCCGCCGGCAGGGTGGCGAGCGTCGCCGGGTCGACCAGCACGCCGGCCGGCTGGTGATAGACGCCGACGTAGTTCTTGCCCTCCGGCAGATCGACGCCGGTCTTGCCGCCGTAGGCGGAGTCGACCTGCGCGGCGAGCGTGGTCGGTACCTGCACGACCGGCACGCCGCGCTGGTAGGTGGCGGCGCAGAAGCCGGCGAGGTCACCGACGACACCGCCGCCGAGCGCGACGACGTGGTCGGCGCGGGTCATACCGGCCCGCGCGAGCCCGCGCCAGACCTGCTGGGCCCCGTCGAGCGACTTGCTCCGCTCGCCTGCTGCGATCACGACGTCCCCGTCGAGCTCCCCCGCGCGCTCGAGCCACAGCGGGCCGACGTGCTCGTCTGTCACGCAGAAACGCCGCGACGGCGGGCGCGCGATCGGCCACAGCCCGCAGCCGAGCACGCCACGCCCGATCCACACCGGGTACTCGGCCGAGCTGCTGACGGCCCACACCAGCCGGGTGCCCGCCGGCGCGTGACGCAGCTCCTCGACGGCCTCATAGGCGCGCGGCATCGCGGCGCGCGCGGTCGCGGGGATGACCGCGTCGGCCAGCGCTGCGTAGATCGGCAGGCGCGTCGCATAGCGCTCGTCGAAGGCGGCGCGATCGCGCGCGAGCGGCCGGGCGCCGGCGCCCACGCGCCGCCACGCCAGCGTCGGCCCGACGTCGAGCCAGACGACCAGGTGCTCGGCGAGCGCCGCGCGAACCCGCTCGGAACCCACCGCGCCGCCGCTCAGCGAGATGACCTCGCCCTCGCGCGAGTTCGCGAGCAGCTCGCAGACGACCTGCTCCTCCAGCGCACGGAAGGCGGGCTCGCCGTCGCGGTCGAAGATCTCGGCGATCGTCCCCACGCCGCGCGTCTCGATCAGCTGGTCGACATCGCTGACGTGCAGCCCGCGGCTCGCGGCCAGCTCGCGGGCCGCGGTGGTCTTTCCGGCCCCCATGAACCCGACCAGGACGATCGCGCCGGCGGCGCTCACTGGATCCGCGCCCGATAGGCCGCGAGGGCGGCCTGCACGTCCGCGATGTGATCGCCCCCGAACTTGCGACGGTACGCATCGGCCAGCACGAACGCGACCATCGCCTCGCCGACGACGCCGGCCGCCGGCACCGTGCACGAGTCGGTGCGCTCGCGCAGAGCCTGGCCCGGTTCGAGCGTTGCGATGTCGACCGAGCGCAGCGGCTTGGTCAGCGTCGGTAACGGTTTCATCGCCGCGTTGACGATCAGCGGCTCGCCGTTGGTCATGCCGCCCTCGAGTCCGCCGGCGTGGTTGGTCTTGCGATAGAAGCCGCGCTGCTCGGAGTGGAAGATCTCGTCGTGCGCGAGCGAGCCAGGCAGGCCGGCGAGCGCGAACCCGTCCCCCAGGCCGACACCTTTGACAGCCTGTATCGAGCACAGCGCGCCGGCCAGCAGTCCGTCGAGGCGCTGCTCCCAGGAGACGTGCGAGCCGAGCCCGGTCACGAGGCCGTAGGCGCGTACCTCGAAGACACCGCCGAGCGACTCGTTGGCCTTGCGCTGGGCGTCGATGTGCTCGACCATCGCGCGCGAGGCCTCCGCGTCCAGGCAGCGTACCGGCGATGCGTCGACGTCGGCGAAGCGCTCGAGCTCGAGCGGCTCGCTGTAGCTCGGCGCGTGCACGGTGCCGATCTGGCGAACGTGGGAGACGACCTCGACGCCCAGCACCCGCAGGAACGCCCGGCACACGGCGCCGCCGGCAACGCGTGCCGCAGTCTCGCGCGCGCTCGCTCGCTCGAGCACGTCGCGCACGTCCGTGAAGCCGTACTTGGTGACCCCGGCGAGGTCTGCATGACCGGGGCGCGGAAGGTGGACCTCCTCGAGCGCCGTCTCGACCGGCCACGGGCTCATTCGCTCCGCCCAGTTCGCATAGTCGCGGTTGGCGACGGTCAACGCCACCGGCGAGCCGAGTGTGCGGCCGTGGCGCACCCCCGCTGTCGGCTCGGCGGTGTCATGCTCGATCTTCATCCGCCCACCGCGGCCATGACCGAGTTGGCGGCGCGCCATGTCCCGGTTGATCGCGTCGCGGTCCAACTCCAGACCGGCCGGCAACCCCTCGAGCACGCAGGTGAGACCCGGGCCGTGGGACTCCCCGGCTGTGATCATCCGCAGCAGCGCCATCGGCTGCTGAGTCTAGTTAGACAATATGGATTGGGTGTCTGTCCGGCCTGGCTTGTAGAAGGGGCCGGTTCCCCCATGTCGGTGGTGGGGGGATGTTCAGCCGTGCGGCTCTAACCCGCGCGGCGGCCCACAATCGAATAGGAGGAACCAGCCATGGCGAAGGCTAGATCCCTCGTCGGCTTGGACGTGCACGCGACGAAGATCGTCGCGGCGGTGCTCGATGGCGAAACGGGGCAGTTGCAGTCGTTCGCGATGGGCGGCGAGAGCGCCCGGGCGGCCGCGTTCTGCGTGGGGCTGCCCGGCCCGGTGCGGGTCGCGTATGAGGCGGGCCCGACCGGGTACGGGCTGGCGCGCGAGCTCGCGGGGCGCGGTGTTGAGTGTGTCGTCGCGGCGCCGGGCAAGATCCCCAGGGCGCCGGGCGACCGGGTGAAGACCGATCGCCGTGACGCCGAGCTGCTCGCCAGGTTGCTGTTGGCCGGCAAGCTTCATCCGGTCAGGGTGCCCGGCGATGAGGAGGAGGCGCTGCGAGACCTGGTCCGCGCGCGCGAGGCGGTGCGGGTGGATCTGATGCGCGCCCGTCACCGGCTCTCGAAGCTGCTGTTGCGCCACGGCATCCGCTTCGCTGACGGCGCCGCGTGGACCGCTCGCCACCGCGACTGGCTCGCCACCGTCACGCTGAACTGGCCGGCCGCACAGGCGACGCTGCTTGACTACCGAGGCGCGATCGACGCGCTGACGCACCGCCGCGACCAGCTGGAGCGCGAGATCATCGCGCTGCTGCCCAGCTCGCCGTGGCAGGTCCAGGTCGGACGGTTGCGCTGCCTGCGCGGGATCGACACGCTCACCGCAGTCGGGTTGTGTGCGGAGATCGGCGACTTCGAACGGTTCGCCCGTGCCGAACAGCTGATGAGCTACCTCGGGCTGGTCCCGAGCGAGTCGAGCACTGGCCAGCAACGCCGGCTCGGCGCGATCACCAAAACCGGGTCCACTCACGCCAGACGACTATTGGTCGAGGCGGCCTGGCACTATCGCTCACGCCCGAGCATCGGGCGCGCTCTGACCGACCGCCAAAACGGACAGCCGCCCGAAGCGATCGCGGTCGCCTGGAGCGCACAGCGGCGCCTGCACCGCACCTGGCAGCGCCTCGAGGCACGCGCGAAACGCCGCACGATCATCGCCGTTGCCACCGCGCGCGAACTCGCCGGATTCTGCTGGGCGATCACCCGAATCGAGTGAACCACCAACCCCCACAACCTGATCCCGTCGACTGGGCCGGTGGCGGCCCGGCACGCGCGGGGAACCCGCGACTGCGCTATGAGCAACCAGCCCCCACCCGGCCGGCCACGCCCGATGTTAGACAGCGGCTCCCCACGACGAACCATGGTCCTGCGGCACCCAACCCGCGAATATCAGCCTGACCGCGCGTCGCGCACAGCCCGCCGGACCGCCACCCGCCCAGCCGACCACACCACCACCAACCAACGCCAAACGCGACAGATCAACCACCCCCACTTGACACCACGCCCCCCATATCAGCGCATGGGACTGAGCACGAACGCGACACCCGGGAAACGCTCGGTGTTCCCCGACGAGCCGCCGGTCGCGCCCGTCGATCCGCTGCTGCCGGTCGCTGCGGTCGACCCTGTCGATCCGCTCGATCCGGTGGCGCCCGCCGGTGGGCTTGACGGCGGGTTCTGGTGGACCAGCGCGCCGATCTTGTCCTCGAAGCGCAGCGTCTTCAGCACCGTCGAGTTCGAAAGCGGGAGCAGCGTCTGCCCGGGCGTCGATACCGCGTCGCGTGCCTGCTGGGCGGCGGACGCGGAGGAATAGTCGACCGCGCCGATCGACATCAGTTCAAAGGTGAAGGTCGCGATCAGCGCCGCGTTCGCGGTCGGCGCCAGCTTCATCCCCTGCCCGGGTGAGAGCTCGACGATCTGGCAGTCGTCGGCACTCGGCAGGCAGGTCAGCTGGCTGCCGGACTGGTTGGAGACCTTGACGCTGTTGGTGAACAGGAATGCCGCCTTCTTGCCACCCTGGAGCACGCCGAGGAAGATCAGCTCCGGCGACTCGGCGGCGGGCAGCGGCGCGAGGCGCACCACGTCGGTGAGGACGTGCAGGCCGTTGGCGTCCTTGGTGTCGATGTCGACCGAGTAGGCCTGCGTCGACTTGAGCGTCGCCGGGCCGGTGGTCGGCGTCGTCGTCGCGGGCGTGATGCCGGAGCCGCCCGTGGAGCCGCTGGGCGTCGTCGACCCCGTCGCGGGCTTGGTCTTGGCCGGCGTGGTCTTCGCGGGTGTCGTCTTCGCGGGCGTCGTCTTCGCGGGCGTCGTCTTCGCGGGTGTCGTCTTCGCCGGCGTCGTCTTCGCGGGCGTCGTCGTCGACTTCGTCTTGGTCGGCGTCGCGGCGTTCGAAGGCGTCGACGTGGCCGGTGTGGAGCTGCCCGACGACGCGCCTGCCTCGCGGAACGGGTTCAGCTCGGAGCCGCGGCGCGTGATGGACGTGACCGGTGTCACGGCCGTCAGCGACGTTAGCTCCTTGCTCGGGGGCAACACGCCCTTCGGCACCACGACACGCGGCTCGATGATCGACACCGGCGGGGGTGCGCTGACCTTGCCCAACAGAATCGGAGCGCCGATCGGGATCGCGACGGCGAGCACGGCGAGCAGTACGACCGCCGGGAGGATCTGTCGTTCGCGCAGGTCTGTCTGGAGTGTCTGGAGGAATTTCATCCTGTCGCCCCCGAGCTGGCCGCGGTCGCCGGGCTGGCGGTCGGGCTGGTCGCTCCGGTCGGCGCCGTCGCCACGGCGGCGGCGCCCTGGAGATAGACAGAGGCGGTGATACTCGCCTTCAGGGTGCCCGTCACCGGCGTTAGCGAGACCGAGCCGATCGTGAACAGGCGGTCGCTCGCTTTAACCTTCGACCCGTCGGTCGTCGCCAGCGCATCGATCGCGGCGAGGAAGTTCTGAAGGTTCTGGTAGCTCGTTTCAAAGGTGAAGGTCAGCCCGAACGACACGGGACCGGTCGCCGTCGCGCCGCCACTGGCGACATCCAGCTCACGGAAGTCGACCTTGGTGCCTGCCAGCCTCACGATCGTGCGGATCAGGGCCGCCTCGCCGGGACTCGGCGGAATCGCCGTCAGGACCTCGGAGATCTGGTGCACATCGTCGACGTAGCCGGCAGCGGCGCTGCGCGCACTTGCGAGCCCGTTCTGGGCCGTCACGAGTGCGGCGCGCTGGGCATCGATCTGGGTGGACAGCGAGCTCACCTGGCTGCGCTCAGGCGACACGAGCAGGATCCACATCGCGCCCGCGACGACCGCGGCGGCGATGACGGCAAGCACGAGTCGGTCACGAACCCTCATTTCGCCGCCCCCGCCGAGTGATGGCTCGCCGCCGTCTGCACGACCTTCGGGCGATGGCCGGAGGAGCTCGAAACGGTCTGGGCGCCACCCGAGGATGCCTTCGGAGCCTTGGTGTTGGGCACCGTGTAGGACCCGGCGTATGTCAGGTTCACGTTGAATGTCACAAGCGGACAGGCGCCGCCGGCGGACAGTGCCGCCTTGATCGCGGCCTGCCCGCTGAGCTTGTGCTTCTTCGGCGGGACGGACTCGACCGTGTTCACCAGCTGAACGTCAGACACGCCGGGCACCTGGAAGAGGTTGGTCAGCACCTCGGCGACCTCGCGCTGCGTGCTCGCACAGCCGGTCAACGAGAATGACGCCCCGGTGCCCGATGACCCTGTAGAGCCCGTCGTCGGCGTAGCGGCCGTGGCGGTGGTCGCAGCGCCGCCGCCCGCCGTCGCGGTGAACGCCGTGAACGTCACATCGGCCGGCAGGGCAAGCGCAAGCTGCTGCATCGCGGACGGCCAGTTGAAGCGTGACTCCGCTAGCGAGCTGACCTCGTGAATCTTCTCCGTGGTGGCCCCGGCGACCTGGACGTAGGGCTGGAGTGCCTGGCTCTCGGCGGTCACGACCGCGACCTGTCGCGTGACCGACGCCAGGTCGGTCTTGCGCGACGCGACGCTGTGAACCGCGAGGGCGTACACGACGCCCAGCGCGACGAGCACGGCCAAGCCGCCCGTCAGGACGTAGACGACGCCGCCGGAGCGTCCGGCCAGACCGCCGGCGCCGCGGCGCTGATCCGAGGGGATGAGGTTGACAGCCCTCATTTGGCGCCCTCCGCGAGGGACAGGCCGGCCGCTACGGCCAGCCGGCTCATCGGCACGTGTCCGGCTGCACCGGGTGAGGCAAGCGCAACCTCGCCGCGGATCAGCGGCAGCCCCAGCTCGCGCCCGAGCGCGAGGTCGAAGCCGGGAACGTCGAGCGCGGGTCCGGTCAGGACGGCACGCGAGACGGGCACGTTGCCGTGCGAGCTGAGATGGAAGTCGAGCGAGTTGCGGACCTCGGCGGCGATCCTGCGGATGCCGTCGGCGAGCGCCAGGCGCGCGAGCTGGTCGTGGTCGGCAGTTGCAGCAGCAATGGCGGCGTCGCCCGCGGGCACCGCGCGCGAGACCGGCGCGACCGATTCAGCGGCGCTTGCCCCGACGCCGGCGATCAGCCGCCGCGCGTCTGCCAGGGGCACGCCGGCAGTCGCCGCCACCTCGGCGACGATCTGCTCGACCCCGGTCGTGATCACGCGCGTGAACTGGCACGTCGAGCCGTTCGCGATCGCGAGGTTCGTCAGCCCGCCGATCGCGAGGTAGAGGACCTGCTCGCCGTCGGCGCTGTCGGACGGTCGCAGCGCACGGATCATCCCGAACGCTGCGAGATCGACGCCCTCCGGGCGCAGACCCGCCTGGCGCGCGGCGAGCAGCATCCGCTCGACCATGTCGCGCCGTGCGGCGACGAGCAGCACCTGCATCCGCGGTCCTGCGGGGGTGTCCTCGATGCCGAGCGGGTGATAGTCCAAAACGACGCTCTCGATCGGCATCGGAATCTCGTTCTGGGCCTGAAAGTGGACGGCGCTGTCGAGCTCCTTTGCGTCGGTGATCGGCGGAAGCTCGATCTGGCGCATCACGATCCGCTGGTTGGCGATCCCGATGCGCACGCGACGATCGAGGCCGCTGCCGTCAAAGAGGTCGGACAGCGCGGAACTCAGCGCGTCGACGTCGGTGACCTCGCCGTCGCGCACCAGGTTGGCCGCGATCGGCGTGCCCGCGGCGCGCTCGACGACGACGTGACCGTTCAGTCGGCTCTGTACCGCGATCAGCTGCCCCGGCTCGATCTCGAGCCCGACAAGGTTGCGCGATCGCTGAGGGCGAGGCGCACGGCGGCGCTGCCGGGGCGCCTCGGTGGGAGCGCTGGACGCCTCGGCAACGGTGCCAGACCCCTCGGCCGGCGCCGGGGCGCCGTTCGAAGCGCTCGGCACCTTGGACGACGCCCGCTTCAGCGAGATCGGCTGCTTGAGGAATTTGAACGGCTGAGGGCGCGGCGCACGGCTGCGCCGGCGCGGCGGCTCGGTTGGAACGCGCGACGGCGCGGCGGCGACGGCGCCAGACCCCTCGGCCGGCGCCGGGGCGCCGTTCGAAGCGCTCGGCACCTTGGACGACGCCCGCTTCAGCGAGATCGGCTGCTTGAGGAATTTGAACGGCTGAGGGCGCGGCGCACGGCTGCGCCGGCGCGGCGGCTCGGTTGGAACGCGCGACGGCGCGGCGGCGATGGTGCCCGGCTCCTCGGCCGCCGCCTGATCCGGCGCCTCGTCCGGGGCGCTCGGCACCTTCGACGGCGCCCGCTTGAGAGAGATCGGTTGTTTCAGGAATTCGAACATGATGGCCACGCGGTCGACCCGCGCACAGGGCGCCAAGCCCACTGACCTCATCGACCGTTCGCCGAGAGGTCATTAGGAAATTCAGGTCAGGTGGTGTAGGTACGCAGCGATAATTGCGGGGCCGGCGAACAACGCGACCAGACCGCCGAAGGCGAGAAACGGCCCAAACGGCACGCCAATCCCACGCCGCGCCCCCGGTGCGCGGCGGGAGAGCACCACCAGCCCGACGAGCACGCCGGCCACGAGCGCGATCGCCATCGCCGGCGCCACCGAGGCGCCGAGCAGCAGGCCGAGCAGGCCGGCGAGCTTGACGTCGCCCATGCCCATGCCCCGCGGAGAGACGAGCGCCGCGACCCCGAGGAAGCCGCCGGCGGCGGCGCCGGCGATCAGACGCGCCGGCTCCCCGGACGGGTCGAGAGCGCTCCCCAGGACAATCGCGAGGATCGCGGCGGGCCCCGTGATCCGGTTGGGGATCACGTGGTGGTCGAGGTCGATCAGCGCGACCGGTACGAGGACCAGCACGGCGAGCACGCCGAGTGAGATCCCGCCCGCGCTCGAGCGGGCGAGCACGACCCCGGCGCACAGCGCCGCGGTCGCGGCCTCGACTAGCGGGTAGCGCGGCGAGATCGCCGCGCGGCATGCGCGGCAGCGCCCGTGCAGCCACATCCAGCCCAGCACCGGCACGTTGTCATACGGTTTCACCGAGCTGCTGCAGCTCGTGCAGTGCGACCCGGGTGAGAGGAGTGACTCGCCTCGCGGCAGCCGGTATACGACCACGTTCAGGAACGAGCCCAGCATGGCACCGGCCAGGACGGCGAAGATAACCTCGGTCGCAAGCATGCGCTGCAACAGTTATCGGCAGTCGGGCCGCACACGTTGACCGGGCGCAAAGAAAAGCGGGGCGGCCGAATCAGGCCGCCCCGCTGTGGTGCCACACGTTGTGCTGGTGCTACCAGGTGTTGTTGACGCAGGCGGTGTTGGAGCCCGAGTTCGCGCAGCTGCGCGTGACCGTGCCGTTCGCCGCACGAATGATGCTGTAGGTGTCACCGGTCGTCGAGGTCGCCGTCACCGTGTAACCGGTGGCCGTGCCGATTGCCCCACCGGTGGTGTTGACGTTCGCGATGTAGGCGTTGTTGTTGCCAGCGCCGATCTGGATCGTCGACTCATAGCTGTTGAGCAGCGACGGGGTCACGAGCGCATAGCTGCCGCCGTTGTCCGTCGCGATGGTCTCGGCGGCGACCTGCGCGCTGTGCGCAAGCTCCTTCGCCGCGGCGTCAGACGCCTTGCTCTTCTGGTTCAAAAACGACGGGATCGCGATCGCGGCAAGGATGCCGATGATCAGGATCACGACCAGCAATTCGATGAGGGTAAACCCTCGTTCATCCTTTGCGCGCTGGCGCAGTTTGAACAGCATTGAATCCTCCTGGATCCGAGTGGTATGTACCGGCGCCAGCGCCACACACGACGACAGCCACCCTTCGGTGCTGGCCTTCCTTGCCTCTCGTATCGACTGGGCTCGCAAGAACCTTGAGTCCATGCAGGAAAAGTTCAGCGCTCTAATTCAGCGCAACTACGCCGCACCTTGTTACAAAGCGGAGGCATCCGCGGCGGTTCGCCAGTGCGCCTGGGCGTCGTGCTCGCGGAGGGTGACACCGCCGCCGTCACACCACGGGCAGGCGAGCTCGTGCGGCTCCCCGCCGAGGTTGGAAATCACGACGCCGCTGCCACGGCACGCGCTGCAGGGCAACGGGGCGATCGCCTCGACGGTTTCCTCGGTCACGGGCGCGAGCCTAGTGGTTGGCGAGCTTCCGGCGCGTCGCGATCGCGGCGTGCGATCATGCGAGCCCTCGTGGCCGTGGCAGCAACAGCAACGCGGTCGCGCGCTCGGCGCCCCCGGCCGGAGCTCGTGGCGATCGCGGCGATCACCGTACTCGCCGGCGCGCTGCGGCTGTGGTCGCTGGCCCGTGTACCGGGCGACCCGTTCTACGACGCCGCGGTGCGCAGCATGCCGCTGTCGCTGCACAATTTCCTGCTCGGCGCCTACGACCCGGGCGGCACCCTCGCCGTGGACAAGCCACCGCTGGATCTCTGGCTGCAGGTCCTCAGCACGCAGCTCTTCGGCTTCGGATCGGTCACCCTCAAGCTCCCGCCCGCACTGGCCGGGACCGCCGCGGTGGCGGTGCTCTACGACGCCGTTCGCCGCGTGCTCGGCTCGGCGGCCGGCCTGGCCAGCGCGATCGCCCTCGCCGCGTTGCCGATCGCGCTGCTGACCGCGCGCAGCGACACGATGGACGCCGTCGCGATGCTGCTCAGCGTCATCGCGCTGTGGATGCTCGTTCGCTTTGCGCACGACGGACGGGCGCGCTGGTGCTATCTCGCGGCCGCGATGATGGGTCTCGCGTTCAACGTCAAGCTGTTCGAGGGGCTGGTCGCGCTGCCCGCGCTGGCCCTGTTCGGCCTGCTGGTCTGCCGCGAGCGACGGATCGTCCGGGTGGTGGTGAGCACCGCCGTGTTTCTCGCCGTCGCGCTGTCGTGGCTGACGATGACACTGTTCTTCCCCGCCTCCGATCGGCCGTTCGCGATCGGCTCGACCAACGGCAGCGCCTGGAACGCGACCTTCGTGTTCAACGGCTATGACCGCATCGCCGGCACCGCCACCCAGGCCACGCTGAACGCGACGTTGACGACCAGCCAGCTCCGCCCTGCCAACAACAGCGAGGTCGCGCGCGCGGCCGTCCCGATCCAGGCGCCCGCGCTGCTGCGGCTGTTCGCCCACGACGGTCCGCTCGGCGGCCTGCGGCTGGGCTTCGTCCTGCTGGTCGCGCTCGCGCTCGGCGTGCCGGCAATGATCGCGTCGATTGCCCGTGCGCGAGGACCCGACGCGGGCATCGAACGCGCCTTCGGCGCGTCGCTGCTGCTGTGGCTGGCGATCGGCCTCGTGCTCTACAGCGCGATGGCGCGGCTGCACCCGCGCTATACCGAGGGGTTCACCCCCGCCGTCGCCGCCGTCGCCGGCGCCGGCATCGCGGGGGCCCTGCGCGACGGGCTGTGGCAGCGCCTGCTCACGGTCGCGGCGGCACTCGCCCTGGTCCTCTACGCCCGCCACCTGCTCGACGGATCGAGCACCGCCTGGCGCCTCACGGCGATCGGCGGGATCCTCGCCGCGGCAGCGCTGCTGATCCGCCGCGAACACGTCCGCGTGCCGCTGCTCGCCGGCGGCCTCGCGCTGGCCACCCTGGCGCTGCCGCTGCAGGTCGACGCCAGCATGATCTCCAACCACGAGTTCGACAACGGGCGCACCGGGGCGATGGGCACCGGCGAGGTCGATGCGATCAGTGCCTACATTCGCGCGCACGCGGGCGGCGCCCGCTACGAGTTCGCCGCCGCAGACCCGACCGAGGTCGCCTCGCTGATCATCCACGACCGCCTCCCGATCCTCTCGCTGACCTCCTCCGGCCCCCACGAGCTGCTGCCGATCACACGGCTCGCGGCGCTGGTGGCAGGCGGTCAGCTGCGGTTCGCGGTGCTGAACGGGGGCTGCGGCTCGCGCGCCTCACGCCAGACCGCCGCCTGCTCGCCCGGAGCCGCCTGGGTCCGGACGCACGGTACCGACGTTTCGGCCGTGGCCGGACTGCCGCACCGACATGTGCTGTACCGCCTCGGAACGCGCTAGCGTCAGCGGCGTGCACGCAGCGAGCTCACCGTCGCTTTCGATCCTCGTCGTCGACGACGAGAGCTCGCTGCGCGACACGCTCACCCACTCCTTCACCCGCGAAGGCCATCGCGTCCAGGCCGTCGCTGACGGCAACGCTGCGATCGAGCTCGCCGGCACCGAGCACTTCGACGTCGTGCTGCTCGACGTCGCGCTCGGGCCCGGCCCCAACGGCTACGACGTCTGCCGCACGCTGCGGGCGCGGCGCAATGTCGTGCCGATCATCATGCTGACCGCGCTCGACAGCGAGGCCGACGCCGTCCAGGGGCTCGAGGCGGGCGCCGACGACTATGTGACCAAGCCGTTCGGGCTGGCGGAGTTGCGCAGCCGCGTCCGCGCCGTGCTGCGCCGCGCGGGACCGCGTTCGCTCGGTGGCGACCAGCTCACAGTCGGGCCGGTCACGCTCGACCGCGGCCAGCGCGAGGTGACGCTGGCCGGCGTGGCGGTGCGCCTGACCTTCTCCGAGTTCGAGCTGCTCGCCTGCCTGATGAACGAGCCCGGGCGCCTGTTCAACCGCCAGGAGTTGTTGCGCGCGATCTGGGGCGATTCCGCGTACCGCGACCCACGCGCGATCGACGTTCACATCCGCCACCTGCGCGAGAAGCTCGAAACGACCCCTGAGGAGCCGCGCCTCATCGTCACCGTACGCGGAGCCGGATACCGCTTTGCGGAGGGTTAGCGAGTCCGCGGGAATTCGTCGGCGGGTCCGCTTCGGCCTGCGACCTCGGCTGCTTGCGGCGCTCGTGCTGACCTCGGCCGTGACCCTCGCAGCGGCCGCCGTCGCGCTGCTCGCCCCGCTGCAATCGCGGATCAACAGCGACGCGGTCAGTCTCACGGAGACGTTCGCCGTGGGTGAGAAGACCGCCTTCAGCATCATCGCGGCGCATCCCGACGGGACTCCGAACAAACGAGCGATCTACCGGCTCGCGCACCAGCTCGGTCGGCCGCCCAACCTCGTCACGGTCGTGATCTGGAGTCACACGCTCCAGAAGGTCGCCGACACCCACGCCGACCGCAACGACCCGGACGCCCTTTCCACGACGCTCGCCAGCGAGGCCCTGCGGGCCGCAGGCCCGAAGCATCAGGAGGTGGACGGCCTGCTCGAGGTGGCGGTGCGCTATCGGGGCCGTGGAACCAACGGGTCTTTCTACGTGCTCGAGGTGTTCAAGCCGCTCGACTACGTCGGTGAGGCCAGCGCCGTCGTCCAGCGGGCGTTCCTCGAAGCAGCGGTGGTCGGGCTGGTCGTCGCCGTCGTGCTCGGGATCGCCTTCTCCTCGCGCTTGCTGCGCCGCCTGCGTCTGCTGCAGGATGCGAGCCGAACCCTGGACGAACGCGATCTGAGCACGCTCGTGGTACCGCAGGACACCGTGTCGGACGAGATCGGCGAGCTGGCGCGCGGCTTTGCGACGATGCATGCGCGGCTGCGCCAGCAGGAGGACGCGCGACGCGCGTTCGTCGCGACGGCGTCACACGAGCTGCGCACGCCGCTGACATCGCTGGACGGCATGCTCGAGCTGCTGGCCGACGACCTGGACCGCGAGCCGATCGACCTCGCCGACGCGCGCGAGCGGGTCGCTCGGGCGCAGGAGCAGTCGCGCCGGCTCGCGTCGCTCGCCTCGGACCTGCTCGACCTCAGCCGGCTCGATGCGCTGGTCGAGTTGCGCAGCGAGCCCGTCGAACTCGGCGAGACGGCGCGTGCGGTCGCAGCCGAGTTCGACTCGCGCGCACGCGCGCGAGGCGTCACCCTCACCCTCGACCAGGCGGACGGTCAGTCCTGGGCGCAGGCCGACCCCGGCAGCGTCGCACGGATCGTGCGCATCCTGCTCGACAATGCGCTGCGCGTGGCACCGGCGAACACGACAATCGCGATCCGCATCGACGGCGCAAACGACGAGCCGACGATCGAGCTGGCCGACGCCGGCCCCGGCGTCCCGGACGACGAGCGCGAGCTGATCTTCGAGCGCTTCCAGCGCGGACGCGACCGCAGCGACGAGGGCGGCTTCGGGCTGGGCCTGGCGATCGGCTCGGAGCTCGCCAGCCGGATGGGCGGCTCGCTCGTGCTGACCGCCATTCGACCGGGAGCGACATTCCGCCTGCGCCTTCCCGGGGTGGTCCGCTGATGCCGCTCTCCGCCTTCACCGCGCGTGTCCGCGCGGCTGCGCGGTTCGGCATCGACACCGAGTTCGTCGGCGAGGGCCGCTACCGCACGCTGCTGTGCGTGATTCAGCTCGTGGTCAGCGACGAGGAGGGACTCGAGGTGGTGGTCCTCGACGCGCTCGACGAGAGCACCGACCTCGCGCCGCTCGCGGCGCTGCTCGCCGATCCGCGGATCGAGGTCGTCGTCCACGCCGGCCGCCAGGACGTCGCACTGCTGCGGCGCTGCGCGCGCACCGAAGTGACGCGGATCTTCGACACCCAGATCGCGGCGGGCTTCGCCGGTCTCTCGGCGCAGGCCGGCTACGACACGCTGCTGCGCGAGGTCCTCGGAGTGCGCGTGCAGAAGACTGCGAGTTACACGCGCTGGGACCGCCGTCCGCTCGACGCCGAGCAGCTCGCCTACGCACGCGAGGACGTGCTGCACCTGCTCGACCTCGCCGCCGAGCTCGAGCGGCGCCTGGCCGCCGACGGCCGGCTCGATTGGGCGCTCGAGGAGTGCCGCTACCTCGAGGGCGTCAGCGACGTCCGCGATCCGGACAGCGTCTTCGCCCGCCTGCCGCGAGTCAACTCGCTGGCGCCGAGCGCCCGCGCGATCGCCCGCGAGCTCGTCGGCTGGCGCGAGCAGCTCGCCGAGCGTCAGGACCGCCCGGTCACGACGGTGCTCAACGACGCCGCCCTGGTCGAGCTGGCCAAGCGCGCGCCGCGGACCCCGGAACAGCTCGCAGAGGTGCGCGGCGTCAACCCGGGCAGCCTGCGCCGCCGCGGCGCCGATCTGCTGGCGACGATCGCCCGCGGCGCCACGCGCCCGCCGATCGCGGTCGAGGTCGAGCGTCATGAGCAGAGCACCCCGCTCGACGGGCCCCAGATCGCCCTGGCGGAGGCCCTGGTACGGGCACGGGCGCTCGAAGCCGGCCTCGCCTATGAGCTGATCGCGGCGCGCGCCGACCTCTCGGCGATCGTCTCCTGCGTGCGCGTCGGGCACCGCGAGCCCGACGTGCGCACGCTCACCGGCTGGCGTCGCGCGGTGGTCGGCGACGAGCTGCTGGCGCTGCTGCGCGGCGAACGGACGGTCGCCGTCGGCAGTGACGGCAATCTGGCCATCGGCGGGCGACCCGGCGCCGCCACAGAGTCCTGAGACGCTCCACAACGGCGGCGGTCAGCGGCGCTTGCGCCCGCGACGCGGGCGCAGCGCGCTCAGTGAATCGAGTTGTAGACCTTGAACAGCGGCAGGTACATCGCGATCACGATGAAACCGACCATCCCGCCGATGAAGACGATCATCACCGGCTCGATGATCGACGTCAGCGCCTTGACCGCGGCGGCGACGCGCTCCTCGTAGAAGTCCGCGATCTTCGCCAGCATCGAGTCGAGCTCACCGGTGGACTCACCGACCGCCACCATGTGGCTGACCATCATCGGGAACACGGGGCTTTCCTTCAGCGGCTCGGCGATCGTGCCGCCGCGCTTGACCGAGTCGACGACGTCGTTCATCGCGCGCGCCACGACCTCGTTGCCGGCGCTCAGGCCGGTGATGTCGAGCGCCTCGAGCAGCGGCACGCCGGCCGAGGTCAGGGCCGAGAAGGTGCGCGCCCAGCGGGCGATCGCGATCTTCTGGACGATCTCGCCGATCTTGAACGGGAGCTTCAGACGGACCATGTCCCACTGCGGCCGCCCGCTCTTCGAGGTCTTCCAGCGACGGAAGCTGTAGACGATCGCTGCGGACCCGGCGATGAAGGCGTACCAGTAGTTGGTCATCGCGTGGGAGATGTCGACGGTGACCTGGGTCATCGTCGGCAGCTGGGCGCTGGATGCGCTGGTCGCGAACTGCTTGAGCACGCCGGCGAAGACGGGAACGATGTAGACGACGAGCACGATCATCACGAGCAGCGCGACGGAGACCACGACCGCGGGATAGACCATCGCCGAGCGGACCTGGCGGGCCAGCGCATCCTCCTTCTCGAGCTGGCTGGCGATCCGCATCAGCGAGTCCTCCAGCACGCCGCCGATCTCGCCGGCGCGCACCATCGCGATGAACAGCGGACTGAAGACCTTCGGATGCCGGCCAAGCGCCACGCTGAAGGCGAGCCCGGCCTCGACGTCCTTGCGGACGGTGACGATCACGGCCTTCAGCTTCTTGACCTCGGTCTGCTCCTCGAGTACGAACAGCGCCCGCAGGATCGTCATGCCCGAGGACACCATCGTCGCGAGCTGGCGCGAAAAGATCGCGAGGTCGCTCAGCGTGATCCGTTCGAACAGGTCGACATTGATCTCGCGCGAGCGGTGCTTTTCGGCGATCTCGAGGATCACCAGGCCGCGTGCCCGCAGCTGATCCGACACCGCCTGCTTGCTCTCGGCGTCGACCTGGCCGCGCATCGGCGCCCCGGCGAGGTCCATCGCCTTGAAGATGTAGGTGCTCACGCGACCAGCGCCACTCCGCCGAGCAGGCGCCGCAGCTCATCGGGTGTCGAAGAACGGCCCTCGGCAAGATCCTGCGTGATGCGCCCGGCGCGCACGAGCGTCGCCAGCGCGGAATCCATCGACTGCATGCCCTGCGCCGACCCGGTTTGAATGATCGAGGGGATCTGGTGGATCTTGCCCTCGCGGATCAGGTTGCGCACGGCCGCCGTCGGCACCAGGACCTCGCAGGCGACGCAGCGACCGGCGCCGTCGGAGGTCGGGATCAGCTGCTGCGTGATGACCCCCTGCAGCGTCACCGAGAGCTGCACCCGGATCTGGGCCTGCTGCTCCGGCGGGAACACGTCGATTATGCGGTCGATGGTCTGCGCGGCATCCTGCGTGTGCAGCGTGCCGAACACCAGGTGGCCGGTCTCAGCGGCCGTCAGCGCCGTGCTGATCGTGTCGAGGTCGCGCATTTCGCCGACCAGGATCACGTCCGGATCCTGGCGCAGCGCGGCCTTGAGGGCGGAGGCGAAGCTGGTCGCGTCGTTGCCGAGCTCGCGCTGGTTGATCACGCACCGCTTGTGCGAGTGGACGAACTCGATCGGATCCTCGATCGTCACGATGTGCTCGTCGCGGGTCTGGTTGATCTCGTCGATCATCGCCGCGAGCGAGGTCGACTTACCGGAGCCGGTGGGGCCGGTCACGAGCACGATCCCGCGCGGCCGGCGGGCCAGCTCGTGGACGATCGCCGGCAGCCCAAGCTGGTCGATCGGGGTGATCGCCGAGGGGATCAGACGGAACGCCGCGGCAACGGCGCCGCGCTGGAAGTAGGCGTTGACACGGAAGCGGGCGCGGCCTGGCACGACGTAGGCGAAGTCGAGCTGGAGATCGTTCTCGAGTCGACGGCGCTGCTCGGTCGTGAGAATCGAGTAGATGAACTCGCGGGTGTCCTCGGGCGTCAGCACCGGGTATCCGTCGAGCGCGACCAGCTTGCCGCGCTGACGCAGGGTCGGCGGAACGCCGGCGGTCAGGTGGAGGTCGGACGCGTTGCGCGCCACGACCTCAAGCAGGATTTCTGAGTACTCGATCGCCACGGTCTTGCTCTCACGCTCATATCGGCAGCAACGGCGGACGGCTAAAGGTCCGCGACGGCTCCCGCGTTGACCACCCGTGCGATCTCGGCGATCGAGGTTCGCCCCTGCTTGACCTTGTCGAGGCCATCGTCCTTGAGCATGTGCATTCCCTGCACCACCGCCAGCTCGAGGATCTCGTCGGCCGACCGTCGCTCGAGCGCAAGCGCACGAACCTCGGCGCTGATCGTCATCACCTCGTAGATGCCGGTTCGCCCGCGGTAGCCCGAGCCGGAGCAGTGCTTGCAGCCGACCGGCTCATAGCCCTCGACGTCGAAGCTGGCGGCGTAGCCGTACTCCCGCAGCGTCGCCATCGGCAGGATCACGCGACGCTTGCATTGGGGGCAGAGCACCCGCACGAGCCGCTGCGCGACGACGCAGTCGATCGCCGAGGCGACGAGGAACGGCTCGATTCCCATCTCGATCAACCGCGTGATCGACGTCGCCGCATCGTTGGTGTGCAGCGTCGAGAGCACGAGGTGCCCGGTGAGCGCCGCCTCGATCGCGATCTGGGCCGTCTCGCGGTCGCGGATCTCGCCGACCATGATCACGTCGGGATCGGCACGGACGACCGCTCGCAGGCCCGTGCCGAAGGTCAGGCCGGCCCGCGGATTGACCTGGATCTGCGTGATCCCGTCCAGCTGGTATTCGACCGGGTCCTCGATCGTGACGATGTGGCGGTCGGGCGTGTTGACCATGCTCAGCGCGGCATACAGCGTGGTCGACTTGCCGGAGCCGGTCGGACCGGTTACGAGCACCGCGCCGTGCGACTGCGTGTAGGCGCGGTGGAAGCGGCTCAGCTCGGACTGTGCCATGCCGAGCTCGGCCAGGTCCATGACGACGGCCTGCTTGTCGAGGATTCGCATCACGACGCCCTCGCCGCGAACGGTCGGCACCGTCACCACGCGCAGGTCGACCCGATGGCCGTCGACGGTCAGCCCGACGCGTCCATCCTGGGGGACCCGGCGCTCGGCGATGTCGAGCTCCGCCATGATCTTCATCCGCGAGACGACACCGGCCGCGAGACGGCGCGGAACGGTCGTGACGTCGCGCAGCACGCCGTCGATGCGGAAACGAACGCGGAGATCCTGTCCGTCCGGGCTGATGTGCAGGTCGGACGCGCCCTGCTCGACGGCCTGGCCGACGAGCTGGTGGACGAGCCTGACGACGGGAGCGTCGTCGGCCGTCTCGTGGAGCTCGACGATCGCGGCGTCGCGATCCTCGGCGCTGGACTCGTCATCACCGCCGTCGCGCACCACGTCGCCGACCCGCGAGAGCCGCGCGATCACGTTTGCGATGTCCTCGCTGGTCGTGACCGCGACGCGGATCTCGTAGCCGGTCAGGATCGCGATGTCGTCCACGGCGTGCACGTTCGCGGGGTCGGACATCGCGACGAGCAGCGCCCGCTCGCCGACCATCGCGATCGGCAACGCGTCGTGGCGCTTGGCCACCTGGCTGGTGACGAGGTTCGCGGCCGCCATGTCGACGTTGAACACGCTCAGATCCACGTAGTCGAGTCCGTAGCGCTCGGCGAGCGCCACGGCGACCACGTCGGGGCTGATCGCGCCGCGCTCAAGCAGCACGCGGTCCGCGGTCGTCCCGGTCTGGGCGGCGATCTCGATCGCCTCGAGGACCCGCTCCCGCGAGCACAGGCCGAGCTCGACGATCACCTCGGTCAGCGACCGCGGCGGGCCGTCGCGCCGGCCCGGGGGCCGTAGTCCGTTGGCTCCGACGAGGCTCGGTTGCGGGTCGGTCGACGACACGGCGCGCAGATGGGACGCGGACTCAGACATCGTGTTCCCCTTCGGCAGCTCGGCGCATCGCCACAAGCGGTGCAACGTGTCCGGTCCAGCGCGCGAAGCTCAGGGCGCCCTGCGCGACGAGGATCTCGAGGCCGTCGACGGTCGCGACGCCGCGCTCGCGCGCCGCGGTCACGAGCACCGTCGGAGCCGTGGCGTAGACGAAATCGACGACCTGCGCATACCTACTGAGCAAATCGGAATCCAGCGCCAGTGTCGTGAGCACGTCGTCTCGGCTCATACGTTCGTCCATGCCCACGATCGTCGTGTTCACGAGCAGATCGGCAGCCTGTGGACGCGTGATCGCGCTGACGCCGAGGTCTCGGGCCAGCGCCTGGGCGCGCTCCGCGCTGCGGTTCCACACCGCGACCGATGCTCCGGCCTCGCGCAGTGCCCACGTCGCCGCGCGGGCGGTGCCGCCGGCCCCGAGCACCACGGCGCTGCGTCCGGCGACCGGGCTCCCGATCGCCGCGAGCATGCCGGGCGCGTCGGTGTTGTCGACGTCAATCGTGCCGTCGGGCAGGAAGCTCAACGTGTTCGCGGCGCCGATCGCGCGCGCCGCCGGGGTCGCGCTGTCGGCGAGCGCGAGCGCGACGTGCTTGTGGGGCACGGTCACGTTGGCGCCGACGAACCCGGCGGCAGGCAGCGCTCGGACCGTCTCCACGAACAGCTCGGGGGGTACCGGCAGATACTGATAGCTCCAGCCGCGCAGCCCGAGCGCCGCGAACGCCGCCTGCTGCATCGCGGGTGAGCGGCTGTGGAAGACCGGCCAGCCCAGCACGCCGAGGCGGCCGGGGGCGAGTTCGAGGTGGCTCAGCGACACGTCGTCGGCGAGCGGCCCCCCGCCGCGTTGCGCGCCGCGTTGTACGCGGCCACGTCGGCCTGGAATTGCGCGTAGCTGGTCGCGAATGAGAGCTGGCCGCAGGTGCCGGGCTTGGTGACGTAGTAGAGGTAGGGAACCGCCGCGGGATCGGCTGCCGCGACCATCGAAGCAAGCCCGGGGTTGCTGATCGGCGTGGGCGGGAGCCCGGCGTGGATGCGCGTGTTGTACGGGGTGTCGAGCGCCAGCTCGGACGCGGTCAGCGGGTGGGTGAAGTCGTTCAGCGCGTAGCGCAGCGTGGCGTCGATCCCGAGCGTCATCCCGGCGCGCAGGCGGTTGTAGATCACGGCCGCGACGAGCGCCCGATCGCTCGGAACCTGTGCTTCGCGCTCGACCATCGAGGCGATGATCAGCACGTCGTACTCGCTCAGGTGGGCCGCGCGAGCCTTCGCGAAGTCGAGCTGGTCGAAGTTCTGGTGGAAGGCCGTCAGCTGCTGGCTGACGAGCTTCGCGACATTCGCACCCGGGAAGTTGAAATAGGTGGCGGGAAACAGGAACCCCTCGAGCGTGTGCACCGACGCGCTGGCGCCGTAGTTGCGGGGATCCAGGGCCGAGGAGGGCCGCGACGCGACGAGGTAGTCGCCGGTCAGGCCATCGGCCTTGGCCAGCGCGGCGATCTGACGGCGGGTGAAGCCCTCGGGGATCGTCACCTTGATCGTCACGACGGCCGGCGCCGTGGTCAGCGCCGTGAGCGCCGCGGAGTAGCTCATGCCGTGGCGCAGCTCGACGATTCCGTGGCGCAGCTTCGGTCCGTCGCCGTCGAGCGATGCGCGCAGGTCGAAGAAGAACCCCGATGAGACGACGCCGCGGGATGCGAGCAGGTCGCCGATCGCGCGGGCGCTGAAACCGGGCGGGATCGAGACCTCGACGATCCCCGTGCCGGCGCCCGCGAACGGCTGAAACAGCTCGATCAGAAACCACGCTCCGAACAGCACGACAACCAGCCCGAGCAGCGCGAGTGCGCGTCGGCGACGGTAGCGTCGCCGCGAGGACGGGCGCCGGCGGGCGCCTCGCGGGGCAAGCGGCGGCGGGCTTCCACCGTTCGGCGCCTCCCAGCCGGGCTCGGGCTCGTCGTGCTCTTCGCCCGTCACGCCTGCGCACTCGCTTCGGCGGCGGACAGGCGTTCGCGCTCGCGTCGCGCAAGCCAATCCTCGAGCAGGTGCGCCGCGGCCCGCGAGTCCTCCGTCGCCGTCCGGGACGGGTCGCGCTGGGCAAGCCGCGTGGTCAGGCGCTCATCGTGCAGCGCCACCGGGATCCGCTCGCCGAGACGCCGCGCGAGCCGCTCGGCGAAGGCCCGTGCCTCGGCGGTCTGCGCGGTATCGGTCCCGCGCAGCGAGAGCGGCAGACCGACCACGACATACTCGACCTCGCGCGCCGCCACCAGCGCGGCCAGCGCGCCGAGCCCGGCCCTCGTCGCGGCGCGCAGCACCGGCTCGATCGGGGTCACCACGGTCTCGCTCGGATCGCACAACGCTGCGCCGCAGCGCGCACTTCCGTAGTCCAGCGCGAGGATACGCATCGGCGGTCGCTAGCCGCCGAGGATGCCCTGGAGCGCCGCTCGCGCGGCATCGAGCGCCTCGCTGATCCGGCCCACCTCGCTGCCGCCCGCCTGCGCCAGCGTGTCGCGCCCGCCGCCGCCGCCGCCGAGCACCGCGGCCGCGGCCTTGGCGATCTCGCCGGCTCGCACGCCACGCTCGACGAGTGTCGCGGCGACGCTCACGACCACGTGGGCGCGCTCGTCGACGATGCCCGCGAGGACGATCGCGCCGTCGGTCCCGAGCTGCCCCTTCACCCGGTCGACCACGTCGAGCAGCGCCTTGGCATCGGGCACCTCGACCGCCGCGCAGACGACGGGCACTCCCCCGATCGTCTCGGCCGACCGCGCCAGCGCGGCCACGTCCACGGCGGCCGGGCGCGCCGCGGCGCGCGCCGCCTTCTCGAGCTCCCGTCGCTCCGCCTCGCGAGCCACCACCACGGACACCGCCTGCTCCGGCGCGGTCCGCAGGACCGACGCGATCTCCTCAAGGGCGAGGCTTCGGCCGCGCAGCGACGCGATCGCGGCCGGCCCGCTGAGCGCCTCGATGCGCCGCACGTTGGCCGCGCTCGAGGTCTCCGCGAGGATTCGCACGACGCCGATCTCGGCGGTCGAACGCACGTGCGTGCCGCCGCACAGCTCGCGCGAGAAGTCGCCGTCGCCGATCTCGACCATGCGCACGATCTCACCGTACTTCTCGCCGAACAGGGCCATCGCCCCGAGTGCCCGGGCCTCGTCGAGCGTGGTGCTGATCGGGCGGACCGGGTGGTTCTCGACGATCCATTCGTTGATCTGGTCCTCGACGTCGCGCAGTTCCTGCGCCGACATCGCCTGCCCGTGGCTGAAGTCGAAACGCAGCTTGTCGGGCCCGACGTAGGATCCCGCCTGATGCACGTGGCCGCCGAGCCGACGGCGCAGGGCCGCGTGCAGGAGATGCGTGGCCGTGTGGTTGCACTCGGCCGCGTGGCGTGCGACGCGGTCGACGCGGGCGTAGACCCGCTCGCCCTCATGCAGCTCGCCCTGCTCGAGGACCGCGTACAGCGCCTGGTCCTCACCGAGCCGCACGACCTCGGCGACCCGCGCCCGGCAGTCCCCGTCGGCGCACTCGATCACCCCGACATCGGAGATCTGGCCACCCCCGGCGGCGTAGAACGGCGAGTCGGCGAGCTTGACGAGGACACGGCCGTTGCTCTGCTCGACCGCACCGACCGTCGTCGCCTGCTCCGTCGTCTCGTAGCCGACGAAGCGGGTCGTGAAGCCGGCCGCGCCGGCGAACGCGCTCGCGCGCTCGCGGCCGGCAAGGGTGTCGGCGCCGGCATCCTCCCCGGCCCGGCTGCGCGTGCGCTGGTCCTCCATCAGCGCGTCGAAGCCGGCCTGATCGACGCTCAGCCCCGCCTCGGCGACCAGCTCCCGGGTCAGGTCGATCGGGAAGCCGAAGGTGTCGTGCAGGCGGAAGGCATCCTCGCCGCTCACCGAGCCGGAGCCCTCGCGTGCGCGCTCGATCAGCTCGCGCAGCACGACGAGTCCCTGGTCGAGGGTATGCCCGAAATGCTCCTCCTCGGCGGCGAGCCAGACGTCGATGCGCTCTCGCTGCTCGTACAGCTCGGGGTAGGCGGCGCCCATCAGCTCGCGTACCAGCTCGCCGTAGCGAACCAGGAATCCGGGCTCGAATCCCAGCGACCGGCCGTGTTGGACGGCGCGTCGCATCACGCGGCGCAGCACGTAGCCGCGGTCGACGTTGGAGGGGACGACGCCGTCGGCGACCAGGAAGGTCATCGCGCGCGCGTGGTCGGCGAGGATCCGCAGGCTGCGATCGACCGTCGCCTCGCTTCCGTAGCGACGACCCGACAGCGTCTCGCCGAGCTCGATCAGCGGCTTGAACTGGTCCGTCTCGAACACCGAGGGGACGTCCTGGAGGATCGCGGCCATCCGGTTGAGGCCGAGACCTGTGTCGATGTTGCGCGCGGGCAGCGGGGTGAGCGTGTCCGGCGGTTGCTGGTCGTACTGCATGAAGACGAGGTTCCAGAACTCCAGGAAGCGCGCGTTCTCGCCGCCAGGGAGATCGTCGGCGGTGCCGTACTCGAGCCCCCGGTCGAGGTACAGCTCCGAGCACGGACCGCACGGACCGGTCGGTCCGGCCTGCCAGAAGTTCTCGCTGCGCGAGCAGGCCACGATCCGCTCGCGTGGGACGCCGACGGCCAGCCAGGCCTCGATCGCCTCTTCGTCTGGGCCGAGGCCGAGCGCGTCATCACCCTCGAAGACCGTGATCCAGATGCGCTCGGCGGGAAAGCCGTAGCCCTCGCGCGAGAGCTCCCAGGCGAACTCCACAGCCCCGGTCTTGAAGTAGTCGCCCAGCGAGAAGTTGCCGAGCATCTCGAAGAACGTGAGATGGCGGGCGGTCGTGCCGACGACGTCGAGATCGACCGTGCGAAACACCTTCTGGCAGCTCGTGAGCCGCGGCGCCGGCGGCTGCTCCTGGCCGAGGAAGTACGGCTTGAGCGGGTGCATGCCGGCGACCGTCAGCAGCGCCGACGGATCGTTGGCGGCGGGCACCAGCGACGCGCTCGGCAGGCGCAGATGGCCGTGATCGGCGAAGTACGCGAGGAAGCGCTCGCGAATCTCATCAGAGGTCATGTCCGCGAGATTACCGAGGCTCAGCGCAGCGGCCCGAGCGGGAGAAGCTCTGGCGGGTGCACCGGCGCAGCAGCGGCGGCGATCGTCGCGTGTCCGACGATCACCTCGCCGTCCATCAGGCAGGCGAGCTGCCCCGGAGCGACGCCGTAGGCCGGTGCGGCGAGCGCGAGGGTCAGCTGGCCATCGCTTCGCAGCGCCGTGCAGGCGAGCGGGCGCTGGCGGTAGCGCAGTCGCACGCGATCGAACCGTGGCCGGTGCAGCACGGCGTCGCGCAGGGCGACGGTACGGGTCGCGAGCTCCGAGCGCGGCCCGAGCGTCACGGTGTTTGCGGCGGCGTCGGTGGACAGCACGTACAGCGGCGTGCCGCCGCCGATCCCGAGGCCGCGACGCTGGCCCACCGTGTAGCGGTGGACCCCGCCGTGCTCGCCGACCCGCCGGCCGCGCGTATCGAGCACATCCCCGGGGCGCTCGCCGAGCGCCCCGTGGCGCGCGAGGAACGCCTCGCGGCCGGTCCCGGCGAGGAAGCACAAATCCTGGGAGTCGGGCTTCGCGGCAACCGGCAGTCCCGCGCGGTGCGCGAGCTCGCGCACCGCGGGCTTGCGCAGCTCGCCCAGCGGGAAGCGCAGCCGGCGAAGCGCCGCCGGAGCCAGCGCGGCGAGCATGTAGCTCTGGTCCTTGTGCGCGTCTGCGGCCACCCGCAGCAGCCCGCCGCTGGTCCGCGCGTAGTGACCGGTCGCGAGGCCGTCGGCGCCGAGGCGCTCGGCGAGCTCGAGCATCGCATCCAGGCGCACGCTGCCGTTGCAGCGCACGCACGGGTTCGGCGTCAGACCGGCGGCGTGCGCCGCGAGCCACGGTTCGACGACGCCGGCGCGAAACTCGGCGCGCAGGTCGAGCGAGAGGTGCGGCAGGCCGAGCCGGTGAGCGAGCGCGCGAGCCCCGCGCACCGCCTGCGCAGAGCAGCAGCTGCGATCGCCGTCGTTGTCGCGGTCGGCCCACAGCTCGAGGGTCACAGCGACTGCCCGCGTTCCCGCCAGCACCGCCGCGACGGCGCTGTCCACGCCGCCGCTCATCGCCACCAGCAGCCGCCCGGGCGCCGGCGCGAGCGTGGCCTGGGCGCTCGCCGCGGCGCCGAGCGCGCGGTGCAGCGCGTCAGCGGCCAGCTCGGCGGCGTGGCGCTTGGCCGGCGAGAGCCCGCCGAGCTCCGCCGCGATCGAATCGGCCCCGACGCGCGCTGCCTCGAGCAGCGGACGCCCGCTGACGAGTGCCACCGCGGCGCTGCCGGCGGCGATCGCACTGCCGCAGCCCTGCGCGTCGAAGCCGGCGGCAGCGACCCGGTCGCGCTCGAGCGCCAGCGATACCCGCACGAGGTCGCCACAGGCGGCACCGCCCGCCGCGCCGGTGTGGGCACCGGCAGGCACCACACCGCGCCCGCGTGGGCGCTCGAGGTGGTCGCGCAGCAGCATCCCGACGAGTATGGCGCCCCGGACGCGCGAGCGCCGTTGCGGCGGATCTTTATCGTGAGGAGGCCCAAATACGGTCAAACTTCATCCGCTCGTGACCCGCACTCGCCGAATTCGTCGCCGTACCGCGCTCGCGATCGGGCCGGCGCTGCTTGCGCTCGCCGCCACCGCGAGCGCGGCCGCGGCTCCTTCGAGCGTCGCCGTCGGCGCCGTCCCGGCGCTGGCCGCCGGTACCACTTCGCTCGGGCCGCTCGCGGCCACGACGCCGCTGGCGCTGACGGTCGTGCTCGCGCCGCGCGATCCGGCAGGCCTCGCGACGCTCGCCAGCGCGGTCTCGACGCCGGGTTCGCCCGACTACCACGACTACCTCAGCGTCGCGCAGTTCGCCGCCCGCTTCGGGGCGTCGGACTCACAGATCGCCGCCGTGCGCGCGGCGCTGCGCGCCGACGGGCTGGCGCCCGGGGCGGTTGCCGCCGACGGCCTCTCGATGACCGTCTCCGGCAGCGCCGCGCGGGCCTCCGCGGCCTTCGACGTGAGCCTGCGCCGCTACCGTCAGCGCGACGGGCGTCAGGTCTATGCCAACACCGCGGCGCCACGGGTGCCGGCGGCGCTCGGCGCGATGGTGCAGGGCGTCTTCGGCCTCGACGACCTGCCGGCCGCGGCGCCCGCCGACCTGCGCCGCGGGACTGCGAAGGTCACCGCCCACGCCGCGGCGGCGCCGCTGTTTGGTGGCGGCGGGGTGACCCCGTGCACGGCCGCGGCGAACCACACCGGACCGTCGGGCCCCTACACGATCAATCAGATCGCCGGTGCCTACGGGATGGACGGGCTGTACGCGAACAGCGACTTCGGCGCGGGAGTCACGGTCGCGCTGTTTGAGCTCGAGCCCTACACGGCGAGCGACGTCGCGCAGTTCCAATCCTGCTTCGGCTCCACCGCCGCGATCAGCACCGTCACGGTGGGCGAAGGACCGGGCTCGCCCCCCGGATCGAACCCGGGCCTCGAGACGGCGCTCGACATCGACAACGTGATCGGCACCGCTCCGTCAAGCAATGTCCAGGTCTACCAGGGCCCAAACGATGGCAGCGGGACCTACGACACCTTCGCGGCGATCGTCAACGCCGACACGGCCCAGGTGGTCAGCGACTCCTGGGGGCTGTGCGAGTCGTCGAGCCTGATGAGCGATTCCAATGCGCTGAACGCCGAGAACACGCTGTTCGAGCAGGCCGCCGCGCAGGGACAGAGCGTTTTCGTCGCCTCGGGCGACGCAGGGTCGGAAGGGTGCGATGGCAGTACCAACCTCGCGGTCGACGACGCAGCGAGTCAGCCGTACGTGACCGGCGTGGGAGGAACGACGCTCAGCGGGCTCAACCCCAGCGGCGATGCGGCGTGGAACGATCACAGCGGTGCCAGTGGCGGCGGCATCTCGCTGTTCTGGCCGATGCCGAGCTACCAGACGCACCTGGGCGTCAACAACCTCTCGAGCGGGTCGCCCTGCGGCGCGCCGGCGGGCAGCTTCTGTCGCGAGGTGCCCGACGTGTCCGCCGACGCCGCCCCCGCGACCGGCTATGAGATCTACTACGCAGGGCTCGGCGGTTGGGTCACGGTCGGCGGCACCAGCGCCGCCGCGCCCCTCTGGGCCGGCCTGACGGCGCTCGCCGACGCCAGCGGCATGGGCGGCTGCTCGGCAGGCTCGCCGCTCGGCTTCCTGAACCCCGCGCTCTACGCCATCGCCGCCACGACGAGCGGCACCCAAGCGTTCAATGACGTGCTCAGTGGCAACAACAACCCCTCCGGCTCCGGCGACTACCCGGCCACTGCCGGCTACGACATGGCGACCGGGCTGGGAACGCCACTCGCCACAGACGGAGCCTCACCGGGGCTCGTCGCGCAGCTCTGCGGCCCGACCGAGACGATCACCGCGCCCGCCGCCGGGGCGACCTACACGCGAACCCAGAGCGTCGCCGCCGTCTACTCCTGCGTCTCGCCGACCCCCGGAACGCCGACCTGCAGCGGCACCGTGCCGAGCGGAACCGCGATCGACACGACCACGACCGGGCAGCACATCTTCACCGTGACGGCGACCGACTCGCTCGGGACCACGACGCACCGCATCGTGATCTACACCGTCGTCCCGCCGCCAACGGCGACGATCAGCGTACCGGCCAACGGCGGCGCCTACACCGAGGGCCAGGCGCTCAGCGCGACCTACGGCTGCACGGCCTCGACCGCCGGCGCTCCGAGCTGCGCCGGCACGCTGCCGAGCGGCAGCCCCCTCAACACCGCGACACTCGGCGCCCACAGCTTCAGCGTGACGGCCACCGACGCCGACGGCGTAGCCACCACCCAGACCGCGAGCTACACGATCGTTGCGCCGCCACGGGTCACGATCACCCTCCCCGTCAGCGGCGCGGCCTACAGTCTGGGCAGCCACGACCGGGCGAGCTTTGCCTGTGTGGCGAGCTCCCCGCTGACAATCACCCGCTGCGCGAGTTCGGTTGCCGACGGCACGGCGATCCACACCTCGTCGCTCGGGCCAAAGAGCTTCGCCGTCACCGCCGTCGACAGCAACGGCGTCGCGAGCGTGGACACAGTTCGCTACACGGTCGTGGCGGTACGCCCGACGATCAGCCGCCTGCGCGAGTCGACCGCGACCTGGCTCGAGCACCACAGCGCGCGGAGCGGCCTGGCGGTGGGAACCAGGTTCTCGTTCTCGCTGGACCAGCCGGCCACGTTGACGTTCAGCTTCATGCGCACCCAGACCGGTCGCGTGGCCGCGGGACGATGTGCTGCTGCGACCGCTGCGAACAGCGGCGCGCGCAACTGCACCCGCCAGCTGCCCGCCGGCACGCTCACGCTCAGGGCGCACGCGGGCACCGGCGCGCTCGCCTTCGCCGGCATGACCTCGAGCGGCGCCCTCGCGCCGGGCCGCTACACCGTGCTGGTCAGCGCGATCGGCGTGGGCGGGCAGCGCTCCACGGTCCAATCACTGCATTTTGTCGTCGCTAGCGCTACGGGCCTGTGACGGACGTCGCGCCGTAGGCCTGCTGCTCGCTCTGGCTGACGAGGTTCTGAGCCGACTGGATGGCGCGCTTGAAGCCGGGGAGCGGCGTGGCGACCGGCTTGACGACGCCCGGGGTACCGCATCCGCCGAGCACCGCCGCGCCCAGGACCAGGGCGAGCGCGGCAAATCGCCGCGTTGGCACGCTGCCCGGGAGGCGCAGGCTCATCGATTGTCTCTTCGGCACGCTGTGGTCGAGCATTAGCCCGATCGACACGAATTCGACGCCAAGACCCATTAGTCTGTGACGCAACGGCGATGCCCGACGGCGTTCTCCACCTCTCCTCTCTCGCGGGGAGCCCGCTGCTCGACTCGGCCGGCGAGCGACTTGGCCGGGTCGACGATCTCGTCGCGCGACTTGACCTGGCCGACCCGCTGCCGCCTTTGATCGGCCTGCGCGCCGCGATCGGCGGCCGGCTGCTGTTCGTGCCCGCCAACAGCATCGACCGCCTCGAGCCGGGCGGCGCCCACGCTGCGACGACCAAGCTCAACCTCGCCCAGTTCGAGCGCCGTCCCGGCGAGGTGCTGCTGCGCTCCGACGTCCTCGGACACAGCCTGATCAACGTCAACACCGCGCGTCTGGTGCGCGCCGGCGAGGTCGAGCTGATCTACCAAGACGGGGCGTGGCGCGTTGCCGGGATCGACCCGAGCCTCGGGGCGCGCCTGCGGCGACTGCTGCCGCGCCGGCTGCGCAACCGCGACGACGCCCACGAGGGGTTTGTCCCGTGGCCCGAGCTCGAGCCGTTCGTCGGACACGTGCCGACCTCGCGGCTGCGCCTCGCCCACCGGCGCATCGCTCAGCTGCATCCCGCGCAGATCGCTGACCTCGTCGAGGCGGCGAGCCACGAGGAGGGCGAGGAGATCCTCGAAGCGGTCGGGCAGGACAAGGAGCTCGAGGCCGATGTCTTCGAGGAGCTCGACGACGAGCACCAGCTCGAGTTCCTCGACCAGCGCTCGGACCGCGAGGTCGCCGCCGTGCTCTCGCGGATGGCCAGCGACGACGCCGCGGACCTGCTGCTGGAGATCAAGCAGGAGCGCCGTCGCCCGGTGCTCGACCTGCTCCCGTACGCCAAGCAGCGCAAGATCAAGGGGCTGCTCGGCTACAACCCCTCGACCGCCGGGGGCGTGATGAGCCCGGACTTCGTCGCCGTGCCGCGCGATGCCACGGTCGGGCAGGCGATCGCGGCCGCTCGCGCCCAGGATGTCGCGCCCGAGAGCCTGCACACGATCCTGCTGACCGACCCCGACGGTGTGCTCAGCGGGGTGGTCACCGCCGGGCAGCTGATCAGCTCGGCCCCGGAGCAGACGCTTGACTCGATCGCCGAGAACGGCGCTCCGCCGGTCGGCGCCGAGGCCGAGATTCCCGAGGTCGCGCGCCTGATGACCGACTACAACCTGGTCTCGCTGCCGGTCGTCGACGCCGACGGCCGCGCGATCGGCGTCGTCTCCGTCGATGACATCCTCGAACTGACGCTGCCGGACCAGTGGCGGCGCCGCTATGGGCTGGCGCGCGAGTAGACTCTGGCCAAGCGCAGAACCGCGCTTGACAGGACCTTCACACCGTGGACGACCCCAACAGATACGAAGACGGCGAACCCCCGCGAAGTAGCGGTCGCGAGGCGCCGCGCCGCGGCGTCCCGGCTGGAGTCGTAGCCTGACATCCGGCTGAGGACCTCCACGGTGCCCGCCCCGCGACACGCCGGAGCGGACCCCGAAAGGAGGTGAACCAGGATGGCCGCAACGCCTCCGCGCGAGCGCGCGGTGCTCGACAGCGCGCACGTCGGCGACATCCAGGGCGCCTTCGGGACGATCAGCCAGCACGACACGGCCGCTCGCCGCAGCTGGCGTGCGCGCGCACTGACGCTCGCGGCGATCATCGGGCCGGGGCTGATCGTGATGGTCGGCGACAACGACGCCGGCGGCGTCGCAACCTACTCGCAGGCCGGGCAGACCTACGGCACGAGCCTGCTCTGGGTCCTGGTGCTGCTGATCCCGGTGCTGATCGTCAACCAGGAGATGGTCGTCCGCCTCGGTGCCGTGACCGGTGTCGGTCACGCGCGGCTGATCAACGAGCGCTTCGGACGCTTCTGGGGCTGGTTCTCGGTCGGCGACCTGTTCCTGCTGAACTTCCTGACGATCGTCACCGAGTTCATCGGGGTCAGCCTCGCGCTCTCCTACTTCGGCGTGTCGGAGTACCTCTCGGTGCCGATCGCCGCGGTGCTGCTGGTCGCGATCACCGCGAGCGGCAGCTTTCGCCGCTGGGAGCGCGTGATGTTCGTCTTCGTGTTCGCGAACCTGCTGGTGATCCCGCTGTTCTTCATGGCGCACCCGAAGATCGGCCCGATCGTCCACGATTTCGTGGTGCCCGGGATCGCGGGCGGCGCGAACTCGACCTCGGTGCTGCTGATCATCGCGATCGTCGGCACGACGGTCGCTCCCTGGCAGCTGTTCTTCCAGCAGTCGAACGTGATCGACAAGCGGATCACGCCGCGCTGGATCAACTACGAGCGCCTCGACACCTGGATCGGCGCGTTCATCGTCGTGCTCGGCGCGGCAGGGCTGGTCGCGATCTCCGCGTTCGCCCTGCACAACCACGGCTTTGGGCTGTTCAAGGACGCTGGTCGAACGGCGGCTGACCTCAAGAGGTCGCTCGGGTCGATCGCCGGGGCGTTCTTCGCGGTGGTCCTGCTGAACGCCTCGCTGATCGGCGCCGGCGCGCTGACGCTGTCGACGAGCTACGCCTTCGGGGACATGTTCGGCACCAAGAGCTCGCTGCACCGCAGCTTCAACGACGCCAAGAGCTTCTATTTGATCTTCGCCGGGCTGATCGCCGGTGCGGCCGCGATCGTCCTGATCCCGGGCGCGCCGCTCGGCGTGATCACGACCTCGGTGCAGGCGCTCGCCGGCGTCCTGCTGCCCAGCGCGACCGTCTTCCTGCTGCTGTTGTGCAACGACCGCGCGGTGCTCGGGCCGTGGCGGAACCCCGGCTGGCTGAACGTCCTGGCGACGATCATCGTCGCCACGCTCGTGCTGCTCTCGCTGATCCTGATGGCAACCACCGTGTTCCCGACGATCAACGTGACGAGCTTCGCGCTGATCGGCGGCGGCGTGTTCGCGCTCGCGCTGCTCGCCTTCGGCGCCTGGGCGCTGCGCAGCAGCCGCACGCGCGGGGATGTGACCGTGATCGAGGAGGCACCGAGCGCCGTCCCGAAGTCGCAGTGGACGATGCCGCAGCTGACGTTCCTCGAGCCGGCGGTCTGGTCGACGGGCAAGAAGGCCGCGATGCTCGGGCTGCGCGGCTATCTCGTGGTGTCCGTCGTGCTGCTCGTGGTCAAGGCCGCCCAGCTCGGCGGCGCGTAGAGCGGCCCGAGCGCTGCGCTTCAGGCGAGGCGCAGGCCGAGGTCGCGCAGCGTCCGTGCGTCGACCGGCGACGGGGCGCCGGTCAGCGGATCGGAGCCGCTGGCGGTCTTCGGGAAGGCGATGACGTCGCGGATCGACTCGCTGCCGGCGATCATCGCGACGATCCGGTCGATTCCCAGGGCGATGCCGCCGTGCGGTGGGGCGCCGTAGCGCAGCGCGTCGAGCAGGAAGCCGAAGCGCTCCTGCGCCTCGCTCTCGGACAGTCCGATCGTCTCGAACACCTGCCGCTGGATCTCGGCTGTGTGCGTGCGAATCGAGCCGCCGCCGAGCTCCGAGCCGTCGACGACGAGGTCATAGCCGCGCGAGCACAGCGCGCCCGGGTCCGAGAAGTCGAGCTCGCCGGCGCCGGCGGCCGGCGCGGGCGCCGTGAACGGGTGGTGCGTGGCGGTCCAGCGCTGCTCCTGCTCGTCGTATTCGAACATCGGGAAATCGACCACCCACAACACGTCGTGGCGGGCCGGGTCGATCAGCCCGAAGCGCTGCGCGAGCTCGAGCCGCAGCGCGCCGAGTGCCTGGGCGGCGACCGCGGCGCGGTCGGCGACGAACAGCAGCAGGTCGCCGTCGCCGGCGCCCAGCTCGGCGTTGACCGCCGCGATCTGCTGGGCGCTGAAGAACTTCGCCAGGTTGCCCCGCCAGCCCCCCTCGCCGACGGTGACGGGTGCCACCGCCTTGGCGCCGTAGCGCTGGACGAACTCGCTCAGGCCATCCTGTTCGGCGCGTGAGAGCTCGCGCGCGCCGGCGTTGATCGCGCGCACCACTCCCCCGGTCTCGAGCACGCTGTTGAAGACCTTGAACTCGGATCCGCGCACGAGCTCGCCGACGTCGTGGAGCTCCAGGCCGAAGCGCGTGTCCGGCCGGTCGGAGCCGAAGCGGGCCATCGCCTCCGGAAAGCCGATCCGCGGCCAGGGCGGCGGCGCCACCGCGAACTCGCCGACTGCGAAGACGGCGCTCATCACCTCCTCGGTGAGCCTCAGGACGTCGTCCTCGACGACGAACGACAGCTCGACGTCGAGCTGCGTGAACTCGGGCTGGCGATCCGCTCGCTGATCCTCGTCGCGGAAGCAGCGTGCGATCTGGTAGTAGCGCTCGAGGCCGCCGACCATCAGCAGCTGCTTGAAGATCTGCGGTGACTGCGGCAGCGCATAGAACGAGCCGCGCTGCAGCCGCGAGGGCACGAGGAAGTCGCGGGCCCCTTCCGGCGTCGCGCCCGTCAGGATCGGCGTCTCGACCTCGAGGAAGTCGTGGCCCTCGAGCACCTCGCGAATCGTGCGAACCACGCGGTGGCGCAGGATCAGCGCGTCGCGCATCGGCTCCCGGCGCAGGTCGAGCGGGCGGTAGCGCAACCGCAGCGTCTCATCGACGCCGACGTCCTCATCGAGCGGGAACGGTGGCGTGGGCGAGGTCGCGAGCACGTCGAGCTCGCGCACCGTCAGCTCGATCTCGCCGGTCGCGAGCAGCGGGTTGATCGTCGCAGGCCCGCGGAGCACGATCTCGCCGGACACGCTGAGCACTGCCTCGCTGCGCAGATCGTGCGCGGCGGCGTGGGCGGCGGGTGCGCTGTCGGGGTGAAAGACCAGCTGCAGCAGGCCCGAGCGATCGCGCAGGTCGATGAAGATCAGCCCGCCGTGGTCACGCCGCCGGTGCACCCAGCCCGCGACGCGGACCACGCTGCCGGCGTCGGCGGCGCGCAGGTCCCCGCACCAGCGATCCCGGAATCCGTTCGATGGCGGCACGCGCATCACGCCGCCACCAAACGATCCACGAGGGCAGCCCGCGGCATCGTCTCCTCGGTGCCCGCCCGCAGATCGCGCAGGCGCACCGACTCACCCTCGACCACGGCGACGAAGCGCGCGCCGAGACGCTCGGCGTGCTTGAGCTGACCCTTCAGCGACCGCCCGGCCAGCTCCATCTGCGCCGCGAGCCCGGCTGCGCGGGCGTCGGTCAGCGTCGCGAAGGCATCCGCGCGGGCGTGCTCGAACGCGACGTAGAGGTCGAGCGCGGGCGCCGCGGCGGGACGCTCCGGCGACGCCATCAGGACCCGCTCGATCCCGGCGGCCCAGCCGATGCCGGGCGTCGGCGGGCCACCGAGCTGCTCGATCAGCCCGTCGTAGCGCCCTCCCCCGGCAACGCCCGACTGCGCACCGAGGGCGTCGCTGGTGAACTCGAACAGCGTTCGCGTGTAGTAGTCGAGCCCGCGCACGAGCGTCGGGTCGAGCTCGTGGGCGACCCCGGCTCGGCCGAGCAGCTCGCGGACCGCCGCGAAGTGCGCGGCGTCGTCGGCGTTGAGGCGATCCAGCAGCCGTGGCGCGCCCGCCATCACCTCGCGCGTGCGCGGATCGTCGGAGTCGAACGCGCGCAGCGGGTTCAGCTCGATGCGCTCACGCACCGCGGGCGCGAGCGCGTCGATGTGGGCACGCAGGTAGGCGCCGAGGTCCTCCCGGTAGGCGGCGCGCGTGCCGGGACTGCCAAGGCTCGAGAGGCGCAGCCGCACGCCCCGCACGCCGAGCCGCTCGAGGATCGTCGCGAGCAGCACGATCGTCTCGGCATCGACCGCCGGGTCGTCGGAGCCGAGAGCCTCGATCCCGAGCTGCCAGAACTGGCGGTAGCGCCCGGCCTGGGGACGCTCGGCGCGGAAGAAGCTCGACAGGTAGTACAGGCGGACGGGCTGCGGCAGCTTGTGCATGCCGTGGTCGACGTAGGCGCGGCAGACCGGCGCGGTGCCCTCCGGGCGCAGCGTCAGCGAACGGCCGCCGCCGTCGTCGAAGCTGTACATCTCCTTCTGGACGATGTCGGTCGCCTCACCGACGCCGCGGGCGAACAGCTCGGTGGTCTCGAAGGTCGGGGTCTCGATCCGTCCGTAGCCGGCCGCCTCGAGCAGCTTGCGCGCCGTGTCCTCGACCTCGGCGCGCATGCTCGCCTGCTCGGGCAGGATGTCGAAGGTTCCGCGCGGGGCTGTGAGCTTGCTCACCGGGCAGCGAGCTCGGTCAGAAACGGGTTTGTCGCGCGTTCGGCACCGAGCGCCGTGTGCGGACCGTGACCCGGGAAGACGAGCGTCTGCGATGGGTAGGCGTCGATCAGGCTCGCGATCGAGTCGAGCAGGGTCGTCCAGTCGCCGCCCGGGAGATCGACGCGCCCCACGGAGCCGCGGAAGAGGACGTCGCCGACGAGCAGCGCCTCGTGCCCCGGCAGCGCGTAGGTCAGGTGGCCCGGGCTGTGGCCGGGCGTGAAGTGGACGTCGATCTCGAGCCCGGCGAGTTCGAGATGCTCACCGCCGGCGAGCAGCTCGTCGGCGTCGTAGCTCTCGAAGCCGCTGAGGCCGAGCGGATGAACCGACGCGTCGATGTCGGCGAGCACCTCGCGCTCGAGTGTCGGGCAGTAGACCGGCGCGCCGGTCGCGCGGGCGAGCGCAGCGACCGCGCCGATGTGGTCGAAATGGGTGTGGGTCAGCAGGATCGCCTCGACCGTCACGCCCAGGGCGTCGATCGCCTCCAGCAGGCGCTCCGCCTCATCACCGGGGTCGATCAGGATCGCCGCGGCGGCGCCCTTGGGCCGGACGAGGTAGCAGTTCTCCTGGAGCTGGCCGACCGTGAAGGTCCGGACGTCGAGTTCGCCCATCAGCTGGAGGACTTCTTCCGCTGCGCGCGGCGGTACATGTACAGGTCGGTGTAGTAGATCATCGGCGTGTAGAGCGCCAGCACGATCGGCACGAGCGCGACGTTCGTGGCCGCGCTGGTGTGCTTGAGCAGCAGCGTCGAGACCACGTAGACGATCGCTGCAGCGACCACGGCGCGAATCGCGGCGCCCTTCCACGTCGGCGGTGATTCGAAGCGGTTCTTGCGCCCACCGGAGGAGCCGCCGCGCCTGGCGCCCTTGGTCGACGCGGTGCCCTTCTCGGCGGCGCTCGGCTTGCGCCCGGTGCGTCCGCGCGCCTCGATCATCCCGGCGGCGTTGCCGCGGTGCTTGGTCGAGCGTCGGTTCTTCGTCGGGCGTGCCATCTGTGGACTGTCAATCTAAATGGTTCTCGATGATCTGGCGGGCGGGGTCGAATCCGCGGATCTCGAGCTCCGCGGGAAATCCCTCGAGCGCGGCGCGCGGTGCGAGCCCGACGATCTCGGCGGCGGCGACATCGGCGTGGCGTGAAACGGCATCGACGATCGCGGCGAGCGGCAGCGAATCCGGATCCTCGACATTCATCGAGACCTGCGCGGTGCGCTCGCGCGATTCGAGCTCGATTCCGATCGCACGCAGACTGGCGAGCCCCTCGGGGCCGCCCTCGCGGATGCTCGCCGCGATCTCGCGCGCCGTGCCGAGGTGCGCCGGCGGCGCGAGCTCGAGATTGAATGCCACCAGCGGCGGCCGGGCCGCGACGAGCACAGCCCCGGCGCTGCGGTGAAGCCGCCGCGGCCCGAAGTCGGGCGTCAGCTCCTCGTCGGCGATACGCGCGGCCAGATTGGCGATCCCGCCACGACGAATCTGCGCGCGCGTGCGCCCGCCCGCGAGGACCCCGTAGAGGAACACCGGCAGTCCGAGCTCGCTGGCCAGCAGCTCGGCGGTGACGAGCGCCTCCGCGCAGGCCGCCCCCCGCTCGGCGTCGCTGACGTGGACGAGCGGGACGACGTCGATCGCGCCGATGTGCGGATGCTGCCCGCGCGCGGCTCGAAGGTCGATCCGCGCGACGGCCTCGCGAGCGCCGCACAGCAGCGCTGCGGAGAGCGTCCCGGGATCACCGGCGAGTGAGAAGACGGCCCGATGGTGATCCTCGTCCTCGTGGCGGTCGAGCACCCGTGCGCCGGTTGCAAAGGCAGCCCCGATCGCGTCGAGCACCGCGGTGTCGCGGCCTTCGGAGACGTTGGGCACCGAGAGCAGCAGTGACATCGTCGGGACGATAGGGCCCGCGGTGCGTCGGTGCCGCGCTGGCAGCGACGAGCCGACCCCGCGCCTGCGGCGAGGTAAAGTGCCGATCCCCGCCGGAGTAGCTCAGTCGGTTAGAGCAGCGGAATCATAATCCGCGTGTCGGGGGTTCGAGTCCCTCCTCCGGCATGCGAAGAAAGCCCGTAAGCGCGGGGGGTGTCGCGTTTCAAAGGCCGTCCCCGGAGGGGCGTCCGAGGTGGGGTGTGAACGCAAGTGCGAACGGGCCACGTCGCGACTACGCAGCGCTACGCCGACTACGCGCCGAGCCTGCCGCACGCGTGGGCGATGGTCGAGGGTCGCGTTCGACCGGTGCTCTGTTGCTTGTGGTGAGGGGTCGTGGTCAACCCTTGGGTTGAGGATCGGATCAACCCGCGGTTCAACCGGTGGGCCGACGACGGATGGGGTTCGCCGGCGCATCATGGGCCCATGACCACTACCGACTACCTCATCAACGCAGTCTTCGTCCTGTTCGTCTTGCGTCAGGCCCGCGAGCACCAGCTCGACCGTCGCAGCCTGATCGTTCCGCTCGTCCTCGTTGCTTATGTCGCGCATATGTACGTGCATTCGATTCCTACCGCTGGCAACGATCTGGTCCTGATCGGCGCGCTGGCGTGCGTCGGCCTGACGTTCGGCGTGATCAGTGGCTTCGCGACCCGCGTCCGTGCGGCTGAGCACGGCCTCGCGGTCGCTCGCGTCGGCTGGCTCGCCGGTGGCCTGCTGATCGCCGGGATCTCCTCGCGGATGGTGTTCGTGTTCGCCGTCAACCACGGCGCGCGCCACGCGGTCGCGAGCTTCAGCATCGCGCACCAGATCGGCGCCGCAGCGTGGCCCGTGGCTCTGGTCTCGATGGCGATCCTCGAAGTCACCGCCCGCGTCGTGATCGTCCACCTGCGCGGCCACCAGGCAATGCGCGCCACCCCGACGGCGATTCCCGCCACAGCTTGAAGCCCCCAACGATCAACCCGACCGATCCGGCCCGCTCCACGCGGGCCGGATCGCGTTCTATCGTCCAGGCTGCAGTGACCGATCCAGGAGCACTCGTGGACAGCGAGCGGGTGGCGGAGGCGCGCTCGCGCGCTGAGCAGCGTCTGCACAGCCAACGCGAGACGTTCCGGCCGCTTGGTTTGGCGGTGATCCTGGTGGTCGTGATCGGTAGCGCCAACAGTCACCCGGCCCCCGGTGTGCACGGGAGGGGGCTGGCGGTCACGCTCGCCCTGTGCGCGTTCGGCAGCGGGCTGGCGGTCGCGATCAGGGATCGCTTCCCCGACCGTCGCCTCGCGGTGCAGGCAGGCGTAATCGCAGCGATGGGCGCCGGCGGGGTCGCGCTCGCCGGCCTGCAGCCGCGGGGAGCGACCCAGATCGCGGCCGGCGTCGCGGTGTTCATGGCAGTGGCGCGGCTGCCACTGCGGGCCGGAGTCGCGCTCGCAGCGGTGGTGGCCGTGGCGCTCGATGTCGTCATCGCGCTTGCGGGAAGTTCCTCGACAACGGTTGTTGGGGCGACGCTGGTGACGGTCGTGTTCGGGCTGGTCGCGGCGTTTCTCAAGCAGGCGCGCGAGGGCCAGGACCGGACCGAGGAGCTGCTCGCACAGCTCCAGGACGCGCGCGAGGAGCAGACGCGAGCGGCTGCGGTCGCCGAGCGCGGCCGGATCGCAAGCGAGTTGCATGACGTGCTTGCGCACTCGCTCTCCGCTGCCGCGATCCAGCTCCAGGGTGCACGGATGCTCGCCGACCGCGAGCAGGCCGAGCCGCAGCTCAGCGCCGCGATCGATCGCGCCAGCGAGCTGGTCAAGGCCGGACTGGTGAACGCACGCCAGGCCGTGGGCGCGCTGCGAGGCGAGGCATTGCCGGGCCTCGCGCAGCTCGACTCGCTGATCGACAGCTACCGGGCCGACATGAATGTTGAGGTGACGCTGCGCATCGACGGCGCACCGCGGACGCTGCCGGCCGACACGAGCCTCGCGCTCTACCGCAGCGTCCAGGAAGCGCTGACGAACATCGCACGCTACGCGCCGAACGCCAGCGCCACCATCGTCCTGAGCTACGAACCCGACCGCACCACGCTTTGCGTCGACAACGGATTCTCGGCCAGCCACCCGCACGTAGGGATGGGCGGCGGACACGGACTGAGCGGGATGCGCGAACGGATCGAGCGCGCCGGCGGCACGATGTCGGCAGGGCCGACAGCCGAGGGCTGGCGCGTCGAACTGGAGGTGCCTTCGTGATTCGCGTGGTCGTTGCCGACGACCAACGCGTCGTCCGCGACGGGCTGGCGATGCTGATCGGGCTGCTCGACGGGATCGAGGTCGTCGCTACCGCCAGTGACGGTATCGAGGCAGTCGAGCGCGCCCGCTCAGAGCGACCCGACATCGTGCTGATGGACCTCCGGATGCCACGCATGGAGGGCGCGCAGGCAACGCGCGAGATCCTCGCCTTGCTCCCCGACACGCGCGTGTTGGTGCTGACCACCTATGCCGACGACGAGTTTCTGTTCCCCGCGTTGCAGGCCGGTGCACGCGGCTACCTGACCAAGGACGCCAGCGCGGAGGAGATCGAGCACGCGATCAAGGCGCTCGTCGCCGGACAGACGCATCTCGACCCGCAGGTGCAACAACGACTCGTCGCCGCCGTCACAGGTCAAGGACCCCCGGCCGGTGCCGAGCCGACGGCGGCCTCGCAACCGGCATTGCCAGACGAGCTGACACCGCGCGAGGTCGAGGTGCTCAAGCTAATCGCGGCCGGCCTCTCAAACGCCGAGATCGCAAAGGCCCTGTTCGTCAGCGGCGCGACCGTCAAAACCCACGTCAACCGCATCTTCTACAAGACCGGCGCCCGCGACCGCGCCCAAGCCGTCCGCTACGCCTACCAGCACGGCCTCGCCTAAGACAGAACCCGCTGTCGCTCGTGAAAGGAACAACGTCGTTCGGGATCGAGCGACCGACAGTCGATCTACTGAGGGCGCGACCCCCGCGCGAGCAGCGGTCGGTCGAGCCCGGACGACACCCCACGCCCCAGCCCGCAAGGAATCATAATCCGCGTGTCGGGGGTTCGAGTCCCTCCTCCGGCATGGCGTGCTAGCGGCCTTCGCCGAGCATTGGCGGGCCGGAATGTCGTCCTGCACACGGCCGGTCGGCGAGTCGCATCACTCACGACAGGCCTTCGATGATCTGGATCAGCTCATCGCGCTGATAGCCCTGCTGGCGCGCGAAGCGGATCAGCTCGCGCGCTCGGACGGTCACGGCTCCGCGCTCCGGGGTGCCGGTGACCGTGACGCCGCGCCCGCGGCGAAACTCGAGGATCCCCTCCTCGCGCAGCGCCCGCAATGCGCGCAGCACGGTGTTCGTGTTGACGCCCAGCTCGGCCGCGAGATCCTTCGCCGGCGGCAGGCGCTCACCCGGCTTCGCTTCACCCTCGGCGATCGCCCGGCGGATCTCTCCAGCGACCTGTTCGTGCAGATTGGTCGGCTCGTCCCGGTCAACCTTGACAACCAGCATGATGCTAGCAATATTAGTATCAAATGGCTGAGCGTGTCAACCGATGAGCATTCTTGTCTCCCCTCCCGCGCCGGTTCGCAAGGACCCGACGGCGCTGATCGAGGAGGCGCGGCGGCGCACCAGGCGGCGACGCATGCGTGGCGGTGCCGCCGTTGCGCTCCTCGTCGGGGCGGCCGTGATCGCGGTCCTGGCAAGCACGGGCGGGAGCAGCGGGATTGTCGCCGAGACCGCGAGCCGGCCGTTCGTCAACGTCAGGGCGTTCAGTCATCACGGGGAGCTCGCGTTCATCTCGCGCGGCTCGCTGTGGGTGCTCGACGGTGCGGCCGGATCGCTGCGCAAGGTCGCCTCGACGAGCTACACAACGCAGCCGGAGGGGAACACTGGCTTTGGCGGGATCCCTGCGGGTACCGCCCTCGTCCCCGCTTCGCCCACCTTCTCTCACGACGGCAGATGGCTCGCGTACCTGGTGCCCCACGCCGCCGGCGGCACCTTCTCGCAGTTGTGGATCAGCGACGGCGACGGCAGCGCGGCCCACGTCGTCAGCCGTTTGGCGGTCGACCAGTTGATCGGCTGGAGTCCAACCGCGGATGCGCTCGCCGTCACCACGGACACGCGGACCGGGCCGGTCTATGACCCGGCGACGCGCGCCAAGCTGCGGCCCGACGAGACCACGGTGCTCCAGCTCGTCACGCCGCGCGGCGCGACCCGCCGGCTGCTCGCCGTGCCGGCGGCCGTGAACGGCCCGAAGATCTATGACGCCGTGTGGTCGCCGAACGGAAACGCGATCGCGGTCGCGACCTACGAGGGCTTCCCGAGCCGACTGACGACGATCCGCACCTACCCGATCGCCGGCGGCATGCCGTCCACGTGGCTCGTGATCCACGCACGCCACGGGCTCCCCGGCGTGTGCACAGCGGCGTGCGGCGGGGTCACCGCCGACCTGGCGGGCTGGTGGCCGGGCTGGGGGATCGCCTTCTGGGCGCTCCCGGGCGCACTGGCCCAAACCGTCGACGCGACCGCGCTCGACGTACTCGCGTCTCCTGCCGCGACGCCGCGGTTGATCGCCCGAACCCTCGCGAACGGCACCACCGATGAGATCGCGACAGCACCAGACGGCTCGCTCGCATTGGTCGCAAGCACGGAGGAGACCGGCCGTGTCTACACGCAGGGAAAGGCGGTCGAGACCTGTACGCTGCCGACGCGGACCTGCGCGCAGCTGCCGCACGACACCGTGTGGAAGAGCGCGACACCACGCTTTCCGTGCCCCAGCCCATGCGGCCAGTTCCACCGGCCGTCCCCCGGTGCGCCGGGCTCGGCTGTCTCGCTCGATCCGGCGTGGTCGCCGAACGGCAGTCAGCTCGCCTACGTCGAGGCGCCGTCCACTCCCACCGGCGAGAACCCGACGCCGGCGTGGTACGGCGCGCACGGACTGCTCCTGTGGAACAGCCGCACCAATGTCACGCGCAGGCTCGCGGACGCCAGCGGCGCCACCGTCCCGGCCTGGTCCAGCGACGGGAAACAACTGCTCTACGTTTCAGACGACGGGCTCTGGCTGGCGCCGTCCGGAGCGGGCAAACCGGTTGAGATCGAGCACCCACTGTTCCCCGAACCGGACTGGCGCGCCGTCGCCACCAACCAACTCTCGTTCTACGGCCAGATCGCCTGGACGGCCCACTTCAGCTGGTGGTCTCCCTGACACGCGACTCAATCGGGCCCACGGCGACGGGTTCGTTGAGGCCCCGCGCGCCTAGAGGACGAACGGAATGAGCATCTTCGTGCTGCTTCGGTAGGCCGGATACGCCGTCGGGAATGTTGCGGTGAGGTTCTTCTCCTCGACGGATGCTGCGTAGTAGAAGTACGCAACCAGGACCGCGACGATGATCAGGCCGATCAGGTTCGTCACGAGGGCGGTCCCGAGCACACCGGCGAGCAGTCCCGAGTAGATCGGGTGGCGGACGAATCGGTAGGGACCGGAGGTGACGAGCTCCGGCTCGGCCTTCTGAGTCATCGGCATCCCCCAGTTGCGCCCGAGATGGACACGAGCCCAGATCGCCAGCGCGATCCCGCAGGCGAACACGATGGCCCCGATCGCTCCCAAGACCGGGCTGTGGACGGCGAGGCTCCCGCCGCGGAAGACGCGGACGACGAGGATGACCGACAGCGCGGTCAGGCCGGTCAGGGGGATCCGACGCCCGCCACCGCTGCCCTGCTTCGCACCAAAGGCGGATGCGAGCCAATAGACCCAGAAGACGATCCAGGCGATGGTGACGGCGGTCTGGAGTGCATGCACGTCGGTCAGCGATCCTAGGCTGGTGGGCGGATCCCACCCGCTGATTCGCGACCCACGGTCGCGCGACGCGGGCGGCCGGGTTTCATCGACAGTGCCCCGTGAACCCGGCTACACCGCGCCTGGGTCCGGTGCACGAGGCGTGGGTCCGCGAGCCGGCGACGGCGCGCCGTCGAGGGCTAAAGCGACCGTGGTCGCCAGCCGACGCTTAGATCATGCGTTGGACCTGGCGAGGCGGGGCGTTGGCAGTGCAGGCGGTGGCCGCGAGCTCGTATGCAGCGTTCAGTGCGCCGGTCGGAGCGGACTACCCCGGTCCCGCCTGCAAGGGCTGTGACTTCGCGGGCCCGCCGATCAATGCGCTGGCGAGTGGACAGCTCACTCGGTTCTTCGAAACGCAGCCGTTCATGGGGCCCTTCACGCTCTTGCTGCGCGCTCCGGTCGTCGCGGTCGCGCGGCTGGCCGGCGGCGGTGAGCTTTCGCAGTACCGGCTCGGTGCACTGATCTGCCTACTGCTGGCGGCCGCGCTGAGCGGAGTGCTGCTCGCCGGCATGCCGCCACGGCGCTGGCGGTGGTTGCTGCGCGCCCTCCTGCTGGCGCTGATCCTGGCGGGACCGCTGACGCTGAAGGCATTGTGGTGGGGGCACCCGGAGGAGCTCGTCGGCGGGCTCCTGTGCGTCTGCGCCGTGGTGCTCTCGAGCCGCGGGAAACCGCTGCTCGCGGGGCTGACACTCGGCCTCGCGATCGCCACCAAGCAGTGGGCCCTGCTGGCGATCCTGCCGGTCCTCGTGGTGTGCGAGCGTGACCGCCTGCGTCTGCTTGCGGTCGCGGCCGGCGTCGCCGCGCTGTTCCTCGTTCCCATGCTGATCGGCGACCCTGGCCTGTTCCTGTCGCAGAACCTGCAGGCTGGCCTTGCTCTCTCGGGCGCGAAGACGGCCGGGGTCACCCCGACCAACATCTGGTTCGCCTACGGCAAGGAGGTCGCCACGGTGATCGGCTCCGGAGGCGGCACGGGCTTTGCGATCCCGGCCTCCCTCTCGGCGATCACCCATCCGCTCGCGCTCGCCACCGGCCTCGCCCTGCCGCTGCTCTTCTGGCGTCGATTCCCGCGGCCCACGGCGGCGGACGCGCTGATGCTGCTCGCGCTGGTCTTCCTGATGCGCTGCCTGCTGGACCCGTTGACCGTCAGTTATCACCACGTCCCGTTCTTCGTCGCGATCGCCGCGAGCGAGGGGTTGCGCAGGCGGGGATTGCCGGTGGTGACCGTGGCGTCAGCGGCGGCACTGTGGGCCATCGCGCACTGGGTCGCGCCGACCCAGAATGCGGTCCTGTTGAACGCGATCTACCTCGCGTGGGCGCTCCCCGTCGTCGGATACCTGGCATTCCGTTGCTTTCTGCCGAACGCGCAACTACGCAGGCGGCCGCGGGCCCTACGCGCGGACTACACCCGGGACCCCGGCGACGCGGCGGCGACGACCGCCTGAACGCGCTGCTGAGGCCCCCGAGCGAGCGCCCGCGGGGCGGCGGCTCAGGAATTCCCGACGACCATCAGGATGTTGGCGTCGGGATCGCGGAACCAGAACAGCGGCGGGACGGGGCCGCCCATGCGGCTGACCTCGGCGTCGACGTCGACGCCGCCCTCCTTCAACTCCGCGTGGTAGCCATCGATGTCATCGGAGTGCAGGGCGATGCCGGTCTCCGCGTTGCCGATCGGCTTGCCCGGGGGCGGCGGGACGATCGCGATCGTCGTCACCGCGTCGCCCGGCGCCACCTCGACCCAGCGGTAGCCGTCGCCGAACGGCACGTCGATGCGCTTCTCGAAGCCGAGCGTGTCGACGTAGAACTCGATCGCGCGCTCCTGGTCCGAGACCGGAACGACCACCGTGGCGATCTTGCTGATGCGAGTCTTGGTCCGGGTCATGACATCTCCTCGGGGTTGGGGAACACCCGTGTTGACCGCCGGACGCCGCGAAACTCATCGGCGCCGCATCGTTCAGCTGGTATCGCCATCGCGGCGAAGCGGCGTCGTCCGAGCACGGCGACGCGCGGAGCCGGCTGCGCGCGCTTAGCGGCCGGGGACGAACGCGGCGAGGCGTGCTGCGATGTGCGCGCGGTGCTCGGCCGCGATCGCGCGGTCCTGCGCGGCGATCGCGAGGTCGTGCGCGGCGATCTCACGGTCGTGCGCGGCGGCGGCGAGATCCTCCGCGGCGCGCGCGAGATCCTCGGCGGCGCCGGCCAGCCGGGCCGCGTCGAAGTCACGGAGCGAGGGCATCGGCGGGGGAGTATCGCGCAGTTCGGCCCTCTGGCGGCCCGACTCAACGCATGTACGAGGTCCCGTCCAGCCGGGGCGGTCCGCCGCGCTCAGCTCGGCGCCGGGATCGGGTGGTTGGCCTGAAACATTCGCGTCGGGTCATACCTCGCCTTGACCTCTCGCAGCCGGTCGTAGCTCTCCGGCGGGAAGATCGACCGCGGGTCGACCACCGACTCGGCGAAGTTCAGGTAACGGCGCCCGCTGTCCCACGGCGCGAGCTTCTCGATCAGCAGCTCGACGTGATGCTCCACCGCAGCGTGCGCCGCCGCATCCAGGGTCAGCCCGAAGGTGAACATCATGAACGACGCCTCGATCGAATCGAGCACCCCATGATCGGGCGAACCGATCGCGGCCGCACCGCCGAGGTGGCGGGCCTCGGCGTGCAGCAGCGGCGAGCCGACGAACACCTCGACCATCGCGTCGATCGCCGCCGGCGTGAAGTCGTCGAGCAGGATGCCGTCACCGGCATAGGGAAGCGGGAAGTCGGGATCCATGTTGACCACGCTCAGTTCGCTCGTCGGCAACATCGCCACGGTGTCGAATTCGGGGCCGAGGGCGCGCAGCGGCTCGATCAGCGCCGCACCGTCGCTCTCGCTGCCGATGAAGGCCGGCTCGACCAGGACGAACGAGCGGCCGCGGACGTGCTCGGGGAGGAAGTCGACGTCCGGCAGCTGCAGCATCCGGCCGATCGAGTGGCACTCCAGCGGCACCGTCTCGATCCACTCGCGCCAGGCCTTGAGGATCTCCCGCGCGCGCTCGATCGGCCAGAACAGGCAGCCCGCGTAGATCTCGGCGACCGGGACGAGGGCGAGCTCGAGCGCCGTGACCGCCCCGAAGTTCCCGCCGCCGCCGCGCAGCGCCCAGAACAGGTCGGGCTCGGAGTCCTTGTCGGCGCGGACCAGCCGGCCGTCAGCCGTGACCAGCTCGACCGCGACGATGCTGTTGCAGGCGAGCCCGTGCTTGCGAATCATCCAGCTCAGGCCGCCGCCGAGGGCGTAGCCGGCGACGCCGGCATCCGGCGAGGTGCCGGCGAGAAAGGCGAGGCCGTGCTCGCCGGCGGCCACCGCGAGCGGCTTCCCGAGCGCCCCGGATTCGACGCGTGCGCGCCGTGCCTGCGGATCGATCCTGATTGCCGACAGCCGCTCGGTCTTCACGAGCAGGGTGTCCTCGCTCCAGTCGATCGGCGCGGTGTTGTGACCGCCGCCGTTGAACGCGACCCGCGTGCCGTGCTCACCCGCGAAGCGGACGGTCGCCACCATGTCGTCCGCCGAGGCCGGGAAGACGACGGCGACCGGTCGCTGCTCGACGGCCAGGTTCCACGCTTGGCGCGCCTCGTCCCAGCTCTCGTCGCTCGGAACCACGACGTCGCCGGAGAGACGGGCGCCGAGCGCTCGAAGTTCCGCGGTCATCGCTCCCACGTTGTCGGGCACGTCGGTCTCCCTCCAGTTCGCCGCCGAGAAGCGGAAACGTAGTACAACGGCACCGTCGTGGCCTTCAACGGCGCCGTCGTGGCCCTGGAGCGCGCGCCGGCGCGCCGCGGCGGCACCCGAGAGACGGCGCGGCCGGCGGCGAAACGAGCGGCGGTTCGACCGTCGCGCGCGGCGTTGGTCAGGCTTCGACCAGCACGCGCGGCTCGATCGGCGTGCCGACGGGCGCCTCTGGCGTCACGGCCGGCGGGGGCTGACGCAGCAGGAACGCTGCCGGGACCAGGGCGCAGGCGAGCAGGATGAGCGCCCACCAGAAGGTGTGACCGAAGGCGGCGGCGAGAATCGGCACGACGTGCGCGCGGGCGCCGGCTGGCACGCTCTGGGCGGCCGCGAGGCCGGTCTTTCCGGCGATCGGGGCGAGGTGCGCCGTGAACTGGTGGGTCAGCACGACCGAGAACAGCGCGATGCCGATCGAGCCGCCGACGCGCTGGATGATGTTCAGACTCGAGGTCGCGCGGGCAACCTGCGAGCGATTCAGTGTCTTGTAGGCGGCCGCCATGGCCGGCATCATCGTCGCGCCGAGGCCGAGGCCCATCACGAACAGCGTGATCTCGATCACCACGAAGGAGGTGTGGGCGCCCACCTGGGTCAGCGAGAGCACGCCGATGATCGTGATCAGCAGGCCGCCGAGCACGACGCGTCCGGGCCCGGTGCGATCCGTGGCACGCCCGGCGAACGGCATCATGAGCGCGGCGCCCAGGCCCTGCGGGGCGATCAGCAGTCCGGCGTTGAGCGCCGACTCGCCGCGGGCGAGCTGAAAGTAGAGCGGCAGCAGCAGCGCCGCGCCGAAGTACGCCATGCCGAACAGCATCGTCGTCCCGGCCGCCGCGCTCACCGAGCGCCGCCGGAACAGGCGCACGTCGAGCAGCGCACCCTGCTTGCGCAGCGCGTGGATCACGAAGGCGACGATCAGCCCGAGGCCGGCCAGCATCGGCACGAACGCCCGAACCGCACCGACGCCGCCGTTGGACGAGGTCTCGGCAAGACCGTAAACGAAGGCCGCGAGACCGGGCGAGAGCATCGTCAGGCCCAGCCAGTCCAGTCGTTCGGTGGGCTGCGGGCGGTCGGTGGCGAGCACCCGCCATGCCAACGGGAGCACGATCATCCCGATCGGGATGTTCACGTAGAAGATCCAGCGCCATGAGACATCGGTGACGAGCCAGCCCCCAAGCACCGGGCCGAAGACCGGGCCGAGCATCATCGGGATGCCGACGACGCTCATCACCCGCCCGACGCGGTCCGGGCCGGCCGCCTGCGTGAGCATCGTGATGCCGACCGGCAGGATCATTCCGCCGCCGATGCCCTGCAGCACCCGGAAGACGATCAGCGAGTCTGCCGACCACGCCGCGCCCGAGAGGGCCGACCCGGCGAGGAACAGCACGATCGACGTCATGAACAGGCGCTTCGTGCCAAAGCGGTCCGAGGCCCAACCGGCGAGCGGGATCACCGTCGCCAGCGCGAGCATGTAGCCCGTCGAGACCCACTGGATCGTCGACAGCGAGGTGTGGAACTTCCGCGCGAGGGCGTTGATCGCGACGTTGACGATCGTCGTGTCGAGGATCGACATGATCGCGCCGAGCACGACCACCGCGGCGACGCCGACGATCGCCCGGTCAAGCCCGCTCCGCGACCGCCCTGCCGTCGCCGTGCTCACCGGTTGACCGCCAGATCGAGCGGGAGTCCCAGGCGCGCGACGATCGGGTCGAGCGCCGCCGTCAGCTCGTCGAGCTCGTCGGGCAGCAACGCCAGGGCGAGTTGCTCGAATTCCTCGCGCTTGGCCGCGGCGAGGCCCTGCACGGCCTCGAGCCCGGCGGCGCTGAGCGTGATCCGCTTGATCCGGCGGTCCTGCAGGTCCTCGCGGCGGGCGACGAGATCGCCGCGCAGCAGGCCATCGACCATCCGTACCGCGGCTGCGTCCGACAGCCCGACGCCCTGTGCGAGCGCCCCGAGCGAGACCGGTTCCTCGGCCCGCCAGAGCACCACCAGCGCGCGCAGCTGTGAGAGCGAGAGATCCAGCTCGGCGGCGAGCGTCATGGCCCGCGACTCGCTGCCCTGGGAGACCTGCGTCATTAGCGCGAACAGCTGAGCTGCAAGGAGCGAAGCTTTTTGTGCTTGCAAAGATTGCATAGCTGCAACTCTAGCAGAGATGCAAGCAGATACGAACCGCGACCCCGCGGCCGGCTAGCCTCGAGCGCTCGCCGTTCAGTTCTCGGCGAGCCGGCGAAGCAGCGGCAGCGCCTGCGCGAGGAGCTCCTGTTCGCGGTGGCTGAGATCGTCGCTGATCGCCTGCGCGAGCCAGCCCTCGCGTTGCCGGCGGTCCTCCTGGAGTGTCAGAAGGCCGCGCTCGGTCAGCTCGACGAGCGTCCGCCGACCGTCGCCGGGGTCGGGCCGGCGGGCGATCAGGCCGTCCGACTCGAGGTCGGCGATGGTCTGGGCCATCGACTGCGGTCGCACGCGTTCGGCGACCGCCAGCTCGCCGATGCTGCTGGTCCCCCCGCGGTCAAGCCGGCCGAGCACCGCGCCCTGGGAGAGCGAGAAGCGGTGCTCCGCGCGGAGCCGGCGCACGAGCTGACCGAGCACGACGCGGAGGTCGCTGGCGAGCAGCGTGGTGTCCACGACATCGCTCACAGGGCTGGAGTATACCGCGAAAAGGGCAGGGAAACTGCACAGTTGTCCTGTATACTTCGTCCGCGTGGCGGTCGAGCACACGAGCACCCCAGCCGGACCCGGCGGCGTCTCCTCCGCCGGCGACCGCTACAAGTGGATCGCGCTCTCCAACGTGACCCTCGGGGTGCTGCTGGCGACGCTGGACTCCTCGATCACGCTGATCGCGATGCCCGCGATCTTTCGCGGAATCCATCTCAACCCGCTGGCGCCGTCGAACAGCTTCTACCTGCTGTGGATGATCCTCGGCTTCCTCGTCGTCACCAGCGTGCTGGTCGTCAGCCTGGGCCGGCTGGGCGACATGTTCGGGCGGGTCCGCATGTACAACGCCGGTTTCGTGATCTACACGATCGCCTCGTTGGTGCTGGCGGTCGACTGGCTGAGCGGCCGCGAGGGCGCCGCCTACCTGATCATCTTCCGCGTTGTCCAGGGCGTCGGCGCGGCGTTCCTGCTCGCGAACTCCGCGGCGATCATCACCGACGCGTTCCCGGAGAACCAGCGCGGGATGGCGCTTGGCATCAACAACATCGTCGGCGTCAGCGGCGTGTTCATCGGGCTCGTGCTCGGCGGCGTGCTGGCGCCGATCGACTGGCGACTGGTGTTCCTGATCTCCGTGCCGGTCGGGCTGCTCGGCACCGTCTGGGCGTACCTCAAGCTCGAGGAGCGCAGCCAACCGCGCCATGCGTCGGTCGACTGGTGGGGCAACGTCACCTTCGCCGCGGGGCTGATCCTGATCATGGTGTCGGTCACCTTCGGGATCCGGCCCTACGGCAGCCACGCGACCGGCTGGAGCAGCCCGCGGGTGATCGCGCTGCTCGCCGGCGGGGTGGCATGCCTGGCCGCGTTCGCCTGGATCGAGCAGCACGTCGCCGAGCCGATGTTCCGGCTGCCGCTGTTTCGCATCCGCGCGTTCACCTTCGGCAGCCTTTCGACGTTCCTGTCGGCCGTGGCCCGGGGCGGCCTGATGTTCATGCTGATCATCTGGCTGCAGGGCATCTGGCTGCCGGAACACGGCTACAACTTCAGCAACACCCCGCTGTGGGCCGGCATCTACATGCTGCCGCTGACCTTCGGGATCTTGATCGCCGGCCCCACCTCCGGCTATCTCTCGGACCGCTACGGCGCCCGCTGGTTCGCAACCGGCGGGATGCTCGGCTCGGCGCTCAGCTTCGTCCTGCTCGAGCCTGCTGCCGACCAACTTCAGCTTCACGCTGTTCGCGCTCGTGTTGGCACTGATGGGCGTCTCGATGGGAATGTTCGCCTCCCCCAACCGCGCCGCGGTGATGAACAGCCTGCCGCGCGAGGACCGCGGAGCGGGAGGAGCGATGAACGTCACCTTCCAGAACTCGGCCCAGGTGCTCTCGATCGGGATCTTCTTCACGCTGATGATCCTCGGGCTCGCATCGAGCCTGCCCCACGCGATGCTCACCGGCCTGGAGGCCCACGGCGTGCCGGCCGCGACCGCGCATCGCGTCTCCCAGCTGCCGCCGGTCTCGATCCTCTTCGCCGCCTTCCTCGGCTACAACCCGATCCAGCACCTGCTCGGAGCCCCGTGCCCTCGCGGCGCTCTCCGCGCACAACCAAGCCGTGCTCACCGGGCGGGCGTTCTTCCCGCACCTGATCTCGGCGCCGTTCCGCGTCGGGCTGCACGAAGCCTTCGCCTTCGCGATCGCAGCGTGCCTGATCGCCGCCGCCGCCTCGCTGCTGCGCGGCAAGCACCCGCAGCAGCCGGCCCGCGTGCCCACGCCCCCAGGCACCGGCGACGCCGCCGAGCTATCGCCCGACGGCGTCGCGGCGCGAGTCCGTCGCGCGAGGACGCGCGCGCGAATCGCCGCACGGAAGTAGCACCAGCGGGTCGAGTTTGCGGGGCCACCCGGCCGCCGGCCGGACGCGTCAGGCGCCGGCGGTGGCCCCGGCGCCGCCGGCGGCCTCTGCTCGGGCCAACTCGAGCTCGACGACGCCGCGTTGGTTATCGATCTGCAGGCGGGCCCGAAGGAGCCCCACCGCCGCATCCGGATGACCGCTCAGCCGCAGCGCCCGACCGAGATCAAAGAGCGCGTAGGCGTAGGTCAGGCAGGCCGTACTCGCCGGCTGCAGGCAGCCCGCGACCTGCTCGCCGGTCGCGGCCAGCGTCATCCGCAGGACCGGGATCGCCGCTGCGTATCGACCGCTTTCGAGCAGGCCGTGGCCGCGGAGGTCGAGCTCGACCGCCTGGGCGACGTCCGGGCGCTCCGCCGGCGGCCGCAGACGCGCCTGCGGACGGCGGGCCTGCGGCGCCCGGGGGCCCGTGGCGCCGTCGGCCAGCGGGAGCGCTGGTCGGCTCGCGTGCGGCCGCGCCGCGGCATGCTGCGTCGCGGCTCGATGCTGCGTCGCGACGCGAGGCTGCGGACGGCCGGGCACAAACGCGGCAACGGCCGCGCCGAGCGCGGCGACCGCCGCCACGCCGAACAGCCAGCGCGCGCTGGCGCGGCCTGGCCCAGTCCGCCGCGCCAGGGTTGACCGCGCGCGCGGCCGCGGGGGCGGCCCGTCCGCCGGCAGCTCCTCCGGCGCCCCGCCAGCGGTCGCGTGGCCGTCGCGCTCTGGGTCGAGCCGCACGCCGCTCAGCGGGCGTGCGCCACGCGAGCCGACCTGGCGGCGCTCGACGGCCACGCCGGCGAGCTCGAGCTCGGCGACCACGCTTGCCGGGAACTCGATTCCCGCGTCATGGAGCTCCGCGTAGGTCACCGGCGCACCCGCGGCCCGTCGCAGCATCTCGACCACGACCGCCTGCTGGCGGTCGCGCGGCGCGAGGGGCGTCGCGGCCGCCGCGTCAGGCCCGTCCTGGCGCCCGCGCTCGGGCGGCGCTGCGCCACCCTCATCGGTGTATCGGTCACGCACCAGGGGGCCCGCCACGCTGAGGCGGGGCCCGCGGCGCGAGAACAATCTCCTGCGCACGATCCACCTCGCCGTCCGATTCGCTGGAGAGGCCGCTCGGCTACCCGCTGCGAAATCCGTCGAACCAGCATTGTTGCGAATGTGCCGAGCCGGAGCGCCGGGCGCTGGTCTGGCGCTCGTTTCGCCTCGCCGTGCGCTGCGATCTCGCCGGCACCGGCCGGCAACCGCGAACCGGCGATCGCGGCGCTGCGCCAGCCCCGGCCGGCGAGCGGCTGCGGTCGATAGCGTGAGCCCATGCGCGAGCGCAACTGGGCGGGAAACGTGGTCTACGGCGCCCGGCGGCTCCACAGTCCGGCGAGCGTCGAGGCGCTGCAGGAGCTCGTTGCCGCCGCACCCCGGATTCGGGCACTCGGGTCGCGACATTCGTTCAACACGATCGCCGACTCGTCCGAGCTGGTCTCGTTGCGTTCGCTCCCGAGCGAGCTGGCCGTCGATCGCGCGGCGGGCACCGCGTCCTGCGGCGCAGGACTGACCTACGGGGAGCTCGCGCGGCAGCTCCACGCCGAGGGACTCGCGCTGGCCAACCTCGGCTCGCTGCCGCACATTTCGGTCGGCGGCTCGGTCGCCACCGCCACACACGGGTCGGGCGATCGCAACGGCAACCTCGCAACCGCGGTGGCCGGTCTCGAGCTGGTCACCTCGAGCGGCGAGCTGCTCGCCTTCCGCCGCGGCGATCCCGATTTCAACGGTCTCGTCGTCGGCCTCGGAGCGCTCGGCGTCGTGACGCGCGTCACACTCGACGTCGAGCCCGCCTACGAGGTCAGCCAGCGCGTCTACGAGGACCTCTCGTGGCAGTCGCTCGACCACGCACTTCGACGAGATCACGGCTGCCGGCTACAGCGTCAGCGTCTTCACGAGCTGGGGCGAGTCGGGCCGGGCAGCTCTGGGTCAAGCGCCGCTGTCGACGAGGCGCGCCGCGGCGGAGCCCGATCAGCTCTTCGGCGCGCCCGCCGCGACGCGCCAGCTGAACCCGATCGCGAGCGGCGACCCCGCCGCGTGCACACGCCAGCTCGGGAGCGCCGGGCCGTGGCACGAGCGCCTGCCCCATTTCCGCCCGAGTTCACACCGAGCACCGGCGTGGAGCTCCAATCCGAGTATCTGCTGCCGCGCCGGCACGCCCGCGCGGCGATCGCGGCGCTGCGATCGTCTCGCGCCGCGAGATCCAGCCGCTGCTGCACGTCGCGAGATCCGCACGGTGGCCGCCGATGAGCTCTGGATGAGCCCCGAGTACGGCCGCGACAGCGTCGCCATTCACTTCACGTGGCAGCCGCGACCAGGAGGGGTCGAGCATGCTGCTCGCGGCGCTCGAGGCGTTCTAGAGCCGTTTGCGCCGCGACCGCATTGGGGCAAGCTCTTCCTCGCGCGCGCGGGGTGCTCGCCGCGCGCTACGAGCGCTTCGCCGACTTCGCCGACCTGCTCGCACGCCTCGACCCGCGGGGGCCTTTCGCAACGCCTGGCTCGAGCAGCGCCTGCTCGGCGCGCGCGGCCGCTGATCGTCAGCCGCGTGCTGGGCTGATCAGCGACAGGTCGGCCGCGCTGAGACGGTCGCTCGGCTGCCGCGCGGTGATGCCAGAACGGATAGAGCAGCGGCGGGCGGCTCACCGCCTCGAGCCGCGCATGCTCCTCGGCGCCGAGCTCCAGCGTCGGCCGCGGCGAGGTTGTCGGCCAGCTGTTCCTCGGTGCGCGCGCCGACGATCACGCTGGTGACCCCGGGGCGCGCGAGCAGCCAGGCGAGCGCGACCTGCGCCGCCGAGACGCCGTGCGCCTGCGGCGACCTCGACCAGCACGTCGATCGTGTCGTAGAGCCGGTCCTCGTCGTAGATCGGCGGCTCGCTCCACTCGCCGGCGTGGCGCGCTCCCTCCGGCGCCGGCTGCGCCGCGCCGGTACTTGCCCGACAGCAGTCCGCCCGCGAGCGGGCTCCAGATCAGCAGCCCGAGCCCCTGGTCGATCGCCGAGGGCACGATCTCGTACTCCGCCGATCGCTCCTGCAGCGAGAGGTAGACCTGCTGGCTGACGAACGCCGGGAAGCCCGGCCGGCGTGCGATCCCGAGCGCCTTCATCACTTGCCAGCCGGCGAAGTTCGAGCAGCCGACGTAGCGGACCTTGCCGCTCTGGAGCGAGATGGTCGAGCGCGCCGAGCGTCTCCTCGAGCGGTGTCTGCCCGTCCCACTCGTGGACCTGGTAGAGGTCGATGTGGTCGGTCCGCAGCCGGCGCAGGCTGGCCTCGCAGGCCTCGATCAGGTGGTGGCGCGAGAGTCCGGCGTCGTTGGGACCCGGGCCCATCGCGAAGCGCGCCTTCGTGGCGAGCAGCACCCGGTCGCGGCGGCCGTTCAGCGCCTGCGCCGACGATCTCCTCGGACGCGCCGCGCGAGTAGATGTCGGCGGTGTCGATCAGGTTCACGCCGGCGTCGAGCGCCATATCGATCTGCCGCCGCGCCCCGTCGAGCTCGATCTGCCCGACGTCGCTGAACTGCCCCGCTGCCGCCGAACCCCATCGTCCCGAGCGTCAGCTGGCGAGATCCGCAGGCCGGAGCGGCCCAGCTGCCGATATTCCATCGCTCCCTCCCGGTCGTGGACGCGCGCAGCTTATCGATCGGCTGCCGGCTGGAGCCCGCCAGAGCGGGACCCACGCCACGCCTGCCCCGGCGGGCCAGCGCTTTTTTCGCATGTTGGGAATTTCTGCAGGCTCCCGCGACCGATCAGCCGCGCGGAGCGCGAGCGCCGGAGTAATCTCACGCCCCGGTGCCCGTCATGGGAGAGCGCGTTGCCTGAAGAGCCAGCTGGTCTGTGGCTGCCGCAACCCGCCGGCGTTACGACGGCGCGCAGGGAGCGCAAAGCCGTGATCCGAGCGTTCATCGCGGCACGGCCC